>JBGUUQ010000068.1:0-2252 GCA_045133615.1 Muribaculaceae bacterium | reverse complement strand
AAAGCGTCACCCTTGTCGGACGACAAGCCGAGGAGCATCAAGTAGGTCTTCTTGTTGTTGAGAATATCGCCACCGATAGGTTTACCGAATGTAGCAGGATCGCCATAAACATCAAGGTAGTCGTCCTTGATTTGGAACGCCAAGCCCAACGACACACCGAAGACGTACATCGCTTGAGCATCTTCGGCCGAAGCTCCGGCAATCAACGCACCGACCTTTGCCGCACAACCGAGCAATGCCGATGTCTTGCCTGTAATCATAGTCATATACTCGTCGAGCGTGACATCGTCGCGCTTCTCAAAATCCATATCCCACTGCTGACCTTCAAAGACATTGATCGACATATCGTTGAAAGTCTCAAGCACGCTGCGCAGACACGCATCATCGACACGCATCATCAGTTGAGTAGCGAGCGTCAGCATTGTGTCGCCCGACAAGATAGCTGTGTTGGCATCCCACTTACGGTGCACCGTAGGACGACCGCGACGCACATCGGAATTGTCCATCACATCGTCGTGAAGCAACGTGAAATTGTGATACATCTCAAGTCCGACACCGGCATGGATAGCTTTCTGAGCATCTGCACCAAACGCCTCACATGCCATCAGCGTCATCACCGGACGAAGACGCTTACCCCCTTCAGCCATACCATACACGATAGGAGAATAGAGACCATCAAGTTTTTCCACAGGCAGACCGAGCGACTTAATCGCATTCTCCACCATCAACGAATATTCTTTTACTTCTTTCATACTTCGTTATCGTTAGAAGCTTCTATACTTTCAGTTTATATTTTTTGAGAGAGCAATTTATTGGATAGAGTCAGCGGCCACTTCTTCCGACTTCGCTGTCGGCTCTTCCTCCACAGGGGCTACGACCGTAGCACGCTTCACCTTTATCGCAGGAGCATGGGTGTATTTCTCGATCACCTCTTTCGGAAGGTCGGCAAACTCAGGCATCGAAAGCGCGATACTGAGTCCGTTGAGCACACGATCGTACATCTCCGTATCATCTCCGCACGCCTTCTTCAGCTCCGCCATATCTCTATCTATCTCTTTGAGAGTCATCGCATTGTCGCGAATTTGAATAGCGTATTCGATACCCAACTTGTAGCCCAATCCGTCAGGGTCGGTAAGCGCTGCAAGCGACATAATCTTCATCTTTTGAGCCAAAGGCAACGACGAAGAATAGTTGTCAAACTCGTCGCTAAACTTCATTAGATTCTCATCTGCATAGTGCTCATAAGCATAAAGCACCGCAGACTGCAGCGTATCAATGCTGACACCCTTATTCAAGCCGAGGGCAGTATTGCAGATAAAACGTGCCACCGAGTCGGGCGTTGCACTTTTCATAACGATAGCCACCTTCTCGGCATCATTCTTTGCAGACTTAAACAACTCTGCATTGTCGATTGACTTCTCCTTACCTCCGCAGCCACACAATGCCACACAAGTCAAAGCCATCACTAAAAATCGATTCTTCTTCATTAAGACATCTATTTAGTTACACTTCACAGCCTTTACAATCACATCTTGCGATTACGCTGTGGTTTAACGAGGGCAAAATTACTAAAAAATAATCACAAAACAGGTGTAAAAACATTGTTTATCCAAATAAAAGCATTAACTTCGCATCGCTTTTGCGCTGAAGGCCGTAATTTCGTCCATTTTTGTGAGCAAATTTGACAGAAAGACCGAAGCAATAGCAATCAACCGGAGTGGTGCTCGAGTGGTTGAAGAGGCACGCCTGGAAAGCGTGTAAACGTCAAAAGCGTTTCGCGGGTTCGAATCCCGCTCTCTCCGCAGAGAGGGCTATATAATAAATAACCCGTACAAGTTGGAAAAAATATATATTGTATAAATAAATTAATCAATTAATCTTAAAAATTACACACAATGAAAAAGTTATTTGCAATGCTTGCATTGATGGGAGCTTTGACATTTGCTCCAGTATCTGTAATGGCTCAGGACGCAGCTCCGGCTGAAACAGCAGTTGTTGAAGAAGGTGGTATCCACAAGGAATTGAAGACTAAGTTTATCGAAGGTGACGCTGGCTTTATGTCATTGCCTGCTATCGCTTTGGTAATCGGTTTGGCATTCTGTATCGAACGTATCGTTTACTTGTCTTTGGCTGAAGTTAACACTAAGAAGTTGTTGGCTAACATCGAAGGTGCTTTGGAAAAGGGTGATGTAGAAGGTGCTAAGGAAATCGCTCGTAACACTCGCGGTCCAGTTGCTTCTATCTGCTACCAA
>JBGUUQ010000067.1:0-4115 GCA_045133615.1 Muribaculaceae bacterium | reverse complement strand
TGTGATGCCATAGGGTATGGGATGGATTATATGATAGGTATTCATATAACTGTAATCATCTCCGTTTTATTACTCATCCGTTTAGCTTTTCCACGGAAGTTTGGCAATGTCCCCCTAAAACCTGCGTTTTTGACGATTTGACGCATTGTTTTGACAAAATGAAGCAACATTTGGCGGTATTTTGCTTATCTTTGCGACTATATCAACCGATGGCATTGCCGTCTCCCGACACTATAGACCCATGACTCGACTTGCTCTAATGCTCCTTTCGCTCATTGCTGTCGTTGCGGCTTATGGTTGCAGCGATGATGCTAAAGTCGACGGTGTGTCGTTGCCCAAAGATGAATTGTGTGCAGGCGACATCGTGTTTCGTCGTGGCGAGGGAGTGGCAAGCGATATGGTCGACTACTCCGATGTGCATGGGCAGTATTCCCATGTGGGGGTTGTCGCTCTGAGCGATAGCGGGCCGGTGGTGGTGCATGCCGTGCCGGGGCGAGTGCCCGGACAGAGTGGTGAGGACATAGTCAGGGCTGAGAAGATAGAGAGTTTTTTCTCAGCCGAGCAGTCGACGCGTGGCGAGATACGGCGGTTGACGCTTGACTCGGTGCAACGTAGCAGGCTTAATCGCAAGGCTCTGGAGATTGCACGCCGACAAGTTGAGTTTGACCATTCCTATAGCCTTGAGGACACTACGAAACTCTATTGCACAGAGTTGTTGCAACGGCTATTTGCCGACATAGGTGTAGACTTGGCTCAAGGTCGCATCAGCCGTATCAACATGGTGGGCTTAGGCGATAGCATATTGATGCCGTCGGATATATATTTCAACGATGGTCTGAAGACGATATTCAGTTATTAACAATCTTATAAATCCTAAAATCTATCAATTATGAAAAAATTATTTTTTGCTTTTGTGATGATGTTTGCAGTGTTTGCAATGACATCTTGTGGCGGTCAGGCGACTCCTGCCGATGCTGCTAAAGAATGTATTGAACTTCTTAAGGCAAAAGACTTCAAAGCTCTTGTCGAAACTATCGACTACAGCCAGATGAAAGCCGAAGAACAAGAACAGGCTAAGCAGATGTTTCTTGCAATGTTTGACGAGAAAGGCTCAAAGATGATCGATGAGAAACAAGGCATCGTGTCTTACACGCTCGTAAGTGAAGAAATTGCGGAAGATGGCAAGTCTGCCAAGGTGAAGTATGACATCACTTACGGCGATGGCACAACTCAGACACAGATTTTCGAATTAGTGCTTGTCGATGGCGTCTGGAAGCAACAGGTCAAGAAGTAAGCATTAAACTTACGCTCTGATTATCACTCGACTACACCGAGACTTTTCTTCACCGGGAGGTCTCGGTGGTTGTGCATCAGGTCGGCCGGCAGCCGTGTCTGTCGAATGACGATGGAATCTACAACCGATAAATCCCACATAGATATTATGAAGCTAAATAAATCCAAACTGTCAGCACTCCTTTGTCTGCTTATTGTGGCAATGTTTGCGACTTCGCAACCGGTCGAAGCGCAATTCCTCAAAAAGTTGAGCAAGGGATTGGAGAAGGTCAATAAGAAGCTCGAGGAAGCCAACGAGTTTCTGAACGACCCGACTCAAAAGAATAAGAAGAAACAGAGTAAAGAGGAGTCTGAAGAGCAGATGCAACTCGTCGAGCAAAGCGAAGGCAGCCCCCAAGAGGTGGCGGTTGAGATAGACGATAGCGACTGGGAAGAGGCAGAGTCTAACCAATTTCAAAGTCCGTATATCACCAAGAACACGCTATTCATGGAGATTCCTCGCTCTTATCGTATTTCGCCTGTGAACGATGGCGTTTTCGCTATCGACCAGGGCAGTAAATACTCGTTCTGGAAAATTACGGGCGAGAAACTATTGAATGCCGAGTGGGAGTATTGCAACGAATCAGATGTTTTAGGTCAGAAATATCCGCTCTTCAATAGTGGTGTCGCTTCAGCGCGTCGCACTGTGGCAAATGCTCAAGGACACAAGGTCATCTGCTTGCTCTACACCGATGGCTCTATCAAAGAGATGGACCCCTCTTGGAAAGAGGTGACTACATTTAAAGACGGATTGGCCGTCGTCACTCAATCTTCCTACGGCAAAACGCAATACTTCTATATCAATGTCAGAGGAGAAAAGGTCTATCCCAACCTTAAAGTATATGGCGATAATAAGCAAGTCATGCGTCCGCTTTGTGACGGTCTGCGAGCTTATTCATCATCTTATAATAGCTGGGGTTTCATCGATGCCAACGGCAAGGAGGTAATCCCTGCCGACGGACGATTTGTCGTCGTCGGTGATTTCAGCGAGGGATATGCTTGGGCTGTGATTAAAGACTCCAATAAGATTGTCGCTTCTGATGGCGAATTATGCTTGATCGACACCACCGGAAAGATTGTATTTCATAGTGGCGTGACAGGCTCAACATGGAGCATTTTTGAAAAGACATCACCGGTCAGAGATGGCATCTTCTACATTGTAAAAGAGGAAAAATACCACTACTACGACACCAATTTCAACCTCTTGGCTTCTTACGACTATGCTTCCCCATTCTATGGTGGATACGCCTACATTTCGGATAATGACGACGAGGTCAGCATGATCAATCGACGCTTCGAGAAGCTTCGCACTTATAGTTACAGGAGTTTCGATGGTGTCCACTCTCTAAAGTATCAACCACGCTTCGACCCTATCGGTCTGGGCATCATAAATCATGTCGAATCCACCGAATGGGTGATGACCTACGACGGTCAAGGCATCTTGGGGTGCTACGAATATGGCGATGTCGATATACGCCATTATCAGCCATTCACAAATGATGGCATAGCAATATGGAATCTCACAGCCTACGGCATCACCGGCGACTATTGTGGCTACATTCGTCCCGACGGCGAAATCCTATGGGTGTTCTGCACCAAGCCGGTCAACGAAGCTCGCAACGAGCCTTGGCCTGTTGAGCCGGTTGATCCTGTCGTTCCTCCGGTAGATCCACCGGTAGATCCACCGGTAGATCCACCAACTCTTGACGACCCGGCGATCGGACCGACTACTGTCGTGCCTAAGCAATACAGAATCACAGTCACACAAGAGGGTGAGGGCAAAGCATTTGTATCACCTCCCGGTCCATTCATCTACGGCGAAAATTCTACACTCACTGCCAAACCCGCCGAAGATTGGGCGATAGCATACGTCGATGTCGATGCTGCCAACCTCTTTTCTGTCACTCCGGGCAAATATTTTCCGGTCACAAGCGACATCTCTATCCATGTGAAATTTGTCAAGAAAGAGGAGGTCGTGCCACCTGTTGCTTCCGACTCTTATCAAGGAAACAAAACGATAGATTTTGGCGACGGTATCAGTAAGGATATTGCGTTCTACGCACAGATAAGTTCCAACTGCGCCGATGCCAATCCGTATGGCGACAACACCTACGGATTTATTGCGCCGATGTTTGATCCGACCCAACGCATTAAGACTCCCGATTTCTCGACCTACGTCTTCGCTGCACCTATGCTTATCAGCGGCTATCAGCACGACGAAGAGTCCGGCAAAGACTGGTTGGTGCTTGATGGAGGCTGCATGACGTTGGGTGGCTTGAAGATCGGTGGAGACGACTCGTTGGCATCACTATACTTCGCATTAATAATGGCATTCAATGGTGAGTCGTCGCCATCAATTGTGCCTCGTCATTATCGTCTTGAAATGCTCGATATGGACAAGGAGACAGGCGAATTTACTTGTGGCACTCTGCAAGTTTACTCGGCAGAATATGGCTGGGTAGAAGCAGGTAGCGAAAAGGTCAAGAAGGAAAAGAAAGGATTTATGATGACGCGAAGCGATTCGGGACTGCCTGCCGACTACTTCCAAGGCATAAGACTCAAGACAGCTCCTAAACGCAACGATGTCCATTGGTATCCACCTATCGAATGGTATGACGGCAACCAAGAAGTGCACCTTCGCATCATCGAAGAGATGGGCAACGCCTATCGCAACTTCCAAAGCGACTACGACAAGTTGTTTGATATCAGAAGATAAAGTCTTTATCAATATTCAACAAATTCTAACTATCAGCTCATGCGACATCTATCTGCATGGGCTGATA
>JBGUUQ010000066.1:0-6102 GCA_045133615.1 Muribaculaceae bacterium | reverse complement strand
ATCAAATAAATCTTAACTTTGAAACTCCTATGAAATGGCGCACTTCTCAGCTGTTACCTGGCGCACTTCTCAGCTAAATTTTACATCTCCGGATGCTTCCGCTCCGACACAGGAGCTGACGCCTTCCACGCGCTGCACTCCATTGCCGACACAGCTTGGAAAAACGGGCAATCGCCACTTGATGCGATCATGGCACTCGTCTAAAACATACGAGTCGCAGACGCATGGCATTCCTTTGGCTGAATAGTCGGATTTGCCGTACAAACGGTGCTTTTTCGGGGAGATTCCGGGGGCGTTTTATGCTTTGGGGCTGTTACTATGCCGACAATGTTACTTTCTCGGAAAATTTTATGCGCTCAATACATCATATAATAAATAAAAATCGTATCTTTGCACACGATTAGATACGATGAGATATGGCAAAGTCATCGGCGAAGCCGCTTTGCACCTTAAAAATTAGACAATGGCAAAGAACACTATGGCAACGAAATTGCCCCGAAAACTGGAGCAGAAGATGGCTGAGATGGGCGAGCAGATAAAACTGGCCCGTCTGCGCCGCAATCTGAGCATCGCGCAGGTGGCTGAGCGCGCCACCTGTTCACCGCTGACCGTGGGCCGAATCGAGAAGGGTTCGCCGACGGTTTCCATCGGCATCTATGCCCGTGTGCTCTACGCTCTCCAGCTCGACGACGACCTGCTCCTGATCGCCAAGGAAGACAAACTCGGCCGCACTCTGCAAGACCTCAACCTCAAACACCGCACCCGCGCCTCAAAGAAAGACTGACTATGAAGAAACTTTACGTTTACGCTGATTTTGACTGGCTAAAGGCTCCGAAGTTGATAGGGGAGTTGAGCTATGACTCGGTGCGCGGCAACGATACCTACGGATTTGAGTTTGACAAGGAATGGCTGGCGGATTATGATGGCCTGTTCTTGAGTGACGATCTCAACAATTATCTGGGAGCGCAGTACACTCAGCCGGGGCAGGAGATTTTCGCTTGCTTCTCGGATGCGTTGCCCGACCGATGGGGCCGGACGCTGCTCAATCGTCGCGAACAGATTGCTGCGACCGATGAAAAGAGGGCCGTTCGGAGGCTATCGTCATTCGACTACCTGATCGGCATCGATGACTTCTCGCGTATGGGCGGATTCCGTTTTGCCGAGACAAAGGGTGGGACGTTCATCAACACGGAGGAGAGCTTGCGAGTGCCGCCATTGGCCAACGTCAGGGAACTGATGCGCGCCGCTCACGAAATCGAGTTGAGTGAGGAGGAACATGTGCTGCCGTCAAAGAAATGGATTGTGCAACTCCTGCATCCCGGCACATCGCTCGGCGGTGCCCGACCCAAAGCGTCGGTGCTTGATGAAGACGGCTCTTTGACCGTCGCCAAATTTCCCTCGCGAAAAGATGACTACGACGTGGCGGCATGGGAACACTTTTGTCATGTCATGGCTCGCAAGGCCGGAATAAACGTGGCAGACACCCGACTGATCTCCGGCGGTGATTACCATATCCTCTTGTCAAAACGCTTCGATCGCGCTGCCGATGGTAAACGCATTCATTTTGCCTCAGCTCTGACATTGCTTGGCCTCACCGACGGCGACAATGCCTCGACCGGCTATGGCTATCCCGATATTGTTGATTTCATCCTCCAGCATGGCGCCAACGTTGAGCAGAATCTCGAAGAACTCTACCGCCGCGTGGCCTTCAACATCATCGTCGGCAACTCCGACGACCATTTCCGCAACCACGGCTTCCTGTTGACCCGTCGAGGCTGGGAACTCTCACCGGCTTACGACCTCAACCCGACATTGTCCGACCATCAGAGCCTCCTGATTAACCGCTCGACCAACGAGGCCGACCTCGGAATCCTCCTCGCATCATCCGACGATTACATGCTCCCTCACGACCGAGCCGCCGCCATTATCGCCGAAATAAAGGCAGCCATGCAGCAATGGCAAACCACCGCCACGCGCCTCAGTCTCCCAGCCCGTGACATCGCAACTTTCGCTCCCCGCATCAACCGCTACCTCGACTAATCACAAGGGAATGCTGCCATCATTATGTCAGTATCGTGAATGATCCATCCATGTTCACTCGAAGTGGTTTGATCGGAAATACTTCCCCAATTTCGAAGCCACTACGATATTCCACCACAACAGATTCAGGAAGATGCGCTCTAATGATTCTGACAAGTTCCCAACCCTTCTCCGTCCACGAAGCCCAGTCAAAGGTTGGGTCGGCTGAAGAGTTGACATAATCGACATGGTTATCAAAGTCATGCCACCATTTATCAAGTCCGGGGAGTGGTATAGGAAGAAAATGGCCAATCTGAGCTTCATCGCCAAAATAATCAACTGAATATAAATTGCAGTCACCGATAATAAAAGTAGTGTCGGGACCTAAGTAGAAATTGGTGACCTTTTCGAGAAGAATATCCTCGGTCCCCTTGCGATATACGATTTCAATATTGTCAGGCACAAGCTGACGAAGCATTTGCGCGAAAGCCAAGCCTCTTTTATGCCAGTTGTCCCAGTTAAAATCTGTTCCTTCCCCGTGAATTAATTTTAGGGAGTTGTCATTCCATTCCCAGCACCATGCTTCCAAACCTGGCACGATAAATGGAGTATCCTCAAATCCATCAAGTTCAAGAGTGTCAACGTCGCATCCATAGCTGCAATTGTCGGCAGAAAAATAGCCAAGACATCCCTCATAGTCAGGATTTATCAGGAAATATGGCTTAGTGAGTTTGTGGATATCCATAATTTATTCAATTAATTCGGGCTCCCGGAGGGTGGTTAATATGTAACTTTCGCTCCATCCGTCCCATTTGTGCTCCACATCGTTGCCGTAAGGGAAGAACAGCGCAATTTGAGAATGAAGCGTTTGGGCAATAAATGAGGCAAGAATGTGACCTCTTTTTGTCCAAGCGCGCCAATCGTATCCTTCCGAGTCAATATTGTTCTTATACTCCTCATGCCATTGCTTCAATTCTTCATGACATGGAAGATTTATTGTCTGCTGATCCCCATTTTCATCTTCAATGGTGAGCGATTGTTCCGTCCCTATCCCCCAACCGTCATTATCAAAAAATAGATAATTAGGATTGGAGGCTGACATGCTCACGTAATATTTCCTTAATCTCGTATTTCTATAAGGATCATAATCCCAATAGAGGCGGCGACCGCCATATTCGCGTACAAGGCTTTCAATCTGTTTATCGGTATCATCATACTCTTCAATGAGCAAGCCGCAGATGACATCAAGTATTGTGCATCGGTGGGAATCCTCGTTATCATATGATATGACATCATCATCGCGATAACTGTTGTAGTTAGGATTGGAGCCTCTTTCAAGCAGATGCCTGACCATCTCAACGCTGTGTTCATAATAGGCGCATGTAATCGGTTGCATACCTCCGACTCCAAACAGGTCTATGTCAGCGCCATTGTCAAGAAGATAATCGACGATTTCACGGCACTTGGTAAAATTGATCTGTTTGATTGACTCATATTCTTCATCGGAATATTTCATACCGAATGACATGCCGTTGCTGCTGAAATATTCGACCGCATTCTGCAAGGCTGACTCTCCGTTTTCGTTTAACGCATTGACGTTTGCACCGTTTTTAATTGCCAGTTTTACTTCGTCTATATCGAGATTGCTGCAAGCCTGCATCAAAGACTTGTCAATCATATTGCATTTGTGAAGTTGTTTTGTGTCAATCAAGCTAAGTTGCTTAAGTGTTAAGCGAGTGAACAGATGCTTAATTTCATCCCATTTATAAGTTTTCATCTCGCGGCAATAGGGATGACCATACACATCATTGAAATCCTTATAAGTGGATTTTACTTCTTCGCGATCGAGCACAACATTGAATTCAATTTTAGGTTTGGTAGGAAGAAGATCCGAATGACAAGAATGAGAGAAGCCTTCGCTAACTTTTACTGAACCGGAATCAGCGATTTCCTCAAGCAGTTTCCAAAATTCTTCGATATAGAATTCCGGAGATTTTTCTGAATATTTTTTACTATACTTCAGTTCTCTAAAAGATGTTTCATTATCCTCATAATGCAACGACCAATAGTAGAGCAATGGCCCAGGATTTCTTTGCGATATCAAAGCAGCCTTCAGCCACACCTGAATTGCGTACTCGAGTTTTAGAGTCCGGAAATTTATCAATGCATGTGCGGCCTCCTTATCTTTTATCACGTTAGTATGGATGCTATAGTGTTGAGAGGGTGCTGAAAGACATATTTGTGAAAGCCCACAATCTAAAGTGCTGTGGGCATCGTAAGCCTTCTTGTAATCCTCGAAGGAATATAGTTCTTGAAAATTAGGATATTTCTTTTGTTTCATATTGCATTTGATTTAAGGATTCTTATTGCTGCCGGCGCAAGCACCGAACGGACATTCTCCGGAGTCATTGTATGCGGGCCGTCGTAATCAATGACGGTGGAATAATAACGCAAAAATTCCTGGCGGGTACGGGCAAGAGTGTCTTGCGAGCCATAGAAGCCGATGACGCGGTCGCGCATGGCCGGGTTGTAACCGTCGAACTGATGCACCTCCGTCCGTCGGTATTTCTCAATCAGCTCCGGCGTAACCTCATATCCAATCGCTCCATCCCGTCGAGGCGATTTGAACTCATGCCAGCCAATCCTCGTCTGCAAAAACTCAGCCATCTGAAACATCGGGCTACAAAGCAACGCCCTACATCCGACCT
The DNA here is from genome assembly GCA_045133615.1 of Muribaculaceae bacterium. GTDB lineage: Bacteria > Bacteroidota > Bacteroidia > Bacteroidales > Muribaculaceae > M3. The sequence continues at coordinate 1,375 of JBGUUQ010000066.1, read as the reverse complement.
CCCCGACAACCTGCTGCCCAAGAAACGACCCATAGCTGCTGCCGACAATCAGATCCGTCTTCACCTCGCGGCAAATCTCCCTAACCGCTGCCAACGCCACCTCCGGATCTACCGACAAATCCGGCGCAACTACCTCAGCCACGCCCCGCAGCTCCTCCCTCAGCGTCACCGCCATCGGACAAGCCACGCTCCAATTCAACCCATGCAAAAAAAATATCTTCTTCATGCTGTTACTTTTTTAAGTTTGAACTGGTATGGTACTGGTGGAGTACTGGTGGGTATTGGTGGATGATACATAGAGTGTAACTTGAGGGGTACTTAGGGGGACAACTTGGGGGTAACTTAGGGGGTAACTTAGGGGGTAACTTGGCCGGAGCTTAGTCGGAGCTTGGTCGGTACTTAGACGGTTGACTGTTTCTCTTTGTCAATTTGGGCATATAATCCGGGGCGTAACTTGCGATTATATGCCTCCATTTTCTTGACTCGGGGAGAATCTGGCGGGATGATTTCGTATGAACTTTCGTATGGTCGCTTTTGATCCCCCGGAATGTTAGCCCAATGTTCCTCTATCAGTCGATGGATCTCATCTGCTGAAATCTCACCCTTGATGTTACGAATTGCAGTCCCTACAAGAAACTCTGAGACGTGCGTACCGCAACCGTTCTGTAATCCGATTGCAACAGCCCAATTCTCGGCCCGTTTCCTAACGTCCGTATTAGTCGCCGAGCAATACTGTTCCAGCTCTCGATATTTATCCTCGTATGACATGCATTTTTATTAATCTTGATTGCCAGGTTTAGTTAGAGGTCCGGATTGCCATAAATATGATAGCTGAATTTTACGAGATGGTCTATATCAACGTTATTTTTCTTTACCTTAAGAATTTTTATGGCAGCAAACTTATGGTCGCAATTTTCAAGAATCAGAATTTCTCCAACCTTTAGGGATTTACATCTTGAGGAGTAGTCAAAATCTTTAATGAATTTTAGTTCCGGAAATTCAATGAATTTAGGGTCATATCCAATACGGGATATATAATCATCATAACAATATATCGAGTCATGGCACATTCACTAAACTTAATCGTAAATGCCTTTTCTCCATCACCAATGGTGTATTGACCACTGTTGCGTTTATAGTCAAATTCTATGATCCCATCAAGTGCTGGATTGTAGAATTCAATTTTCTGCAAAGTTGTGATTAGGTTAATCTGTTCTGATATTTTTGATGATGTAAAGGGATTTTCTCCTAATTGTGGTTTGAGTTTGAGATCCTCATCATATATGCGTGATTTTAGTAGATGACAAAAATTAATTTTTGTCAGTTATACGATTGATTTTTAATTAGTTATTACTTGTAAAAGTCCCTGAAAATT
>JBGUUQ010000065.1:0-5433 GCA_045133615.1 Muribaculaceae bacterium | reverse complement strand
CGCATTCCTCAACCCCAAATCAGCAAAATAGTATTTAGCCGGAGTTTCAATATATTTTTTTCCTTTTATATCATATCTAAGAGATTTTTCTATCATGAAAACCTCTTGTAATATTTTAAGATAGTTACTAATTGTGTTCGCCGATATCGAAACTTTTTTTATCGACTTAAATGTGTTAACTATCTTATTTGGATTAAGCAAGCCTCCGATTGACGATGAGACTATATTTACTAAGTCATCTAATTCTGTCTCATTTTTAATATTGTATCTCGCCAATATATCACTGATATATGTATTCTTGAAAAGTGATTGCAAATACTTAATTTTTTCTTCATCACTTTGCATCGAAACAATCATTGGAAGGCCTCCAAATGTAAGATAATCGATCAATGCGTCTTCTCGGGATCCATTGAATACTGAATAAAACTCACTAAATGATAATGGAGCGATTTTTATCTCATATCCACGACCGCGGAATTCGGTAATAACATCAGTAGATAAAAATTTTGAATTACTTCCGGTAACATATATATCTACATTAGGAATTTTCAGATAACTATTCAGCACATCTTCAAATTCGTTTACCCATTGAACCTCATCAAGCAAAACATAATGCATTCCATCTTTTGCTATGCAGGCATCAATATAATCAAGCAACGCATCGGGGTTTCGCAATTTCTTATTATGTCGATTTTCCAAATCAATCTTAATAATATGCTCATCATCTACCCCTTGAGACCTAAGATAACGATCAAATATATTAAATAGCAGATAAGATTTCCCACATCGTCTGATTCCGGTTACAACCTTTATCATACCATTGTGCATACTCCTAATCAGCCTATTTAGGTATAAATCACGTTTTATCTCCATATCTCATTGAATATTTTTGCGTATATACGCGTTTTTATTCAGCAAATATAGCAAATTTATTTTACTAATAGAAAATCGCGAAAAATATTATGTCGTTTTTATGTTAATTCGTTAATTCAATGGGTGGTCTTCGCTGAATGCTTTCATTCGCTCGGCCATCACATCATATAGGTCATCGCGCATGCGTGAGGTGCAGGCACGCACCCCTTGTTGGTCGCTGCCGGTGGTTGAGAGCGAAATGCTGCTCACGCCATAGTAAAGCAACTCCTTCAACAAGTCACCGCCACTCATATCGCCATACCCTATGGTGAAGAAAAAGCCGTCGCCCACACGTTGGGTCACATCATAGTCATAAATGATGTGGAAACCGTTGTCGGTGAAAATCTTTTTCATCTTCTCGGCACGGTGGGCATATTCGCGGGTATCTTCCACGAAATTGATTTTGCCCTCGGTTGACAGGCGCAACATTTCGGCATAGGCATACTGTGTTGAAGCCGTACAGCCCGATGTAATCATATAAAGTATTGAGGCTATCAGCGTCTGTCCAAACACGCCGGCATCGTTATATCGCTCGGCCAATGCAGGGAAATGGCGGTCAAAGAGTTTGTCGCTGATGCAAGTCAAAGCCATGCGCTGACCGGCATAGCTGAATATCTTCGACGACGAAAGCATCAATATATAATTGTCGGTGTAATGTGCCACTGTGGGGGGATAAGGTGGCTCAAACGGATGTCCCATATCAGTGCGGAAATCCATGCAGAAATAGGCCAAATCTTCCATCACAATCACATCGTGTTTTGTGGCAAGTTCGCCTATAATTTTCAGCTCGGCATCTTCAAGGCATATCCATGCAGGGTTGTTGGGGTTGGAGTAAACGATAGCCGCGATATCACCATCGGCCAACATGCTCTCCAACTTGTCGCGCAACGCCTCGCCTCGATAGTTGTAGATGTCAAATTCCACCCATTGGGCACCTATCACGCGCAACTGCGACTTCTGAATAGGGAAACCGGGGTCGATGAACAACACTTTGTTTTTGCCCGGAGTGCGTTGTGTGCAAGCGATAAACGAGCCATACGATCCTGCCACGCTACCCACTGTGGGAACACACGCACGAGCCGAGATGTCAACATTGAGAAACGCTTTGACAAATCGCGATGCCTCATGCTTCAACTCAGGAACACCGGCTGCCGCAGGATATTGCGAACCCACACCTCGGTCGAGTGCGGCTTTCTCGGCCTCTACGCCCAATTGGTTTACAGGCAAGCCGGGCGAACCTTGGTCCATGCGTATAAATGGTATTCCGGTCTCCTTTTCGAGATATTGCGCCACAAGAAGCACTTCGCCAATGGTAGCTTTCGACAAGTCGGCGATGTGAAGTTCTTTCACAGCCTTTTCCACCAACTCTTCACTGAATATTTTCATCGTTTTTTGAGTCTTTATTTCACTGCATTCAACCCCAAGTCAAATGCTTGTTGGTTCATTTCCACTATCTTTTCACCCTTCGATGCAAACACGCGCGCGATGCTTTCACGCAACTGCTCGGGAGTGAGTATCTCAATATAACGAGCCGCCATGCCAAGCAATATCACATTGGCACTCTTTGGCATATTGTTCTCTTTGGCAACATCGTCGATGGGTAACGCTGCCACATGAGGCAAGCCATTGAGTTCGTTCATCAATGCCTCATCTTCGGGATAGTTGGGTATATTTTTGAATGGGTGCGAAGAGGTTACCACCCACCCTTCACCATTGAGATACGACACATAGCGCAACGCTTCCATAGGCTCCATCGAGATAATCAAATCGGCAGCACCTTCCTTAATCAAGTCGGAGTAAATCTCATCGGTCGACAATCGAAGATTTGACTGCACATCGCCTCCACGTTGGCTCATGCCATGCACTTCGGCTTGTTTGAGGCTCAACCCTGCCACCGCAGCGGCATCACCTATGATTGTGGCAATAGTGAGGATTCCTTGACCTCCCACGCCGGCTAATATTATATCTTTTTTCATTGCTGTGCCTTTTTTTGACGAAGTTTGCGACTAAGGGTCTGGATACATTCACGACGAGGAATAATTACCGACACCCCTTTATATTCAATCTCTTCACGAATGATGCGTGTGATTTCCTCCATGTTTTTAGGTAGAGGCACCACTACACGCACATGCTCAGGCTCTACACCAAGGCCAAGACATATTGCCTCAAACTTGTTTGTCCCTGCCGAGTCTTGACCTCCGGTCATCGCTGTGGTGAGGTTATCTGAAATCACCACTGTGATATTCGCTTTGTCGTTTACGGCATCGAGCAAGCCTGTCATGCCCGAGTGGGTGAATGTAGAGTCACCGATAACGGCAATAGCGGGGAACACTCCTGCATCGGCAGCACCCTTGGCCATTGTGATTGAAGCACCCATATCCACACAGCTGTCGATCGCTCGGAATGGAGGTAATGCGCCAAGTGTGTAGCAACCAATGTCGCCAAAGATGCGAGCATCGGCATATTCGGCAGCCACTTTGTTGAGCGCGTCATACACATCGCGGTGTCCGCAACCTTGACACAACGCCGGTGGACGTGGCATCACATTTTGTGCCGCGGCAAACGCTTGTGGAAGCTCCACACCGAGAGCCTTGCCCACACAATCGGGTGTCAACTCGCCCATGCGGGGAAGGTCGCCGGTCAATCGGCCCTTCAACACATAGCCGGCTCCGAGCAAACCTTTCACCTGCTCTTCAACCAATGGCTGACCATCTTCGGCCACAAGCAAAGCGTCACACTCTTGTGCCAACGCCTTAATAGCCGCTTCGGGGATAGGATATTGCGAAACCTTCAACACTTTCACTCCAAGTTGTTGAGGGTTGTTTTCCATCACATAGTTATAAGCGATACCACACGCCACTACACCGAGACGTGCCTTGCCTTCGGCCGCCACTGTCTTGTTATAAGGCGATGATTCGGCACTTGCCAAAAGTTGTGGTTGCTTTTCTACCAACGAAGCATATTGACGACGTGCATTGCCGGGCAACAACACCCAATGAGTGCGTTCATTATCGGGATTAAGCGCATTTTGATCCATAGGAGCCTTCACCTCTACCCCGGCTCGCGAGTGAGCCAATCGGGTAACGACACGCATCAACACGGGCAATCGCAACTGCTCCGATAGTTCGTAGGCATATCGCATCATCTCATAAGCCTCTTGTTGCGAAGATGGCTCAAGAATGGGAATCATAGTGAATTTGCCATAGAAGCGTGAGTCTTGCTCATTTTGCGACGAGTGCATCGAGGGGTCATCGGCTGCAAGCACCACCAATCCGCCATTCACTCCGGTGATACCCGAATTGACAAACGCATCGGCTGCCACATTCATTCCCACATGTTTCATACACACAAGCGCACGCTTGCCGGCATACGACATTCCCAACGCCGCCTCCATAGCAGTCTTTTCGTTGGTACACCAACGGCTACGCACCTCAGGAGCATTTGCCTGGATATATTCGGTGATTTCGGTCGATGGAGTGCCGGGATAGGCATACACACCACTAATGCCGGCATGCACAGCACCCAATGCTATAGCCTCATCGCCCAATAAAAGTTTACGTTCTATCATAATCTTTCTCAATTTATTCTGTATTAAATGTCGGCATCGTTAAGAGCCGGAAATTTCTCACGGAAGGCCTCCAACATAGGCATATCCACCTCGGCCGAAGCCTCACATTCCTCGTTCATGGCACACGACGCTATTGTTTTGCCATAGGGGTCGACAATCACACTGCCACCGCAGTAATCGCATGTAGGGTCGGTTCCAACACGGTTCACCCCTGCCACATAACATTGGTTCTCGATAGCACGAGCCACCAATAAGGCGCTCCATGCTCCCACTCGAGGAGTGGGCCAACTTGCCACATAAAGAATCATATCATAATCGCCATGATTGCGCGACCAAATGGGGAAACGCAAATCGTAGCACACCTCAAGCAAAATGCGCACATCACACCATTCCACTATCACTCGACTATCACCGGCAGTGAATCGTTTATGTTCGCCTCCGTAGGTAAACAAGTGCTTCTTGTCATAGTGAGCCACACTTCCGTCGGGTTTTACGAAATAGAATCTATTGTAGAATTTACCATCTTGTTCCACAGCCACACTTCCGGCTATCGCAGCATTTATGGCCTTTGATTTCTTACGCATCCATTGTAACGTGTCGCTATTGGCACTCTCGGCAATACCCTCGGGGTGAATGCAAAATCCGGTAGAGAACATCTCGGGCAACACATAAAGGTCGGCTCCCGCATTTCGGTCAATAGCCTCATCGGCACGAGCCACATTGAGCGCTGTATCGGCCCAAACTATATCGCGTTGTAGTATCGTTATTTTCATCATATATATATTTAGATTGCAAATATACTGATTTTCGCAATACTCTACTAACTTTTTGATAATAAAATTGCAAAAATTATCACAATTTGCAACCACGCCACCTTTTTTTGACTAAAAAAGATGGCGTGGTGATACTATAACAGAAGAAAAATGTATTTCTATTGCATTAATATCTCTTTA
>JBGUUQ010000064.1:0-2970 GCA_045133615.1 Muribaculaceae bacterium | reverse complement strand
GTGCCCAGAATAGGACTCGAACCTACATGCCGCGAAGCACTCGCACCTGAAACGAGCGTGTCTACCATTTCACCATCTGGGCATCGTTTCGTGGCACAAAGGTAGTACTTTTTTTTATTTCGCAATAGTTTTCAGCGATTTTTTTTCGCTAACAGCCCTTTGTGCGGTATTGTATGACCTGTTTTTATTGATATCTTGAGGCCTAATCCTGGAAGAATTTCCATTGGAAAATTGCCAAATATACCACAGCCACAGATATATAGGCGTCGGCCAGGTTGAATATCGCGCCGAAGAAATAATTTCTGTAATCCACTAAGAATGAGAGGAAGTCGGGCACGTTGTTCCACTGGAATAGCGGGAAGTAGAACATATCGACCACCTTACCCATCATAAATGTGCTGTAACCCTCGCCCAGCGTTGCCACCGTCAGGGGCGTAGATGCGGTGAAAATCATACCGTAGAACATCGAGTCGATAAGGTTTCCGATAGCACCCGCCATAATCAGCGCCAGGCCAACCATCACGCCGCGCGGCGTTTTGCGCTCGGTGTTGCGACCCAAGTAGTGGATGTAGTACCCCAGCAGGCCAATCATCACCACGCGAAAGAGGCTCAGCAACAGCTTGCCCCAATCGAATCCGCCGCCCGTATTGAGTTGCATACCGAAGGCAGCGCCGTTATTCTCAACAAAGTGGAGGTGAAACCACGGCAAAATCTCGATAGACTCATCGAGCGCCATATTTGTCTTAACCCATATCTTCAGAATCTGGTCAAGCAGGACAAGCACCGCCACCAGAATGGTAATATTTCGTAGCTTCATAAATCTATTTTTTGCAAATATACGAAAAAAACGCAAATACATTATTTATAATGAAAAATTAAGGCCGCAAACCAACTCGGTTGCGGCCTTTTGTTTACTCCTTGTCTAATAGCAGCACATCATATACCTTTACGCTCGCCTGCTTTGTGGGGTTGAGCCAGCGCATCTGCATTGTGTGGTGGCCTGCGCCAAGTTCAAAGTTATGATATACCTCCAGCTTGCGGATGGTCCAATTGGCGGGCATCTTCACCACCTCCTTAGCTTTGCCGTCAATGGTTATCTCCACCTCGGCAACGTAGCTCTTATCCTCGCTCTTCACCTCGCCACAGATTATCGCACCCGCGCAGTCGGCATCGATAGTCGGGCACTCAGTGATGGGCTTGCGGATACTCACTCTCTCGCGCGGTTTCAGATTGGGAAAACTCTGCTCCAGACGCACCGCCTCAGGTTGCTGGCACTTGATTACAATCTTGTCGGATGAAACCTTGCCGCCCTCGCGCTCGATGAGTTGCAGCGCGTGCGAGTAACTCATACGGTAGGTGTCGTTGAGTGATGAGTTTGTATATGCAAATTTGATATCTTCGGCCTTGCGCAGCGGTGCGAGCCACTCCTCGGGGATATTGTCGTAGCCGATGGCCGTGCCCAGAATTCCACCTGCCGATGCGGGGTTGCAGTCCGAATCCTGACCGCAGCGCATCGCGATATCTATCGTGCGCCCGAAGTCACCCTCGCCGTAGAGCAGGCCAATGATAACGTAGGCGCTATTGATTGTTGCGTCAATGTTGAAGGGTAGCAGCGCGCCCTCCGAGCAGGCGATATCGTTGTCCCACTTCTTGTCGAGCATCTCCCACGCTACGCGCCAGTCGTCAGGATTCGCACGCCAGCACTCAATCACATCGCTCATACAGCGGAAGAATTTACTCTCCGCAGGGATTGTCTTCAGCGCCTCGGTCACGATAAACTCCACATTGTCCGATGCGAAGGCGATAGAGTACATCGCACCCATATATACACCGCCATACCAGCCATCGCCATAATTCATAATGTGTCCCACCTTATCCGAAATATCCGAAGCCGTGTTGGGCATTGCGGGGGCCATCAAGCCAGCATAGTCGGCCTCAATCTGGTAGTCTATATCATCTGCGTGGGGGTTGTAGCGCCAGTCGCCCGACTGCGGCGGCATTATGCCATTGAGAATATTGTATCGTGCAGCCTGATTTGCGTGCCATAGCGGATACCCCGCGTGAGCAAAGGCCATCGCCAACGAATCTACGGGCGCGTCAACGCCCAGACGCTCGAACACCTCGACAAATGTGAGGTCCATATATATGTCGTCATAAAGGCCGGGTGAGTTGGTCATCGTGTTGAGGACATAGTCCGCATCGCCCCAGGGCACCTGCTTATCGTCGGGTATCATCTTGCCTTGATAGCGGAATTCGGTCGGCCCTCCGTATGTTACGCCAATAGCCTGACCTGCCCAACCGCCTTTGATTTTGTTCATCAACTCGGTGGGGGTGAACTTTAGCTTTGCGGGAATTTTCGTTTCGCAAGTCGTTTCGCAAGAACACATCGCAACGCTTATCGCCAAAAATAGGATAATGCTCACGGCAGAGCGGAGCGGGCTGGTGGTGTAAGATTTCATATAGTTTGATTTTGGGTTAGACGGACGCATAATCACCTAAAGATAATGTTTATTATCCGATTTTCAAAATCTGCGACTGCTTTTCCGCCACATTATGTCCGAAAATCTATGTTTTGGCCCGAAAAAGTCGGTTTTTCTGGGCCCCTATATATAATAAATATAGGTATAAATGGGCAAAATGAAGAAATTTGTAAAAAATATCAAAAAAATATTAGAAAAAGTTTGCACGTGTAAAAATAATGCCTACCTTTGCATCCGCAATCAGGAAATGAGTTCTTACAAAACGAAGCAAAACGTTGCGAATCGAAAGATTCGAAAGCGGCTTCAAAAAGAAACTAAAAAAAGTTTGCAAAAAGTTCTTGAAAAATTTGGAGGTTACAAAAAAAGGTTTTACCTTTGCAACCGATTTCCGCCTCAAATTGGAAGCGGAGTTTTTCAAACGGTTCTTTGATTTACTGGTTATATAATTGAGAGAAAATGTAGTATTTATCTGTCAATTCCTTTAAAGGAA
>JBGUUQ010000063.1:0-1788 GCA_045133615.1 Muribaculaceae bacterium | reverse complement strand
CTCGTCACCCGAAGTATATCCCGTCCATTCACCGCTAATTCCGTCGGCAACCGCCTTTTCGTAATCGGGCATTTTTTCGTCCTCGGGAGGCAAAAAGCCACTGGTCGAAACGATTACCGTACCTGCGGTATCGAGTATCTGTACCTCAACCTGATTCTTTAAGATAAATTGGGTCGAAAGGGAACGTGCTTCGTCGTAATATGCCGAGCTGTCGCATACGGCGAGTCGGTCAAATGAACCCGCGATTGAATTTATGTATGACGAGACCGAATCGTAGTAATTACTGTGAACCGACGCAATAATTATAATCACTAAGGCGAGGATAATAGCCGTAAGCAACAAAAGTACGTTTAAAACCCAATTTCGCGTGACTCCGCGAACCTTTATCGAAATGTCCATTCGGTTATCCTCTCCTTTCGTGAATTTTATGCGTTAATTTAACCGATGAAAATTATTCGGTTGCCCATTTATATCCCATGCCCCAAACGGTAACAAGCCGCTTTGGCGCAGAGGGTTCGTCCTCGATTTTCATACGCAGACGTCGAATGTTGACGTCGACAATTTTTTCCTCTCCGACATACGAATCACCCCAAACCCGACTTAAAATATCCGTTCTGTCGAGCGCTTCGTCAGGGTGGGTAAAGAAGTATTCGATTATCTGAAACTCAACCTGAGTGAGTTCGATTTTTTGACCGTTTTTGAGAAGGAGTCGGCGGCGTAAATTGAGGGTAAATTCGCCGAGTACAATCTCCTCAACCGGCTTTTCGGTTTCGGTGCGATTTTTTAGCATATCCACCCTTCTGAAAAGGGAGTCAACCCTAGCCACAAGCTCCGACGGACTAAACGGCTTTGTAATATAATCGTCGGCGCCGAGCATAAGTCCCGTTACCTTGTCAAGTTCCTGAGTCCTTGCGGTGAGCATTATGATACCCATTGTATTCGAGTGGTTGCGTATTTCCTTGCACACGCGTAGTCCGTCGATGCCGGGCAACGCAATATCAAGCAGGGCTATATGGAATCCATTTGGATTGGATTTGAAAATTTCGATGGCATCTTCGCCCGAGCCGGCTTCGACCGTTTCGTACCCCGCACGTCTGAGATTGATTACAACAAATTCGCGGATGGCTTCTTCATCTTCTACGACAAGTATTCTCTTTGTCATTTTTTTCACTCCCGTAGTTTTTTATATCAAGCTGAACATTGATTTCAGCGTATTTTCATCGACCGAGTATTCACTCGTTGTGTTTACAATTCTTGCGACAAAAACGTAGGTGTCCTGACGCGCAAGTTCGATAAATATTGATTGGTCAAGCTGGTCGTAGTCGTCGATTGAATATCTCTTTATTCGGACAAGTTCGCTCGACACCACCCTCAGAATCGGGTCGTATACGCCGAAATTGAGCAGATGAGATGACGAATCGCGTGTAATGGTAACCGTATCTGTCCATTCGGTCGGATAGCGTATCATATAGCCGTCATTATAATTGATATATCCGCAATACTTATCGCTGAAAAGTGCACCGTCAAATTCGCGCCAAACAGTGAGATACGCTCGTTCACTGCTTACTCGAAGCTCGAATCCCGGAAGCAGTCGGGTAAAGGGAATATCAATATTTCCGTCGCCGTCAAAGTCACGGCAGGTTTCGGTCGAGTAGCGGAGGGTAAACTCATTCTCGGTATGGGCATTCGACACAAAGGGATTGACTATCTTTCCTTCCTCGACATAAACTATGTCGGTTACCATCGAGGTCGTTCCCTTATACGCGTCGATATATACCGCCGATTTGT
>JBGUUQ010000062.1:0-52953 GCA_045133615.1 Muribaculaceae bacterium | reverse complement strand
TGAAATCAGTTTCATCAAAGGTAATGCATCTATATAATAATCAATTAATTACAGCGGTTTTGCCAACTGTTTTTGTCTATTATACCTCTTTTTTTGATTTATTGAAATTGACGATACTCTATCGTTTACCGCCTTTTTTGCGCTTTTCCTGCTCGCGGAGCATTGCTTGCTGCTGGCGTTGGGCTTCTTCCAAACGAGCCATGAATCCGCTCTTCTTACGAGGTTTCTTGGCGTTTTCGCGCATCGCTGCACGCACCTTCTCTTCATCGATTACATGACGGAACACGTAGGTCTGAATGATAGTGATGAGCAACGACAAGAAATAGTAGTAGCTGAGACCTGCGGCATAGTTGTTGAAGAATACCATGAACATTATAGGCATCAGATACATCATCCATTTCATTCCGGGCATCGTTGCTGTGCTTGCTTGGTTCTGCATGTTGATGCGAGTGTAAAGAATGTTGGTTACTGTCATCAACAAACAGAAAAGACTGATATGATTGCCGAAATAGTCGGTTATGAACGGAATGTGACCTGTCCACGAAATAATGGCATCGGGAGCGGAAAGGTCCTTAACCCAAAGGAAAGATTCTCCGCGGAGTTCGATACTTGACGGGAAGAATGTGAACATGGCGATGAGCACAGGCATTTGCAGCAGCATGGGGAGACAGCCTGAGAAGGGGCTTGCTCCGGCACGACTGTAAAGCTCCATCGTCTTCTGTTGGCGCACCATTGCATTCTCTTGTCCCGGATATTTATCGTTAATCTCTTTGATGTCGGGTGCGAGAACTCGCATCTTGGCTTGTGAGATATAGCTCTTATATGTGAACGGGAAGAGTATCAGTTTGATGAAGATGGTAAGCAACAGAATTACAATTCCATAATTGCTTATCCAACCGCCGAGGAAGTCGAATACCGGGATTACAATCCATGTATTGATCCAACGGAAAAGTGACCATCCGAGAGGGATGAGACGAGTAAGTTCGAGGTTTTCATCCGGCGATATCTGGTCATTAAGATTGTCGAGCAACGGATATTCGTTCGGACCGAGGAAAATGTTGAATGATGCGGGATTTGCGTTGCCTGCCGAATATTCCACGGCGGCAGTAGCGGTCATATCCTTGAGATAATTGGGGTCGGATTTCATATCCTTTGAGCTGAAATCCCCCATAGTGAAGTAAGTGGTGGGGATGATGGCCGCGGAGAAGAATTGATTTTTAAATCCTATCCAACGCACTCTCTCGTTAGTGCCTTCGCTGTCATCGCCTGCTTCTTTGAGGTACTCCACATCTCCTCCGGCATATTTATAGTAGATGGCAGAGTTGCGCTCTTCAAACATGCGTCCCGCTTCGTGGCGGCGCATCTTTTGATGCCAATAGAAGTCCATTGTCGAAGTGCTTGAGGGGATGATTGCTTGCATTCCCTGTTGCACGATATCCATCTTTACCACATAGCTGTCGGCGGGAAGGGTGTAGCGGATTCCCCACATAGCTCCCTTGCCGAGGTCGAGTTTCATCAAGATGGTGGAGTCATTTTCCTGTACCGGTGTGAAATAGAAATCACGAGTATCGAAACGCTGGCTTTCTGAGGTAAGAGCAAAGCTGTAGATGTTGTCGTCAGCTCCATTGAAAAGCGTTACGTTGGTACTATCGTATGATTGATATTCCTTTAATGTCGCTTTGGATATTACGCCTCCTTTCGACGATAAATCGAGCGAGAGTAAATTGTTTTCAAGCTTCACAGAGGTTGAATCGCCTGCCAAATAACGAGCGAATCCTTGATATTTGGCAATGTCTCTCAGTGTTGACTTGATATTGGCAACGGCTTCGTTGGCAACGGCCGGAGAGAATGCAATCATGCGGTTGGCAATCACATCATTGACATTGATTGCGGTGTCGCCGGCGGCAACAGTACCATTAAGAGTCGTGCCGCTGAGTGTGAGATTTACTTTCTTGGTCTCCAGACGTGTGCAGGGTGTTCCGTTGATAGTGTCGGCTGTACCGAACTGCTCGATGGTTGTGGCCAACAGAGCGGCTTCGGCTGTCGTCACGGTGTCGACGGCTGAATTTTCTTGGGCAACGGTTTCGGCTTGTTGTTGCTGGGCGGCTGCTTCGATTTGCGCCTGTCGACGCGCTTCAAGGTCGGCTTCTGATGGCTTGTTAAGCCACATGAAGCCGAATACTACCGCACCCATAAGCAACAGACCGAGAAGGGTGTTTTTGTCCATTCTGATTTGTTATATGAGTGAAAAATTGAAGATTTTACTTGTTTTTGTCTTCTCCGTAGGCGATGGATGCCTTGATGAAGTCGAGGAATATAGGATTCGGACTCAATACTGTGCTTGAGTATTCAGGATGATATTGAGTACCGATAAACCAACGTTTTTCGGGGAGTTCTACGACTTCTACAAGATTGGTCGACGGATTTACACCTACGCAACGCATGCCGGCCGATTCAAATTGCTCGCGGTAATCGTTGTTGAACTCGAAACGATGGCGGTGACGCTCTTTGATTTCGGTTTGTCCGTATGCTTTGGCAGCCTTGGAGTCGGGAAGAAGGGTGCAATCGTATGCTCCGAGACGCATTGTGCCTCCGAGATTGGAGATAGTCTTTTGCTCTTCCATAAGGTCGATAACGTTGTACGGAGTCTTCGGGTCGATTTCGGTGGAGTGAGCATCGTTCAATCCGAGTACGTTACGTGCAAACTCGATGACCATACACTGCATACCGAGGCATATACCAAACGTGGGTACGTCGTGTTCGCGACACCATTTGATGGCAGAGAACTTGCCTTCAATGCCACGCTGTCCGAATCCGGGAGCGATGAGCACACCATCCATCTCTTTGAGCTTTTCTTCAGCATTGCCGTCATTGAGTTTTTCGGAATGGATGAATGTGAGTTTGAGCTTACGGTCGTTGTAGGTGGCTGCTTGGAGAAGCGATTCGTTGATCGACTTGTATGCGTCGGGGAGTTCTACGTATTTGCCTACGAGTCCGATGTGAACATATTCTTTGGCATTTTCCATCTTTTCGAGGAAGTGAAGCCATTTGTCCATGTGGAATTCGGTATGACCGGTGGTGTTGGTCATTCGAAGCACGATGTCGTCCATCTTTTGGTCGTGCATCTTCAGCGGTACCATATAAATCGACGGAACATCGATGGATTGTACTACGGCATCGGGTGCTACGTTGCAGAAGAGTGCCACTTTGCGGCGAACTTCAGCAGTGATGTCTTTTTCCGTACGCAACACAAGGATGTCGGGTTGGATTCCGAGCTCTTGAAGTTTCTTCACCGAGTGTTGGGTCGGTTTGGTCTTCAATTCTTTAGCTGCGTTGACATAGGGTACATAGGTGAGGTGTACGCAAAGTGCGTTTGACCCGAGCTCCCAACGAAGTTGACGCACACTTTCAAGATAAGGAAGCGACTCGATATCACCTACCGTACCACCGATTTCGGTAATCACAAAGTCAAATTGACCGGTGTTGCCGAGCATCTTGATGTTACGTTTGATTTCGTCGGTCACGTGAGGTACCACCTGTACCGTTTTGCCGAGATAGTCACCGCGACGTTCTTTGTTGATTACGCTTTGGTAGATACGTCCGGTGGTGATATTGTTGGCGCGAGTGGTCGGAGTGTTGGTGAATCGTTCGTAGTGACCCAAGTCGAGGTCGGCTTCATGACCGTCGACAGTCACGTAGCATTCTCCGTGTTCATAGGGGTTGAGTGTTCCCGGGTCTATGTTGATATACGGGTCAAACTTTTGGATAGTAACTTTGAAGCCGCGAGCTTGGAGCAAGCATGCAAGCGACGACGATATAATACCTTTACCTAATGAGGACACAACGCCTCCGGTCACGAATATATACTTAGTTTCCACGCTGAAGAAAATTAATTGATTTAATGCGCAAAATTACAAATAATTCTCGATACCCTTATACCGCGACAACCAAAATTTCCAATATTGCCGAATTTCGACGGCTTTTATGTTAGGGAAATTTTATTAGTCATCGAAAAAGCATAGGCACAAACTCCGAAAGATATATGCGCCAATTCTTCCAGATATGTCCGCCGGAGCTTTCGCGATAGGTGTATGGGTAGCCTTTTGCATCCAATCGGGCGCGATATTCGACGTTGTAGTCGTAGAGAAAATCGGTGTTTCCTATGGCTATCCAGTACAATGCCGGATGCTTGGCAAATTGCACTGCAAGTTTGCCGTCGAAATCATCGTAAATCGGCGACGGCGATGCTTCGCGAGGAAGGATAGCAGCCGAGAACAGACCTATATAGTCGAACATGTCGGGATATTCCTTTGAAATGTGGAGCGAATGAAATCCGCCCATCGACAGCCCGGCAATAGCACGACCGTTTTTGCTCGGAATGGTGCGGTAGTTGGAGTCGATGTAGTCTACTATCTCTGGAAATGCTGCCTCAAATGAGCCGTCCATCGTCTTGTCGAGTTTGGTCGTGGGGACAGTCAATCCTGCCGCCGATTCTCCGGGGGCTGATGGTAGTGCCGCATTGCCGTTGGGCATTACCACAATCATTGGCTTGGCTTTCCCTTGGGCGATAAGGTTGTCGAGTATCTGCGTGGCGCGGCCGAGGGTGCACCATGCTTCCTCATCTCCACCCATTCCATGCAGAAGGTAAAGCACCGGAAAGCGGTCGGTCGATTTCTCATATCCGGCGGGGGTATATACAGTCAGTCGTCGGTCCATGCCGAGCGACGGGCTTTTGTACCAACAGCGGGCAACCGTGCCATGGGCGACGTCGCGCACTTGGTAGAGTGCGCTCTCCTCTCCGTCGATGAAGAAAATGTTGGATAACGAAGCGATGTCGCGTACAAGATACACATTCGACGGGTCGTTGGTTTTCATTCCGTCGACTGTAAATGTGTAGCTGTAAAGTTCCGGCGCAAGCGGGGCGGGAGTGGTGTGAATCCATACTCCGTTCTCCTCTTTGGTAAGACTTACGGGTGTGCCCGACGGAATGAAGTCGCCGGAAATCTCCACATTTTGAGCATTAGGGGCATACAGACGGAATGTTACCGTATTGTCAGGGAGAACTTCCGGTGAAGTCGTGTTCGGTACACTTGACAGGGCCTGTTGAGCCGATGCGGCTATGGCAAGCAATATGCTTAGACTGAGAGTGATGATGCGATGTGTCATGGTCATTATTGGGGTTAAGTTGGAAAATCTCTTTTTGTTACCACTCGATTGTCACAGCCACGGATTCTACCTCTACGGGGATGGGTGGAGTGAGTTTTTCCACGGTGATACGTCCGCCGCTGATGATGGGAAACCGGTCGGTGAGGGTCGAGCGAATACGCCCTGCCACATGCTCCAACAGTTGTGACGGTTCTGCCATTACAGCCTTGATGGTGTCGATAGCTTCGGCATAGTTAAGCGTAGCCGACAAATCATCCGACGATACCGCGCCCTCTGCTTGGCAACGCAGATGAGCAGTAACCTCAAATGTATTGCCGATTTTGCGTTCCTGACTCATCACGCCATGATTGGCGCGAAGACGCAACCGATTGATTTCGATAGTGGTTGTTATCATAGTTACAAAGTTAGTCAAGGCTCCGTAAAGGCACAAAAAAAATCGTGAGATTCTCACGATCCTTAACAACTAATTTACTTACTCATTGAGTTTTCAAAACCTAATAACAAACTTTTTTCGTTACGCGGCGTGTGTTTCGTAGGCCGCTGCCGCTGTGGTAAAATACCACATTGCGGCTTTCATTAGAATCTTTTTCATACAACTTAGAAATTAATTAACCTAAATAAACCCAAGGCTCTCTTTTGAGCCTCTCTACACTCTCTTGTGTAGATGTGTAAAACTTTTTTCTTAACCGGTGACAAAGGTATGCTAAAAAATAATATCATGCAATAAAACTATGTTTTTTAACATAAAAATCGGCGTTTTTTGTTCTTGTGTGTAATAAAAACGCCTCGCGAACAGTTC
Organism: Muribaculaceae bacterium; assembly: GCA_045133615.1. Taxonomy (GTDB): domain Bacteria; phylum Bacteroidota; class Bacteroidia; order Bacteroidales; family Muribaculaceae; genus M3. The sequence goes on along the minus strand of JBGUUQ010000062.1, from coordinate 46,988 downwards.
CGCGAGGCGTTTTAGTTGGTATTTGTTGCGCTTGAATTAGAATTCGGCGTTGTTGGGCGTGCGGGGGAACGGGATTACGTCGCGAATGTTGGTCATACCGGTTACGAAAAGGAGCAAACGCTCAAATCCGAGACCGAATCCTGCATGAGGAACTGTACCGAAACGACGAGTATCGAGATACCACCACATATCTTTCATCGGAATATTAAGCTCTTCGATGCGTGTCATAAGCTTATCGTAGCTTTCTTCACGCACGCTGCCACCGATGATTTCGCCGATTTGCGGGAAAAGCACGTCGGTGCCTTGCACGGTCTTGCCATCGGCATTTTGCTTCATGTAGAATGCTTTGATTTCCTTGGGGTAGTCGGTCATGATTACTGGCTTTTGGAAATGCTCTTCCACGAGGAAGCGTTCGTGCTCGCTGGCGAGGTCGCACCCCCAATATACGGGGAACTCAAATTTCTTGCCCTTGGCAACGGCTTCTTCAAGAATCTTGATGCCTTCGGTGTAGGGGAGACGCACGAATTCGGTATTTACCACCTCTTTCAATCGGTCGATAAGACCTTTATCAATCATGTTGTTGAGGAATTCGAGGTCGTCCTGACAGTTGTCGAGAGCCCATTGTACGCAGTATTTGATAAATTCCTCTTCGAGATCCATCAAGTCGTTGAGGTCGGCAAATGCTACTTCCGGTTCTATCATCCAAAATTCGGCCAAGTGGCGCGGTGTGTTGGAGTTTTCGGCGCGGAATGTGGGACCGAAAGTATAGATGGAGCCGAGTGCGGTTGCAGCCAATTCGCCTTCGAGCTGACCTGATACGGTGAGGCTTGCCTGCTTGCCGAAGAAGTCGTCATCGTAGATGATTGAGCCGTTTTCGTCTTTCTTGAGGTCGTAGAGGTTCTTTGTAGTCACTTGGAACATCTGACCGGCTCCTTCACAGTCGGATGCTGTGATGATGGGAGTGTGGAAATAGAAAAATCCGTGCTCATGGAAGAAGCGATGGATGGCAATTGCCATGTTGTGGCGGATGCGGAACACTGCACCGAATGTGTTGGTGCGAGGACGCAAGTGCGCCTTTTCTCTGAGAAATTCAAAGGTGTGACCTTTCTTCTGGAGGGGATAGGTGTCGGGGTCGGCGGTGCCGTAGATTTCAAGCGTTTTGGCTTGAATCTCGCACGACTGACCTTTGCCCATCGACTCTACGAGAAGGCCTTCGACATGGATGGATGCTCCGGTGGTGATGGGCTTGAGTTGCTCATCGGAGAATTGCTCCATATCGAAAACTATCTGTATGTTGCGGATAGTCGAACCGTCATTGAGGGCGACGAATTGAACGTTTTTGTTACCGCGACGGGTGCGTACCCATCCTTTCACACACACTTCTTGGCCGATCAATGAGGGGTCAAAAATATCGACAATCTTAGTTCGTTTCATTGTTGTTGGTGATAATGATTATTCGAATGAACCCATTTTGAGGAAGTTGACTTCTTCCTGAGTGAGGTAACGCCAACGCCCGCGGGGGAGATTTTTCTTGGTGAGACCTGCGAAGTAGACGCGATCGAGTTTTGTCACGTGGTAGCCGAGCGATTCGAAGATACGACGCACGATGCGGTTGCGACCGGAGTGGATTTCGATACCGGCTTGATTGCGGTCTGTTTCGGTGGCATAAGAGATGGCGTCGGCATGGATGGGTCCGTCTTCAAGTTCGATACCATCGGCGATACGCTGCATGTCGTCTTCGGTGATGTCTTTGTCGCACCATACGTGGTAGATTTTCTTCTTCACGTATTTCGGGTGGGTAAGCTTTGAGGCGAGGTCGCCGTCGTTGGTGAGAAGCAATACGCCGGTGGTGTTTCGGTCAAGACGACCTACCGGATAGATGCGTTCGGGGCATGCGCCTTTCACGAGGTCCATCACAGTGAGGCGACCGTTGGGGTCATCACTGGTGGTGACACAATCTTTCGGCTTGTTGAGAAGAATGTAGCACTTGCTTTCCAATGCCACAACCTTGCCATCGTATTCAACTGTGTCGTTGTGAGAAATCTTTGTTCCGAGTTCAGTAACTACTGTGCCGTTTACGGTCACCAATCCTTGTTGGATAAATTCATCGGCTTCACGACGTGAGCAGATACCGGCGTTGGCCATGAATTTATTCAAACGGATTTGTTCGTTAGGATCGGGTATAGGCATTTCGTACTCTATGCGCTTGGGACGCGGAGTAAAGCTCTTGCCTTGACGGGGCTGTTGGAACCCGCGTTTTCCACCTTGTTGCTGACGATTATTGCCGTAGCGGTTGTTATTGTTGTTGTACCCGCCTTGGCGATTGTTGTTGTTATATCCTCCTTGACGGTTATTGTTGTTGTATCCGCCTTGGCGATTGTTGTTATTATATCCTCCTTGACGATTATTGTTGTTGTACCCGCCTTGGCGATTGTTGTTATTGTAACCTCCCTGACGGTTATTGTTGTTGTACCCGCCTTGGCGATTGTTGTTATAGCCTCCGCGGTTGTTATTGTATCCTCCTTGACGATTGTTGTTATATCCTCCGCGGTTATTATTGTAACCTCCCTGACGGTTGTTATATCCGCCTTGACGAGGCTGATAGCCTCCTTGTTGTGCATTGTCGGCCGATGCTTCTACCGTGTTGTCGGTATCGCCGTCGATGGGAGCGTAGTCTTGGTGTTGACGAGGTTGGTAGCCATCGTTGTTATAACGATTGTAACCGCCATTGTTATAGCGATTGTAACCGCCATTGTTGTAACGATTGTTGTTGTATCCGCCTTGACGATTGTAGTTGTTGCGGTAAGGACGGTCGTTGTTGTAGCCTCCGTTGTTTTCGCGTTCTACGGGATTGTAGTCGGATGATTGGGTGTAGTTCACCTTCTCGATGCGAGGGGTGTCGTTGCCCTCGATGGCAGCACTGCGGCTCTCTCCGATGCGCGGGCGTTTGGGTTTCTTTTCGTTAGTGTCCATATTATAAACTCAAAATTTTTTAGATTCTGCCTCTCGGCGATTTTGTCTAAGGTTATAAACGTGATTATATAATTATAAATAATTGTTTAGTTCTCTGTAGATTTAGAAGATGCACCTTGCCGAGGTTAACTCTCTTTTTCTTAGGATAATTTCGGCGGCTATCGTCTTTGCTATAGGCTGCAAAATTAGCCTATTTCTTGAATTATAACAATTTTTTTTGAAAAAAAGATGTCAAAAAAGCGAATTTGTCGATTGTATGGATTAATACCAGGTCACACCGTTGCTAAGCGACGAGCGTTTGTCGTATTTCAGGTCGCTCAACAAAGCCGATTTCACTGAAATGTGGAAATTGTAGCTTTTGTATGGTCCGACGGGGATGAAGCTGGCTCGCATCGTGAAGCAGTGGAGGTCGCGTGATATGTTGCAGTTCATGTATGCGAGTTTATGAGTGTCGAAATTGTAGCTGGCGTTGAACCCGAAATTCCAGTTTTTAGTGGGGCGGATATTGCCGTTGAAACTTAAATTCTGGGTCCATTTGCCGTCATACTCCATCTTCTCCTTGTTGAATGTTCCATAGCTGTAGTTGACGGAATAGTTGACCGACAGACTCCAAGGCACATCCCATTTCATATAACCGTCTTCGCCCAATTGTATGCCTTCGTCTTTTTCGGAGTTTTGTTCTTCTTCATCCGACGGATTGGACACAGAGTTGCGATTTGCATTTGTTCCGGAGTTATCGTCGGCATTAGGCTTGTCTCGATTCTCTTTTTTCTTAAATGTATTGTTGTTGAATGTGTAGCTGAATGATGTACCTGTGCTCGATAGTTTGGCAAGTCCTTTGCCCGCTTGCAGACGGGTAGTGTTGACTCTCACCGGATTTCCCGACGAATTGAGCTGGTAGGTGTAAACATCCCAAACGGCATTGAGGTTGAGGTTGAAGTTTTTGGTGAGTCGGAGCAACAACGAGGTGTTGATATTGCTCCAACGCAATGAGTCGGCGGCGAAATTGTAGCTTTGCGATACGGTGAAGTTCTCGATTAGGGAGATTTTTTTCTCTCCGGTAGAGTCGTTGTCGCTTTTTACTTTCATTTCCACGTTGTTGGCGAGAGATACCGACACCGAACCGGTTTTGCCTTGTCCGGGAACGCCATAGAGGCTGTTGGGGAAGTAGGAGTACTTCTTATTGATGGTCTCGCCTTGTGTATTGACATAGCTGTAGTTGCCGTAATACCCGAAGAAGTCGGAAGAGAAGTCGGGCGATGCCGAGAATGAGATTGTCGGGGTCAATACGTGGCGTATCATTTTTATCTTGTCGCCGAGGAACGCTTTGGGCTGGAAAAATCCGTAGATTTTCGTGTCGAGCGACATCGAAGCGGAGAAGTCCCATACGTTATAGAAACTGTGGGTGGTGTCGCACACTTCGGCAGCTGCATTGGGGTCCCATTGACGGCTCACTTTCGACGTGTACATGCGGTCGGTGAATGAAATCGACGGCGTGAGGTTGAAATATTTGAAGAGATTGAATGTGGCGGAGATGGGCACAGAGTGTTTCATTCCGTTGCGCCAATCTTTCACGAGACTTTTCTTAAAAAATTCATCTTGCTTGGCTGTCAATGAATTTTGAAGTTGTCCGGAATATGAGAGGCGTATTTTTTCATACCATTTTTCGTCGCCCACCGCACGTTTGCGCTTGAACGGGTAGACTTGTGACAATGACACGGTCACGTTGGGGAACGATACCGACAGGGTTGAGTCTTGAGTGCGTTGCGATACGTTGGCAGTGGTTGAAAGCGACCATTTCGAGTTGGGGAATCGATAGGTCATGTTGATGGTACTACTTTTGGTATTTTCGGTAAACGCATTGCTGTAATATGAGTTAAGGTCGTTGCGCGAATAGCCTGATGTGGTGAAATTCACACTTGCCGAAAGACTCATATTGGGATTGTATTTTGAATCTTGTGAGTGACTCCAAAGAATTTGGAAGTTGGTCTGCTTCGAGTAGTCGGGCGACCCTTTGTCGCCGTAGATGGTCTTGAGATAGCTGAGGTTGAACGAACCGCTGTATTTGTAGCGTTTCACATATGTTGACTGCGCACGCAATCCCCAAGAACCTTTAGTGTAGATTTCTCCTGTGAGAGCAAGGTCGAAGTTGTCGTTGATGGCGAAATAATAACCTCCGTCGCTCAGATAGAACCCGCGTTGATAGTCATCGCCGAATGTGGGGAAGATGATTCCCGAAGAGTATTTTTCGGAAAAGGGGAAGAACCCGAACGGGACAGCCAAAGGCAACGGCAATCCGGCCAAAACCATGTAGGCGGGACCTGTGACGATATTTTTCTTGGGTATAACCTTTGCTTTGGTCAATTGGAGATAGAAGTGCGGATGCTCATGATTGTCGCATGTGGTGTAGCGTCCGTCTTTGAGATAAAATTCACCCGTTTCCATCTTTTTTGTCATTCCGCCGGTGAGATACCCTTCTCCCTGTTGAGTGACTACGTCAGTGATATACCCGCGTTCGGTTTTGAAATTATAATTGATGGTCTTGGGATTGTATTCGCCACTTTTGTCTTTGAATACCGGGGAGCCGATTACTTCGCCGGTTGTATCGGGTGTGCCTACGGCATATACGGTTGATGTGCTGATGTCCATGTCGAGATGGTCGGCAGTGAGATTTATGTCGCCATAGTTAATCTCGCTGCTGCCGTACATATATACTTTGCTTTGCCCTTCGAGTACGATGGAGTCTTTGGCTGAGAATTTTACCACATTGTCGAGATCTACTTTTTCTCGGCGTATGCGTGACCGACGTTTTGCCGTAGTGTCGCGAACCACGGTGTCTGCAACGATTACAGAATCTGTGAGTGCCGTTGTGTCGGAAACTTGCACAAAATCAATATCCTTTTCGCCAACAGGACCGGATACGGCTCCGGCGCTTATGGCACAAAGGATTATCACTGATATTATATATAGATGAGCGCGTCTCAAATGCGATGTCGATAGAAATTTTTCGGTGCAAAGATACGACAACGGCTTGTCAAATGCAAAAATTAAAGGTTTATTGACTCTATTTCTGCGTAAATAGGGCATGCATGCTGTCGAAACGTGTGAGCGACTTCTCTCCGAAACGACTTATAGATGCTCTTACTTTGTCGAGCGGCTTGCGATGCATATCGCCGCTTTTAGAGTAAAATTTGTCGGCATAGCAAATCAGTTGCTCTAAAAGTGTTTCGGGGAGATAATCTCCGGGTGGAATCGGCAGATTTTGGGTTGCGATGTCATCGGCTGTAATGCCGGCTCCGGTATGTCGTTCGGCCACTCGAGCTATCTGTTCCGGCATACCTTCTCGGCGTAGCAGTTCGGCTCCGAGGATGCCGTGGCGCAGGTAATGTTCCGTGCCATGACAATGTATATCCGGAGCATCGGTGAGGAATATGCCAATGTCGTGGAGCATCGCGGCGGCGCGAACTTCGTCGGGGGAGAGCGGGAGATTGCATTTCTCGGCTATTTCTACCGCGAGATCGGCTACGGATTGGCTGTGGCGCATGAAAATATCGCGAAGAGGCGCCCCTGCCGGATAGTATTTATTGATGATTGACTGATAGTCCATTATAAAGCAAATGAAAAAAAGACTCCGCCATTGCCCCGAAGGGAATGGCGGAGCCGAGGGAATTTAATGTAATGAAAGAAGGATTTATTCGATTATCGTATTCCATCCGTGGATGTCCTCCTCTTCTCCGAGTTGGATTGCGCGGAGCTTATTGTAGAGGGCGGTAGTGATAGGTCCGGGATTTCCATCTTTGGAGATGATATATTTTTTGCCGGTATCGATGTCGTCGATTTCCGCAACGGGAGAAGCTACTGCTGCTGTGCCGCATGCTGCCGCTTCCTGAATTGTTTCAAGCTCTTCGATGGGAATGTGGCGACGTTCAACTTCGATGCCGAGGTCGCGGGCAAGTTGCATCAAGCTCATATTGGTGATAGAGGGGAGTATCGACTCTGATTCTGGAGTGATGTATTTGCCGTCTTTGATGGCGAAGAAGTTGGCGGGACCGCATTCGTCGAGGTATTTTTTCTCTTTGGGATCGAGATACAACACTGCGGAATATCCGAGTGAGTGGGCTTTTTCGCCGGCTTCAAGACTTGCTGCATAGTTGCCTCCGACTTTCCAGCGTCCGGTACCTTTGGGTGCAACGCGGTCGAATTGGCGCATAATGCAGATGTTGGTCGGCTTAAATCCTTCTTTGAAATAGGGACCTACCGGAGTGACAAGAATGATGAATGCATATTCTTTCGAGGGTTTTACTCCTACTTGTGCCGATGTTCCGATTTCGAGAGGACGGATATATAATGATGCTCCGCTTCCGTAAGGGGGGATGAAGCGTTCGTTGAGTTTTACGACTTTCTTTACCATTTCAGTGAAGAGTTCCACCGGAACGGGTTGCATCATGATGCCTTTGGCGCTTTCGATGATGCGCTTTGCGTTTTCTTCAAGACGGAATACACGGACTTTGCCGTCTTTTCCTCGGAAAGCTTTCAGACCTTCAAAAATTTCCTGACCGTAGTGCAACGCTGTAGCGGCGATGTGGAGGTTGATGGTTTCGGACGATGATACCTCAATCTCGCCCCATTTGCCGTCGCGATAATAGCAACGTACGTTGTAATCTGTGGGGATGTAGCCGAATGACAAATTGCCCCAATCTAATTCATTGCTCATAGATTCGTAGTTAATGCTGCGAAATTACGAAATATTCGTTGAAAATATGTCATATTGATAAGAAATTTTGCGCAAAAAGAGTAAATTTGTGTAATTTCGTAGCCAAAATCAAACAATAATGCTGAAATGTAAATCGGATTTCTCGTCGTTGCTGCGTTATTTGGTTCCGTCGCTTATAATCGGAATCGGGGTATGTCATGCCTTGGTATCGTATTTTTATACTTATACCGGCGATGATTTGATGTATCGCTTGAGTTGGGAGCAATTCTACAAAGATATTACCGGCTATCCTCTTTTTGCATTTCGACATTGGCGTGGCTCAAACGGGAGGATGGCAAATATCCTTAATCCGTTGTGGTTGTCGGGGATTCATCAATGGCTGTTTGCCGTTTTGTCCGGATTTATGACGTGGAAATTCTTCCGAGGAATGATTGATGCTGCACGATTTCCCGATAAGTCGGTAGTCGGGCAGGTGGTGATGATTGCAATTGTGGTATTTTGCTTTACATGGTGGGATGCCATAATGACGGTTTATGTCTTGCCGCTCAACTATATATGGAGCGTGGCTTTTGTGATGTTTTTCACTGAATTGCTTTGCAATTTCCGGACGACTGAACGCTTGGCGGCGTGGAAACTGGTATTGATTTGCATCTTTTCGGCTATTTGCGGAGGAATGCACGAAGCTTTGACGGCTCCCTTGTTGTGCGGAATAGCTGCGTATCTTTATATTGTCAGAAATGAATTTAGATTGAATCGCTTACAGTGGATAATGCTTTGGTCGTTTGCGGCAGGGGTATTGTTTGTGGTTTCGTCTCCCGGTATTTGGTCGCGGTTCGGACATGTGTCGAGCGATGGCGTGTCGGGAGGCATAGTTGTACTAACCTCTGCTTATCTGACGTTGCTGATGATTGTGTGGTTGGCTGTGGGAATGGCGATAAAGCCGATGCGAGAGAATATGCTGCGCTTGGCTCGCACTCCGTGGATTGTTTTTGTTGTTGCGTCGATTGTGTCGTTGGCATTTTGTGCCGTATCGGGAATTATCGGTCGCACAGGATGGTTTTCGCAGCTCTTTGCCGTAATTGCCGTATTTTATTATTACAATGCAGTCGGATTGCGCATACGCCGCAGTTTTGCTGCGGTTGTCACATCGGTAGTACTTATGGCTTTGGTAGTGCATTACGCTGAACTGCTTCGGCAGCAACATGTGATGGGCAATGAATTGAAAACGGCATTGGACAAATATGAGCAATCTCCCGACGGGGTGATATATATGGATTATACACGCGATTCGCAGCAACGCCCATGGGCGTTGCGGAAAGCTCGGGGTATTCCCGACCCTTCCGCAACAGAGATGTATTATATCAATTCCATCACGAAATATTATGGAGAAGGACGGCAGTTTATAGTATTGCCTAAGACTCTCGAACGAGTTGATGCTCGTGAAATTTCCGGAATTATGAATTTAGGGAACGAGTATTATGTTACCGATCGTGCGCTTGCCTCCGGTTGGGATACGTTGAGAGCCGATGCCTCTGATGTCGCATTATATTTCCCGCAATGGGGACGACGAGACGGATATGCGGTTGTCCCGTTTTATAAGGACTCGCGACGGCTGTATCTCTTGTCGCCTCGTGAAATCGACCCCGACAGCCCTGAGTTTTATGCAAAAATTATTGGAAGGTAGGATGTTATTCGATGGAATTGAGTAACTTTGCACTCTCATTTTTGTGAATATAATTAATATCGTAACTATATGGAACTTAACTCTCTTACAGCTATTTCTCCTATTGATGGTCGCTATCGCAGCAAGTGTGCGAAACTCGACGAATATTTTTCTGAATATGCACTTATCCGTTATCGAGTGCGCGTTGAGGTGGAATATTTCATCGCTTTGTGTGAACTTCCGTTGCCTCAACTTGTCGATGTAGATAGCAATCTGTTTGATTCGCTTCGTGCTATTTATCGCGAATTTTCGGTTGAAGATGCTCAGCGTATTAAGGATATAGAGAGTGTGACAAACCACGATGTCAAGGCGGTGGAATACTTTTTGAAAGAAAAATTCGATATTCTCGGTCTCGAAAAGTATAAAGAGTTTATCCATTTCGGCCTTACCTCACAGGATATCAATAACACGTCGGTGCCTTTGTCGGTAAAGGAAGCGATTGCCGACGTATATCGTCCTTTGTTGATCGAACTCATAGAGCATCTTGAAGCTCGTGCCGAAGAATGGAAAGAATTGCCCATGCTTGCCAAAACTCATGGTCAGCCTGCTTCTCCCACTCGTTTGGGCAAAGAAATTCGTGTTTTCTCCTATCGTCTGCGCAAGCAATTGGCGATGCTCGATGCAGTACCCATCAGCGGTAAGTTTGGTGGCGCAACAGGTAATTTCAATGCTCATCTCACCGCATATCCGACTATCGATTGGCGTGCATTCGGTGCGGAATTTTTGAGTAATAAGTTGGGTATTGAGCGTGAAGAATTCACCACACAGATTTCCAATTACGATAATCTTGCAGCCCTTTTCGATGCGTTGGCTCGTATCAATACTATCATTCTCGACCTTGACCGCGATATGTGGCAATATATTTCGATGGAATATTTCAAGCAGAAGATTAAAGCCGGTGAGGTCGGTTCATCTGCTATGCCTCATAAGGTTAACCCCATCGATTATGAAAACTCTGAAGGAAATCTCGGTATTGCCAATGCGATTCTTCAACATTTGGCGGCAAAATTGCCTATTTCCCGCCTTCAGCGCGACTTGACCGATTCCACTGTGTTGCGTAATATCGGTGTGCCTTTGGCTCACATGGTTATTGCCATCTCATCCACTCTCAAAGGGTTGAATAAATTGCTTCTTAATGAAGCTGCAATATATGCCGACCTCGATTCGATGTGGAATGTGGTTGCCGAAGGTATCCAAACGATTCTTCGCCGCGAAGGTTATCCGAAGCCCTACGAAACTCTTAAGGAGTTGACTCGTACCAATACTACAGTGACAGCAGAATCTATTTCGGCATTCATCGACACTCTCAATGTGTCTGACGCTGTGAAAGAAGAGCTTCGTCGCCTTTCTCCCCACAGCTACACCGGCTATTAATACGCAGTAATTCCAAAATAAAAGCGACTGTGTTCGATAAGAATACAGTCGCTTTCCTGTTATTTACGGTTACATTTATCGTTGGATGACTTTGCAGCCGGGGAGTCCGGAGCGAATCAGGTCATTGCAACGAGCGGTGTCTCCGACGGCGGTCGGAGTGTCGAATGGCAATTCTATGATTTCTGTGACGACTGCTCCGGTGATGATTGCCGCCTTCAACTCATTGACCGACGGGGTCGCTGGTAGCGATGAATAGGCCTCGTAGGTAAATGAGGTAAATACCGTATTGACCGATATTCCGCGACGATCGAGTAGATAGTTGTCGGCAAGTACGATGGGTAGCATTGCCGGGTTTATGTCAGACACGGCCGGAAATGACACGACTTTTCCGTCTACGACAGTCACAGGTACGTTATTGCGATAGTCGCCCGTGGTTTTGTAGATACGAGCTTTCGGTCGAGGTGCTACAGGTTGCTTTTTTGATACAACCGGAACGACTGCAACCGGTTCGGTGGCAGTCGCTTCCGGCTTTGATGTCGAGCAAGCGGTCAATACAGCTGTGATTGCTATGACAATCAGTCTAATCATTATCGCTTAATCAGTTGTTTGGCGGTAAAGCCGTCGTTGGTTTGAATCGCTACGATGTAATTTCCTTGCGGGAGAGTGCTTACGTCGACGGTGGTGGCGTTGTTGCCTACATTTCCGATGCTGAGCACTTTGGCTCCCGACATGGCATATATATCGATTGCCTTAATGTCGTTTTGAGTCTCTATGGTGACTATCGCATCTGCCGGATTCGGGTACATTTTTGCTGCGATTTCATCCGCCTTGACAACCTCTATCCCTGCTGCATCGTTGAGAGTGAATACGAGATATTGGGACTGAGAAGTAATGGATGAAAGGGAATATTTCTTGGTTGTTGTGTCATATACCATCTCATAAACCACTGCAAAGTATGTCTCTCCGGCTTCGCCGGTATCGGTCATGTCGCAATTAAACACAATTTCAGAGGTTTCTCCGGCATCAATAAATGCGGTTGATGTGTAATAATCCACATTATAGCCTCCTGCTTCGGGGAAAATCAAAAGATATAAGTCATCATTGAAATATCCTTCGCTGCAATATACCGAAGCAGTGATGCTGAAATTGCTTTGATTTACCGAGGTGGTATTGCCATCGGTCAATTTCAGTTCGGTGAGAGAAACCGAGGTCGATGTAGGAGCACTTTTGAGTGTAATCGGGAATAGTTCGCTGATTACGTTCTTGTTCTGGTCGATGATGGCAAGATTGTATTCTCCGGCTTTAAGGATGGTAGTTGGGAACGTGGAGATGATGTTGATGTCCAATGGTTCACCGGCAAAGACGTTTACGAATATTTCATCTGTACAAGTGACAAATACACCGGTCGATGTATTGTAGAGTGCAACCATGATTCCACCCAAATATTCTTTAGCTGTACATGTGAGAGTCGCGTCGATGGAGAATTGCTCACCCAAATAGAACGGAGTGTTCAATTTTACGTTTGTTGCGCTCAATCCGAAATCGACCGAAGGTGTTGTAATCGAAACCTTTGTGCTTGTTACCGTTACGGTCAATGGTGTACTGCTGATTCCGATTTTTATATCATACCACGAGTCGTTATATTTGAATGCCGGTGTTACGGTATATGTTCCGTTCGTGGTGAATTTTGTGGACAGAATTTGGATTTTGGTTATACCGTATCCCGGTTCGAGATCGTATGTATTGGACGTGCCGAGATAAGAAGTCGTTCCGGAGGAAGATACCAACTTTACTCCGAACTCTACTCCGTCGAGTGTGGCGTTCGACATGCTGAAGAATCCCTCTCCGCCGGTAAATGTTACATATTTGCTAGCGCTTTTTGTTACTGATGTCGATGAGGTGCCGAATGAACCGAAACAATAGATGACCGGAGTCATTTCGCCTCCTTGGTCGGGTCGGATGCCCAAAATAGCTCCTTGGTCGGTGTTATATCCCGAAGATGTGCCCCCTGCTCCCTGTGTATATGGGTCGAGAGCCGAAAGGCGGAAATATCCGTCGCTTATACCGCTCCAACCCCAGTTGATATGGAAATATCCGTCGCTATATCCGTCGCATACGAATGCGTGTCCTCCTTCAGCATTGGTGCCGTCGTAATATACGGGACCTACGTTGGCGAGATTGTTGTATATCAGGCTTTCCCATTCGTCGGAATAATAATAGCTGCGTTTGTAGTAAGTAGCCGATTTGTCATAACCGAAAAAGTTGACAAGAGCGGACAACGCTACCGCCGAGTTTGCTCCACTGCCATCGCTTGTGTACGACATTTCAGAACCAACGCCGACGCTATACATCAGCGTTGCCACGGCATTGCATTGTTCCTCTGTCGCGTTGTCGGTATATACATCAAGCATATTGTCCCAATCGTAAGTGTCTTCCGCAAAGTTGTGGTAAAGCGATTTGGAGTATCCGTTGATGTCTGTATAAGAGTAGCTGTGGCTGCCTGTGCCTGTTTTGGGCCATTCGTGATAGTTCATGATTTGGGCTACGGCTGTGGCCACACATCCGGTGTAGCATTTTCCGTAAGAGTCGGTAGGACAAAGATTATTGTAAGGAGAGCCTTGGTCCCATTTTGTTGTCATCAATGGCGCGATTGCACTTCGTTGGGTGCTTGATGTGGCGGTGTATGTGGCGCCGTTGGATATGGCATGCGCGATTTCGGATTCGTAGCCGGCGAGCCATGCTTTCATGTTTTCGGGAATTTTGTCGATATCGAACTCTCCGCTGTCGGTGTAGCCCAATACGGGGGCTGCTGCATCATCGGCAGAGACAATCATATATCCGTTGCCCGAATTGTTGGCAAACACGTAGTAGAGTGCTGTTTCGTTGTCGGAAGCCGTATATACGGGTTTCGATGTCACCGCTGCCGGCATTATCTTGTTGCCGGAGGCTCTTTGCAACGCCTCTGTTGCTGACAGTTGGCGAGCAGAGAGTTGATTTGCGGAGCAAATCAAAATTGCTAACGAGAGTAATACTTTCTTCATTGTAGTTTATATCAATTTATCTTATATATGTTCTCTATAACTGGTTGTATGCCGGCGAGAATGTATCGCCCTTCGAGAAATCTCCGGTGGTCAATCCTAATTTCAGCCACCGCATTCGCTGTGCGGATGTGCCGTGATTGAACGATTCTGGCACTGTATATCCTTGTGCTTTCTTTTGAAGATAATCGTCGCCGATTTTTTGTGCGGCGTCGATGGCTTCCTCTATATCGCCGTCTTCGAGCGAGCCAAACATTTTGTTGTCGTGGTAAGCCCAAAATCCGGCATAAAAGTCGGCCTGAAGTTCGAGCCTTACGCTGATGCGGTTGCTTTCGGGTTCGCTCACTTGGTTCATTTTAGAATGAGCATCGTTGAGAGTGCCGAGCAGATATTGCACATGGTGTCCCACTTCATGAGCGATGACGTAGGCATAGGCAAAATCTCCGTCGGCTCCGAGTTCCTGACGCATATTGCTGAAAAACGACAGGTCGATATACACGCATTGGTCGCCTGAACAATAGAACGGACCGGTCTGCGATGAAGCATATCCGCAGCCTGAATTGACGGCTCCGCTGAAGAGCACAAGTGTCGGCGGTTCATATTCAAGTCCCATCTTACGGAATTGAGCCGTCCACACATCCTCTGTGCCGGCGAGGATTTGCTTGGAGAAGCGAGCCAGCTCTTCTTCCTCCGCTGTCGGGGTATATTCTTCGGTGTAAGATGTCCCGTCGCCGAATATGGCTGAAGTGTCGGCATTGTTGAGCACTTCGAGGGGATTTCCTCCCATCAGCCATGTGATAATACCCACGATAATCAATCCGCCCAATCCGAGTCCTCCCGCTTTGGAGACATTCCCGCCGCGACGGCGATCGTCTACGTTTGAGCTTTCTCTGCGTCCGTCCAATTTCATAAGATTCTTAGCTATAATGTTATGTAACAGAGTGCAAAGATAACCTAAAAGCGGTGTAAATGCAAGAAAAAGGCATCGCAACTTGTGGAAGTCGGATGCCTCTATGCAGATTGACGAGGAAAATGCTTTTTATCGTTTAGAAGTAGAAATCTTCGTTGTTGTCGTATAGTAGCATTCCGCATCCGACTTGGCGGGCTATGTTGACTCCCATCGAGTTGGCTACGATGGCCAATGCGAATCGTGTTGCCGCTGCCGGTCCGTTGGCGGTGATGACTCTGTCGAGAGCCACGACCGGAGTGTCCTGCATGATGGCTCCTCCGCAATGTTTCTCGAAACCGGGATAGCATGTCGCCTTCTTTCCGTCGAGTATGCCGAGCGGTGCGAGTACTACTGCCGGTGCTGCACAGATAGCGGCAATCTTCCCGTGTCGGGCTTGTTTGCGAAGCATATCGTTGAGTGCATGGCATTCGGCAAGATTGGTCGAACCGGGCATTCCGCCGGGGCATATCAACCATTCGGCATCCGTGGTGTCAATGTCGGCGATGAGAGTGTCGGCAGTCACGGGGATACCGTGTGCTCCGGTCACAATGCTTTTATCGGTAATCGACACCGTTTTTACGTTCATGCCTGCTCGGCGCATTACGTCCACTACTGTCAGAGCTTCGATTTCCTCAAAGCCGTCGGCAAGAAATATGAATGACTGTTTCATACAGATGAAAAAAATTAGTGTTACAATGTTCTTATCGCAAATATAACACTCTTTTGCCGTAATCGTTCACGAAAATTCATTAAATTTGAGCAACATTTATGTAATATCTCGAATCGTGAAAAATAAACTCCGAAATATTAGCGGATTGCAGTTGCTCCCGTGGTGTATCGCCGCCATTATAAGTATAAGTTCCTGTGCTCATGTCGCCGAATATCGTCAATGCGACGGTGCGGTGTGGGGCACCACATTTCATATCGTTTATCGGGGAGACAGAGCATTGGACGATTCGATACACTCTGTTATGCGCGAAGTGGAACTGTCGTTGTCCCCTTTCTGCGATTCGTCGATTGTAAGCCGGGTCAATCGTAATGAGTCGGTTGTGCTTGATTCGATGTTTGTCTCGGTATTTGAGATGTCGCGGCAAGTCAATCGGTTGAGTGAAGGCGCATTCGACCCGACCGTGGCTCCTATCGTCAACCTGTGGGGCTTCGGGTATAAAAACGGAATCGGAGAGCCGTCGAAAGAGCAAATCGACAGCGCATTGATGCTCGTCGGCATGTATGACTGTCGGATTGTCGACGGTAAGGTAGAGAAGCGACACCCGTCGACCGAGTTCAATTTCAGCGCAATAGCCAAAGGCTACGGAAGTGATGCTGTGGCAGGAATGTTGCGACGCAACGATTGCTACGATTATATGGTGGAGATAGGAGGCGAAATCGTTGTGTCCGGACACTCTCCGCGAGGCGGCAGCTGGAATGTGGCTATAGATGCACCGATAGAATCGGGCGACAGCATCGTTCATGACCGTATGGTGGTGATACCTGTCGATGATTGTGCCGTGGCAACTTCGGGCAACTATCGGAACTATCGCGAGACTTCCCGCGGAAGGGTAGGGCACACCATAAACCCCCTCACCGGCTATCCTGTCGTTACATCCACGCTGAGCGTCACCATCGTTGCTCCCACTTGTGCGCTTGCCGATGCGCTTGCCACGGCATGTATGGCGATGCCGTTCGACAGAGCAAACCGCATGATAGAGTCGCTCCCCTCGGCAGCTGCTTTGTTCGTTTTGTCCGATTCTATCGGTGGATGGACGACCATTGCGACCTCTCGCTTTCCGACTGCAATCTGAATTTCAAAAAATACGGCTGTCTCCCGACAGCCGATACTTTTTTCTTAACCTTAAATCTAATACCATGAAAAACACAGTGCAAATATAGTAATTATGACTTTAGAACGCTGAGATGTGGGATTGGTTCTCGGTTTAACTGTTTTTAACGCGATGAATGCACGGACTTTGTAACTTTTCTGTAACTTTATCTCCCGCAAAATACTAATAAAGAAAAATACAGCCATGAGAATAAAAATCCTGATAGTGGACGATGAAGAGTCCATGTGTGAAATTCTTAAGTATAACCTTGAAAAGGATGGTTATGAAGTCGATTATGCGTTGAGTGGAGCTGAAGCATTGTCGCTCGACCTATCGAGCTATTCGATGTTTATTCTCGATATTATGATGGACAATATCAGCGGTTTTGACTTTGCCAAGCGGTTGAAAAACAACAGTTCCACCGAGAATACTCCTATCATCTTCTGCTCGGCTCTCGATGGCGAGGAGGATACGGTGATGGGGCTTAATATCGGGGGCGACGATTACATAACGAAGCCTTTCACCGTGAGCGAGGTGCTTGCGAGAGTCCGCGCGGTGTTGCGTCGCAGCCATATCTCGGAACAACTGGCATATAACCGCTCTCAAGCCATGCATGAACCCGACATCACATTCCGCAATCTGCGTGTCGACCGCAATGAGAAAGTGTGCTATCTCAATGCTGTGCCGGTGGGCTTGACCAAGACCGAGTTTGAGATATTGCTCTTTTTCCTTACTCATCGCAATCGTATCTATTCGCGTGAAGAAATAATTCATCATGTTTGGCCTAATGACGTGGTGGTGACCAACCGCACTATCGATACCAATATCACCCGTTTGCGCAAGAAACTGGGTGAGTATGGCAGTAATATCATCACCCGATTGGGTTTCGGATATGGTTTTAAAGAGACGTATTAGCTACCAGTGGCGACTGTTTCTCCCATGGGTGATTATCATGTGGGCGATAATAGTCGTGCTTGCAGCGTTTCAGTACAATCGCGAACGTGAATATCGCATCGACAATATCAAAGAGCAGTTGAGACTCGTGAATCATCGCATCATCGATGCGTATGAGAACGATATCGACCTGATTGCATTCATGCAGTTTTTGGGGCTGTATTATGCCGACAACGAACTGTTTGCAGGAATGCGTATCACGGTATTCAATGAGGATAATGTGCCTATTTATAGCATTGGAGCGCCGTTGCAGAGGCTTTCGTCGGGATTCAAAACCAAGGAGGAAATTATCGAATCAGAGCGGTCGGGTGTCGGCCGATTCCTTTGGGCAAGCGTCCCCCGCGACGATTCTTCCGGAGGTGAAGACCGGGAGTTTCTCTTTGCTTCGCAACGAAGTGCCGACGGCAAGACAGCTGTGTTCACCTCATTGCCCTATTCAATGCCTGTGGCCGATGCTCTTTCCCCCGGTAGCGGAATGTGGATATTTATTGTGATTCTGTCGATAATCGTCACGGTCATAGCGTTTATCACTACATCGGTTGTGAGTAAGAACGTCACTCTTTTGCGCGACTTTGCACAGCGTGCGGCTCGCGATAAGGATTTCATTGCAGACGATGAGTTCCCGCACGACGAGCTCGGCGACATCTCGCGACAGATAGTGCATATATATCGAGAAAAAATCAAAGCCATCGAGGTTAGTGAGGCGGAGCATACGATGGCCATGAATGCGACAGAGGAAAAACTCCGAATCAAAAAGCAACTTACCAACAATGTCTCCCATGAGTTGAAGACTCCGGTCGGAGCTATCAAGGGCTATATCGACTCTATCGCCGACCACCCCGAAATGGACGAAGATATGCGTCGGCATTTTATCGAAAAGGCGCAGGAACATATGGAGCGGCTGTGTGCTCTGCTCAACGATTTGTCGACCATAACTCGTCTTGAAGAGGGTGCTGACAATATAATGACAGAGGCGGTGGATATGTATAAACTCATTAATAATATCGCCGGTGAGATTGAGACAACGTTTGTCGACAGCTCAATGTCGTTTGAAAACGAACTATCGAAGGATTGCGTCGTAGAGGGTAATGCCAGCTTGCTTTACGGCGCTATGATGAACCTCGTACGCAATGCTATTGCCTATTCTCACGGGACAGAGATGGGCATCCGTTGCGCGAAACGCTCCAACAAATTCCTTACGTTTGAGTTTTGGGACAATGGGGTGGGTGTTGCCGAAGAATATATCCCGCATCTGTTCGACCGCTTTTTCCGTGTTGATACCGGCCGTTCGCGCAAAAGCGGCGGTACCGGATTAGGACTCCCCATCGTGCAAAGCACTGTGCAGTCTCATGGTGGATACATCACTGTCCGCAACCGTGCTGACGGAGGGCTCCTTTTCTCATTCACCCTCCGTCGATTCGCCGACTCCCCCGCCGAAAATTAGTCAAGAATTACACTTTTCCTATAAAAATGGAGATAAAAAACTACACTTTTCCGATTCTGAGGCGGAAAAGTGTAGCTATAATAGTTAAAAAAGGATGTTTTTAGAATTTGGGTATAATAGACAAAAACAGTTGGCAAAACCGCTGTAATTAATTGATTATTATATAGATGCATTACCTTTGATGAAACTGATTTCATCAAAGGTAATTTTTATGATAAAAAAGCAAAGAAAAAGATGTCCGGAGTGTGGTTCATTACAAACAATAAAATGGGGTAAACAAAATAAGCATCAAAGATATAAATGTAACCATTGTAGTTCTCTGTTTACAAATCGCAGAAAAGATATAAGTTCTAAAAACAGATTTGTATGGTTTGAATGGTGGATATTGCGAAAACAAACGATAAGCGAAATTTCTCAGATGAGCGGATATAGCGAACGGCAGTTATGTCGCTGGTTTGATGAGTATTTGTCAAATTATCCGGAATGGTGTATTAATCGAAGCGAGAAAGTAAATCTGTTGATAGATGGCACATGGTTCCCCAATAAAGTCTGTCTTGTGCTTTATCGTGACGAAAATGTTAGAGCCACATTGCTTTATCGTCTTACAGATAACGAATGGGAAACCGAGATTTATGAGGACTTGATAAATCTACAATCACTTGGTATCACAATAGAGAGCGTTACATCTGATGGTGGATCTGCAATTCTAAAAGCCGTCCGTAAAGCATGCCCTGATACTGTAAGGCAGCGATGTCTGGCGCATATTCAGAGGGAATGTAATATCTGGATTACACGCAATCCGAAAAGCCAAGCAGGTAAAGAATTACGTACAATAGTGAATCTGATTAATAAGATCAAAACAAACAATGACCGATTATACTGGACTTATTTATTCAAACAATGGAGTACTACTCATTCCGAATATTTGAATGCCAAATCCGTAAAAGAAGATACCAGTCGTGAATGGTATACACATAAGATGATAAGGAAAGCATACATACACTTAAAACGAGCATTACCCGATATGTTTCATTTTATAGACAATCCAAGAATCCCTAAAACAACAAATGCATTAGAATCCTTTTTTGGGCATTTAAAAGAGAACATCTCTTTACATCGTGGTTTATCTAAGACACATTATCAAAACTATGTCAAATGGTATTTATTCTTTCGGAATAAAAGAAATCGTCAGGCATAATTTTGGCTCATTGGGGGCTGCTCGCCCCCAGCCGCATGGCTAACCCCGAGGTGTTTTTCATAATAAAAAAATGGGGCTTTAAAGCCCCATTTCCTATTCTAATTTACCAACTGTTTTTGGTAATGCAATAAACGCAAGACGTTCTCGCGTCGGGTTTATTTTACTGCAATCTTTTCTACTCGGCGAATGTGACGACCTCCCTCGAATGGAGTTTCCAAGAATGCATCGACAATCTGGAGAGCAAGCACCGGTTCAATGAAACGCGCCGGGAGTACAAGCACATTGGCATCGTTGTGTTGACGAGCCAAACGAGCCAGTTCGACAGTCCAGCAAAGTGCGGCACGTATGCCTTGATGCTTATTGAGCGTCATCTGAATGCCATTGCCACTGCCACACATTGCAATGCCGGGATAGCACTTATCACTCTCCACCGCCTCGGCACAAGGATGTGCAAAATCGGGATAATCACAACTATCGGCACTATTCGTTCCGAAATCCTCATATTGGATACCTTGTGATTCCAAATAACCCTCAATGATGCTTTTAAGTTCATAACCGGCATGGTCACTGCACATTGCCACTTTCTTATTATCTTTAAGTATTGACATAGCTATAAATTTTTTATTCTGAGGACAAATATAACTAAAAATTACGAGAATTTCCCCTTTATGTTCGGATTAGCTATCTTTGCAGAATGAGAAAATTAATCGAGCGAATCAAACTATGGCTGTCGCGACTGTCATTCCGTACCGGAGTAGTCGTATTGCTACTGTGTATCCCCTGCTACATACTTTCATTCGCACAGATGGCTCTTCCGATTTCCATCGCTGCCAAAAGCGCATTATGGGTTGCGCTTTACGGCTTGGCAAAAATTTTTCAATATTCAGGACTCGCCATCCTTGGAGTGGAAGGAATCAAACGGCTCAAAAAGAAATTCAAAAAATAGCGCTATCCGTCGCAATCATCATTCCTCGACCACAATTGCCGCCGACTTGCTTTTGTTGAGATTAAACGTATAAGAGATGTTGAATGCTCCGGTAAATGAGCCTCCGCGGGTTCCAAAACCGGGGATATACCACGGTTCGCCATACGTCATTTTGCTCTCATGCAAAATAAAATGATACTTCAACGCCCATCCGAGAGAGAAATTTTTAACCACTTCAACCCTCAACCCCGCGAGAAATTCGCCAAAGCCAACCGTTGAAGACTGTTCGGGCACTGTAAACGGCTCATTTTCCTCCCAATAACCGGGACGCAACGTAGCTGTCACGTCGTAAGAGAAATTGGTAAACCCATAGCGCAGTCCGACATAGGCCTGATAGCGCGAATCAGACTTATAGAAGAAATTATAATTCATACCGATTCTCCCGTAGAAGGCCAATGAACTTTTATAAGTATAATTACCATCATCGGGGGTATCATCAGCCATTCCGAAACCGATTTCCACCACAGGCTTAAAACGATTGTAAAGGCTTAATTCCGCCCATATTTCACCGCCTCCGTAATTATTCCCAAGAAGTCGCATTGCCGGATCCCAGATATTGACACCGACACTCACAGCATGCCACTTCGGATATACGATTCCGCTTACGGTTTTCACCTCGGCAGTATCAGGCACCTCGCGACCGGAAATCGTATCAATCAGGATTTTATTTCCTTGAGCATCGATATATTGAGTGATGCCCTCCATCTTCTTTTTCGCTTCCTCCTCGGCCGATGTGTTCTGCAAATTCGGCTGTACCGGCGTAATACGGCGCTGAGCATCGGCAGCAAAACCGACAGTCAAAGCAAAAAGCAATATATATAGCAATCGTTTCATCATTATTCATCGGTTTCTTCGTTAGTACGGAAATATATTCGCACTCGCTCTATGTCGGCATTTGTCACCTCATTGTCAAGCAAAGCGACCGAATCAATCAGATGACGGGTATATTCATACGATGTAATCTCATATCGGAACATAGCCCCGCAATCTTCCGATTCAAAATAAGGAATCGAATTGTAATGGAATGAAATCGTGTCGTTCAACCGAGTATCGCACAAAGCCTTTTGCTCATAATGAATGAAAAACGATGTGGACGACTGAGTGGAACGCAACGGCAGATAGACTGTACTCACCGACGACGCATTATTGAGCAACAGCGAATCGTTGGGAGCACCGACTCCGCCCATTGTTATAGAATCGACGGAAACAGCCTTTTTTGTCTGATAAGAATAAAAACCTGCCAACGGAATGCTGTTTTGATTGTCATAGCAACCGTCGGTATTGCATCCCGACATCAACGCAATCACAATTACGCCACAAATCAGTCCTATCAATCGTCTCATTCGGCTTCCGCTTTAAGTTCTTCCTCTATTTCGTAGTCATTGCGACGATGAGAATTTCTCACAACCAATTCTCCGATAAATCCGGTCAGGAACAACTGTGTACCGAGTATCATCGTAGTCAACGCAATATAAAAGTAAGGAGAATCGGTCACCAAACGGTATGGCTCACCATTCCACATACTATAAAGTTTCCACCCGCCGACAACCATCACGGCAATCAATCCGATTATAAACATCAAGCTGCCGAGCAATCCGAAAAAGTGCATCGGTTTAGCACCGAATTTGCCGGTAAACCATAATGTAGCCAAATCAAGATAACCGTTGACAAAGCGGTCGAGACCGAATTTTGTCGAACCATATTTTCGAGCCTGATGCTTCACCACCTTTTCACCAATCTTTGTAAAACCGGCATTTTTGGCAAGATAAGGCACGTAGCGATGCATATCTCCATATACCTCAATATGCTTCACCACCTTGTTACGGTAGGCCTTAAGTCCGCAGTTGAAATCGTGAAGATTTTTTATCCCGCTCACTTTTCGAGCCGTGGCATTGAACAATTTTGTCGGGATCGTCTTTGATAGCGGGTCGTAACGTTTCTGCTTCCAACCCGACACCAAGTCATAACCATCTTCGGTAATCATTCGATATAGTTCGGGAATTTCATCCGGGCTGTCCTGAAGGTCGGCATCCATTGTGATTACCACATTTCCGCGTGCACGCACAAAACCTGTGTTCAATGCCGGAGATTTGCCGTAATTGCGGCGGAATGACACACCACCGATGGCCGGATTTTTCTTACGAAGCGTATTTACCACCTCCCATGACTCATCGGTAGAGCCATCGTCGATAAACAATATCTCATAGCTGAAATTATTTTCAGCCATCACCCGCTCAATCCATGCTGCAAGTTCGGGCAGCGATTCCGCTTCATTATATAAAGGAACTATTACCGAAATATCCATTGTCGTATAGTTGTTTGATTGATTTTCTATCGTTTATATCCGCGAGCCATAGCCAACGCCGCCATTATCAGCGAAAGGATGGAGCCGGTAAAGACACTGAAAGTTATAGTGCGGATGCTTATCTCTGCCGGTCCGGGAATCATCCCCTTGTCGGATATAAGTTGCAACATTTCAGCCATGTTCTCTCCATCTTTCAATCCCGACGACTTGAGCATATCTATCGACAGTGCGATTTGCTCTGTCATAAAGCCGGGGTGAATCCATTTAAGAAATATAGCCGAAACGGCAGCCGCTATCAGAGAACCACAGAAAAATATCACGATGCCATACATCCATAGTCCGGAAAGCAACGAATATCCTTTTTCCTCCACATACATCCGACGAAGGCATTTATAGATAATCACCGGGACAGCAGCCATCATGACCAATGCGAGCAGACTCAATCCCGGAACCATCATCGAATATGCCATTGCAAAAAACAGCGCAGACAGATATAACCCGAAATAAAATCCGGTGTTGGCTCCACGTTGATATACCGACTTAAATTGCTCTGCCATCTGTATCTATTGATTGTTATATCCATGCAAAGGTACAACAACCAAGCCGCAAATGCAAAAATACGCTCAAATTACTCAATATTTGATACCTAATGCGCGAAGCACACCCGTATATGCCACCGACACGCCTATTTGCCATCCGCTTAGTTCGGGATGAGCATCCGAATATGAGCATTTAATCATATATGGAGTCAATCGTACCGACGAAGTATATTCCTGTCCGTCGGAGCCAAACAATGCCACATCGGTTTCGGTCCGGGCAAAGTGCCACTCAAAGTTTACACCAAACGCCAGATTGAAATCCTCGACCGACATATTTCGCTGTTCGCCAAGTTGAGTCAACACCCCTTCGGAGTTTTCCTGCATCGGACGAGCGGTCCATCGGCAAGTGGTCCACATACCCCCAATCCACGGCGTAACGCTGAACCGGTCATAGTCAACAACCGTAAAACCGACATTCGCTCCAGCGCCAAACATATTAGCACTGTTTATATTCGCATGATAAGCCACTCCGTCGGCATCAACAGCACCGGTAATATTCGGAGACTCAATCGACGGAGAGCCATACAAGAATCTACCCTCCACCACAAATCGGCGATACCCGGCACTCAACCCGGCATTAAATGTAAATGCACTCGAAAAGCCATCGGCAATATCACCCGAAGAGAATAATCCACCCACTCCGGCATGAAATCCCACCGACCAATCTCCGGGGACATAATCACTCGGCAAATATTCACGCTGTACAGTCACCGAATCGGCCTCTTCCGATGCCCAAGCACCGACTGCGACCATAATAAAAGCCAATAAAAGCGCTATCTTCTTCATAAATATCCTCATCTTTTACATTAAACAATGTTATGCTTCACAAAGTTAGCAAATAGTATCATATAAAAGCACGTTACCACCTGTTTCCGGCATATAAAAACGGAGTCCTTAAAGCCCGATGACTCCAAAGACTCCGTTCGTTATTGAATATAAATATTATACGTTATTATTTCACTTCCCAAGTTTCGCCGGCGAGAATCATATCGCGCAGGCATGAGAAGCCTTTCTTACCGCGAACTTCGGCAACCTGTGCATCAACTTCTTCGTTGTAAACGAGGCTGTCAACATCACGGATTACACCTACTGCGAGCGGCAAATCATGACCATCCATCATTGCAAGTTGCTGGTGTAGGAAATTGCTTTGGCAATGAGCATCATGAATGAGTACATCGTCGATAGTGTATCCATTCTCTCCTACTTTTACCGCTTTCAACAGGAATCCGTCCTGTACGAGACCCATCTCGTTGTCTTTGCCGAAAAGCATCTTTTCGCCGTGACGGAGATGGATGGTGCGCTCGGCACGATGTTCCTTGTCGGTGATGAAATTATGGATGCCATTATTGAAAATCACACAATTCTGAAGCATTTCAACCACCGATGTTCCCTTATGCTTGGCAGCAGCCACAAGCACCTCTTGAGAGGTCTGAAGCTCTACATCAATGCTGCGAGCGAAGAAATTGCCGCGAGCACCAAACACCAACTCGGCAGGGATAAACGGGTCTTCGGTTGTTCCATAAGGAGAAGATTTCGACACAAATCCACGATCGGAAGTCGGAGAATATTGTCCCTTGGTCAATCCGTAAATCTTATTGTTGAAAAGGATAAGATTAATATCGACATTACGACGAACTGCATGAATGAAGTGATTACCACCGATAGCCAAACCGTCGCCATCACCTGAAATCTGCCATACGGTCATTTCCGGGTTAGCCACCTTGAATCCTGTCGCAATAGCGGCAGCACGTCCGTGGATAGTATGAAATCCGTATGTATTCATGTAGTACGGCAGACGTGAACTACATCCGATACCTGAAATTACCGCTGTCTTGTGAGGAGCAATGCCCACAGTTGCCATCGCTTTGTGGAGCACATTAAGAATAGCATGGTCGCCACAACCGGGACACCAACGTACCGATTGATCACTCTTATAGTCGGCTGCTGTATATTTGATATCTTCCATTTTTACTTTTCCTCCATAATTTTAGTTACACCTTCTACAACCTCGCTTACCAAGAAGGGTTGACCCTGTACTTTATTAAGGCGTTCAATCTTCACTTCAGGGAATTTGGCTTGCAAATAGTCGGCAAATTGACCGGTATTCAACTCTGCCACAATAACCTTTTTGTATCGAGAAAGGACTTCACGAGTATTGCGGGGGAGCGGGTTGATGTAGCGGAAATGAGCAAAAGCCACTTTCTTGCCGGCCTTGCACATATCCTCGGCTGCGGTGTAAAGATGTCCGTATGTACCGCCCCATCCTACGATAAGTGTATCTGCATCCTTATCGCAGAGCACTTCGAGTTCGGGGATATTATTGGCAATACGTTCGATTTTTTCTTTGCGAATATAGACCATCTTTTCGTGATTGATGGGGTCGGTTGAAATAGCACCGGTGTTGGCATCCTTTTCCAATCCACCCAAGCGGTGAGTCAATCCCTCTGTACCGGGAATTGCCCAATAGCGAACGAGAGTATCGTCGTTACGCTTATAGGGGCGCCATCCCTCGCGAAGTTCTTCGGGGACATAGTTCACACGGATTTCGGGATATTCATCTGCATCAGGCACACGCCAAGCCGATGAACCATTGCCGATAAATGCATCGCTGAGCAAGATTACCGGAGTCATGTGTTCGATGGCGATACGCGAAGCTTCAAAAGCCATTGTGAAGCAATCGGTAGGAGATGCCGGTGCCACCACAGCTACAGGCGACTCGCCGTTTCGACCGTAAAGAGCCTGCATAAGGTCGGTCTGCTCTGTCTTGGTCGGAAGACCGGTGGAAGGTCCACCACGTTGTACGTCGATAATTACCAACGGAAGTTCAGCCATCACTGCCAAGCCGATACCCTCGCTCTTCAATGCAAGACCGGGACCGGAAGTAGATGTAATTGCGAGATTGCCTGCAAAAGAAGCTCCGATAGCCGAGCATACACCGGCAATTTCATCTTCCATTTGGCATGCTTTCACTCCAAGGTCTTTACGCTTGGCAAGTTCGTGAAGGATGTCGGTGGCGGGGGTGATGGGGTAGCTGCCAAGGAAGAGCGGACGACCCGACTTTTCCGATGCCATGATGAAGCCCCATGCAGTAGCCGTATTTCCGTTAATATCGGTATAGTGTCCGGGACGGATATCCTCGGTATCGATACGATAAGTGGATACCGACGCATGAATATTGTTTCCGTAATTATATCCGGCATTAATCACTTTTGAGTTAGCCTCGAAGATAGCAGGCTTCTTTGCAAACTTGATTTTCAAGTGGTGCAAAGCACTTTCCAACGGACGGTCGAAAAGCCAACATACAAGTCCGAGAGCAAATATATTGCGGCATTTGAGTACCGATTTGTTGTCAAGACCAGACTCTGCAAGTGCAGCCTTAGTCATTGAAGTCACAGGCACTTCAAGAATCTGAGCACCGGTAATACCGAGTTCTTTAAACGGTTCGTCGGTGGCAAACAGCGCCTTCTTAAGGTCGCTTTCCTTGAATGAATCTATATCAACGATGATTACGCCACCGGGCTTCAGGAATTTTACATTTTGCTTCAATGCCGCCGGGTTCATTGCGACGAGCACATCACACTTGTCACCGGGGGTATGTACACCTGTTCCCACGCTCACTTGGAATCCTGATACACCGCTGAGCGAACCTTGCGGGGCACGAATTTCGGCAGGATAGTCGGGGAAGGTGCTTACCTGATTGCCGACACCGGCCGATACGTTGGTGAAGATGTTGCCTGCAAGCTGCATTCCATCTCCGGAGTCGCCTGAAAAGCGAACTACCACTTTGTCGAGAACTTTTACATTGGTCTTCTCTAACATAATTACGTATATATTTTTCGCGTTAAACTAATATTCTTTTTTTCGCACTTGTCGTGACTACACGATAATAGTGTGGCAAAGATACTCATTTTTCTACAATATGCAGCACTTTCGCCCTAAATAATGACAAATTTTCGCAAAAGCCACCTCAACCACTATCAAATTGGCATCATTGGCAACGTTTACACAAAAGTCCGATTACAGTCGGGACAATCATCACAACCGATGTTGCTGCAAAGATATAAATCCAATCCCGGAACATAATGCCGGTGACACTAAACATCTGCCCGCCAAACTCCACAATGAGCACTTGACCGACAACAATCACCAACAATGTAGCAAAAAACACCTTGCTATTGATGGCATCGTAAAATGCCGTATGTCCGCTCTTGAACGCACGGGCATTAAACAAATTCCAAAATTGCAAAAACACAAATGTAGTGAAGAATATCGACAACTCATAAAGAGTAAACTCACCGTCAGCACTACCGAAATCGAAATAATAGCGCAAATAGTCTGCAATATTGAATGTGCACAAACTCGTCATATCCACATGTCGGAAATATTGCATCAATCCAAACAAGAATAACACGAATACCAATCCGCCACCCAATATGCTCCATGCCATCTGGCGGCTGATGATAAAGTCGGTAGGCTTACGGGGTTTGTCGCGCATCACCTCCATGCTCGGCGGAAGCGACGCAAGTGCAAGAGCGGCAAAAGTATCCATAATCAAGTTCACCCATAGCATCTGAGTCACTGTTATTGGCGATTCCGTTCCGGTGAACGCTCCGATTACCACAATGAGGCATGCCACCAAGTTGACAGTCAACTGAAACAGCACAAATCGTTGAATATTACGATACAATGAGCGACCCCACATCACCGCTTTGGTGATTGACGCAAACGAGTTGTCCATAATCGTAATGTCGCTTGCTTCTTTCGCCACTGATGTGCCATCACCCATCGACAATCCCACTTGAGCGGCATTCAATGCCGGAGCATCATTAGTGCCGTCGCCGGTCACTGCCACTACTTCGTCGCCATCTTGGAGCAGGCGCACAAGGCGCGACTTGTCGGTCGGTCGCGCACGCGACATTATTTTCAATATCTTCACACGCTTTGCTGCATCCTCTTCGCTCAACGCAGCAAAGTCAGGTCCGGAAATATGATTTTCATCGGAATCCGCATCGGTCCACAATCCCACTTGGCGACCGATTTCTTTGGCGGTACCGGGAGTATCGCCAGTCACGATTTTCACCGAAATTCCGGCATCAAGACTCTCGCGAATCGCAGCAGGCACATCGTCGCGCACGGGGTCGGAAATAGCGACAACACCAATAAATATAAGTTTGTCGCACTTGAGTTTATCATCAGTAATCGGCTCTTCATCTGCGTCAAGCACAGCATATGCAAATCCAAGAGTACGCATTGCTTGCTGCTGATATTGGAGCAGTTGAGCCGAAATCGCATCGCGAGACACCTCGCCGGCTATCTTGGCAGACAAGCCCATCACGATTTCGGGAGCACCCTTCACATAAAGCACTCTCTTGCCGAGCTGCGGAGATTCCGCCACCGTAGCCATAAATTTGCGCATTGTAGAGAAAGGCAATTGCTTAACCACCGATGCGCTTTCACGCAATTTCATATAGTCGACATCATTGTCATTGAGCCACAACAACAATGCCCCCTCTGTCGGATTGCCGAGAGCTTCAACCTTATTATCACGCACCTCAAGGAATGCAGTGGAATTGACGGCTATACCCTCCGTAATAAGCATGGATTCGCTTCCTGAAGTCAATTTTTGATCAGCAGAAAGATTATAGAAATTTGTGCTGTAGATACGCATCTGATTGCGGGTAAGCGTACCGGTTTTGTCGGTACAGATAACCGTTGTAGCACCCATTGTCTCACATGCGTGCATCTTTCTCACAAGATTATTGCTTGCCAACATACGACGCATACTCAATGCCAGACTGAGAGTGACGCTCATAGGCAATCCTTCGGGGACGGACACCACTATAAGTGTCACGGCAAGCATTACCGTCGAGAGCAGATAATCCACTAATTCAAGAGTCTGACAGCCGCTCCAATCAAACAACAGCAAACGTCCAACCACGACAAGTGCTCCAACAGAATAGCTGCACCATGTGATAACCCTGCTAAGTCGTTCGAATTGGAGAGTCAGCGGTGTCTTCACTCCATTATCTATCTGTGCCGCCTCATAGACTTTACCATACTCAGTGGCATCGCCCACAGCAGTCACCTCCATCACTCCGCGTCCTTCAACGACAGTGGTGCCACGCATGGCATGATTAGTCGGATAGGTCACATCGTACTTAAACTCTTCGGGATGATGAGACTTCTTTATCAACGGCTCACCGGTAAGCGTACTCTCGTTGATACTGAGAGCCACAGTGTCGACAAGCACACCGTCGGCAGGGACTTCGTCGCCGGTCTCAATAATCACTATGTCGCCTACCACAATATCTTTACGCGACACTTGTGTTACTTTCCCCGAACGAATCACTTTGACAAGCACATCGTCGTTGACTTGATTAAGTATCTCGAATTTTTTGTTTGCACTTGCCTCAAGAGCAAAGCCGATTACGGTGGCAAGCAATATGGCAATCAATATGCCTAACGGTTCGAGAAACACATCGAAACCGTGATCCGGCAGTGTAAACTCATATATAGCAATACCTATCGAGAGCAATAATGCTATCAATAGAATTTCAATCAACGGATTTTTAAATGACTCAAAAAATTGCGCCCACATCGAAGGCTTCGGGGGCGGAGTGAGAATATTTACACCATGCAATCGGCGACTTTCAAGAACTTGTTGCGGAGAAAGTCCTAAATGTTGATGATTGTCGGTTGACATTTTTTCCTTTTGATTTTTAATTATATGTTTTATAGATGATTGTCAAATTTCAGTGGACGACTGCATATCGTCTCGTCCACACATCCATCGTGATAGGCACGATGACCGTTTACATAAGTCGACACAACACGATTATGAAGCACAGTGCCGTCAAGCGGAGTCCATCCGCATCGGCTTACCACATCGGCATCAGTCACCGTATATGCTTCGCCGGGACAAACGATAGCAATATCGGCATAATAACCCGGACGAATATATCCGCGCTTTTCCACGCCAAACAGTTTAGCCGGAGCATGAGCCATCTTTTCGACTACCATTTCAAGAGTGAGCACTCCTTGGTCGGCAAGTTCCATCATGGTCGGCAATGAAAACTGTACAAACGGACCGCCCGAAGCCGCAGTCAATGCGGTTCCTTGCTTTTCTGAAAGCAGATGCGGGGCATGATCGGTAGCCACAATATCAAGCGTTCCATCCACAAGTCCGCAACGGAGGGCATCACGGTCGGACTCAGACTTAATCGCCGGATTCCATTTTATGCGAGTACCCAATCGCGGATAGTCCTTATCGGTCCACCAAAGATGATGCACACACACCTCTGCCGTGATTTTCTTTTGCTCTAACGGGTCGGAAGAAAACAAAGCCAACTCATCGGCAGTCGACACATGAAGTACGTGCAGACGTGAGCCACATCGTTTTGCCCGTTCCACAGCACGAGCTGTAGACACATAGCACGCCTCGTTGCTACGAATCGTCGGATGTTCTGATACCGGCACCTCATCGCCATATTTTGCAATCATAGCCTCCTTATTGCGACGTATAACAGCCTCATCTTCCGAATGAACGGCAATCAAAGCCGGCACTTCGGAAAATATGCGGTCGAGCATTTTTTCATTGTCGACAAGCATATTTCCGGTTGAGGAACCGAGAAAGAGTTTCACTCCCGGCACTTCGCTATAATCGCAGGCAAGAAGTTCGTCGATGTTATCATTTGTTGCTCCGATAAAAAATGCATAATTAGCTACGGAAACTTCTGCAGCTCTCGTTTGCTTATCTTTCACCGCAGCGATTGTAACCGTCTGCGGAATAGTGTTCGGCATATCCATAAAAGAGGTGACCCCTCCGGCTACCGCCGCACGGCTTTCAGTGGCAATATCCGCCTTGTGAGTCAATCCGGGGTCACGGAAATGAACCTGATCATCGATTACTCCAGGCAACAAATACGCTCCTTGGGCATCTTCAGCCGTATCACACGACTCTATCACATCGGCCGAAGCCTGTCCACGCTCCACTGCCGATATTTTATCGCCATCAATAATCACATACCCATCAAAACGCTCACCTTCATTGACGATGACCGCATTGTATATTATCGTCTTACTCATTATTTCTATTTTTTGCTGTAATCGGGATACTTCTTAAACCAGCTTCCCACTTTCAAACGAATCACACCACACACGGCTTCACCGAAAATACCGCCACTCATCTTGCTCGTACCGAGCACACGATTCACGAAAATAATCGGCACTTCTTTTATCTTGAAGCCATATTTATATGCCGTAAATTTCATTTCAATCTGGAACGCATAGCCTTTGAATTGTATATTATCCAATGGCAACGCTTCAAGCACACGGCGCGTGTAGCAAACAAATCCGGCAGTGGTGTCATTGATAGGCAATCCTGTCACAAAGCGCACATATTTCGAAGCATAGTACGACATCAAGACTCGTCCCATAGGCCAATTCACAACATTGACACCCGACACATAGCGAGAGCCTATCGACATATCCGCACCTTCATCGGCACAAGCAGCATATAGTTTAAGCAAGTCGTTGGGATTATGAGAAAAATCGGCATCCATCTCAAACACGTAGTCATACCCGTGTTCGATAGCCCACTTGAATCCTTCGATATAAGCGGTGCCGAGTCCGAGTTTTCCGGCTCGTTCCACAATATGAACACGACCGGGATACTCCTGTTGTTTCCCTTTTACAATCGCGGCAGTGCCGTCGGGGGAATTATCATCTATAATAAGTACATCAAACTGATGAGGCAGTCCGATTACTGCATCGATTATAGCGGAGGCGTTCTCTTTTTCATTGTAGGTCGGAATAATTACCACTCCGTCGCTACGCTTTTCTACTCCTTGGTTAGATGCCATCTGTCAGTAAAAAATTGGATATAACTTACCTTATAACAATTATTTTGCAAAGATAGCATAACTCCATTGCATAAACAATAGCTATTAGCGACTTAATCATGCAAAAAATCTATCCTCTCACCACCTCCACCGTTGAAACCGAGCCGGCAGATATGACTCTAATCTGAGCGTGGATACGCCGACGCAACTCTTCTACGTGGCTGATTATACCTACTTTTCTACCACCAAGTTCATGCAAACGTTGGAGTGTATCGACTACCGTATCAAGACATTCGGGACTTAGCGTTCCAAAACCCTCATCGATAAACAGCGTATCGACGGCAAGTCCGTCGTGATTGAGAGTCGACAAGCCTAATGCCAACGCAAGCGAGACGATGAAACTCTCGCCTCCCGACAGAGTGGAAGCGGGACGCACAACCCCTCCTTGATACATATCGCGGATAAGAATTGCTAACGATCCGCTGCTGCAACTCAGTTCGTAGCGACGATGCAACCGCGAAAGGAAATAGTTAGCATTGTGAAGTAGTTCGTCCAACACATAGCTTTGTGCGATCTTGCGAAATGTCTTTCCTTGGGCATCTCCAAACGTGGAATTAAGCCGTTGCCATTTGTCATACTCTCGTCTTAATATATCGACCTTTTCCGCTTGTTCGACAACCTCCTTACGAGTTTGCTCATCCGCTTTAATGCGTCCGGCAATAGCCCCGGCTTCCGTTAGCATCTCATCTATCGATTTATCGGCTTGCTCAATTCGCAATCCCAAAGTTTCCACGGTATCATCAGCAGAAATATCGGGACGATGCTCATCATGGGCGGCAAGTGTACCGACAAGAGTATCAACACTTGTTCTGACTTTAATCTCTTGTTCCGAAAGCGCATCGAGACGTTGCTTTATCTCCATGATTTTATCCTCACCAAAATCGATAAGTTCCCGCAGTCGTCGTTCATCCATATCTTCATTTTCGGAATAAAACGCGGTCAATGTATTCTGTGCTTCCGATAGAATTTCATTATTACGACTTATCTGCGCTGCAAGAGCGACTGCTTCTTGTCGCAAAGCAACAGCTTTATTGCTTATATCGTCCAAGTCCGCTTCTCCGACGGATTCACATTCAGACCATTTTGGGAAATACCCATCGATTTCATTCAAAGACGATTCAATCTCGGCAACAGTTTTACGATATGAAGTCAATTTTGTTTGCAAATCATCGTAGCGCAACTTCATTTCTCCATACTCTTTTTCGACGCCACGAAGAACCGTAATAATTTCCGTATTCGACATGCTTTCACAGCCGTCCAATACGATTTGCTCCAATGCGATATTTCTCTCATTTTCATATCGAAGCTGCTCGTTCGCCGACAACTTTATTTCTGCCTCTTTGTCTGAAATCAGCTTTGCATGCGACTCGCGACTACGCACCAGATTTTCGTCAGCCTTACGTTCTTGTTCCTGCAATTTTCCGTATTCGTTTTGCAGCTCATGCACAGTGTTACTAACGGCTTCATATTGTTTTATCGTCGCATCAGCATCAACTATTTCTCGCCCTGTCCGCTCTTTCATCTCGGCAATTACATTTTCACAGTCATCTCGCGACATATCAATCCCGATTTGTTCACAGCATACTCCGAGTTCATCTGAAAGGCGCTTTACTTCAGATTTATGATTGGTCAAATTTGACAACGTTTGCTTTTCAAACGACGACAACGCCACTTTGTTCACTTGTAAAGCAGCATACTCTTCTCTTTCCTTTTTTGTCTGCTTTTTGGCCTCCTCAAGAGCCTCTTTAATCGGACGCAATGCAGCATCAAATTGTTCGTCTGATTCTATTTTGTCAACCACAGCTCCACATACCGGACATCTGTCTCCGAGATGCAATGAATGTCGCAATGCCTTGGCATAGTCGCCTACACTCTCCCGCTGGCGGTCATACAATTCTGTGTATTCCCGCTCTTTACTTTCTGCTGCCTCAAGTTTTTTCTCCTGAATAGGAAGTCGGGTACTCACATCTTTCAACTTCGACTCCACACCAGCCATCTCCCGTTCGGTAGTAGAAAGAATCTCCCGTTGACTTTTTAACTGCTTCAACGTAGCAACAGCCGTATCTATATTGCGTGCTCGCTCATTCAACCGCGAAGCAGTAGCTTGAAGTTCTGAAAGATTATATTTACTAAGTTCCTTTGTCGTCTCCGAAATTTCGGATTGTTTCTCCGATATTTTTTTGCGCCATCCCGCAACTTCCGATTCAGCCGATTTAACCGCGTTTTTAGCTTTTTCGATATCCGGAGCATATTTATCCGCTTTACATCGGTGACTCTTTGCCGCACTACCGGCATCCTCCGAAGATTTCAGATGAGCATTGATTACCGGTATCGACTCTATCATTTTGCGTTGCGGCTCTATTCCGGTCATATATTCATCAACCTCACGAATACCGACCGTAGCCTCCTCAATCAATTTTCCCAAACATCCCTTTGCCAGATTCAAAGAACCATACCGCGCACGCAATTTTGAAACTTTATTTTCAAAATCGGTCCTGATTTCACGCTGCACGTCAATCGTATTCACCGCCTCGCGAGCAGCAGTCGAACGCGACCACCAATCGAGCCGTTGCCGCGACAATGCCGTCTCTTCCGACTGCAATATAACTTGCAGCCTCTCCTTTTCCGAAACTTTAGCCCCTATTTCTTTTTCAATTTCGGCTCGACGAATAATCCAATTTCTCACATCGGCCATCTGTTTCCGAGATACCTTCAAGCATTCCGTTTGAGACTTCAAATCATGCTTTTTTTTCGTAAATTCCGATATTTCATCCTCCGTCAGCAACTTATACGATTCAATAATCTGTCGTTGGGTCTCATATGCAGTTTTCCTATCACGAGCCTCCTCAAATATGCGCTGCCCGATTCGAGAATAAATACCTGTTCCGGTAAGTTTTTCAAGAATATCCGACTTCTCATCTTCATTACTCTGAAGGAAGCGAGTAAATTCCCCTTGAGCAAGCATTGTTGTACGACAAAATTGATCAAAGGTCAATCCTATACACAATGCAATCTCGGCACGAATGTCGGCGTCTCGGTCATAGGTAATATCGGGCTCATGGCATTGCAATGTCCACACCACTTTTCCCAAATTTCCCGTCACTTTACGGCGGGCACGGGCGACGCTCCAAGTCGCCGTATAACGGCGCTCATTATTTCCTATGAAATCCACATTAACCCACGCCTCCGCAGTGTTGCGACGCATCATTTGTCGGGGGTCGTCGGTCGATATATCATCGTCTGACTGATATTTTTCTTTATTGGTTCGTTTCAGTCGCGGAGTGTTTTTATAGAGAGCGAGCGCAATGGCATCGAGTATCGTACTTTTACCGGCTCCGGTCTCCCCGCATATCAAAAATATTGACTCGCTGTCGAGCACTCCTTTAGCAAAATCGATTTCGGCATCGGCAATCGATGCAATGTTATGTATGGTAAGTCGCAATATTTTCATAGTTTATTCCTCCTCTGATGTTGTGACTTGTTCAATCACCTGTTTCATCAATCGTGTCAGTTCCGCATCCATAGCCGCACCGCGACAATCAAGATGATAGCGACGCGCCACCTCTAAGGGAGATATGCTACGCAATTCCCCTGTGGAGAGCAACAAATCCTCGCTCGCACGTCTCACCGGCTCCCGCGATGTCTGAATCAGACAGAACTTCAATGCTTTTCCGGTTATTGCCGTTTCCACTCGCGCCATGCTGTCGGCCGGAAGATAACCATCGTCCAACATGACATTAAGGCGTACATACCCTCGCTCACTTGACGCGATTTCCGCCAAAGCACCGAGAGCGGTCTCAAACGGAGCCGGAGATTTCGGAATCGTCAGCAATGGTAACGGATTTTCAATCACCACCTCTTTGATTTCGGGGTTCGCTCCGCGAGAGGCGATAGAAACCACACTCACCGAATGGAGGTACTGCTCATCAAAATGTACCGGAATCGGGCTGCCGGAATATCTGGCACGTCCGTGCGAACCGGCAAGCGTCTGCGGTCGGTGAATATGCCCCAATGCAAGATAGTCATACCCATCGCCCATACACCGGAGTTCGCAATAATCCATCCCTCCGGCAACTTCATCATGTCCTTTAATGTCGCATCCGGTCACAGCAAGATGCCCGGTCATCACCACCGGCAAATTTTCCGTATTTCGTTCGGCGACTCTTGTTTGCAATGCACGACAAAACGCAGCTAATCGGTCGTCATCATCTCCCATCTGCGGAATATTACCCGGATAGACGTAGGGCATCGCAATGATATATCCTTTCTTTTGACCGGAAGCATCGATTATCTCTACAATGTGTCGGTCTAAATCCACCGTAGAGCCGTCTCGCTCAATTGTCCCAACTACATGCAGACCATAAGCATTCCACAGCGGAGCCGTCACTTCAAGACGCGAGGCACTATCGTGATTGCCTGCCGTAACCACAATTGTCATCGCCGGATTTCGCCGATGAATTTCA
The DNA here is from genome assembly GCA_045133615.1 of Muribaculaceae bacterium. Classification (GTDB taxonomy): domain Bacteria; phylum Bacteroidota; class Bacteroidia; order Bacteroidales; family Muribaculaceae; genus M3. The sequence continues at coordinate 9,549 of JBGUUQ010000062.1, read as the reverse complement.
ATCATCGCATCTATATAAAGTTGTTGTGCAGCAGTCGATGGTGACGACGAGTGGAACACATCGCCACTCAACACCATCGCATCAAGTTTCTCCTCCTCAACGATTCGAGTCATCTGCATCAAAAATGCAGCATGCTCTTCAAATCGGTCGTATTTATATAGTGAATGTCCGAGATGCCAATCGCTTGTGTGCAATATCTTCATTATCGTATCGGGTATTTTTGTGAATTCCTACAAATTTACACAAAATACCCGACCACAACAATTACTATTTCAATATTATCATCACTTTGCAATATTGTTGAACGGCGTAACCACAAGTCGATAATCATCACCTTGCAACAATGACTCATCCATCGTGATGCGTATCTCCTTTTTCTCTCCGGGAACAAGCGTAAAATAATTGTCGGACATCAGAGCCGGAAGCAGTCTCTCGCCATCGGAAGCCCTTACGGCTTGTACTCTCACACCGAATGCCACTGTCTTTGCCGATTTGGGCAGCGAAATCACGACATCGATTGTTGCCTCACCATCCTTTTTCGATAATTTCGACGTTACTTTCAAGTCTACTTTCGGTAACGAATTAAGTGCAGTAAAATTCGTGCGTTCATTTCCTCGCCAATAATTGTTTTCCGAAATAATATTGCCGTTTTGGTCTTTCAGCGTCAATCGGATAAAATGCACATCGCTCAACCCTTCCGACGCTTTTACTCCGCCAAGCACATCCATGCTCCACAACGAGTAGCCGAACCACCAACCCAATTCGATGCCCAACATTCTTACATACCGGGCTTTTACCTCTTCGGGGAAAAGTATTTCATTAAGGCCTTCGCTGCCTTCTTCCGTTTTATACACCTCGCGCCATGTTTCGGCATCGTTCGATACTTGTATTTTATACGATTTCCCGAATGCAGCCTCCCAATTAAGACGGACACCGCCTACACTCTTTTCACTGCCCAAATCCACATAAATCCACTCATTATCGGCTCGAAGAGCAGCCCATCGCGTATTATCATTTCCGTCCGTAATGTTCGACGGCTCGCCATGATTGGTCGACGATGCCACCGCCGGGCAACCGAGCGACAACACATCTCGGTCCTTATTGAATTTAAGTTCAAAGCATTGTGCGGCTGTATTCGACAATGAGTTTATCACAGCGGATTCGCAGTAACGTGCTACAGGCATCCCATCCATGTTATAAACCACTGCTTCAGCCGTAAGATTTTCGTAATCTTTTGCCGTGGTATTTGCGACCTTGACTTCCTCTGTCATCGGATTCCAATAAATATGGATAGGTTCGCATGCCTGTTTGCACCCGAAATATGCGCCTGTCAGGTCATAGTAATAGTCGTATGTCTGCCACACCATCGACGGATACGAAGCACCACTCATCCACAGCATGGCACCGGAAGCATCATCCCACATCTTATCCAACCAACCCTCAAAAAGGGCCTTGTTGCTTTCAAGATTGATAAACTGCGATTTAATGCAAAATTCTTCCGCATTATCGGCTCCGCCATATCCGGATTCAATAACGGCGATATGCCGTTCAGGAGTGGCGTTAAATGCCGACTGTCCGAAATAATGCAGATTCCACATATCATCTATCGGCCATAAATGTTCTTCAGGGATAAATTTCACAAGGCTCTCATAATTAGGCACTACCGCCGTGCCTATTTCCGTACGGAAGCCCCAGCCGCGAGTGAATCCGCTACCCGACTTGCAATCGGGATATTTGGTGAAATACCATCGCTGATCGTTTGCTCCCCACGGACCGCTTCCGCTAAGTCCGTCGTTATTGGAACAAGCTTGGAAATAACGATCTCCACCATCAAACGTGCGCACATTTTCTGCCATCCAACCCGTCAACGGAGGCTCCGGTGTGGCTTCATTATCCCCACACCATACAGCAATACTCGGATGATTGCGGAATCGCTTGATTTTCTCTATCATATTATTATTGAAGACATTCAAGTCGTATGGCAGATTGGGGTTGGAGTTAATCCAAAAATCATCCCATACCATGATGCCGAACTCGTCGCAATACTGATAAAATTCTTCGTCGGTAACAGATCCGAGCCAATTTCGTATCATATTAAAGTTCATCTCCTTATTCATGCGAACAAGTGTCCGATACTGCTCTCCGCGACAACGGAGCATATATTCACTCATTCCCCAATCCGCACCTTTTACGAATACAGGCACACCATTGATATGCAGATGGAACACATCGCCATTCTTATCGTAGGAATATTCACGAATACCGAAACGGAATTCTTTGGTCATCGAAGTCTTCCCGTCTTCCATCACATCCAATCGACACGTATATAAATTAGGCGCTCCATATCCGTTTGGCCACCATAGTTCCGGATTGTTGACCACAAACTGCGGATAATACCTTTTATCGAATTTTACCGTTTTTGTTTCCCCGGCGTTCAATTCCACCTCTTGCGAAAAGGCAATGTTTCCCGGTGTTATCAACCCGTTTATTACAATTTTCGACGGTTTTACGCCGCAATTTGAGACTTCTGTTTGCAGTGTCAATTCCGCCTTTGCTCTTGAAACCAAATCGGAGCGCATCCAAGGGTCTTGCAAAGTGGCGCGACCGGTATTTTCCAACCATATTTTATCGGTCAGACCGGAATTCAACCCCGGCACATACGGCATCCAATCCCATCCGCCACTCGAAAGATAATTCGGACTGCCTTGGTTGGCCAACGGAGTTTTGGGTATATCGACTTTCACGGCAAGAGTATTCACTCCGTCCGGACTAAGCATCTCCGTTATATCAAAACGTCCACGATGCATAAACCCATCAAGTATGCCAAGTAATGTCCCGTTCAGGTATATCTCCCCTTTACGATTTATCCCGTCGAAATTCATCCAAACCAACTCTTTGGTAAAATCATCGGGCACTCGAAACTCCGTGCGATACCAAAATGTTCTGTCATACTTCCGGCGTTCCACATTATGAATATTGTCGCCAAACTCAGGATTTTTCTCATATCCCGCAGCCACGTAAGAAACAAATACCGTACCGGGGACTATGGCATCGACCGCCCGCGGATTTTCATATCCGCTTTGTTTAAGTTTTTCAAGGTCTCCTTTCACCTCGTCATGAGGCATTACGCTCCAATTCGTATTCGGGTTATCACTATGAAGATAACTTATCTGAGAAAACGACTGAACCGAACATAATAAACTTAACAGAAATAAGCCGGTGATTTTTAGGGTATTCATTGTGTCTATGTTTTTTAAATGGATGATATTAGAGTTCCAATGCAAAAGTAAAGAATCGCAAATCAAATAAGCATCACAAATTCGTCAAAATATGACGTATTTGGTGCAATTGGAATTATACCGGAAACTTTTTAGACCATACATTCGAGAAAGTTGCTATCTTTGCACTGCCATGAGCCAAATCAGTGAAAATCTCAAATCTTTAGAGACTCGTCCCGTAGGACGACTGCTGTGGGAATACAGTCTGCCCGCAGTGGTCGGGATGCTTGTGATGTCGCTCTACAACGTGGTAGACCGCATATTCATCGGACGAATAGTCGGAACTGATGCCATAGCCGGACTTACAATCACATTTCCGGTGATGAATCTGTCGGCAGCGCTTGGAGTCCTCATCGGTGCCGGTGCAGCAGCACGTGTATCGATACTTCTCGGTATGAAAGACCATAGAGGTGCTGAGATGGTATTGGGGAATGCTCTGACCATGACTCTTATAAATGCTTCGATATATTTAGCTTGTTTCGCCATATTTATCGACGATATACTCTACGCATTCGGAGCAAGCGAGTCCACACTCCCCTATGCCCGCGACTTCATGCTGTATATACTCCCCGGTATGTTGATGATGAATCTGTCGTTCAGTTTCAACAATATAATGCGAGCATCAGGATACCCCACTCGCGCCATGGTGACAATGATGATTGGGGCCGGTGCAAACGTAATACTCGCACCAATATTTATCTATGTACTCGATTTAGGAATAAAGGGAGCTGCGATTGCCACAGATATAGCTATGACCATATCGATGCTATTTGTGATGAGTCACTTTTTCAATAAAAAAAGTGCTCTGCACTTCACCTCCGGCACATTCCGCATCAGATGGGGTATCGTAGCATCGATTGCAGCCATCGGAGCCGCTCCGTCGCTCGTCAACGCGGCATCGAGCATAATCAACGTAATTATCAACACCTCGCTTTGGCGTTATGGCGGGGATGCCGCTGTTGCTGCCGCCGGAATATTTTCGACCTACACTTCGCTAATCACCACCGTTGTGGTAGGAATATGCCAAGGCATGCAACCGATTATCGGATACAATTACGGTGCCGGGCGACTCGACCGCATGCGTCGCGTATTTTGGATTGCGTCCGGAGCAGGAAGTGTAATCTGCACACTCGGCTGCATATTCGGATTGCTGTGTCCGGAACTAATCGCGGCAGCATTTACTGTCGACGCGGAACTAATTTCCGTGACCGCAAACGCTCTTACAAAATCACTTCTGCTCTTCTGGATTGTCGGATTCCAAATTGTGGCTACCACATTCTTCCAATCCATCGGAATGGCAGGCAAATCAATATTCCTCAGCCTTGCCCGACAAGTCATTTTCCTCATCCCATTGCTCCTTGTGTTGCCGAAACAATTCGGACTCGACGGCATTTGGATGTCGTTCCCCACAAGCGACCTTTTTGCTACTATCGCCACTGCCGCAATGATATGGTGGCAAATGCACCGCCTTTACGGTCACAAAATCCGTTAGATAGAAAATCATCAGTTACGTCACAATTGAGATGGCTCATCTTGGCATTTGCGGTTAAGTTTATCGACTCAAAAACGATAGCTGTGCCAAAATTTTTCATTTTAACACAGCCTCATCGTCGATTAATGTGTATATAAAAAGTGTCAGAGTGTGACAGTCGTCTTCAAGACGAGAGAAGCGGAACTTCCGCCGACGAGGATTTCAAACATTCCGGGTTCTACTACAAATCGGTCAGAATCAATATCCCAAAACGAGAACGAATCTTCGTCAAGTTCTATTGTCACACGACGGCTTTCACCTTTTTTGAGGCTTACTTTTTCATAGCCTTTCAATTCTTTAAGCGGACGAAGTACTGATGCTTCCACATCGTGAACATATACTTGGGAAACTTCTGCTGCGTCATATTTACCGGTGTTGGTGACAGTAAATTCAACTTTTACGCGGTTTTTACCGATAACTGAGGCTTTGAGGTCGGAATATTCAAATGAAGAATAAGACAAACCAAACCCAAACGGATATAACGGCTCAACTCCCGTGCGGTCATAACCTCGGTAGCCGACAAAAATGCCTTCACCGTAAAGAACTCGTTGATGTACGGCTGATTTATCGGGATAATAAAAGTCATTGGTGGGATTATCTTCGAGACGTCGTTCGAGAGTAATCGGGAGTTTCCCACTCGGCACAACCTTTCCGGTGAGAATTTCAGCAACCGCTTGTCCTCCACACTGACCGGGATACCATGCCATAAGGATAGCATTGGCTTTGTCACTCCATGATGAAAAATCAAGACCTCCACCACTATTTATTACCATTGTCACATCCTTACCCTTACCGGTAAATTTATGAAATAGGTCTATTTGATCCTTTGGCAATTCAAACGGACGATCATGACCTTCGCCTTCGATTGCCATATCAAATCCGGCACAAAATACTATATGGTCAGCCCATTCAAGAACATTATTCAAATCGGAATCATCGTAAAATCCGGCATCAACCCGGGCCTTGGCTCCACCACCGTCCTGATAATATTCAAAAACAAGTTGATACGTTTTCCCGGCAACCACTTCGATGTCGATTTTTTGCTCTTCGTAAGAGTGATTACCCCAATTTTCACCAAGCAATCGCCCATCGAAATACAGACGATATCCATCATCGCCACCGAAAGTCAAGCGCATTGTTCCACTTCGTTCCGGAGTCATTTTACCTACATATTTTGCGGAAAAATTGTTGGCCGGAAGCTCGGCACACGGCTTTCCATTCCAACCGATTCTACTTTCGGTACGACTCAACACGGGCTGACCTTTCATCTCTTTCCCCAAGAAAAAGTCGACCTTGTATTCGATGGCAACATCTTTATACAAGTCTCTTTCAGTAAATGCTTTTACCTTTTTTGTACCGTATATATCACAAAGACCTTTGTAGGTCGATACTTTATAGAAAGGTTGTACTTCTCCAGAACCACCACCCATCGGAATAGAGTCGGCGAATGGACCTACAACAAGAATATTCCCTTTGGAAATAGGGAGTGTCGGCTTTCTGCCGAAAGTATCATTTTTAAGCATTACCACAGCCTCACGAGCTAAGTAGAGTGCGGTCTGAGCCGACATTGGATTGTCAAGTGCAATATCAACGTCAATCATCGGACGATCGTAGAATCCCATAGCCAAGCATGTTTGGATAATATGTTGGCATTTTAGGTCTATATCAGCTTCACTGATAACACCATTGACAAGCAATGGCATTAGGTTTTTGCGGTTCATACACTTTGCTGACGGCATTTCGATATCAAGACCTCCGGTTACACAACCGAAACCGGAATAGGATGAATCCCAATCCGACATAAGTATGCCGTCAAACCCCCAAAGATTGCGGAGTACTTCGATATTTGTATATGGATTCTCTGAGGCGTGTACACCGTTGATAGGATTATAGCTATCCATTACTGCTGCCACTCCGGCTTCCGTAACAGCCTTGCGAAATGTAGGGAAATAAATTTCGTGAAGAGTGCGCTCATCCACATCCGTACTTACGTGATGGCGATCATATTCTTGATTGTTAACGGCAAAATGCTTTATAGTAGCTGCTACACCTTGAGACAGAACTCCGAGTATGTATTGCTTGGCTGTTTCAGATGCCAAATAAGGATCCTCCCCGAAATATTCGAAGTTTCTACCACACAGCGGAGAACGGTAGATGTTTACACCGGGACCAAGTATGATAGCTACACCACGGGCCTTACAATCGCGTCCCATACCTATGCCAAACTCATTTACAAGAGAACGATTCCACGTAGCGGTGGCAGCAATTCCACACGAGTATTGGGTACTGATGGTGTTGTTGCGTACCCCTTGTGGACCATCTGCCATTTTTACCTCCGGAATACCAAGACGCTCGATGGCACGAATGCTAAAAGCATCATACCCTCCGATAAAGTCGATTTTCTCTTCAAGCGTCATCTTCGCAACAATTTCTTTAGCTTGCTGCTTGTGCTCTTCCGTAATTTTTAGCGAGGCCCCTTGAGCCATAACAGCGACCCATACATTGGCGAGCAATAAAACAATCCAAAATTTTCTCATAAGTGTAATAAATGTTAGGTTCATAAACATTACAAAATAAGCAAATTTTTCTGATGTTACCAAGTGTTTCATAGCGTTTTAATATTGGAATCACGCGGACTTATACAATCGCATACACCACGTAAATCTATGCCAATATATCGGAGCAATTGAGATTTGCTCCATGAGCAATAATCTCCCGACTTTCACCAATTTCGAAAGATATGCTTTTTATTTTTGTATAGCCACTACGGTCACAAAATCCGTTAGACAGGGATGCCGTATTGCTGTTTTACGGTATCCATCACAAATGTCGACTCAATGGAGCTTAGATTGTCGAGCGAGCCAAGCACATTAAGAATAAACTCCTGATAATATTTCATATCGGGCGCATGGATTTTCAGAAGAAAATCAAATCGTCCGGATATGTTATAACATTCGGTCACCTCCGGAATCTCTCGAATTCGTTTCACAAAATCATCGGCTATGTCGCGATTGATATGGCTCATCTTCACATTGCAAAACACTACAAATCCGCGATTAAGTTTGTCGGCATCAAGGACGGCTATATACTTCAAAATATAGCCTTCATTCTCCAATCGGCGCATACGTTCATAGACCGGTGTAGTCGATAAATGAACACGCGATGCAATTTCTTTCGTGGTCAATCGTGCATTTTGTTGGAGAATACCCAATATCTGCAAATCTATTCTATCAAGAATTTCCATAAAGAATATTTTTCTACCAAAAGGCTTTTCAAGAGCCTTTCTCTATGACTATTTTCTATTCAACGGTACAAATATAGTGATATTATCCAAGTTTTTGCATTTTCTTGTATAAAATCTCTAAGCGCAATAATTTTGCATCATAATCAAAACAGAAATATCAATCCGTAAAAAAAATAATTATTATGGCAACAAAACAACTTCATTTCGAGACTTTGCAACTTCACGTCGGACAAGAACAACCCGATCCCGCAACCGACGCTCGCGCAGTACCCATATATCAAACTACATCATATGTGTTCAAAAACTCAGCTCACGCAGCAGCTCGATTCGACCTGCAAGATGCAGGCAATATATACGGCCGATTAACCAACTCGACTCAAAGCGTGTTGGAACAACGCGTGGCAGCTCTCGAAGGTGGCGTCGCCGCCCTTGCCGTGGCATCAGGAGCAGCCGCCATAACCTATGCAATCGAAAACATCGCTCAAGCCGGCGACCATATTGTTGCAGCCAAAACGATATATGGAGGGTCATACAACCTTCTTGCTCACACACTTCCATCGTATGGAATAACCACAACATTCGTCGACCCATCCGACATCGAAAATTTTGCACGAGCCATACGTCCGAAAACAAAGGCCATCTTTATCGAGACTCTCGGCAATCCGAATGCCAATATCATCGACATACAGAAAGTCGCCGACATCGCACACAGCCATCACATTCCTCTCATCATCGACAACACATTCGGCACTCCGTATCTCATTCGCCCGATAGAACTCGGAGCCGACATTGTAGTACATTCTGCCACAAAATTTATAGGCGGACACGGCACGTCGCTTGGAGGTATCATTGTCGATTCAGGAAAGTTTGACTGGAAAGCATCAGGGAAATTCCCACAACTCACCGAACCGGATTCAAGCTACCACGGAGCACGATTTGTAGATGTAGCCGGAGATGCAGCTTACATCACCCGCATCCGTGCCATACTGCTACGCGACACGGGAGCCACAATATCGCCATTCAATGCCTTCCTCCTTCTGCAAGGGCTCGAAACCCTCTCTCTCCGAATAGAGCGCCATGTATCAAACGCGCTCAAAGTGATCGAATTCTTACGCAATCATCCGAAAGTGAACAAAGTCAACCATCCGTCACTCCCCGATCATCCCGATCACATCATCTATAATCGTTATTTCCCGAATGGCGGCGGTTCGATTTTCACATTTGAGGTAATCGGCGGACAGAAAGAAGCCCATAAAGTCATCGACAGTCTCAATATCTTCTCGCTACTTGCCAATGTGGCTGATGTAAAATCACTCGTTATCCACCCCGCTACTACAACACACTCGCAACTATCACCCGAAGAACTTGCCGAACAGCATATCACGCCATCCACCATACGCCTGTCTATCGGCACGGAACATATCGACGACCTTATCGACGACCTCGACCAAGCCTTTCAAAAGATTTGAGATTGTCCCTCTTCCAAAAATCGCCTA
>JBGUUQ010000061.1:0-20044 GCA_045133615.1 Muribaculaceae bacterium | reverse complement strand
GTGTCGTTTGTCGCACTGCCCGGCAAGATGCTCTACAAAGAGTCGGATATTTTGGCTCTGCTGCAACAAAATTATATTCCCGCTTTCATGCACGAAAATCGAGGAAATTTACTACCTTTGTAGCAGTAGAAAACAGCCGATAAAGAGTAGTGAAAAATGGTGAATTATGGCCGTGTGCAATTCGTGAGCATTGGATTAGGCCAATCGCCAATTACGCTAATACACAATAGGTTACACGCTTGGAAATGTTTCCCGGTGGTACCACGAAAGCGGCTTACGAAAGTAGGCCGCTTTTTTTGTGTGTCAATGGCGAGGGGGGGGGCAAGGAACGGCCGCTAAAACAGGTACGAGTATGGAGGTGAAGGCGCGAAGGTGAGGGACGTGTAGGCGTGAGCGTGGCGTGAGCGAGCGAGGGTGCGTGTAGGCGCAATATATAGCGTTTATAGCCCTTTATGTCGGCGGAAGGCCTCCTCCCAGGCCTCGTGATCAAACTCCCGAATCACACGGACGCAAATATCACGACAGCGGCCAAAGAGCTCTTCACTCCGGATCGTGCTCAACGACTGATCATCGGAATAAATGGCCGCAACCTCCGTCTCAATCCGGGGGCACAGGTAGTCAAACGTAAAGGCAAAATAGGCACTATCAACCAACTCCTTATAGGTCAGGATCGACATCGTCTCGCGCTGTGTGGTAATCCTCTGATAGAACTCCTGCGCTTCGTGTTGATAGCGATCGCACAGCTGTTGGTAGGCCTCAGCACGCAGATCGGTCGTCGGCGCAACAACCGAGGTATCACTCGCGGACACATCCGCAGTCGGCATTTTATCCATCGGACGCAGGAAGAACCACCCCACCCCCACCAAAGCGACTACTGCCACCAGGCCCAGCCCCACGATCCACCGGATGGATCGGCCGGAGGGTTGTGTTGCAGCCGAAGCAATCGGCACCTCGTGCGACAGCGTCTGTTCCTCGCAAAAGGCACTCCAGCCCGTCCGACCCACATAGCGCGCCAGCACCGAAAGGGTCGAGGGACGAGGCACCACGGCCGGCTTGACGTAGCCATACAACCGCCGGAGGGTCGAGGAGCTGACCCCTTCGCCCGTGCGACGCATGATATCGGCCGAGAGGGCATCGAAATCGGTGGGTGCATCGAGGGTGCGACCAAACGTTTGGCGAACGGCCTCCTTGAGGTGTTCGATGGCTTGCAAAGCTTTCATGATACAAATATAGCGATTTTCGAGCGATTTGTGCGCTCTTTTCAGCGTGTGAATCGCAATGAATCGTTATGGATTTGGCAACAAAGTGCCTACAAGCGACCTTTGCCACGAACAAAAAAAGCAGCCTCGCACTTTGATTTGTGGTGCAAAATCCCTACATTTGTCATTGCGAAGGTGATTTCGCCGGACATATTTGTAGATATTCGTGACTCGCGATCGACAAAACCGCCAATTTTGCAATCGTTCCATTGGGAGCGAAAGATGCACGAGGAACGAGCTTTGCCCATCAATTCAGGTGTGGGCTGCTTGTTTCTATATGCATAAGAGGGGCTTGGCGGTTCCGGTCGATCGTATAGTGCGAGTGGTCCACTTTCTTTTTTTGTCCGATAGACACAGAGTAAGAATTACTAACTATAAAATAAATAAAAATCATGAAACGAATGCTTCAATATCTGCTTGCAATCGTAGTCGGATTTACCCTCCTTGCCTGCACAAATGGCACCAAAAAGCCCGATGCTCCGGAACGATACGGCTGGCTCCACAACACGCCGCTGTACGGCGATGTAAAGCTGGTCGAAATCCACATTTACAACAACGAAAGGGATTTTGAGGAGGTCTATCATTTCAACATCAACGGTGATGTCGTCCAGGTGAGTGATGCACTATCCTACACCTACCACTACTTCCCCAATGGCAACTGCCGGGAGGTGCAATGTACCGATCACGGAAGGCCATGGTTGTCATACCAAAAAAAAATCTCTTACAATGCTCATGGGCACAAGTCCAAGGAGGTGCGATATGATAACGACAAGAATGAGTTGGGTACAACAGCCTATACGTATGATGCCGATGGTCGCCTCATTCAGGAAAGCGCTTATACTCCCGTCAGCTACACCTATGATGCAGCGGGAAATCTATCCGAAAAAGTGTACTACTACAATAACGGGAAGGTCTGGTATAAAACGACCTACGCCTATGATCCTGCAGGTAATTGCATCGAAGAGTGCCTTTTTAATGCAAAAGGAGGACTCGAGAGTAAAAGCACCTATCTCTATGATAAAGAGGGTAATCAAATCGAGGTAAACAACTACGGTCCACTGGATGAATTAGCCTGGAAAAGCTCCTACACGTACGATTCGTATGGAAATATCATTGAAGAGATCACGACCGGTGAGGTTGAACAAAGGATCATCTACCAGATCACCTATCGCTCCGAATCGCTCAAAGATGTGGAAGCTCCGCAGTATCTCTGCGACCTTGCCAAAGAGTGGGATTTAACGGATCGGGTAGAAACATGGTATGAACAAGCCACAACCCACAACAACGCGGCCGCTCAATGTTTGTTAGGTGTACTCCATCACAACGGAGAAGGCATCGCACAGGATCTCACAGAAGCATGTGCTTGGTATCACAAAGCTGCTGAACAGGGCCATCCACTGGCTCAAAACAATTTAGGCTATTGCTATCAACAGGGACAAGGGGTTACTCAAGATCTCACAACGGCCGTTCTTTGGTATCGCAAAGCCGCCGAACAGGGACTTCCAGATGCCCAAAACAACTTGGGCAAATGCTACGAAAGAGGAGAAGGTGTACCCAAAAATTATCAGGTAGCTTTCCAATGGTACAAGAAAGCCGCCGAGCAAGGTCTCGCTGGGGCTCAAAACAATGTAGGCGCTTGTTTCGACGAAGGCAAGGGAGTACCTCGTAACGTTACAATCGCCAAATATTGGTATCGTAAAGCCATTGAGCAAGGCCACGAAATAGCAAAATTAAACCTTGAAATCCTGGAAAAAGAGGGATACTAAGCTATAATTAGAAACACCATGGAGAACAACACAACACACGAAGGGGATCGATTAGCCGAATTAAAGGCTGTTATCGCCAAAGAGCAGGCCAAAGAGCAGGCCAAAGAGCTGCGTCGCAAATGGATCATTCGAGGTATTATCATCCTTGTAGTCAATACGCTCATTGTCTTATTCAAAATAGCAGTTCAGCGATCTGAACAAAATGCCATCCAGGATGCCGTTCAACAGCAAATTGAACGGCAACTTGAAGAGATGAGACACTAAAACCAAACTTTAATTTTTATTTTACATCATGAAAAAGAACAACGTATTTGAATCGCTACGTGCGATGATGAGCCGACTGCGCACAACGGCCCTCGTGTCGCTGGCCACGATGGCAATGGCAATCAGCCTGACGGGTTGCTTCTCATCGGCAGAGGGAGCGGAGGTGAAGCACAACGGGAAGAGCTACATGCTCTACACCGCCCTGGGTGTTCACGATCTGAGCGGGGAATTTGTCTTCGGATTTGACATCGAAGAGGAAATCAACAAATGGCCCGAATTCGAGATTACGCAGATCAACGACAAATTCTGCGTATTGCAAGGCAGCCACCCGGACTATATCGACAACGTCTCGATGTTGGGTTACATCGACGAGGATGAGGATATCTGCGTCGTAACCTATGCCCCCAACCACTACTTCAACGTATCGATGGCCGAGGGTGATTTCGCTGTGATTGCGGTGCATGCCAATGGCATGGAGTTCCCGGAGGCCTACACCTTCGATTGGGATGAGTTTAATTGGGAACGCGACCATTCGCTCGACACGATGATTCGTTATGAGTAGCCACAACGGCTTGTGACCAAAAAGAGGGGCTGTCCGACGCAATCGTCAGACAGCCCCTCATACTTTAGCCCCAGAGCACGCTATCGCATCCACTCGGGGTGGGTCAGATACCACCGCACCGTGCGTTCGATGCCCTCCTCAAACTGCAACGAAGGCTCCCAGCCCAATTCACGTTGCAACTTCGAGGCATCAATGGCATAACGCAGGTCGTGGCCCGGGCGATCCTCGACATGGCGAATCAACGCCTCATCCTCCCCCTCGGCACGCCCTAACAAGCGGTCGGTCGTGCGAATCAGCAGACGCACCAAATCCAGGTTGCGCCACTCGTTGCAGCCGCCGACATTGTAGCTCTCCCCTACCCGTCCGGCATGGAAAATTCGGTCGATGGCCGCTGCATGATCCTCGACATAGAGCCAATCGCGCACGTTCTGACCCGCGCCATAGACCGGCAGAGGGTGACGCTTACAGATGTTGCTGATAAAGAGCGGGATCAGTTTCTCGGGATATTGGTAGGGGCCGTAATTGTTCGAGCAGTTCGACAAGAGGGTCGGCAACCCATAGGTATCGTGGTAGGCCCGCACGAAATGGTCGGACGAAGCCTTCGAGGCCGAATAGGGAGAGTGGGGATCGTAGCGGGTGCTCTCCGTAAAGAGCGGATCATCCATCGCAAGTGCCCCATAGACCTCGTCGGTCGAGATATGGTAGAAACGACACCCCTCGAAGCCCTCTGCGCGTTCGGCCCAGATCCGCCGCGCCGCCTCCAACAGCGACAAAGTTCCCAACACGTTGGTGCGCGCAAAGAGGAAGGGGTCGCGGATCGACCGATCGACATGGCTCTCAGCGGCCAGGTGGATCACGCCGTCGATCTGCTCGGCACGCATCAAAGCCTCCACCGCCTCAAAATCGCAGATGTCGCCCTGCACGAAACGGTAGTTCGGGCGATCGGCCACATCGGCCAGGTTAGCCGGATTGCCGGCATAGGTCAGCAGGTCGAGATTCACGACCCGATAGTCGGGATAGGCCGTCACCAAACGACGCACCACATGGCAGCCGATGAAACCGGCTCCTCCCGTAACAAGCAGATGACGTTTATAAGGCATCTATCATCTTTTTTAGCGAATCCCTCCAATGCGGAATCGGGCGTTGGAAGGTCCGAATGAATTTATCTTTTGAAAGAATCGTATTAGCCGGACGTTTGGCCCGCGAAGGGTACTCTTCCGAACGGCACGGCTCGACCGTTGTTGTACGCCCCGCCAGGCGACAGATCTCCACGGCAAACTCCCACCACGAACATTCGCCCAGGTTGGTATAGTGGAAGATTCCCTCAGTGAAATTGCGTGCCGTGATGTTGGCCACGATCGCCTCGGCCAGATCGCCGGCAAAGGTCGGCGACCCAATCTGATCATTCACCACCCGTAGCTTGGGCTGTTCGAGACTCCGCTGGAGGATCGTGCGAACGAAATTTTTGCCGTATGCGCCATACAACCAGGCCGTACGAATGATCTGAAAATGGCAACCCGATTGAGCTATCAACTCCTCGCCAGCCAACTTCGTACGACCGTAGGCATTGATCGGTTGCGGATACGATTGCTCGGTCAAGACGGCACAACAGCCCCCCATAAAAACATAGTCTGTCGAGATATGGATCAGTAGCGCATCATGCTCTCGTGCCACGGAGGCCAAATGCCCCACCGCCTCGGCATTGAGGCGATAGGCCTCTCGCTCCTGCTCCTCGGCGCGCTCTACATCGGTGTAGGCCGCGCAATTGAGGATCACATCGACCGCCTCCGCCTGCACAAAACGCGCTACGGCCGCCCGATCGGTAATATCAAGCTCTTCCCGATCGGTAAACAGATAGTGATCGTTCGACCCGATCGCAGCCTGTTGCACATAACGCCCCAACTGCCCTTGGGCACCCGTTACCAAAATCTTCATCAGTCAAACAACGTTGCTTGATCGAACCCGCCACGTGCCGCATCGCGCTCCGAGAGAATCGCCTCGGAGGGAGTGACCGGCCAAGGAATAGCCAACGTTGGATCGTCCCAACGGATGCCACTCTCGGCTTCGGGATGGTAATATTGATCGCATTTATACTGCACGACAGCCTCATCGCTCAAGGCGACAAAGCCGTGGGCAAAGCCTTGCGGGAGGTAGAGCTGACGCCGATTCTCGGCCGAAAGTTCCACCCCGACATAACGGCCAAAGGTGGGGCTTGAGCGGCGCAGATCGACCGCTACATCCCACACACGACCCGCCACGACCCGCACCAATTTCGCTTGGGCAAAGGGCGGCAACTGATAGTGCAAACCGCGCACCACATAGCGGTATGAGCGGCTCTCGTTATCCTGCACAAAACGGATGGTAAGCCCGGTCAAAGCACAGAAACGCTCCTCGTTGAAGCTTTCCATAAAACTCCCCCGACAATCGCAATGCAGCGTCGGCTCCACGATGAATACCCCTTCTAAATCGGTTTTCAAGACCTTCATCGCTGCGAATCGGCTAATTTCAACATATAACGTCCATAATCGCCCGCCGCCATCGGGGCAGCCAATCGGCGCAACTCGTCGCTGCTAATCCACCCTTGTCGCCAGGCGATCTCCTCCAAACAGGCGATCTTGATGGCTTGGCGATTCTCGATGGCTCGCACAAAGGCCGCCGCCTCATAGAGCGAATCGTGCGTGCCCGTATCGAGCCAGGCGAAGCCTCGGCCAAATTGGGTCAGATGCAACGCGCCGTCGGCCATGAATTGGCGATTCAAATCGGTGATCTCCAGTTCCCCTCGCGCCGAAGGGGTCAACGTAGCGGCCATCTCAACCACCCGATTCGGGTAGAAATAGAGGCCCGTCACGGCTATATCGGAGCGCGGTGCGATCGGTTTCTCCTCGATCGAGCAGACTCGTCCCTCCGCATCTACCTCAGCCACCCCATACCGCTCGGGATCAGGCACCACATAGCCAAAGATCGTTGCCTGCTGTTGTGTCTCGGTGCGAGTAACCGCCTCACGCAGCATACCCGTAAAACCCTGACCGTAGAAGATATTATCGCCCAAGACTAGGCAGACCGAATCCGACCCGATAAACTCCCGGCCGATGCGAAAAGCCTCGGCCAGGCCATTGGGTTGCGGTTGCTCGGCATACACAAAGTGCACCCCATAGTCAGACCCATCGCCGAGCAATCGCTCGAAGCAGGGCAGATCGTGCGGGGTCGAGATGATCAGAATATCCCGAATGCCAGCCAAGAGCAGCACCGAGATCGGATAGTAGATCATCGGCTTATCATAGATGGGTAGCAGCTGTTTGCTTGTGCCCTTCGTGATCGGATAAAGACGCGTGCCGGATCCTCCGGCCAAAACTATGCCCTTCATCGTGTATGCGTTAATGAGTAAATGATTTCGGTTTTAGCAGATGGCTCCACAGTTGCACAAAGAAGGTCTGCAACAGCCCCTCACGATAGACCATGCGATGTTTCCACCGATTAGCCCACCAACGACGCCACTTGAAGCTCAAAATTTTCAAGATATTTTTGCGCGGAGCCGTATCCCCGAATGCAGGCGTCAGGATCTCGCGCAACACCCGCTCGGCCTCCTCTTGATTGGGGGCGACAGCCGCTAACGAGGACGGTAGATCAATCCCTAAATAGGTATTGACCAGATAGTTGCTTGCCGCCAGGAAGCGGTGCATATTAACCTTTTCGGCCAAACGCATCAACGCTGCCCAATCGACCCGCTCCCCATCACGGTGCAGGAACATGGCCCAATCAATCAGATGGCGCAGGCCGATCTCCGCCGCCGCGAAATGGGCAGCTGCATGTCGCAACAAAAAGAGCGCATTGAAATCGGCCGACGGAATATGGATCGTCTGCTCCACGACGCGCACCTGCTCGCCACCCTGCGTCGCCAACACTTGCAGACGCGCCTCGATGGTGCGATTCGAGCGGTGGGAGTGTACGTTCAGGAAATCGTAGTGGTTCTCGACCATCACTCCACGATAGGCAAAGACCGTGTGATGATGCTGATCCTCATCAATCGGTACACCCGCAGCCCGCATCAACTGGTCGGCCCGCTGCTGCTCGCCATAGAGCCAAATATCCAGATCGCCACACGGCCGATGCTCGGGATGCGGATAGCTCAAGCTCAATCCATAACCCTTGAGCAACATCAGCCGTATATCGTGCTCCGCATAGAAGCCGGCCAGTCCCTCCAACGCCTCACGCTGACGACCATAACGAGTCTCGATCTGCTGCACATTGACGGCCCACTGCAGTTTGAGCATGCGCTTCGGCTGCGCCTCGGCCGGCAACACCCCCCGCTGCACCAGACGCTCCAAACCATCCCAAGCAATAGCCAGCACCCCCTGCTCGGTCGCTAAACGATACAGCGCCGTCCAATTCAGCCCCTGCGGCACCTCAATCGGCGCCTCACAGGCAGGATGCAACGCCACACGCAACAACGTGAGCAGAAATTGCTCAGTAGGGTTCAACATAGCTGTAACGGATTAAAAAGAGAGTTATATGACAAACCCATTCATTCTACTGTTTATAAATATTCATATATCCGGTTACCATTTTATCAACAGTCAATTTGTCATCAAAAATCTGTAAGGCTTGCTCTCTAAAACTATCATATACGTCTTGATGCTCTAAAATATAGGTTATCTTCTCAGCAAACAGCCGAGCATCATTCGCTAATGCATACCCATTTACACCATTTACTACAATTTCACGAATACCCCCCACATCTGAAGCAACCACCGGCCTTCCAAAACTCATTGCCTCAAGAATTACCATAGGCAATCCCTCATAATTCGATGGGAGCATAAGTAGATCGGCCTTTGAGCAATACGCCCCCGCATTCGGGATATTACCAAGGAAGTGGCAATTTTCAGGCAGCTCACCAAACTCTGTAACCTCTCGTTGGTTGCCAATCCACACAAAATTATACTGTGGCAACAAACGGGCAACATCGACAAACAGATCTGGTTTTTTTTGGGGAAAAACTCTGGCTATCGCGAGAATAATTTTTTTATTCTCATTAAAAACTGGGAGGTCGCTGATATCAGTGCAATCAGGAACAGATATCCCATTGTACACAGTCGCTACATTCCTTTTGATACCCTCTGCGATGAGATTCTGCTCATCGTATTTACTAACACCAACTATTGCTTTGCAGAAGCGCTGTAGAAATCTCTCAATAGGCAAGAATTTCCTGAAAGCCAACCTTATTGAGTCAAAGCCATGAACCGTATATACAGTTTTTTTCGAAGGGAACACAATACGTCCAAGTGTACCCGCTTTCGAAGAGTGAAGATGGATGATGTCAGGCTTGTATTTTTTATATAATCGTCTTAATTCAATTACTGCCAGCCAGTCGTTCTTCAGCGATATCGAACGTTGCAAATGCGGACAGTACTCTCTTACAACTTGATCATTGACCATAGTCCACATCTTTCCATCACCTTGACCTGCAGCCAAAATAACTTCGTGCTCCTTGCTAAGGTTGTTTGCCAGCTGCACAACAACCGTTTGTGCTCCGCCCAATTCAGACTGGGTTATCACTTGAAGAATTTTCATAGTCTAATTACAATATGTCAATGAGCTAAAACGAGAATATCCTTGAGCGAAATCTTACTATTGACAATATCCAAATGAGAGAGTCGATTTCGTCACATCAATATGATGAGGACTTTTTTACAATAGGAAAGGTAATGGTTGATAGTATATATCCCATCCTGTATTACAATAGCAATTATATATAAACCATGTGATATGTATAATATAAACAATCGGGAGAGCTTGTATATATGGTTTTAACAATCCCGAATTACGCTGGTAAGCATTAAGCATAAACATATACAAAAGAACCATCGTTATATATATATATCTCTGCCCAACAACAGAAAATGAAATCAAAGAGAATCCAATTAGAGTGAAGAATAATAGCAGATTATACAATCGTTTTTCGTAATCTGTATTTATGAGACTCTTACGATGCTTTCGGACCACGAATAGGAATAAGGCAATAAAACATGCCGACAACTTATTATTAATTCTAGTTAAGCGAGTCGTTAATGACTGGTCAAAATGTAAGTCCGTTTCACTATCCTCGTAATGTTCGATTCGGGCAGAGATGGAGTCATTATCAATATATCCTAAAACAGAATCAAACACATCGCTATACGATGACGTAGATGTAAAAATAGAAAGTAAACACACGACGACACAAGCGTAATGTAACAATCCATTGGAAATTCTTATAAAATATACGAATATTGCCGCTATCACAACCGGTATATATCCAAAATGAATTAACGGCGTTAACAACAGTCCTATCATCCAAAACTTTTTTCTGTCTAATAGAAGTCGTATTGTAGAGTACATAAAAAGGGGGAAGGCCGTAAAATTGCGGATACCTCCCATTAGAGCCATATTAGATTCGATAACCATAAAGATAATCAATATCGCAATCGGCAAACTCAACTTGTTAAAACTATAGTCGTCAAAGAATCTTTTGACAACTAGCATATAAAAAAAACCTCCCAGCAATCCTACAAACATCATTAGGATATGAGGGTCATTACTAAAACTCTTTACCCAATTAAATAAAAGATTTTCGTAAATATCTTTTGTGTCGCCTGAAATAAAAGATTGCCAAACCTCATTTGTACTTGATGTTGAGAACCAATTAAAATATTCATATTTTCTATACGAATCAGCTCGAATATCTGTAAATGTATGACAATAACCAAATAGCCCAAAAAAAAGCACAAAAACAATCTGATTAAACTTGTTTCGCAAGTTAAAAATAGATTGTATAAATGCTAAGAAAGGACAAAAGGGGAATAGTACTAATGCTATAAGAGAATTATTGTTTCGCATCGTGATGTTTTTCAGAACTTACATTTGGTTGAAGAATATACAATTGCGACAATGTATGCGCAATTTATTCAAATTTGGCAATTTATTAAAATCGCCATACATTCTATACAGATAAGAGTCGTAAGCAAAAGGAACTGGGAATTTATGTTCCTCAAACAATATTTCTTGTAGCGGGAAAATATGATTCCTATCACGACTCTTCCATCGTGGGCCAGAACCATATATATGATTTAATTTTTTATGAGGAAATATTCTTAAGATTGGTCTGAATATAGCGATTGATAAATATGATATATTTTTAAAGATAACTACTAACTCCCTGATGATGCAGTTTGATGAAGAATGTTGCATTTTCTGCAATAAATAAAAAAGTCCTCCATAAAACACATAAGCAAATCTCGGGGTCATTTCAAGACAAAAGACATCCACAAACAACCCTTTATATTTAAATGTTGCATTATGGCCAAACTCATCTAACTCGCTTTGCAGATCACGAACTTTAGCAAAAGGCAAAAGATAGTTTCTGTCATTCTTATGGGTCTGAAGCACAAAATCTTCATTATTAGGAAACACCTTAATAAACTTCTCATAGTCCTCGCGAAGCATTTCGATATCCAGATCATCATCCCAAGGGATAAAGCCTCCATGTCGAACTGCACCTAATAGAGATCCTGAACTTAGCCAATATGTTATATTATGCTCCTTACATACCTTATCTATATATAGTAATATCTCCAACATGCGGAGTTGCTGCCTACGAAGCATAGACCCCTCGGGATTAAACTTTTCTCTTAGTTGAGATTGTAAGTTAGCATCTATCATTTTTTGACTCTACCTAAAATCGTATTCATGTTTGACTCGAACTCTACCATCGCCTTAATCCGTAACAAATAGCAAATTGCCAAATAGCAAATTAAGAACGCTATGGATATAAGAATCCAATGCAACGAGAAGTATGTATATAATAGAGAAATAAGCCCTCCTGTAATTAATGTACATAAAAAGATAGGTATAATATCTTTTAGTTGAGTATGAAAACTATATTTTATATAGTGTTGTGCCAAAAGAGCATTAGTGATATATATATTGAGATTACTAATAACCATGGCAAATAACACAGCTGTCATATTGAACGAGGCTCCAATCACAAGCAACAATAACAATATACCCCATTTGTAGCATCCCCAATAGAACAAAGCCTTACTTTTCCCAATCGCTGCTACAGCATAATAATTTAGATTGTACACGGCGGAAAAGAAACCTCCTATACAGAGGATCTGAAAATAAGGTACCGCCTCCAACCACTTTGCTCCATATAACAGATGAAATAGCGGTTCAGCGACAATGATTAACAGCATCATTAGCGGGAACACAATAAAAGCGACCAAACGGGTATTTTTCCCAAGAAGTTCACATAATTGTTTTTTATTGTTCTGATGCTCCGAGTATACAGGAAATAATACATTACAAAATATTGCAGGAATTGTCATGCTGGCGACTTCATCCATTTTCTTTGCTTGTGTGTATAGTCCTGTTTGCGCTGCCGAGAAATTCCTGCCAATAACAACACCTTGAATATGCGTACATACGTCCTGCATCATATTGGCAATCAGCAGAAATCCCCCGTATGAAAATAGTTTTTTGAGAGATGATAAAGAAAAACTCCAAGATGGAGTCCATTTAGCCAAAGACCAAAAAAGTATAGCACTTAACAAGGCATTTGAAATCTGCATAAACACGAGACTCCAAGCACCCATTCCTCGATTTGCCAGATAAAATGCGATTACTGCCGAAGCCGAGTATGAAATAATGTCGGCTATGGCGATCTCTTTAAATGAAAGAATCTTCTTAAGCCTTGCCTTTTGGACTAATGAAAAAGAATTAATAATAATAACTAACGCGATTACTCGGAGTAAAGGAGTTAGTTCTAGGTTATGAAAGAATATTGCAATATTGGGCGCAAACAGATAAATGATAGCATATAGCAGCATTGAGAATAGAAGATTCCACCAGAATACAGTAGAATAGTCGGTTTGTGTGGGCTGTAACTTTTGAATCAGGGCAGAACCGAATCCGCTATCTATCAAAGTTTGTGATACCACAACAAAGATAAGGATCATTCCAACTAATCCGAAATCATTGGGAGTGAGTAAACGAGCCAATACAAGGTTGATGACAAACTGAAGGAGCACTACTCCAAATCTATCAACCGCTGACCAGAATATTCCCTTTGATGTTCCGCTAGCCATTATTGCAGCATATCATAGATGCGAGATGCGTATAAAACATCGTGTAGGCCAAGGCCTATATTATAAGAAAGTATCCTCTCTGAATCATCTGTGCGACCGACAACATCACCCTTGAGAACCTCTTCAATTTGATGAAATTCCTTGAATTCCGAGAAATACTTAAATCCCTTCACATGGTCGGTATCATCGGCAAAGACCTTATCGAATGTAGTATCGCAATTCTGAAAACCCCTGGTATGCACCGGAACGACAAGGACACCTTGCTTCAATAAACGCTCCTCTTCAACCAACAGTCCTTGTGCATCTGTGATACAAGAGACGACAACATCTGCATTGTGCACTAAATCGGTCGTATTATCTACAATCGAGAAGGTTGCATTGGCATAGTGGGAGTATTCCGAAACAATCTTTTCAGCTTGGTCCTTATATTTGAAGAGTCTGATATGTAAGTGCTCGTCTTTGCAACTCTCTAACAAACATGTTAGCGTAGCTCTTGCGGTACTGCCAAGACCAATGAAGGCATATTCAGAGGCGTGTGAGTTTCTAAACGTCTTGATGGCCAATGCTGCCACGGCACCTGTTCGCATCGCTGTAATCCAATCGCAGTTTACGATCGACAGGAGTTCTCCCGTGTTTGAATCAAACAGCATGAGATCGCTTTTCAGTGCAGGAACTCTGCCCACAATTCTTGAAACAACCTTACAGCCAAATCTGCCGATCTGTTTCGGAAGAAGACAAGGCATGGTCGTAAAGAAGTCATTCCCGGTTGGATGTACAGACATCTTTGCCGGAAGTTGACAATCACACTTCATAATAAACGCTTCGCGCACCCATTCAACACACATGGAGGGCGTTATATGAAGATTACGAATATCGTCTGAAGATATATATTTCATCCTTACAGATATGTTTTTAACGCCTCCACCAAACGATGATTATCCTTGCGGTCGCGAATAGCAAGACGAATAAATTGCTTTCCTCGGAAGGCTGCCTTACCCGAACAGTCTTTGATCAAAATATCATCATCGGCCAGCAATCGAACAGCCAACTCCGTAGAGGTATAGCCTTCACCGGTCACCTCGCACAAGAAATAATTGGCCTGCGAAGGAATCACCCGCAGATAGGGGATCTGCGACAGCTCCTCATAGAAGCGTTTGCGCTCAGCACAGAATGCCTCACAAGCCTGTTCATACTCCTTGTGATATTTCTCATAGATTTGCAGATAGAACTCACCAAACGAGTTGATGTTCCAAATCGCCACCTCTTTCTTAAGGCGTGCTATTCGCTCGATATTTCCACTCGCAAGCACACCGAGGCGGAAGCCGGGCACGCCATACGATTTCGAGATACTCTTCACGACAATCAGATGCGGATTAGCCGCGAGAATCTCATTGCGCAGGAGTGATATTTCGCCCTCGCCCTCGACAAAATCGACAAAAGACTCATCAACCACGAATTGCATCGAACGCTCCTTGGTCCATGCAATCAATCGCAACAAATCTGCATAGGGGATGTAATTGCCCGATGGATTATCCGGATTGATTAACAGCAACGTATCGATCGCCTTATCCGCAAAATAGGCCATGATGGTCTCTGCATCATAGCGAAAATCCCCATTATCGGGCAAAAACGAAACAATCTTATCCTGCACGCTGCGATTGGGATACTCCTCAAAGGTGGGGTAAATCACACCGATCCGTTCGGTATGATTTTCGACCAACGCCTTGATCAACTCCGCTGCGCCATTACCCACCACGACATACTCCTGTTTGATCGAGAAATATTTAGCAGCCAGCAGACTATTCACCCTCATGCCCGACGGATATTCGCGCATGAGGGTCTCGAAGCTGGCCTTCATCTCATCAATCATCTGCCGAGGCGGAAAATACGGATTCACCAAATAGCAGAAGTCCAACAAATGGGGATATCTCCAATATCCGCCAAAGCGCGACGAGATGGCCATGAATCGCTTTTCATCGCTCTGCTCAAACATGCTTTCTGCAATATCCAGATCCTGCACATCGTCAATCTCGTACCACTTCTCCCCTGCCAGTGGCAAAGCCTTCAACGGCGAATCCTCGAGCAGGGTAATCACCTTCAGCACCTGCTCATAATATTCATTCCGCCCCAACGCCGTACAATAGGCCTCCAAGAAGGGGACATAATGACTTACGGCAAATTCTCGACTGAATTTGTAAATATTGACCGTTTTATAATAGGAGTCAATATCGGCATACTTAAACTGTTTTTTCGAGAGAAAATTGACAATTCGGAGATTCTCATCCAACGTAACCACCGTGCCGTCCATCCAACTCTCATACTTATCAACCAATGCCAAATTCGGATAGGGATCATTCACCAACTTGGCTACGACCGATTGTTCATAGATCAGATCGGATTCCAACAACAGGGTATCTTCTGCCACCAGCCAATCTTTGGCCAAATAGAGCGAGTAGATGTTATTGGTCTTATCGTAAATCGGATTCTCGACATAGACAATCGGGATTCCGCGAAACTCCGTGCCCACATGTCGTTTCAGATTTTCGGCTTGATAGCCGACTACCAACACAATCCGTGAGAGCGCAAACTGAGACAGGCAGGCCAAGGCGCGATCAATGAGCCTGATGCCATTGACCTCGAGCATACATTTGGTATTATCTCCGGTCAATTCGCCCAATCGCCGCCCCATACCGGCCGCTAAAATAATTGCTTGCATATTATTTATTTACAAGTTTTATTACTTCGATTGCTTTCTTGCTAGAATTCTCTTTTACCCTATCCGATCATACATTATTCCGGCGGCGAGGACCTCGTCGCGGTCGTAGATGTTGCGGCCGTCGATGACCAGCGGTGTGCGCATCACCCGGCGCAGCGTCTCCCACGAGGGCAGGCGGAAGAGTTTCCACTCGGTCACCAACAAGACCGCATCGGCATCGAGTGCTGCATCGTACATATCCTTGGCATACATCACCCGATCGCCCAACAGCGCACGGCATCGTTCCATAGCAATCGGATCATAGACCTGCACACGACAACCCGCCTCGAGCAACTTCTCAATCAGCACCAAAGCCGGTGCCTCGCGCATATCGTCCGTCTCGGGCTTATACGAAAGTCCCCAAACAGCAATCGTCCGCGCGGTCAGATTCCCCGCATAGTGGCGCGAAAGTTTCTCAAAGAGTACCCCTTTTTGACGTTCATTGACCTGCTCCACAGCCTGCAACAACGGCATCGGGACATCCGCCTCGGCTGCCGTACACAAGAGCGCCTTGACATCTTTCGGGAAACACGATCCGCCATAGCCACATCCGGGATAGAGGAATTTCGACCCGATGCGCGGATCGGTCCCAATTCCCTTGCGCACTAGATTCACATCGGCACCGACCCGCTCGCAAAGATTTGCGATCTCGTTCATGAACGAAATACGGGTTGCCAACATGGCATTGGCGGCATATTTGGTCATCTCGGCCGAGCGAATATCCATGAAGATCACCCGGAAATTATTGATCAAGAAGGGCCGATAGAGCTGCGTCATGAGTTGGCGGGCACGCTCACTCTCAACACCCACAACAACCCGATCGGGCGACATAAAGTCCTTCACGGCGTTGCCCTCCTTCAGAAATTCGGGATTCGAGGCCACCTCGAAGGGTATCTGCACACCACGCTGAGCCAACTCCTCCTCGATCACCTCCTTCACTCGAGCCGCTGTACCCACCGGTACGGTCGATTTGGTGACGAGCATCGTGTAGTGGTTGATATGGCGGCCTACGGTCCGTGCTACCTCCAGTACATAGCTCAGATCGGCCGATCCATCCTCCTCAGGAGGGGTTCCAACGGCCGAAAAGACCACTTCGACCTGCTCCAGGCAATCGGTCAATGAGGTCGAAAACGACAACCGCCCTGCCTCGACATTGCGGCGAACGATCTCCTCCAACCCGGGCTCGTAGATGGGCATCACGCCCTGCTTGAGACCCTCGATCTTCGCCTCATCGGTGTCAATGCAGGTCACCCGCACACCCATTTCGGCAAAGCAGGCTCCCGAGACCAATCCGACATAACCCGTACCGACGACAGCAATATGCATCATAGCTTAAAATTTCTTACCAAAGACAATGGCACAGAAGGTATTAAACAAAACCTTCATATCAAACCACCACGAACGATGGTTCAGATAGTAGAGGTCATACTCCAAGCGGCGCAACATCTTCTCCATCGTATCCGTATAACCGTTGTAGAGCGTTGCATAGCTCGTCACACCGGGACGAATCTGGTAAAGGTAGGTATATCGCTTGTCATACTCCAAAATCTGATCGATGTAGTATTTTCGCTCCGGACGAGGCCCTACGAACGACATATCCCCGCAGAAGACATTCCACAACTGGGGCAGTTCATCCAGGTGGTGGGCTCGAATAAACCGACCGACACGGGTCAAGCGCATATCGCCCTCACCGCCACTGCTGCTGAGCGAGGGTCCCTGCTTCTCGGCATCGAGACGCATCGAGCGGAATTTGTAGATGTAGAAGGGCTTACCAAAACGGCCGATACGCTCCTGCTTGAAGATCGCCGGACCGCCATCCTCCCATCGCACAGCAATGTAGCAGATCAGAAACAACGGCGAGAAGATGATCAGCGCAATCAAAGCCCCGAACATGTCGCTCAACCGTTTCACGTTGCGCGTAAAGCTCGACATGCCATCCGGAATGAACCCCTCTTTGGGCACATACTTACTAACCGAGGTCTCGACCCAAAGTGTCTGCTTATGCGAACGCTCCTCCTGCAACTTACGTTGCCAATTCTCATAATCCTCGTGAGCAAATGTCTGCTCGATACGCCATTTCAGATAGCTGCCGTCTCCTCCCTCCACGCAATTCGAGAAACTCTTGCGAATGCGTTTCACGCTCTCGTTCCCGACCATCGTACAGGGCAGTTGCAACTCGTTCGAGTAGCTGCGAAGATTATCATAGCCACTCGACTTAATGTAGAGGCGCAACGCATAGGCCGAAGGGCCATAGGCCAACCAAGTATCGGTCGGCGAATTATAATACAGATGGATCGTTAATCCATCGTTTGTCTGTTCATTGCGCTGAATTGTCTCCTTGTTCATCATCAGAGAGAATCTTTTTTAAGAATCAGTACCACCCGTTGCTCTGCTCACCACAGCACATAACCTCGGGGCTTTGAGAACCATCAAACATATTGATTCCCAATCAGTTATAGCCAAACGAACAGCTTCCGGCCGTAAAACATCACCAATTGCGACCGATCAAACGTTGATCATTTGCCACAATTATCGACAAATATAGACAAAAATTGCCATAAACCGAAACTTTCTGCGCTCTTTTTTCGCGCGAGCACGCGCATGCGCAATTAATGCGCGAGTTAAACAGCGCATTAAAATCTGGCATCCTTCTCCCGACAACACAAAAACGGCCCCTTTCGGAGCCGTTTTATCCTAGCAAAATGCGCCAAATAGCAGAGCCATGCGCCTACACCTCTGAAGTGAAATGGAAGCGGATATCCTTAAAGTTCTCCTGCGCCAGCGCCAGCGCATAGCTCGTGTCGGCCAAGAAGACATCGTTACCGTGTTTATCGACCGCCATATTCGTATGCTTGCGTCGCTTAAAGTCTTTCAACTGCTCCTCATTATCGCTCTCGATCCAGCAAGCCTTGTAGATTGAGATCGGCTCCCAGCGGCACGACGCACCATACTCATGTTCCAAACGATACTGAATCACCTCGAACTGCAGCGCACCCACCGTGCCGATGATCTTACGACCATTGAGCGACGAGGTAAAGAGTTGTGCCACGCCCTCATCCATCAGCTGATCAATACCTTTGGCCAGCTGTTTGAATTTGAGCGGATCGGCGTTTTCAATGTAGCGGAACTGCTCGGGCGCAAACGACGGGATACCCGTAAATTTGAGCTTTTCGCCCTCGGTGAAGGTGTCGCCAATCTTGAAATTTCCCGTATCATGCAGACCCACGATATCGCCCGGGAAGGCCTCATCAATGACCGATTTCTTCTCCGCCATGAAAGCCGTCGGCGAGGAGAATTTAAGTTGTTTGCCACTGCGTACATGCAGGTAATTCTTATTACGCTCGAAGCGCCCCGAACAGATCTTCATAAAGGCAATACGGTCACGGTGATTCGGGTCCATATTGGCATGAATCTTAAAGACAAAACCTGTCATTTTCTGCTCGGCCGGTTCCACCAGACGATCGACCGTCGGAGCCGGACGCGGCGAGGGGGCAATGCGAATGAAGCATTCCAACAACTCCCTGACACCGAAATTATTAACTGCCGATCCAAAGAACACGGGAGCCAACTCACCACGCAGATAGGCCTCCCGATCAAAGTCGTCATAAACACCCTCGACCAGATCGACATCCTGCCGCAGCTGATGGGCGAATTTTTCACCAATATAGGTATCTAATTCCGGATTGGAAAGGTCCTCAAAATTGACCGTCGAGGCATCAGCCGTGAGTTTTTCGTCCGAGGTAAAAAGGGACAAATTTCGCTCATAAAGGTTGTATACCCCTTTGAACGAGGGGCCATTCGAGATCGGGAAGGCCAACGGGCGTACCTTAATACGCAACTCAGCCTCCACCTCGTCGAGCAATTCAAAGGGATCTTTGGCCGGACGGTCTAGCTTGTTGATAAAGACCATCACGGGCGTATTGCGCATACGGCAGACATCCATCAGGCGACGCGTCTGCGTCTCGACACCCTTAGCACCGTCGATCACAATGATTACCGAATCGACCGCTGTCAGCGTACGATAAGTATCCTCGGCAAAGTCCTCGTGACCCGGCGTATCGAGGATATTGATCTTTGCACCTTGATACTCAAAACCCATCACCGAGGTTGCCACCGAGATACCGCGCTGGCGCTCGATCTCCATAAAGTCGGAGGTTGCCCCCTTCTTAATCTTATTACTTTTTACGGCACCTGCCACATGAATAGCTCCACCAAACAAGAGCAACTTCTCGGTAAGGGTCGTCTTACCGGCATCGGGGTGGGCAATGACGGCAAAGGTCCGTCGGCGTGTAATCTCTTCCTGTAAAGTCATTTAT
>JBGUUQ010000060.1:0-7851 GCA_045133615.1 Muribaculaceae bacterium | reverse complement strand
AATTTGGGCGTCAAACTTTTTCGGCTTTTCCGAGCCGTCGGCCATTACGGTGTATTCTTTTGTTACTGGCCGGCCAAAACTTTCATACTCGACGCGGATAGTTAGATAATAATGATTGTTTACGAGTGCCACGGCGCCTATTACGTCATATTTGAGAGACGCCGACGTTTTGGTCATGTCTAACCGGATAGCGTAAAAGGCGCGCTTTCCGGCGAGTCCGGCGGTTGTTTGGGGGTCGCAGCTTGCAACCCACTCGCGTAAATCTTTGTTTTCGGTGTTCATATTCTTTTGCTTTTAGTTATTGTTAGTCGCAGGTGGCCGAAAGCCACCTTTTGTAAAGATTAATCTTGGGGTATGGGTTCGTCGCCAATTACACAATCCCTATCGAAATAACCGACTTGATTATGTGCGTGAATTATAAGATGTGGGCCGTATTTTGTAATTTTAATTATTGGTGATAAGTCGTACTCCATCCAACTTCCATAGTTGGTATTGATAAGCCCGATGTTTGATTCTGGGTCGATGCGTTTCAACGCTGCAATTAAGTGCTTAACTTTCATGTTTATTGATGTTTAGTTCGAGAGAGGCGCACATTGCGCCTCCCATATTATATTGCGAGCGCGGCCCTTAATTCAGACTCTTTGCGCTTGCTGAATATCCAGCCCGCGCCGCATTTGAGCTTTGGGTTGAATCGTCCTCCGAGTTTCTTTAACACTTCCTTTATTGCGGATGTGTTGCCGATAACTGCAATGGCCTTCTCGGAATAGTCTACGATTTCAACCTCCGCATCTACCGCTTCGGCTTTTGCCTTCGGTGCTTTTGTGGTCTTTGGATCGGGCTTTACGTAGTCGCTGCGGTACTCGGAAAGCAACGTCCCCCAGTATTCTTTCTTCTCGATTCTCCATGAGCCGTGGCCGATGATATAGTCGCCTACCTCGGCATTAATCGCATCGGCAAGCCGCCAGCCATCACCCTGTGCAAGCTCTTCGGCTTCGTTTTGGCACTTGGCAAGGAACTCGACAGATAGCTTACGCTCGCAGCTTATATCTTGAACGCCGCCGAATACGGATGTAAAAGCGGTTTTTTCATACTCCCATATATCATCGTTATATCGGTCGCGCTCGCAGGTCAGTTCAAACAGTTCGGTTATTTGTTCGACCTCATACACGGATGGGCCGTTAGTCCATGAAAGCGTATATCCACACCACGGACGCCCGCTCCACGTCATTCTTGCCGTGAATTTAACGCCGGGGAATGTGTGCTTTAATAACGCCATTATATTCGCTTTTGTGCGCTTGTCGTAGTCTGCGCTGTGACCACTTTCGCTTATCTCGGGGATGATTGCGCCGTATTTTTTACGGACTTCATCCTCCTTGCGCTTAAATTCGTCGTCACGAGCTTTCTCCCATTCTGCCTGCTTTGCTGCTACGGCATTTGCATGGGCCAGCGATTTCTCGATTATCTCGTCAGAGATAATCTCGCCGCTTTCGTCGTAGTAAGTGCCGATACCGAATTGTTCACTGATTGGGCGGGCGCAGCCATCGACCTTTAAGAAATAGCCATTGAAGCCGCCGCCATCCTCGCCGTATTCGTACTCGCTGACTTCTTCGGGGTTGTCACCCGTGAAGATTCGCACAGCGTCCATGTTGTCATTGTAAACAACAAATTTATCGGTGTTACATGCGTAACCTACTGCGTATATTACAACGCCCTTTGCGATGTGGACTCGCACATTTCGTTGCATCCCTCCACTCTTGGAGAATAACTGCCACGAATCAGCGTTACCGAGTATCGTAACGCCGTTGACTTGTTTTCTTTCCATATTGTTAATGTTTTGGTGATTTGTAGAGGGCATAGCCCCCTGTTTATTACGGAACTTAGTCGTTAATGATGCCGCTGTCTAAGATTAGTAGAACGTCGCCGTTGTCGAATTGCATTACGCCATATTCAGATTCGGCCATGTCCTCGTATTCGTCATCATTATCGCCGAGTTCGTCATCTTTGTCGTATTGTAAACGAAGTTTTCGCATGTGATAGCCTACGGACTCATAAGCGTTGGCAAAGGTGCGGTAATGCTCCATTTTTGAGAGCCGTCCATTCTTAATTACAATTACTGTGTAAATCATATCTGTTATGTTATAAGTGATTTATTGAGAGAGGCCGAAGCCTCCCATATTATAGCTCTGCGATGTATTTTGCAAGGTCGATAAGTTCTACGCCGCATACATCGTCCATGTCGATGTGTATGTAGTATCCATTATTTTCGTTGAATACCTGAAGAGTAACACGTTTTTTGTCCTTCATCCATACAGACTCAACTACATTGTCGCCTACATAGATTTGGTCTTTATTCGTGTCGATGTTGACTTCATCTACGGAACACATGTAGTCCTGTATAAACCATCGGGCAGCTTCTGCCGCATGCCACATCGCGTTTTCATATTCGCGTGCGGTGTATTCCATCATTTGTTTAAGGTAGATATTCATTTCAGTTGTGGTGGTATATGTGTCGGAATACGTCTGCGCATTGGTGCGCATTTCTGTCATCTGTCTTATATAACTCCATTTCGTTGTAGTCACGGGAGTAATCTGTCAGAATTAGGTAACAATCATCATCGCTGAATACAAGCGATATTTCAGCACCGTTTTCAAGTGACTTGCAGAAAAAAGCTTTATTGTCTACGAATACGGCCTCATTGTCGCCGTCAGCGTCTTTGCCATCAAAAGATATATTGGTTATTTTCTCCAACCATACTTTTGTTGATTCAAATTCTTGTTTAGTCATTGTCGTTATTTAATTGGTTGTGAAGATGGCCGAAGCCATCTGTGTTTTTGAGATTGTTTAGCCTTTCGGTTCGTATTCTCCGTCAACTAACATGTAGTATTCTCGGTATTCGGGCCATAGTTCAAATGCTAATTCGTATGCTTCGCGTGAGCCTTCTTCAACGTCTATGGATAGTACGACATCACCTGCCTTATAGTGTTCCTCGCCCACGTTATACCCGGTGTTCTCGTCGGCATACATCCATTCAAGGGTGACTTCGGGGAATATCTCGGATAACTTCTCTGCGATACCGTCAGGCATCGACCACGGAGTTTTAAACTCCATAATGTTGCCATGTACATTAACCTCGCTTGCGTTCCATTTGCATCCCCATTTGTTGATGCAAAATTCATACCACGTAGGATAACCGTACTTTTGTATATTTTCTTTTTGCAGTGTTGTTTGTTCGCTGCTTAGTGGGCTACCACATATTGCATCGGTCAGGCTTTCCGGCATAGGGATAATGCGGTTAAAATCCACGTCCGATTTGTCGCTTTTAAGCGCATCAAGCACTTGCTTGACTTGCGCCTCAGTGCCATTTATAAGCACTCTGTTTTTAATCCAGTTTGGCATAGTTTATGAATTGGTTAATTGGTTGTGTAGAGGGTGTTTGCCCTCTAATTGTTTCACGTGGAACAATTATTTGACTTCGATATAATAGTGCGGGTATCGACCTCGTTCACTATCGCAATTATAATATTGAAATGCGTTCACCACCGAATCGAAGCTCGTTGTGCCATCCGGGGTTATCGGGCAGGCTGATTGCCACACCGAATCAAAACTAATGTTGCATGACTGCATAAATATCGTTTTGCCGTTATCATACACTTTGCGTGCGGTGGCCTTGTTTATGCGGCGGTACAATCGTCCGTCGACATGACTTCTAAATGTTTCCTGTTGCATAGTTTTATTTTTTAAGTTTTGCTTTTGAAAGGGGCCGCAGCCCCCTATTTTTATACGGCAAGCGCAAGTTCAATGTTTGCCTGCTTCTTTGATATGATGTATCGGTAAGCCCACATCTTATCTGAGTATTCGTTGCGGTATTCGATGTCGTTTGACTTCAATACGTTTTCAACAAGTTCCTTGTCTTTGTCGAAGTGGAAGTTGTAGAAGTGCCATACGCCGATGCCGTAGGTCGTGGGATATACTGAGCAATAGTTCGAGACCCCAATCGCACGGAGTAATCGATTCATCGCATCGGCAAACTTGCCAAACGTCCCAGCGTATTGCTTTTTGTCTTTCGCAATCAGCTTCTCGACATACTCGACGGTGATTTCTTTGCTTTTGACTTTTACCGATTGAACGATAACTCGATGATTGCCGTTGTCGTCGTATTCAATGAATAATTCTTTGGCGTTGTACCAATCATTCATTCGACGAGGGGTGTAGGTGTTTGCCCATCTGATTGCCGAAGTATGGAGTTCTTCGTGGCTGGGATATTTGGCTCTACCATTCTCATCCCATCCTTTGAAGGAGGTTTTGTGGTAGTTGTAGTTTTCTGTGTATTCCTCGTTCCACACTTTTTCGCGCCACTCGGATTCTGTGCCGGGATGGTTCTTGACTTCAATGCCTAATGCCTTGAAGTGGTCGATTGTTCCTTGTTTGATGTACATAATTGTTATTTTGGTTGGTGTTTGAGAGCGGCCGCAGCCGCCCGTGTGAGATGGTTCAGAGATATATCTCGTAACCGCGTGGAAACGCTTTATAACATGTATTGAATACCCATTTGCCGATGTCTGTGAAGTCCTCGGCGAAAAATGATATTATGTCATCGCTTATAGGGCTGTACATGAATAAGCGGTGACACCCCAACATCCATCCATATTGGAATTGGAAGCATATCGGTATTTCGTGGTGGTCTGCGCTTGTAGCGATAAAGGAGTCCGCCACGTCATCGGGGTGTTCTTCAACCCATGTTTGGAGAGTGGCGAAAGCATCGCCTGAAACGACTCCATCCTGTTTAATTTTGATTCTCATAATCTTTGAGTTTATTTGGTTATCAGCGCAGGGTGTGAACCCTGCTTTCAGTCCTGCCATACGGCATCCACTTTCTTATCCCATTCCTTTGGGAGCTTGCGGCACTTCATATATTTGTGGCCGCTTGACCATTCGTTTAGATAGTATTCACGGATGATGAAGAAGTACTGATTATCATGGGACGGGACCATTACCACGTCACCAAGTCCGAGACTCCCTTCCTCAACCTGTACCATCGTGTAGTCATATTCATTGACAAGACGGTTTATAAGTTTCTCGCACCATTCAAGGTCTACGTTTATCCATTTCATAATCTTACTGTTTATTGGTTTGGTGAGCGGCAATGCCGCCCGTAGGTCACACCGCCATTGCAAGGTCGATGCGGCGGTGGTTCGATACCCATTGCCACATGTTATCCCATTCGCGAGGGCTTTCGGGGTATTCGTCAATGTAGACGTTTACATCGTGGCCCAAACTGTTAATGAATGATTCAATTTTGTACATAGCTATTGATATTTAGTTTTGTTATGCTTGGCAGGGGCTTCCGCCCCCATTCTTTATAGTCGCCCGTTGTCGAAGTACGAGTAATGCGATTCCTCGGTAATGATTACTGAGTCAAGCAATCTAACGTCCATGATTTTGAGTGCGTCTTTAATGCGCCTCGTTAGTGTGTCGTCTACGCCCGATGGATTTGTGTTTCCTGTCGGATGGTTGTGTACGAATACGACTGCGGACGATAGTGATTCAATCGCATATTTGCAGATTAGTTTAACGTCTACAACCGTGGAACATATCCCGCCTTGTCCGATTTTAGCCCATCCGATAGTCTTATTGGCATGGTTCAAGAGTATCACAAAGGCACTTTCATAGATGGTTAAATCATCGTCATAGAAAGCTCGTGCGAAGTCTGCGATTGTCGTGCTGTTCTTGATTTGTACGGCAGGTACGGCGTGATTGCGGACTTCTTTCAGAATTAGTTCGCGTGAGTATTTTTTCATTGTTGTTGGTTTTGGTTTTTAGTTAGGGGCTTGCGCCCCCGGATAATTCAATCGTCCATATCGTTATGTTCCGACCTCATCGACTTCGCATTAATTTTGTCAATCATCGGCCCTCCGAAATAATAGGCAAGTGCAAAGCTGCCTACAATAATCACAAAGTCGATGACCTCAATAGGATGGTTAATCACTTCAATAAAGTGCGCTGCGCCGAATATACTCAGCACAACTGCAATAATTGCCTTTGTTACCATAGTTAGTTGTTGTTAGTGTTCGAGGATGGCCGAAGCCATCCGACTTAACGGTCGAATACGGCATCAATGAATGGTCTGTCATATTCTATCCAAGATGCTAATGCTATCTTGTCGTGCGGGCTGCGCTCATCGCGTCCGTATAATAACCCTTTGAGGAAATTGATTCCTGAATCAACATCATCAAATTCCTCAATTCGATACATCGGCCATTCGTCAAGCGACTCGACAAATTCGTCTAAGTCGCCATCATTATACGATTCTTCCAAATAATCATCTTGGAGAATCACTACATAAGGTTTTTCTTCCATGTCTATTAGTTTGTTAGTTCGTTGAGGGCCGAAGCCCTCTATTGTTATAGTCCGTACTCGTCCTCAAATTCAGGAAAATATATGGGCATGTGGTCGATGTATATTGTTGATTCGCTCATGGCTCATTCGTTTATAAGTTCTTCTTCGTTTTCTTCCTCGTCCTCGATGGCGATGACGTGCTCCCATAGTTCGGGATGGTCGAATATTTCCTCTATGTAGTCGTTCGCGTAATTCTCCACCTGATACTTGGACGCACTTTCGAGGTTTCCGTATGCGTTGAATCGGATGTAATCATCCATCCATGATTCGATGTTGCCAAAAAATGTAGCTCTTACAGCTTCCATTGGATTGTCCTCGAAGCATGTTTGGAAAAATTCCTCGTCGAACTCATACCACGCTTCTTCGGTGTCGTATTCCCTCAGATAGTCGAGATAAATGCAGCAACGTTCCGAGGCACTTAGTGCGTACCATTCCTCGTTGAATTTGTCTAATTTAGTCATGTTATTATTGGTTTGATTAGTCGTTTGCGGAGGGCCACCGCCCTCCATATTTAGGCGATTCGCATGTACCGGCGCACTTCGTCCGAGGTCAGCCCGTATTCTTTGCGTATCTTTGTTATCTCTCTCCGATAGTCGGCCAAATGCTCATTCCGATAGTTCGGCGTATCCCACCACCTATCTTCATATAACAGTTCATTAGCCTCACGGCATAGCATCAGTCCATACTCTTTCGGAAATAGTTCGGCCATCGCAGCGCAATACGCCTTGCGGTCGTTCCATCGCCATTCGTAGGTCGTTTTGTGGCCTTTGCCTCGACCTTTGCTCTTGGTGTGCGTAGCCACATAGCCGCCGTATCGACGGCGCAGCGATTCGGGCGTAATTCGTTCCGGCTCGCTTTCGGTGCAAAGGGCATAGCGACGCTTTGCAGCGTCAAGCCCTTCATAAAATTGTAGTATTGTCATGGTTTAATTAGTTTTGATTATACGACCGGAACGGCGCAATTCGCACCGCCCCACGCTTCGGGCCTGACGTCTGTTTATAGCCGCCCGAACGGCTCACACAAATTTTATTTGGCCGTTGTATTCAAGTGTTACGGCCTCTTGCGACATTTCACGCTTGATGGCCTCGCACAGTCCGAGTACCTCATCGAAATGCTCGCCGAATTGTTCGGCCTTACAAAATGAATACACGATGGTTACTTTTTCGGTTACAAGGCCGGCCTCGCTCGACATCCATCCGCCTATTGCGGGCGTTGCAGTTGCCCCCCCGAATAACTCAGATAGTTTGGATAATACACGGCGCACCATGGCCGAATTGTTGCATGATTCGTTTACATTGACCGTCGATGGTACATAGATAGCTACTTTGCTATCGAGGTCAAATTTAAATTTCAGTTCTTTCATTGTTTGTTATTGTTTGATTCATTGTGACCCCGCCGAATGATTCGGCGGACGCACTAAGCCTGACACCTGTTTATACTCGCTCAGTCGAGTT
>JBGUUQ010000059.1:0-3145 GCA_045133615.1 Muribaculaceae bacterium | reverse complement strand
CCGGGTGGCCGATTCGCTGCTCTGCTACATACCGAAGGATGATTTTGAATATGAATTTCATAAAGTCATGCGCAGTCTTGACAACGGCGGTGGCCAGGGATCGATCAGCGAGCTTGAAAACTTGCTCGACCGCATACCATTTAACGACAGGCTTTATGCCCGTATATCCGGCATTATAGGCAATATATATGTACACGACCCCTATCATACCAAAGAGGCTATATACTATCTTGCCCGCTCGGCCATGAGCGACATAGTTACCGGAAATCTTGAGACGACTTCACTTCACCGCCTTGGTAAACTACTCTATGATAAAGGTGATGTTGACAGATCCTACAATTATCTTATTATGTCGCTGTCGATTGCTGTCAGTTCCGGTTCAAGGCTGCGCTCTCTTGAGATTGCCGAAGCTCTTCCCCTTGTCTATGACGCCATAAAGGAACGCGACCATCGTTCGCGACAGCTGTTCATCTTTATTATCATCGTTTTATCTGTGCTTCTGCTTGTGCTCGTGGTGCTTTTCTTTATCTACGACAGAAACCGTCGCCGACTTAAACGCATGAAAGAACATCTGTCTGAATCAAACGAGCTTAAGGATTCCTATATCAGACAGATTCTATTGCTCTGCGGAGTATATCTTACCGCACTTGACAATTTCAACCATCTTGCCGGACGCAAAATTAAGGCCGGCCAGGTGCAGGACCTTCTCAATATGATTGAATCCGGAAAGATTTTGCGTGACCAGCTACAGACTTTCTATGATGTGTTCGATTCCGCCTTCCTGATGGTCTATCCTAACTTTATCTCCGAAGTAAACACTTTGCTTCAGCCCGACAAACAGGTAGTGATAAAAGAAGGCGAACGTATGTCGCCCGAACTGAGAATTCTTGCATTTATGCGACTCGGTCTTGATGACTCCACACAGATATCCAAATTTCTCGGGCTCTCGTTGAATACGGTCTATACCTACCGCAATAAAATGAAGACCCGCGCACTCGACCGCGAGACTTTTGAGGAAAAAATTCGCAACATCGGCAGTATAGAGTGAAATTATGAGCTGAAACGGTAGCAAAAAAGCGTATTCCGGCCTCAATATTTACTTATATATAGCTTAAATTTATATATATTCAAAGTACTGATATGCAAATATATATAATTATAATACCTTTAATATCATTTATATTTATATTATAATATGTTTGAATATCGGATTTCGCTTTATAATTTTGCATTGCATTAAGGTAAATAATAATTCAGGTCTAAGATTCAAGGTTATTTTTTAGGATTTTTGTAGTATAATAATGAAGCTGCTTCGTGAGGAGCGGCTTCTTGTGTTTTATATGGTGGAGACGAAACCGCGCCGGTTGGCTATGGCCGGAAAGCGCCTCGGCGAGGGTGTAATGTGAGTAACGGGCGTAATGTGGGATGTGGTCTAATGGTGCCAAAGAGGTGAGCACAGGTGGAGCAAGTCGGGGATAAATTGGCTAAAATGAGTGGATATCGGGTAATATGTCTGGCTGGGTTTGTTGTTTTGCGAAAAAAAAACTAATTTTGTGGAAGCGGGCAAAATAGATTCCCGATAGTGCGGAATTTATTGCCGCCCGGGTGTATTTCTTAGCAAAAATCAATCAAAAATTCTTCTCAAACTTAATTTGATTTAAAAGTAAACATACTCTAAAATAATAAACACATTATATATAATACACATGGATGTACTTGACAGATTCCTGCAATATGTGAAGTTCGACACACAGAGCGACGAACTCACCAATATGACACCGTCAACTCCGGGACAGATGAAATTTGCCCAGGCTCTTGAACAAGAATTAAATGCACTCGGCCTCAGTGATGTACGTCTGGACGACAACGGGTATCTGATGGCCAGACTTCCCGGCAATATAACAGACCGCAAAGTGCCGACAGTAGGTTTTATCGCACATCTCGACACATCACCCGACATGTCGGGGCACAATGTATCCCCGCGAATCATCGAATCGTATGACGGCGGTGACATAGTTCTCAATTCCGAAGCCGGTGTCGTGCTCTCACCCGAAGAATTTCCGGAGCTCAAGCACTATGTGGGTCAGCCTCTTGTGGTTACCGACGGAACTACCCTTCTCGGCGCCGACGACAAAGCCGGCATAGCAGAGATTATCTCAGCCGTGGCCTATCTTAAAGAACACCCCGAGGTGAAACACGGCGACATAGCCATCGCCTTCAATCCCGACGAAGAAATCGGACTCGGTGCCCATAAATTTGATGTCGAGGCCTTTGGCGCCGACTTCGCCTACACCATGGACGGCGGCGAAATCGGAGAACTCGAATATGAGAACTTCAATGCCGCAGTGGCCAAAGTGACCTTCTCAGGCCGTAACGTGCATCCAGGCTATGCCAAGCACAAAATGATAAACTCGATGCGCATCGCCAACCAGTTTATGATAATGCTTCCTCGCTGGGAAACTCCCGAGCACACCGAAGGCTACGAAGGCTTCTACCACCTTGTGGGTATGGAAGGCACTGTGGAAAAAACAGTGCTTACCTATATAATACGCGACCATGACCGCGACCGTTTCGAACGCCGCAAAAAAGAATTCGAGCATCTCAGCCGCAAAATCAATTCCGAGTTTCCGGGCGTATGTTCGCTTGAGATACGTGACCAATACTACAACATGCGCGAGAAAATCGAACCACAGATGTATATCATCGACATTGCGGAACAGGCCATGCGCGACAGTGGGGTAACGCCCAAGGTGGTGCCCATCCGCGGAGGAACAGACGGCGCACAGCTTTCGTTCAAGGGACTTCCTTGCCCCAACATCTTTGCCGGCGGTCTCAACTTCCACGGACGCTATGAATATCTGCCCATCCGGTCGATGGAAAAAGCCATGGAAGTGATAGTGAACATAGCTAAAATCGTAGGCGAACGCCGATGACAGACAAAGACAGTGCGGGCCGGGGCGGCATACGCCGGCTTGTGGTGATTACCGGGCCAACGGCTTCCGGGAAGACATCGCTTGCCATAAAGCTCGCACAGTCACTGCATACCGATGTGATATCCGCCGATTCGCGCCAGATATATCGCGGAATGCCAATCACCACAGCCTGTCCGAGTACCGGCGAGCTTTCGCAGGTGAAGCACCACTTC
>JBGUUQ010000058.1:0-2358 GCA_045133615.1 Muribaculaceae bacterium | reverse complement strand
TACCTTTGCACTCAGAAAACATCGCGGGATGGAGCAGTGGTAGCTCGTTGGGCTCATAACCCAAAGGTCGCAGGTTCGAGTCCTGCTCCCGCCACCAAGAGGTCGACTTTTTAGTCGACCTTATTTTTTTGCACCTATAGTTCTGAAATATTCCAACCAGTCGTCCATCACGGCGCCACGACCGGCACACCAACGCCCCCGACATTGCAATCCAATAGAAATATTATTGTAACATAATCGAAATATCAGCAACCACCTATATATCAGCAACATATCCGTAGCCTCTCTTTATTACACGACAATTCCGCAACAAACAGCCACATTTTTGTAACAAAATTCCATACATTACAAACCGCTAAATATCAACATATTATAAACACATCATGTCGAAAAACAATTTGCAGTGAAAAATTTTTACGAAAAAATATTTTGAATTTAAAATTATTTGTATATTTGCAACGTAATTAATCTCTAAAATCTTCAAAAACAAACAATTTATCATGATTTTCAAACCGATATGAGTTCTAAAAATTTCCAATCCAAGCTAATGGGATTGCAAAGCAACCTTCTAAACTTTGCCTATATCCTAACATCCAACAGAGACGACGCACAAGATCTCTTACAGGACACAACCCTCAAGGCACTCGACAACGAAGACAAATACGTCGACAACGTCAACTTCAAAGGGTGGGTATTTACAATCATGCGCAACATCTTTATCAACAACTATCGCCGCGTAGTCCGCTCAGCAACCATTATCGACCAGACCGAAGACCTCTATCATCTCAACCTACCCCAAGACTCCGGATTCGAGACACCCGAAGGCTCCATCGCAGCAAAAGAAATATATGAAGCCATCGATGCATTCACCGACGAATATCGCATCCCATTCTCAATGCACGTAGCCGGATATAAATACAACGAAATTGCAGAAAAAATGAATCTCCCGCTT
The DNA here is from genome assembly GCA_045133615.1 of Muribaculaceae bacterium. GTDB lineage: Bacteria > Bacteroidota > Bacteroidia > Bacteroidales > Muribaculaceae > M3. The sequence continues at coordinate 1,406 of JBGUUQ010000058.1, read as the reverse complement.
GGCACAGTAAAAAGTCGCATATTCTTTGCCAGAAAGCGCCTTCAAGAACAATTTAAAGACTATCGATAAGGCACCGCATTAATCCCCGTCGCCTCTCTCCTCATGCGAAGGCAACTCACCCTTCCCCCTGCGCATATCCTCTTCGCGTTCACGACGAAGACGCTCACGCTTCTTCAGTGCAAAATGCAATAGCACTATTACCACAAGCGTGCCGCCTATTATCCCGAAATATTTCGTAAAATTTCCAGCTTGATATATCGGATAGCCCACATAGCACATCACACCGAGATATGCCAACAAAGCAAGAGGAATTATCGTAGATCGTTTCATGGTATTCATTATATATAAATCTATATTGATAAAAAAAATTTCTTATTCCACATCCTTATCTCCAGCCCCGACAATATACTCCGACTTATCAGGGTCAAACTTTCCCGATGTCAGATGCCGGTATATCTCCAAGCAAGCCCACGCATCTATCGATGCATACATCTGTTGAGCCGATGTAAGCTCCGAAGCCTCCCAATTGCTCAACCGCTGACTTTTGGATATCTTCTTTCCGAAGATAATACCATATATCTTTTGCAGACTCGCATCCGCAATCGCATAGTCACGCACCATCGACTGAAGTTCCACATACCCGCGAGGCTCAAATTCTGCCAAACGGTGAAGCATATGGAAATCATCCTTCAACGACAAGCCCACCTTTACGATGCTATCATCTTCAAGAAACTCACGCAGCTCATCGATAAAACCGAGCTTATTGATACGAAACAGATAGCATATCTCCTCAGTAGCAATCTGCACTAACGCCACCTGATGTATCCGGCCCTTCTTAAACGAAGGACGAGTCTCCGTATCAATCCCGACCATGCCACATCTGCGAAGATATGCCAAAGCGCTCTCCGCCTCCTCCCGACAATTCACCACCATGATTCGTCCGGGATAGACTTCAGTCGGCATCGTCGCCAACCTTTCCTTGCTTATCGATATAGAATAAGTATTGATACTCATCATTAACACACAATCCGCAACACGGATTTACCCTGCAAAGGTAGCCATAATCCCCCAATCTACAAAACCACATCTCCACAAATCCCATCCCCCGCTCCATACTACTTTCCCTTATCCACTTTAGTCTCTTCATACACAAAGAGTTTTCAATTTAGGATGGCATGCATCCAAATGCCGCCTCTCAACCATCAGCGGCAACTCACCACCGAAACAATCATTAACCACCCGACAACAACAACCGGCACGCCGAATCTGAAAGGTTCATTAATCAACTTTCAAGTTGACTTCACTTCCGCCCTCCCCCCGCCAAAAACAAGAAAGCCCCGACTCATTGCTGAATCGGGGCTTCTTCTGATAAGGGGCGGTGACCTACTCTCCCACTTTCGCAGTAC
>JBGUUQ010000057.1:0-1722 GCA_045133615.1 Muribaculaceae bacterium | reverse complement strand
GTCGGGGCTACCAATAGGCTGCATCTATCGTGGAACATTCGCGTGGAACATACGTTACGGGGTGTAATGTATTGCGTAACGCATCTTGCCGTATATTCATTGCCGCCATTGTTGCGCTTGCATCGTCGAGCATTGCATATCCGTTCGCGCCCAAAGCGGAGTGCTGATGATGTGTGCTGCCAATAGCCCGATTTTGCCGTTTTCGTGCCGTTTCTCGTGGCTTTGGTATTTCGGTGGTACATTCTGCCGTCTGCGGAGGTTTGGGCGATTGTGGCGAGGCCGTGGGCGCTTGCCATATAATTGTGGCGGGTCCCTTGTAGCACTTGTCGAATCGCTGCATTATGCCCTCTAATGTGTCGGATGCGTCATTTACGGCAAAATCTCCGTGCGCGTCCATTATCGTAAAAAACTCCTTGCGCTCGCCATCTTTGCTATATACTTGCTTCTGTATGCAGCGGTATGCGCCATTTGCCATCGTGAACTCCAACAGCTTCTCGTTAGATATAACATAATTGCCCGTTTGGTAGGTTTCGCGTATCTGGTGGCACGTTCCGCAGGTTTCGGAGTTGAAATCCATATTCAGATCAAAGAATAGCCCCCGACTCCTATTAGTCCAGTATCTTATTTTACCGTCCACTACCTCGTAAGTGTCTCCGTAAAAATCAGTATTTATCTGTCTGTACGGCTGCAACACCCATTCTCCATTCGCGTTCTTCTCGTACACGTCGATTATGTAGCGTTTCAGTTGTTCGGGTGTATAGTGGAAATATTGAATCTTTCTTTTTGGCGCGTTTTCTGCCCTCTCTGTCTCCTTTTCTCCCTCTGCCGATACATTTACCGTCTCGGCGGTTTCCGTGGATTTTTGGGGCGTTTCTGTACTTATATAGGCGTATGATTTGCGCCCGTGTGTTTCAAACTCCATTTGTGAGAGATTGGGAAGATTTACGCCGTACTCCTTTTTGCATAAAGATGTCAGTGTGCGAAAGTCGGTGTACTCTTTTGAAAGGTTGTGGCAGCCTCCGTTTTCGCCATACAGATTTGCGTAATACGATTTGTCGAAGTCACGGACGATTTCAACGCGGACGATTCGGGGAGTTTCTGTGGGTGTGGCGGGCTGTGTAGGGTTGCTCTGCCAATTAGGCAAATCGTTTTTGGTTAACTTTTCGTAGAGTGCTAATTCGCGCTCCAGTCGTGCCGCCTCGCGTTTTGAGGGACGACAGCACATTAGAAGCCCTTCGATAGCACAGCGAAGACGCCATGCGGTTTTGGTCTCGGCCTCGTGCTCTATGTGTGTGAGGATGTTTTTCTTCATCGCCTCTATTTCGGCGGTCTTGAATCTGTAGTTTGCCATATTCGTATGATTTTATTTGTTGTTGATAGTTCCCGGCGGCGGTGTCGCTCCGCTGTGGTTCTCCCTCGCCGGGATGGGTTTTCATTTTACATTGCTTCCGTCGCGCAGTGCCGGACCTATCCACGCCAAAATACATATTAGGGCTATTAGTATCATGTCAATATATTTTAGGGGTTAGACTTCTGGTTGCTTTGCGTAAATCGAGACGGGGACGGGATATTCCTCTTCTTTGTCTCCTATCCAATGGCCGGCCTCTCTTTTCGCCCAAATATACTCATAGGCGTTTTTGCGGTATCGGCTTAGAGCTGCCGCCATTTTGGCTAATCTGTTAGTCCATTCGTCTGTTAATTCTGCCGTTGATTCGATGCGCC
>JBGUUQ010000056.1:0-111536 GCA_045133615.1 Muribaculaceae bacterium | reverse complement strand
TAATAAGCAATTGTATTGTGAGGATTGCTCTTAGTATCATTCGGGTTGTTGTTAGATATCAGATTTACTGTTCTTATGTCGCAAAGGTAACTTTTTTCTCCCTGAATTTTACCACCCCCCCTCCCGTTAATTTGTGTTAATATAAAACTTTACCACATAAAAAAAGCCGGGTGCAAAACCCGGCTAAAACTATTATAATCGTCTTGTTTAGAAGAGTTTTTCGGGATAAACTCCGGTAGCATGGAGTTCTGCAAATTTTGCCACTACCCCGGGACGGTCGGCAGCATACGTCACGCCAAACCAGCGAGAATCAGTATCAAGTACTTTTACGGTAGCTTCTCCTGAATTGATAAGAGTGTCAATCACCAACGGGATAAAGAATTCCGCTTTGGGAGTATTGATATCCTTATCAAGGAATTTCACAAATTCACGCTCGCTATATTCAAAATAGTCGGGAGTGAATCCCCAGAGATTCATTGATACAGGAGTAGTGGGTTCGAGAGTTTGAGCCACACCATTTTCGTCGGTAAACTCGATTTCATGCTTATCGTTGTAGCTGATAGCTGTGCGCTCCACAACAGAAGTAAGCAATCCGTTTTCAGTGCTGCACACACCGCGAGCCACAGAACCGTTTTCGGTCATCGTATTGCCTACACGGAACCCGACCATGCAATAATCTCCTTTTTTGTCATGAGGGCGAAGAAGTTCTTGAGCGATTACTTCAAATGCGTTGCGACCATAGAAGTCATCAGCGTTGATTACAGCAAACGGCTCTTTAATCACATCCTTACCCATGAGTACCGCGTGATTTGTACCCCAAGGCTTGGTACGATCTGCCGGACATGTATATCCGGCCGGAAGAGCATCGGTAGACTGGAATACAACTTCCACAGGCACATGACCTTCATATTTTGACAAAATTTTATCGCGGAAATCCTGTTCGAAATCTTTACGAATCACAAATACGATTTTTCCGAATCCCGATTGGATAGCATCATAGATTGAATAGTCCATGATAGTTTCGCCATTGGGGCCGAGAGAATCGAGTTGTTTAAGACCGCCGTATCGGCTTCCCATGCCGGCAGCGAGAACAAATAGGGTTGGTTTCATACTTTTTTACAGGTTAAATAAGTGTCTTTTATTTTGTTTTAAATTTAAACACAATCATTTGAGTGTATTCCTCGCCAACACCGAGGAGCTGGCTTGGAAAATTTTTATGATTGGGAGCATCGGGCATTCCTTGACATTCGATAGCCACACCATCGTAGTCATTGTAGCTTCTACCGCTTTTGCTTTCGGGACATCCGGAAAGCCAGTTGCCGGTGTAGACCTGAACGGCAGGCTGCGTAGTGGCTACTTCAAGCACGCGACCGCTGCGTTCGCTCGTAAGAATTGCTGCAAGCGCAAGCTGATGCTTGTGCCATCCTTCGATTACCCAACAGTTGTCGTAGCCTTTTCCGTAGTTAAGAGCCGGGAAATCAGTTTTAATGTCTTGTCCGATAACTTTCGGTGCGGTAAAATCCATAGGAGTACCCTTTACTGTAGCCATTTCACCGGTAGGAATAAGAGTGTCGTCGGTCGGCAAATATTTCAAAGCCATCAGTTGCAACTTATGCTCAAGCACCGAACCGGCATCTTCTCCATCGAGGTTGAAATAAGCGTGATTGGTAAGATTGATAATTGTCTTTTTATCCGTCGTGGCGCTTAATTCCACCGACAATTCATTATCATTGTTCCACCAATATGTCACCTTTGCAGTCACCTCGCCGGGATAACCTTCTTCGCCATCAGCCGAAACGTATGTAAATTCCACACTGTTGCCGGCTGTTTTGGCTTTCCAAATGCGGTTTTGAAAACCGGTAGGACCTCCATGAAGAGCATTCGGACCATTATTGATAGCCAATTGATACTCATTCTTGCCGATAACAAAATGACCGCGAGCGATACGGTTGGCATATCTGCCGGGCACCTTACCTGCACACGGTCCGTCATTGATATAATCGACAGGATTTTTATAACCAAGCACCACGTCGGCGAGATTTCCGTCGCGATCGGGCACCACAATACTCACAATACCGGCTCCGAGAGTCGAAAGAGTCACCGACGCACCGGAAGCGTTTTTAATTGTAAAAAGTGTGATGTCGCCCATAGGCGACGTCACACTCTTGGATTCTATATTCATATCGTTATTCACATTTATGTGCTCCATCAGAGATAACAACATCATACACAGCCGGCTCATGACCATATTTTTCAGCAAATTTAGCCTTGGCTGTTGCAATGAAGTTATCGTAAAGTTCATCTTTAACGAGGTTAATCGTACAACCGCCGAAACCGCCGCCCATGATACGTGAACCGGTCACGCCACATTCGCGAGCGATGTCGTTGAGATAGTCAAGTTCCACACAACTCACTTCATAAAGCTTCGACATGCCTTCGTGCGTCTTATACATACGATCGCCTACAGTATTGTAGTCGCCACGTTCGAGAGCATCGCACACGTCGAGCACACGCTGTTTTTCGTCGATTACATATTTGGCACGATTGTAGTCTTCTTCCGAAATCTCACCCTTGATACCTTCAAGATCATCCATCGATGCATCACGAAGAGTTTCAACGCCGAGTTTTGCTGCTACACGCTCACACGATTCACGACGCTTATTGTAGGGAGAATCCACAAGTTCATGCTTCACTTTAGAATCAACAAGCACGAGCTTATATCCGTTGAGTTTGAACGGGAAATATTCAAATTCAAGCGAACGACAATCAAGACGCATCAGATGGTCTTTCTTTCCATGAACAGAAGCAAATTGGTCCATTATACCGCAGTTTACACCGCAATAATTATGTTCGGTGGACTGACCTATCTTTGCAAGTTCCATTTTCGGGAACTTGTTGTCGTTGTACAAATCGTTCATTGCAAACGCGAAGCAACTTTCAAGAGCAGCCGACGATGACAATCCGGCTCCTAAAGGAACATTTCCGGCAAATACAGCATCGAAACCTTCCACTTTGCCTCCGCGTTTAATCACTTCACGGCATACACCGAAGATGTAACGTGCCCACTGTTGTGCGGGAGCATCTTCTTCATTCAAGCCGAATTCCGTATATTCGTCGATATCGATTGAGAACACTCTCACTTTATCAGTGCCATTAGGCTTGATTGCAGCCATAATGCACTTATCGATTGCGCCGGGGAATACGAAACCGCCATTATAGTCGGTATGTTCGCCAATGAGATTGATACGTCCGGATGAAGCATACAAAATACCATCTTCTCCGAATCTTTGTTTGAATTGATCTTGAATCTTATTTTTCATGTGATTTGTTATTAGGAATATTTCTGCAAAAATACGAAAATTTTATTCAATATCAATAGTTGCCACACCATTTTTCACTCCTTTTGCTTTTACGGTAATGGTCATTTTTCCGGGAGTCTTTGAAGTTTTGGCTATTACGGTGGCTGCTCCGCTAAACAATTTCATTGTCGGCTCTTGGAACGACATCACACATGTGGGGTCGCCGTTGGCTGTGGCAAGAAATTCGCCTTCACCTTCCACTGTATAGTAAACCTGACGATTATCGGTGGGAACGATATTGCCATCTTTATCGGCAACCTGAACCGTGAAGTATATCAAGTCGTCGCCATCAGCCTTGGCTGTGGAGCGATTAGGAGTTACCACCAAATGATGCGGCTTGCCTGCTGTGCGCACTATCTTTTCGGCTGCCTTATTTCCAGCCTTGTCATACGCCACAACTTTCACCTCGCCCGGCTCATAGCGCACCTCATTCCACATGAGACGATAACGATGCGTATAGGTAGAATCGTTTTTCTCCCTGACTCCCTGACTGCGACCATTGACAAACAATTCGGCTTTCGGATAGTTTGTATAGACAAACACCGGTGTCACTTCACCCTCTCGTCCTTTCCAATTCCAATGAGGTAGCACATGGAGAGTCTCCTCATCTTTATTCCATATCGAACGATAGAGATAAAAACGATCTTTGGGCAACCATGCAAGGTCGATAATGCCAAACACGGAGCTGTGATTAGGCCATGCATCTGTATCATAAGGAGACGGCTCTCCAAGATAATCAAAACCGGTCCACACGAATTGTCCCATCACATAATCGCAATCTTCGTCCATTGCAAAATCAATATCGGGAGTATTCGACCACGTGCACGATTCATTGTCATAGCTCGACGACTGGTGGTCATCGGCAACAACCGAATAATGTTCTTCCCATATTACGGGGAAATGATACACTCCGCGCGACGACACAGTCGATGCCGATTCCGAAGCATAGAAATATTTCTGTGGCAACTTATCATGAGCCGTTGCATAATATTGCGGCTTATAGTTAAAGCCGGGAATATCAATCGATGCGGCAAATCCATTGTCGAGAATCGAACCTATCTGATCCATGCCACAAGTCACGGGACGTGTCGGATCGAGACGATGTGCCCAATTTTGTAGCATCACGAGTTCATTAACACCATCAGGGCCCCATTGGCTCGGCACTTCGTTTCCTATCGACCACATCACCACCGACGGACTATTACGATAGTGAACAATCATATTGGTCACATCCTTTTCCGCCCATTCTTTGAATATTGAACCGTAACCATTTTGCGACTTCGGACGGAAACCCCAATCATCAAATGTCTCCACAATAGTCATGAAGCCCATTTCGTCACAAAGTTCCATCAGTTCGGGAGCCGGCATATTATGAGCTGTGCGAATTGCATTACAACCCATATCCTTAAGCAACTCAAGTTGATAGCGTATCGCCGATTTATTGACGGCAGCACCGAGTGCGCCCAAATCGTGATGATTGCAAACTCCTTTAAACTTTGTAGAAACACCATTCAGGAAGAAACCTTTTTCGGGAATATACTCAATAGTGCGCACTCCGAAACGAGTATCGTAACAGTCTACCTCTTTACCATTGACAAGTAGACGAGTAGTTGCTGTGTAGAGATACGGACTTTCCGGCGACCAAAGGTTTGGACGTTCGAGGAGAATATTTTGTGACTCTGCCTGACCATGATGATGATGAATCGATGTGGTGGATGCGACGACTTTTCCGGACGCATCTTTTACCTCAGTTGCCACTTCGATATTCTGTCCTTTGCCGGCACCGGCGATTGTAGTTTCAATATTCACCGAAGCATACTCCGGTTTTACTACGGGAGTTGTGATATATGTACCCCAAGTAGGAATATGTACCTTATCGGTAGTAACCACGTGCACATTTCGATAAAGTCCGGCTCCGGGATACCATCGTGATGCTTTTTCGTAGTTTTCGAGATTTACCTGCAACTCGTTCTTGCCGGGACGCACCACCCCATCTACATTCACATAAAATGAATTGTAACCATATGGCCAAAATGCGACCTCTTTGCCATTAAGAGTCACATGAGCGTTGCTCATAGCTCCGTCAAATACCAATGTCACCGAACGACCGACGGTATCGGGGACTTCAAACGTAGTACGGTACTCCCCTTTTCCGATAAACGGGAGACCTCCGGTACGACCTGTCTTAACCGTCTTTTCCACTTCGTTGTTTTGTTCGATAGCAACAATCTGAAGGTCGTTGTTGCGGTCAAACGGTCCGTAAACAGCCCAATCATGCGGCACTGTGACATTCTGCCATTGGGTAGTTGCATCGCCTACTCCTTTGGTAAACTTCCACCCCTCTTTCAAAAGGATTTCAGTGCGTTGAGCCGGCGACACCATGGTCGCCGACATCATCAACGCTGCTATACTAATCTTAACAATATTATTCATCAGAATTCAAAAATTAATTTTTGAAACAATCGAGAGCTTCTGTCGGAGAGCCATCGACAAAACAGCCCTTATCATATCCGTCGTTATAACCGGCAGGCGCTTGAGGTTCCCAATAGAAAATACCCTCAACATGACCGGACGCTTCACTTTTAGCTTTAAGATCGGTCATCATCGCATTAGCGGCCGCAGCTTCACTATACAACATTCCGACCTCGCATACCATTACCGGTTTACCATAAGTAGCGTACAGTGTTCCTACATTAGCAATCAACGCATCGACCATTGATTGCCATGACGATGCTTCGGGATAAAGCGACATACCAATCATATCATACTTTCCATCATTAGCAGCCAACACACCGAACACACGAGTGTAGAGGTCCAATCTGTTTCCTGAGTCGAGATGTATAATAACCTTTGCTTCGGGGAATATGGCTTTAACGGCATCGTAACCGGAATTAACCAACGCCGTATAATTGGCAGGATTGCTTATAGAGCCAAGTGGATAAAGGAATCCGCCACGAGTTTCATTTCCTATCTGTACCCATTCAGGCTCGATTCCATACGCATTTAATTTGCCCAACATATCGCCGACATGAGCTGCCACGGCGGCTTTCAGTCCGTCAATATCAAGTTCGATCCATGCTTCAGGAGTTTCCTGATTAGCCGGATCTGCCCACGTATCTGAAAAATGGAAGTCAATCATCAGGCGCAGACCGAGGTCGTTGGCACGACGGGCTTTAACCACCACATCATCGATATTATTCCATCCCTTGGCAGGATTAACCCATACACGAAGTCGGATTGAATTAACACCGCACTCATCACGGAGCAATTGCATACACTCCATCTGTTCGTGATTGGAGTTGTAAAACAGGTATCCTTCCGATTCCATTTGCGTGAGCCAACTTACGTCGGCTCCTTTCGCAAATATTGTACGGTCGATTTCTTGTTTAGTATGGTCGACCGGCGGATTGGTTATAGGGCTGTCCTCTTCGCAAGATACCATCATCATCGAACCGGCAACAGCCAATATTGATAATATTTTATTTAGTTTCATATTACTTGCCTCCTATTATTGTTTGGTTATTGAATATGTACCTTTAATCAAATCCACATCGAACTTAAATGTTCCTTCAGTCTCCGTAAATGAGATATTTGAAACTCCCGATGCACCTTGATATAGAAGAATACCATCGGCTCCTCCGAGTTTCACGCTCCAATTCTGGTCGAGAACAATCTGCACACCCCACGGCGTTTCTTCAGATACTGTCACAGTGGTCGTGTAGACACCTACTTCAGATGTCGGAGTTAGCGGTCGTAGATCCCAATCATCTTCAAATCCGGCATAATAGACCTCACTGCCTACAGCTGTGTGGGCGTATGTGAGATTGCCGAGTGAGATATTGAAGAAATATAATCCGGTGCCCGGAGCAGGAATATTGCTGTTTCCTTCGGCAAACACCATAGTTCCCGAAACTGCATCTCCGGATGCGTATTTATACACATCAGACCAGTTGCCATCCTCGATTGCAACCTGATAACCCCACGGACAATCCACATTGGCAAAACCGGCATAGCCCAAATTATCTTCATCATACAAGCGCAAATACTTGCTGAATGTCCAATTGGCCTCTCCATCGCTGATACCATAGAGATAAACAATCGGAGATACTGTTGTCGGTTCGGGTGCAGCACCGGCATTGACAACAAGAGTCCAGCAATTCGGATTATTCAAATCCATTTCGAGAGTGAAAGTTCCTGCTGCCGAAACCTCTACGGCAATATCGGATGCCGACGAACCGAATGTAAGCATGTCGGCCGAGCCGCCAAATGCCACCGGAGTATCGATAGCAGCCGCATCGTCGGTGCTTGTTGCCACATTATATTGCTTGCCCGTACCGGTAATCTTAATATTTTTAGTTCCGGCAGATACTGCATCAAAAGTAAGAGTCCACTTATTACCCTTGCGGTCGTAGGTCATCTCGCCTTGAATGTCACCTTCAACCTTCAACGACGGAATCAATAATGCACTCCATTCGGCAGCAACGGTATTGACAACAGTATAATAGCAGCCGCTTACGCCTGGGTACCAGAAATTCCATGCCATATCGTTTGACGATATTTTGAACGGAACGCCTCCGCCATCATCGCCGACATTACCCCAAAGAATACCATTGCCTTCTTTTAGCCACCAATTCTCCCATGAGCCGGCGCCAATAAATCCGGAATATATGCCATCGCTTGCAGGCGATGCAAGAGTTCGTCCGGTTTCCTCTTTTGCCGCGGTCAAATAGAATCCCACCGACATATCGATTACATAAGGTGTCACATTTACGACCATTACATTGCTATATTTAGGCGTAATGTTGCTACCAAGTTCCGATTTTATGCGGATATAGAGCGGAGCTTTCACTCCCCCTTCAAAGCCAAGTCGTCCGAGAACATTATTGAGTTCGCCAACGGTAAATTGCTTTTGATATACTCCGCCATCCATCAAAAAGTCGACGGTAGACGCAAACGCTTCATCACCTGAAAATTGAATGGTATTTGACACTGCATTGTTGGGTGCAGCCACAAGCGGATTGCTAAGAGAAATATCGCCATTGTCGTTCCAATGTATGGTAAGAGCCAATGCATTGATATAGTCGTAGTCAAGCACGATATCGGATGTGGTGCCGTCAAGGATAACGTCATCTCCGCCTGAAGTGGTCAGAAAATCGCCATCCTTATCGCATGACACTGTCGTTGCCGCCAAAAGACCGAGACAGGCAACCGCTATATATTTAAATCGTTTCATATTGTGTCAGAGTTAGATTTGATTAGTAGTTTTCATTCTTTAAATTGGGGTTGGCGGTAAGTTCGCTTGCCGGAATCGGATAAATATTGTATTTGCTATCCACGGCACGACCATCAACGACACCACCCTTCCACTGATAGATATATTTATCGGTGGTAAAATACCCGTAGCGGATAAGGTCGGTACGACGAGTGCATTCATATAGCAATTCGCGAGCACGTTCATCGAGGATGAAGTCGAGCGTAAGTTGAGAGTCTGAAATATTGCCCGAATCATCTCCGTAGGCGCGACCGCGCACTTCATTCACAAATCCGAGAGCTTCACTACGGCTGTAGCCTTCACCTCCGCGAAGCACTGCTTCCGCAGCCATCAAATATACATCTGCCAGACGGAATACAGGATAGTCGGTGGAGCAACCTGTTGCCTGAGTGCTTGATGCGGCTTCACCGGCATCGGTAAGATTTGTAAACTTCTCGCTGAAATATCCTTGTGATTGGTCATCCATTGCTTTGTCGAGATATTGAGTCTGTCCATCGGTATAGAACAGGCAACGAGAGTCGGTCGACGATGCTACGTCACCAAACTTTTCAACATACTCGCCGCGTACGCGGAACATACCCCAACCGCTCGACAAACCATATTTAGCCGGGTCTTGAGTACTGGTGTTACCGCATGAGCCACATATGATATAAGTGGTGGCGCCCCAAGACACAGTCGTAGTGGCATCCACGACAAACGAGAAGATAATTTCATTCGTACGAAGATGATTGTCGGCATTAAACAATTTTGCGTATTCGGGTTCAAGCGAGTAAAGATTTGAACCGATAATTTTCTTACAATAGGTGACACAATCGGTGTTGCGCTCTGTTCCGGTATAAACTCCGGCATTCAGATACATCTTTGCGAGTAATGCCCATGCGGCTGCACGAGAAACACGACCGTATTCATTAGTCTCCGGAAGTGCATTCTCCACATTGTCGCGGAGTTCGCTTTCGATATATTCAAAAATCTGCTTTCCGTTGTATGCATCGGGGATATAACTTGCCACCGGGGTGTCTTCATTGACAAACGGACCTTGGCGGAACAAATCAAGAACGAAATAATACGACATGGCTCGAAGGAAACGGGCTTCGGCAAGGTAAACCTTGATTTCTTCCTGCTCTTCTGCACTGAATTTGGAAATTTCATCGTCGCCACAATGACGAATCAACTCGTTGCAAAGAGCAATCGTATAGTAACAACGATAATATGTATCGGCAACCCACGGGTCGTTGACATCCCAACTCAAGAATGCGATACCATCCATCTGATTTCCGGAAAGCCATGAATAGGCTATTTCATCTGTTCCAACCTCTTGCAGATTGAAATATGAGCGCATGAAGTCGTAACCATTGACCGAAGATATGTCGGCATTACCTCCGCCCATCTCCTGACCGGCGATAACATAGCTGGCATATATCTTTGCCAATACCATTTTATAATTACCCGCCTCGGCATAGACCTTACTTGAGTCGGTCTCCACCACCGGATATTGGTTGAGATCATCGGAGCATGACCACATGGCAGCAGCCACAACCAACGATAATAATAAATATATCTTTTTCATGATTTCTTACGTTTTAGATGAGATTAGAAATTAAGTCCGACGGTGAGTGAATATGTTCGAGGACGAGGATATACCGATGAGTCAGCTCCATTGGCTGTTTCAGGATCCACACCGGTGTAATTGGTGATGGTAAATACATTTTGCACCATTGCAGACACATTGAGGCTGAACCATTTCGTTATCTGTCCGAAGTCGTAGGCCAATGAGATGTTGTCCATCTTCAGGAACGACGCATTTTCAACATAGTAATCCGATTGCCATTGACGGGTTTTAAATCCGGTTTCGAGGTAACTGCTATGAAGATTGTTGAGTTGATAGCTGTTGTAGCTTACGGTCTCCCATGCGCCGGTATTCATTGCCATACCGTTGAACACATAATTGCCTAATTGTGCGCGAAGCGACGTGCTTAGAGTCCAACGCTTATAGTTGAGCGATGTGCTGAAGCCAAACATCCAATCCGGAGCCGGCGAATGATAGTGATAGCGGTCGTCGGTCGTAATCTGTCCGTCGCCATTGAGGTCGGCATACATTCCTTCGATGGGACGACCGGTCTTTTCATCGTAGATTTGCTTGTAGACATAGAATGCGTAGGGAGCTTCTCCGGTAGAGAACACTTGCACCTGATGACTGTCGAACCACGGACCGGCTCCGGTGTCAGGGCTGTCAGCTCCGGGGACGAGTGTCAGATTAGTGATTTTGCTCGTCTGCCAAGTGGCATTTGCGCTGACTGTCCAAGTAAAATCTTTTGTTTGAATCGGAGTTGCGTTAAGAGCTATTTCCCAACCTTCGCTGTCTACGTTACCCACATTTTGAAGCATCTCTTTATTGAAGTTGATACCTGCGGGGAGAGGAACCGTAGCAAGAAGGTCCTCAGTTTTGCGACTGTAGTAATCGACAGAACCGGTGATACGATTTTGCAAAAAGCCGAAATCAAGACCGAAGTTCCACGACTTGGTAGTCTCCCACTTCAGATTGGAGTTGTAGGCAGCAGGGCGATATGTATTGATGGGAGTGCCGTTGAATTGATATTGCGCTCCTTCCTGACTGATTGTGTAGAGAGGAATATAGCTGTAATTGGCAATACCGTCTTGCTGACCGGTGATACCGTAGCTTGCACGAAGTTTAAGGTCGTTCATCACGTCGGTAATCGGTTCAAAGAAGGATTCGCGCGATGCTCGCCAAGCAAGGGCCACAGAGGGGAATGTACCCCAACGCTTATCAGCATGGAAACGCGAACTTCCATCACGACGCATCGTTGCCGTAAGCATATATTTGTCATCGAACGTGTAGTTGAGACGACCGTAATAAGAGAGCAATGAGTGGCGCTGGTCGGTGGCTGCATATGTATTTTGAGGTTCGCCGGCACAATTGTACTGAACACCCGCCGAATCAAAGTATTTCCAGAATTGATAATCGTAACCTACAGTTACATCTACCGCACTTTTAATTTCGCTAAACTCTTTATTATAGTTGGCGTAGAGGGTGAGCAAACGGTTATAGTTTTTCTGCGGACCATACACATAGTCACGACCTCCTGTGGTGTAATATGAGTAAGCTGTTGCGGGAACGTAGATTGCCCCTTCTCCCTTTGAATAGTCGTAGCCGACAGTAGCATGCAGGCGTAATTCGGGGAGCCAATGGAGACGATAATCGACATCGACATTTCCGATGAAACGATACACATCAGATGTGGATTTATATTGGTCGAGCAACCCTACCGGATTGGATAATGCTCCGGTAATAGGCACACCGTTGGCATCATAAGCTTCTGTGTATCCTCCGAAGATTTCATCACCGGAATATACGGGGATTGTGGGGTTCATGGCTGCGCCGCCCCAAATAGCACCCGTGTCGGCAAATCGATTCTTGCTGTATGTGCCTTTAGCATTGAGATTGATACGAAGTTTGTCGCCAAACAGCGATGGAGCAAGATTGATATTTCCCGTATAGCGAGTAGAATTGTCGGTACGAAGAATACCATCCTGATACATGGCGCCGATAGAGACGCGGAACGGCAACCAATCGGTCATGCGCCCCGACACGCTGATATTGTTGTCGGTGCCGAAGGCTGTTTGGAAGATTTCATCGTTCCAATCCGTATCGGCATCGCCAAGTAGAGCGATTTGCTCGGAAGTTCCATTGGACTTAATCACGTCGATAAATTCATCACGCGAAAGCATATCGGCCGTTTTGGTCGGAGTGGCAAACGAGTTTGTGGATTGGAAGCTGACTTTAATTCTGTCGCCACCACCTTTTTTAGTAGTGATAATGATTACACCGTTGGATGCACGGCTACCATAGATAGCCGTCGACGATGCATCTTTAAGAATAGTCATCGACTCGATGTCATTAGGATTGATAAGACTCAAAAAGTTGCCTCCACCGCTCACTGAGCCACCTACTTCCATTGGGACTCCGTCGAGAACGATAAGCGGGTCGTTGGACGCATTGAGAGAAGCACCTCCACGGATACGGATTGTACTGCTCGATGTAGGCGAACCGCCATAATTGGTGATTTGTACACCGGCAATCTTACCATTCACCAACTGTTCGGGAGATGAAATCACACCTTTATTGAAATCTTTCTCGCTTACAGAAGATATTGAACCGGTGAGGTCGCTCTTCTTTTGTGTACCATAACCGATTACCACTACTTCATCCATCACTTTAGTGTTGGGAGTCATAGTCACTTTCATCGGAGATGACGCTACGGCTACAGTCATCTTATTGTAGCCGATATACGAAAAATCAAGTGATACTGCCGATGATGAAACTTTTATCATAAAGTTTCCATCGACATCGGTAGATGTACCGTTGGAGGTACCGGTTTCCATTACGGTGACACCCACCATCGGGTCACCGAGTTCGTCAACGACTGTTCCCGTGACAGTACGGGAATTTTGAGCCATTGCCATAAACGGGAACAATAATGCCAACAATAGCGGCAAAAATCCCTGAGTAAGGCGACATAAGCCTGTCTCTCGATTTTTTTTCATGTTACAGTTGATTAGGTTATGTTATTAATGTTAGGATAATTTCAATATTTATAGCATCTCATCGGGCAAGCCACATTCCCCGCATTTCGATAAAGCCATTGGTTCCGGCCTTTTGCGACAATGTAATCTGCACTTTTTCTACATCATCAAGACTCAACGGCGTAGCTGTTGCAGCATCAGGCACAAACTCTCGGCTCATAAATGTGGGATATGGTTCGGGACAAAGAAGAGTATTTGTCAATTTCAAGTCGGCGGTATCTATAACAATTTCACCCTCGACTGCGGGAATTGTTATAGAATAGGTGAACCCATCGCGATTGACCAATCCGACACTGATAGTTTCAACGCCATCAACCGCGTCTATTGCCAGATGAAGTTTTTCCGAACCTGAAAGACGACGACAGTCCATAATGTCGGTGATATTTTTAAACATCACCACTTCGCGAGCCTCATCGGTCGGTCCGAATGAAAGACGTATGACATCAGCACCGATTGGCGAGCGGTGGTCGTAACCGAGATGTACACCTCGCCATGATGCCGGAATTGTTGAAATCTCGATGCCGTCGAGGGCGGAATTTGCCTCAAAGAGGATAATGGGGGCACCGGAATCAACGATTGCGGTGCGATAGAATGCAGAAGCCGCTGTCGCAGCGTCTCCGCCGAGGTAGTCCCAATCGAGAGGTGTCCCGGAGACTGCCTGAGGATATGAAAACTGATGGTTAGTATTAAAGACTACGAGATTGTATCCGAATTCTTTTCTACCTATAATATCTTTGGAGTCTATCGTCACTTCATAGTCACGCTGACCGACTCTATGCATTTTATACAGACGGTTGTGGTCGTTCCAAAATGAAACATTATCGGGATAAAGAATCACCGAATCGGGAAGTTCGTCGGCAACCACAGTAGCTCTAACGGTCAGTGATTCGCCTCTTTCGATTACCGGCACAGGCGTATGAAGAAGTATGGTTGCAACCTGACGTTTTTCAGGAGCGACATACTCCCCTATCCGTTTCACCCCATCGCCATAAGTATCCGAAACATTCCATTTTGCCAAATCCGCTTTGTCGGAAGCCAAAATATATACTCCTGGATATACAGTCATCTCGCCATCTGCTGCCTGTCCGCTGCGATTGTTGTCGGCATTGACTGCTTTATAACAATAAGATGTACCAAGATCGGGGAGATGGATAGTCATCGGGATGTCGCAATATAGGATTTCACCCACTCGCTTTGACAATGATGGTTTGGCAAAGGGGTCGGAAGTCATCACAACATCGGGCATCACCTCCAATCGCCATACTCCGGGAGCAAGTCGATCAATAAAATAGGCTCCGGTACCTTTGTACTCAACAATCGGAGATGTTCCCCACCCTGCAATTCGGGTAAGCGATGACGCCGATTTAGGAGCGACAGCGGTATTATTGGTGTGGAAATATTTCTCTCCGTCATTGAGCATCGATAAATCCTGACGCGACGACACAAGGAAATCGCCAAAAACAGTATCTGTCGGATACTTTCCGTAATCGGCACCACGTGCCACCGTGCGTGTCACTTCTGCGGCTATCATCATACTCAATGCTTTGCGTGGAGTATAAGCAAGGTTGAGAAAATGCGTCTGATACTCACTGTTAGCCCACGCCATATCTATCGGATCATACGCAAACTGAGTAATCCATTGAAAACCGCCTTTACGGAATGTACGGGCAACAGCCGGGTAAAGATAACTATACAGATTGTCGGCGGGGTCAAATTCATAGACCACTCGCGCCAACCTATCAAATCCTTTTACCTTATCAGCAAAGGGGATGTAATAATCATCGACGTAAGGAAGGAAATTGCCGGTGCGGGTGTGACCGGCCACAAGATTTACAGGATACCACTGATAAGTCGTACCATCAATATCGGCATCATAGAAGCCTTGAGTGACATCCAAATTATGCGACACATTATATAATATTGGCTTCTTCCATTTGCCACTCTTCAACGACTTGACCATACGGTTAATATAAGCCGTCACCTCTTTGGCCGTACCGGAATGACACGGTTCATTATTGATTTCCATCGCTATAATATGAAGGTCGTCGGCATAAGTCATGCCGGTGTATCCGTTTCGATGCTCGACAAGTTGCTTGATATAGCGTTCCTGTGCTTTTATTGCCGCAGGGTCATCATGGACTTTACACTTCTCATAATCGTAGGTATATGCCCCATTGGGATCGGCATTTCGTTCGGGGTACCCGTTGCCGAAATTGGTCTGTGCGGTAAGAATAATTTTTATATTACGCTTTTCAAGTTGAGCAATAAGATAATCCAGAAGGTCGAGATGATCATTTTCAATGACATTTCCCAACGAGTCGGAAATTTCAACATCCCAAATATGGATACGATAGGCATTAAAGCCAAGACGAGCCATATGATAGACATCGCGATCGATGGCGGCTTTTCGGTCTACGCCAAGCGCACCCAATGCCCGATAAGCATGTGCAAACGGAACAGTATAATTGACTCCGTAGAAAGAGACTTCCTGACGATTATCATCGCGACGCATAACTCCATCCTTATCGACATACACGCGATAGTTTTCTCCGGCAGAAAGAGCAAGCGCACATATAAAAGCGATTGCGGTTAAGATTGTTTTTACGTAGTTCATGGTTAAGCGTAATTAGTTATCTGCAAAGGTAGGACAGATGGCATCTGCAAGCAAGCACAGATAGGACAGAATAGGAAAATAATCGGACATCGGTGAGTCCGATTTATTTCATCCCATCACATATCATTCTGTCGTTCAGCATATTGACGTGGAGTACACCCATATTGCGACAAAAAGCATTTAGAAAAATATGACGAGGAACTGAAACCCACCATATACATCACTTCCGAAACCGAAAATTTGTGTTGGTCAAGAAGCATTGCCGCCTTACGCAGACGTATTTGCTTGATGTGTTCAACCGGAGAAACTCCCATATACTTCTTAATAAGACGATACAACTGTTTGCTCTGCATTCCTGTCTTTTCACATACAAAGCTCACGTTTAAATTGGTATCTGAAATATTGTCGTCGATGATTTGCGACACTTGAGCAAGTTGCCGTTCTGCCACCGATTCCGCCTCTATCGGTCTCGCAGCCGTGAGCTGCTCCACTCTCACTTCTGCCCGCATAGAGGCTTTTGCTTCGAGCAATCGACGCACTTGCGCTTGGAGCATAGGAGCCTCAAAGGGCTTTGGCATAAATGTATCGACTCCGATTTTTATACTTTCCGCTTCCGTTGCACTATCATCTTTGTCCGTAAGAATAATAATCGGGATAACCGCTGTTTTGGGATTGGACTTAAGACGACGACACATCTCCAATCCACTCATCACCGGCATCATCTCATCGGCAATAATAAGGTCGGGCATCATCCCTGCGCACACAGCAAGAGCGGCTCGTCCGTTTATGGCTGTTACGCAGAAATACTCCTCAGATAGTATTTCCTTTATAAACGCGGCGATGGAAATATTGTCATCCACAATAAGGATTCGGAAACGCCCGTCCTCAACCGAAAGCGCTTCTTCCCTCGATTCTTCTTCTCCGACCGGTTCTCGCAACGGAACAGCGACAGTAAATGTGGTTCCCTCATCTTCGTTTCCGCTCACCTCGATAGTTCCGGAATGCATTTCGACATACTGCTTGACAAGATACAAGCCGATACCCGAACCGTCACTGTCGGCAGCAGTACGCAGCGAGCGAAAATGACGATGGAATATAAGTTGGCGTTCTGATTCGGGAATACCTACCCCATCATCGGAAACGTTTAATACAAACCGGCTTTCATCGCGAACGATAGAAAGAGCGATTGTGGAATCATCCGAAGAATATTTACAGGCATTGGAGAGCAGATTGTTAAGAATCGATTCCATTTTCACCACATCCGCTTCAGTGATTATATGGTCGGCGGTAGAGGTGAAAATAAAGTGCTTTGTCGGAAATGCCTCTTGATATGAATCAAAAATACTTTTGCAAAACTCTACTATATCAACTCTGGAATATATAAGAAGATGCTCTGTATTATCCTCTATCCTATTGATTTCAAGCGCACTATGCACAAGCGAATTGAGTTTCATCGCATTAGTATATACCATATCGAGACTGCGGCGCAAACGAGTGTCGCGAGTCTCGGACAATAGTTTGCTGAGAGGGCCGATTATCATTGAAAGCGGTGTCTTAAATTCATGTGAAACCCCGGTGAGAAAGTCCATACGCTGCCTTACCGCTTGCAACGTACGCTCACGCTCCATTCGTTCCAATTGCAACCTCGCACGATTACGAAAATATCTCACACACCACACAGCAACTACAATACCCAATATTATATACAGCAATATCGACCACCATGAAGCATACCAAGGCGGTGTAATCGTGATACTTAATTGTAGGACAAAGCTATCACTGTCATCGCCATGAGCCTGACGTATTTCAAGAAGATAATCGCCGGGAGACAATCCGGACAAAACTATTTTATTATCCTCTTCATCAAGCAAAGTCCATGCTCGGTCAGACCCCGTCAGACGATACTCATAGTGACCGCGATTGTCGAGAGAATAACGAAGGTCGCTGAATTCAATGATAAGATTGTTTTCATCATACGGCAAAGTCAACCGGTCAAAATTCTCCACCGAGACTACACGCGGAGTCTCATTGACATACAATCCTGTGATATAAAGACTATCGGCACTACTACTCGTCGACGATATTGCTGGGTCCGCATTTGTGTATTCATCTACACTGCCGAGCAATACCCTATTTTTGCGACTATCATAATATATACACGTATAAGCTTTCGCCGGCAATGGCAGTAATTTTACCTGATGCGTACGCCTATCGACAGCCCACACTCCATCGTCGGTCGATACCCATATTTCTCCTCCCACCTGAGCCATGGCAAGAAGATTTTCTCCATATTTCATAGGGAAACCTATCGGTTCGCCAATAGTTCCATCCGCCGATACTCGAACAATTCCCCCGGCATATCCACACCAAACGCCATCGTCACTGTCACAAACAAGATGCGAAGGAGATGAACCGACAGCTCCTTTTACATCAATATGCAATATAGGAGCATCGGCATTTGCAATACGCAGCAATGAATTGTCGCGAAACAGAAGCACCCATTTATTGCCCTGACTATCTATTTCCATCTGATTGATGAAATTGTTAGGCATATTAGTGGATGTATTCAACTCTGCATCGGCAATACACATATCCGTAGATTGCATGAGTCGGTTGCGGTCAGCTATAAATATTCCGCCAAGATAACTCCCGACCCATAATTGGTTGCTATCGTCTTCAAATATGCTATATGCCCAATTTGCATTCAGATGATGAGAACTATCGGTGAGACGATGATTTATCCATCTTCCGCCCTCGGTATCATAGTGATTGACACTGCCATCGGTTGCAATCCATACAACACCTGAAGAGTCTTCATATATATCACGTACACGATTGTGTGATAGCGGATAGCGCGAATCGCCCGACATATACCACTGCGATGCCGTGGGATTGCCGGTATATCGAATGATTCCATTGCTGCCTCCAAGCCACAACACGTCTTGTGAATCACGAAGCATACAATACAGGCGGTTACCATCGCCGCGCTCGGTGATTTCACTTAACGGGACAATCGTAAACCCTGCATTATTGCATGATACGGAAAAGTCCTGCTCCGTTCCGGCCCAATAGTTCCCATACCGATCGACCATCACACTCCACACAACATTATTAGCTATCGATTTGGAAAGACGCGAATCGTGACGTGCAAGCTCGCATGCGTCATCAGATAGGATATAAAGCCCTGCATCCGTACCTGCAAGAATAATTCCCGAACCATCAATCGCAATAACTTTGACCGAATTTTGCGACAATATCCGGCGATGATCAATCATATGAGTCTCTTTATCATATCGAAGTAATGCACCCTCCGTTCCAATCCATATACATCTCCTGACTGTATCCTCCGCAAGAGAATTTACAAAGATATTGCCCGACGTCCCCACTCGCCCCACCTCGATTGGCTCAAGGCGTGACTTGTCACGGTTGTATCGGCACAATCCATCGTAAGTACCTACATAAATGTCCCCTTCGCGACTGCGCAATAATGCATAGACAGCCGAATGAGGCAATCCATCGACAATACGCGCCACATTCCCTGTCCCTATCGTGTAGCGATACAACCCGTTAAGCGAGCCAATCCAAATGCAATCGCCATCAAGCACCATTGCACGAATTTCAGAAGGAGAATTATTTGATATAGGTATATATCGCTCTGTCATCATATCAAGGAGCAACAAGCCATTGTTTGTGCCGAGGTACAATGTGTCATTACGCTCTATCATACTATAAAATTGCGACCCGGCTCGTTCATCGAGCGCATCGATATAGTGTGTCCCATACCCATCGTAGCGGAAAAGTCCTTGGCTTGTGCCTATCCACACCAACCCACGATGATCTTGATACATAGAGTAAACCGTATGCACATAAGCGTCCATCGCGACATTTCGCCATGCTCGTCGCGATAATGTCTGCGCCATTGCGGCAATAGCCGTTGTCAATATAACCAGAATAATGAATAGCTTTCTCATGGTTTGCTTGTGCAATATCATCGGTCGATACCGATTAATCTCGCTTTACGCAAATTTATGGAATAATTTACTGCTCTGCAAATCTTTCGTCACCCTTTTAAAATCAATGTGGCATAACACAAAAAAAGGAGCCTAACGGCTCCTTTTTCACTGCAAATATCCTTGACGGATTACTCTGCATATTTCTTGACGATAATGCTTGCATTGTGACCACCGAATCCAAATGTGTTGGAGAGTGCGGCGCGCACAGTGCGTTTTTGCGCTTTGTCAAAAGTGAAATTGAGATTGTAGTCAATGTTCTCGTCGAGGTCGGCAGGGTCGTGATTGATGGTCGGGGGCACGATATCTTCTTGAACTGATTTTACACAGAACAGAGCTTCGAGCGCACCTGTTGCACCAAGGAGGTGACCGGTCATCGACTTCGTAGAGCTGACATTCAACTTATATGCGTGTTCACCGAATACTTCCTTGATGGCTTTCACTTCAGAAACGTCACCTACAGGAGTAGAAGTACCGTGAGCATTCACATAGTCAATCTCATCGGGATTCATCCCGGCATCTTTGAGAGCGTTATTCATGACGAGCTTTGCTCCCAAACCTTCGGGATGGGTTGCGGTGAGGTGGTAAGCATCAGCCGACATACCTCCGCCCACTACTTCTGCGTAGATGTGAGCACCGCGAGCTTTCGCATGTTCCAATTCTTCAAGGATGAGCACTGCCGATCCTTCGCCCATTACAAATCCGTCGCGTGAAGCGCTGAAAGGACGCGATGCGGTCTCAGGGCTTTCATTGCGGGTAGAGAGAGCGTGCATCGAGTTGAAGCCGCCCACACCTGCGGGATAAATGGCTGCTTCTGCGCCACCGGTAACGATAGCGTCAGCCATACCCAAACGGATGTAGTTGAACGAATCGATCAAGGCATTGGTAGATGAAGCACATGCTGATACGACGCCAAAATTGGGACCGTGATAGCCGTGAATCATCGACACATGACCCGATGCGATATCGGCAATCATCTTGGGGATGAAGAAAGGATTATATTTGGGCCCCTGTTCAATATTCTTGGCGTAATAGCCTGCTTCTTCCTCAAATGTGTGAAGACCGCCGATACCGGCTGCAATGATTACACCAACGCGATTTTTATCGACTTTCTCATCGTTGAGATTAGCATCGGCAATCGCTTGGTTTGCTGCAACAACCGCATACTGTGCATAGAGGTCGTATTTACGAAGCTCTTTGCGATCGAAATGCTCTGTTGCATTGAAGTTCTTCACTTCGCAAGCAAACTGAGTCTTGAACTTAGAAGCGTCAAAATGTGTAATAGGACCGGCTCCGCTCACACCATTGACTGCGTTGTCCCATGTGGTCTTAACGTCGTTGCCAATCGGAGTGATTGCGCCCAATCCTGTTACTACTACTCTCTTTAATTCCATTCTTATTATTAGGAATGAGTATTACTTGTTGGTTTCAGCCTCAATGTAAGAGATAGCGTCGCCTACAGTAGCGATAGCTTCAGCTTTGTCATCGGGGATGGTGATGTTGAATTCTTTTTCAAACTCCATGATGAGTTCTACAGTGTCAAGGCTGTCAGCACCGAGGTCGGTGGTGAATGCAGCTGCTTCAGTTACTTCAGATTCGTCTACACCAAGCTTGTCAACAATTATAGCTTTTACGCGTGATACGATTTCAGACATAATGATTACGATTTTAATTAGTAATAGTTATCTTTTTGCGGTGCAAAGTAAGCAATTTTTATTCAATTACTAAAACTTTGAGAGCACAAAGTTACTGAAAATGTGCGAAAAAAGCGGTACACCTCCCGATAATTTGCTGAAAAGTCCCTATTTTTAGGCAAAAAGGCACGACAACCATCAATAATCGTATTGTTACAATATTGTTACAGGAAATATTTCTTTTTTCTACCGCGGTTTGCAACAAAAGCATCCTACTCTGCGTTAAAGATAATGACACATATATTATATAAGAATAAGGATATGAAAAAAACTACAATCAATCCATGCGCAGTCTGCCTGATGGCAGCAACAATGCTCATCTCATGTGGCGGCAAGAATGGCAACACATCTCTTCCCGGAGAAATTTCCGACTTTGAAGTGGAGGAAACATTCAAATCCGTCTCACGCTCTTACCGATGCGAGGGTGACATTAATGACTATGACAATGTAAAAACGCTCTACACCACTGCAGCGGCATCGATTCAATGGCCCGAAACCTTCGGCAACGTCGACATTTCCGCCATACAGGACTCCATAATATCTATGGCTTTCGGCACAAAAAGCCACGACATCGACAAAGCGATGAACGAATATGTCGAGCACCCAGAAGGATACGACATTTACAAACTGACTCCGGTCGATGCGCTTCCGGTGGCTTCAGATTCTGTAATGATATACAGCCAAGCCACAGCCGTGTCTATCGTATCGCTTACCGAAACCATGACCGTAATTAAAGGTGAGACTACATCATATACAGGAGGTGCGCACGATTCATACGCCTCGCGCTATCTGACATTCGATCTTTCCTCCGGCAAAGCCCGTGTAATCGGTCTATCCGACCTGTTTGAGGCGGGAAGCGAAGCAAAACTACTCAATGCCATCAAGTCCTCCTTAATGGCAAAATATAATGTAGATACAGTAAAAGAACTTGACAATGTCGGCGTATTTTCAGAGAACCTTTTTGTAACCGACGACATATATATCGAAGGCTACAACATTGTTTTTCATTACAATCCCTATGAAATCGGGCCGTGGGCTATGGGGATAATCGACGTAGAAGTCCCCTACTACACCGTAACAGAACTATTGACCCCCAAGGGACAAGATATATTCATGTAGAAGGCTTATTGCTCGTTCGGGTCCACGCAGTAGACCGATTCGGGGTATGTCACATCCCACAAGAAAAGCGGATGCGGAGGCATCGAAGTTCCGGCAGCACAGCGGTCGCGAGCTTCGATGACGCGCATGAATTCATCGTGCGACATCTTCCCGCGTCCCACATCGACAAGCGTACCCACTACAGCACGCACCATGTTACGCAAAAAGCGGTCGGCTGAGATGACAAAAACATGACCGTCGGCCGTCGGCATCCACTCGGCGCGAGTGACACAACAAATATTGGTCTTCGTATCGGAATGCAATTTGGCAAAAGAGGTAAAATCAGATACTTCGAGAAGCATCCGCCCTGCTTCGTTCATCGCTTTAAAATCGAGACCTGCCGGCTCTTGCCAACTTAATGGATAGCAAAACGGCGATTTTCCCGTATGCGTATAATAATGATACGTGCGCGAAACAGCATCAAAACGAGCGTGAGCATCTGAGCGGACACGCCGGACGTCGTAAACCGCAATGTCAGCGCCGACAATGGAGTTGAGCGCACGCACTAAGCGCTGCGGCTCCGCAATCGGCTCCTCCACATCGAAATGAGCTATCATGGTGCGCGCATTCACACCGGTGTCGGTACGACCGGCTCCGGTGATTTTTATTTCGCAACGCATCACAGTAGACAATGCGACCTCAAGCGTAGACTGCACCGACACGGCATTGGGTTGCGACTGCCATCCGTGAAAAGACGCCCCGCGATAAGCGAGGCGCATGAAATATCTGTAATATGAAGCATCCATGATGCTAATCACGTTCAAGGTATGTGTAACCGTAAAGTCCGGAGCGATAATTGCTAAGGAACTCGCGTCCCTCTTCCGGGCTGATGCGTCCTGCTTTCATCGAAGATGTAACCCAAGTCTCCACATTGCGCACAAGACGTTTGGGATTGAACTGCACATAGTCGAGCACCTCTGCCACAGTCTCACCATCAATAATCTGGTCGATTTCATGATGATCCTTGTAGACCGAAATATGCACCGCATTCGTATCGCCGAAAAGATTGTGCATATCGCCGAGAATCTCCTGATAAGCACCGACAAGGAATACACCAAGATAATACGGCTCACCGCTTTTCAGGTTATGGACCGGTAGAGAATTCGACATACCTCCCGACGCAATGAAATTGGCAATTTTTCCATCCGAGTCGCACGTCATATCCTGAAGCGTAGCCGTACGCGTCGGTTTCTCATCGAGTCGCGAGATAGGCATGATAGGGAATATCTGGTCTATCGCCCAAGAGTCGGGAAGCGATTGGAAAAGCGAGAAGTTGCAGAAATATTTGTCGGGAATCATCTTTGCAATCTTGCGGAACTCTTCGGGTGCATGCTTGAGCGAAGCGGCAATCTCCCCTACTTCGCGAGCTATCGACCAGAATAGTTTTTCGATTTTGGCGCGAGTCGTCAGGTCAAGCATACCGAGCGAGAACAAATCGAGAGCCTCCTCGCGTATCTGCAACGCATCATGCCAGCTTTCAAACACACGCGGTTGATTGAGTTTATCCCATATATCATATAGTTCGCGAGCAAGTTCATGGTCCTCCTCGGAAATCTCCTCGTTTTCTTTCCATATCGGGAGCGAAGTAGTCTCAAGCACATCGAATATGAGCACCGAATGATGAGCCGTCAGCGAGCGACCGCTTTCAGTGATAATATTAGGCTGCTTCAAGTCATTTTTCTCACAAGCATCCACAATCGACGACACCGAGTCGTTGACATATTCCTGAATCGAATAGTTCATCGAACTTTCCGACGACGAACTGCGCGTTCCGTCATAGTCCACGCCAAGACCACCACCTATATCGATAAAGTCGATGTTAAAGCCCATCTTCGACAACTGCACATAGAATTGTGAAGCTTCGCGAAGAGCGTTTTTAATACGGCGAATCTTCGTAATCTGGCTGCCGATATGGAAATGAATCAGTCGCAGACAGTCGGTCATCTTATTGCGCTGGAGGAAATCGAGAGCTTCGAGAAGTTCCGACGAATTAAGACCGAACTTCGATTGGTCGCCGCCACTCTCCTCCCATTTTCCACTACCGGAACTTGACAGTTTGATGCGGATACCCACGTTGGGCGTGATGCCGATTTTCTTTGCCAGCGTGGCTATCAGTTTGAGCTCATTGAGTTTTTCTGCCACGATAAATATGCGGCGTCCCATCTTCTGGGCAAGAAGAGCAAGCTCCACATAGTTTTCATCCTTATATCCGTTGCAGATAATCAACGAATTTTCAGCAATATTGGTGGCGAGAACGGCATGAAGTTCCGGTTTCGAGCCGGCTTCAAGACCTATATTGAATTTTTTGCCGTGCGAAACGATTTCTTCCACCACCTGTCTCATCTGGTTCACCTTGATGGGATAAATGATGAAATTTTGAGCCTGATAGTTATACTCTTCGGCAGCAAGTTTGAAACAACGCGATATTTTTTCGATACGATTGTCGAGAATATCCGGGAAACGCAAAAGCACCGGAGGGGTGATGTCGCGTACCTGCAACTCATCCATCATCTCTTTCAAATCGACTGATGCGTATCCTTCACGGGGAGTGACCGCAACGTGTCCCTTCTCGTTGATGGAGAAATATTTCAATCCCCATCCGTTGATGTTGTACAGTTCTGAACTGTCTTCAATGCGCCATCTTCTCATCGGCAATAAATTCGGAATATCTAAGTTAGTTAAATAAAAATCAGAGCAAAAATACGTATAATATCTCGTTTTGCGATAACGTTAGGGAATTTTAATTAAAAAATAGTGTATAAAAAGCCGATAAACCAATTCGCCGAGTTGGCATTATGGGAAAAATACGTATATTTGCACATAGATTTCCGCGTTATGTCGATAGCGTGAATTTCAGTGTTATGATATACCAACAATTATTATAAACCCAATTAAATTTTATCATGAACAAAAAGTTGTGTTATGCCCTTTTGGCGGGCGGAGTGTTGCTGACCACCGGTTGCAGCAAGAAGCTCAATCAATTTCAAGCAGACTATTTCACAGTAAATCCCAACCCATTGGAAGTGGTAGGCAACAATGTGCCTGCGCAAGTGACAGGCAAAGTTCCCGCTAAATTCTTTTTGAAAAACGCAGAAGTGACCGTAACCCCCGTGTTGGTTTACGATGGCGGTGAGACCAAGTCGGCTGCCTACACATTCCAAGGAGAAAAGGTGCGCGGCAACAATCCCGTGGTAAACTACGAATACGGCGGTACCGTGACCATCCCCGTAATGGTTGAATACACTCCCGCTATGCAGAAGAGCGACCTCTATCTCAACTTCGACGTAAACCAAGGCGGCAAGCAATATGTGCTTCCCCGCGTGAAAGTTGCCGAAGGTGTGGTTGCAACTGCCACATTGGCAAATGCCGAAAGCGTTAACCCTGCCATTGCACCCGACAAGTTCCAACGCATAATCAACGAAAAGTATAACGCCGACATCAAGTTCCTCATCAACCAAGCCAACGTACGCGACGGCGAATTGCGTAGCGCTGCAATGCAAGCCCTCAACTCTGAAATCAAGGCTGCCAACAGCGACGACAAGCGTCAGATCGAAGAAATCAACATCTCATCCTACGCTTCACCCGAAGGCGGTGTAGAACTCAACGCCAAGCTTGCTGAAAATCGCGAAAAGAACACCCAAGCTTATTTGGAAAAACAATTCAAGAAAGACAATATCACCGAGTTCAGAGAACTCACCGCTCAATTCACCGCTCAGGACTGGGAAGGCTTCCAAAAGCTCGTTTCCGAAAGCAACATCCAAGACAAAGAGCTTATCCTCAGCGTATTGTCGATGTATAAAGACCCGGAAATCCGTGAACGCGAAATTCGCAACCTCTCATCAGTGTTCGAACAGCTCGCCGAAGAAATCCTTCCCCAATTGCGCTACTCTCGCATCACAGCGTCAATCAACGTGATTGGCAAGAGCGACGAAGAGATTACAAACCTCTACAACACCGATCCCAAGCAATTGAGCGCCGACGAAATCCTCTACGCTGCTACATTGACCGACGACAACAACAAGCGTCTCCAAATCTACAACACCGCAATCGAACTCTACCCCAACGACTATCGCGGTTACAACAACCTCGGCGTTTGCCAATACATTGATGCCGACTATGAAGCAGCTGCTGCAAGCTTCGCTCAAGCAGCTAAGATGGCTCCCGAAAGCTCTGAAGCTCAAATGAACCAAGGTCTCGTAGCTCTCTTGAACAAAGACTACAAAACCGCCAATCAAAAGTTTGGTGCCGCAGCAGGTGTCGACGGTCTTAACGACGCTCTCGGTGTTTACTATCTCCAACAAGGCGACAACAACGCCGCAGTACGCGCATTCGGCGACAGCAAGACCAACAATGCTGCCGTAGCTCAAATCCTCACCAAGGACTATAGCAAAGCCAAAAGCACCCTCTCTTCGATTGCCACTCCCGATGCCACCACTTACTATTTGATGGCAGTAGTGGGCGCTCGCACCAACAACAGCAACATGGTGTACAACAACCTCCGTCAAGCCATCAAGCTCGACAGCTCGGTTGCTCAAAAAGCGTTGAACGACATCGAATTCAGCAAATTCAATCTCCAAAGCGTTCTTTAATTCCAATCATCCCCCAATATCGACAAGGCTGTGCACACCCGCACAGCCTTGTCTGTTTTTACACCCCACCATAACTAAAATCAGCGACACTATCAATTAAAAAACAATTTTCCGCAACCTATATATTAAAAATTCCGTATATTTGCATTAAATAGCAGCCGTATGACCAACAACGACAAAATATTACTCAAGTCGCAACTTCTTCAACAATTGAAAGATGAAGGAGCCTTTTGGTCATACGACAAATCCTCTATAAATGATAAAAACATCGACGATGCCACATTAATAGCAGAAGTGATGCGCCATCTCGACTTACCAGAAATCAAACAATTATTTGCACTTTATTCTTTCCGTAAAATAAAAAAAGCGTGGGTGGAACTGTTGATTCCGGAAGGTGACTATTTGCGCTCACTCAATCGATTTTTCGCATGGTATTATTTTAAAGTCAAAAATCCCGACCGCTATCTCAAATCCATGGAAACCCGCCATCTAAATCGAATGTATTCATGATTGGACTTGCGCCGGTCTATGATATTACAGAGCAAGAGATTGAAGATTATTTGCGCGAAATCTTGTCGGCTCACTGATTCATATCTGCCGGGCGGAGGTGCGATTCGGCAAAATGAGACGAAAATGAGACTCTGTGAGAAAAAATATCGGGAGTGATGCGGGTTTATCGGCAGATTTGCGCTATCTTTGCAAAATCGACTGCGGTAGTAGCTCAGTTGGTAGAGCATCAGCTTCCCAAGCTGAGGGTCGCGAGTTCGAGCCTCGTCTACCGCTCCAAAACTAACTAACATGAAACATAGAGAGTGCCCTGCTCTGTTTGAAGAGCGGGGTACTTGTTTTTTATAAAGAAATGGGCATACCAAAAAGATACGCCCATTCGTCATTTAGTTCTATTTACATTATAAAGCCACCCTCACGGGCAGAATATCGTTGTTAGAAAGCAGCAGCTTGCAATTCTTTAGCAAAAATATTTACCGCTTTTTTTAGTTTCATATATTGCCCTTCTCCGGCTTTTGCAACTCCTGAGGTGTATTTTCTCATAAGAGAGGGATTAATACCTGCACACTCTGCTACTTTTGAAACATTTAAAAAACTAAAATAATCAAAGAATGATTTCATATCATAGTGATACACAAAATCTAAAGGTGTTGTTTTTTTACCTTCTTCTTTTAGCATATCTGTGATTTCTTGATATGATTGCAACATATCATTCTTAGCTTCTTGTGCTGTACTACCATAGCCATAAAGCGCATAGTCCGGCAAAGACTCTTTCATATAACATGCAAAGCCTCCATCCGATGCCATTTCTATAATAATATTAGCTTTCATAATTATGTGTAGTTGTAAATTATACTCTTATTAAACGAGGTATAGCACCTCGTTTATCATTAATAACAATTTAAGTTACAATTTATATCATGAAGTAATGAGAGGGAGTTTGTAACCCCCTCTCATCTTCAGCTGTGGAGCGGATTACTTTGTAATCCCTAAAGCCTGCTGCCTGATTGCTTTTTCCAATCCCGTTGGCACTTCTTTATTCGTTCCATGTCGAGGTAATGGAAACTTTCTGTTTGTTATCGGAGAAAACCATATATCGTGATTCGCTCCGTGACGCACTAAGTAACAACCGGCTTCGGACAACTCCGAGATTAACTTGCTGTACTTCACAATGTAAATGAACTAATGTTGCCATTAACAACAATGCAAAGGTAGCATTTTTGCTCCATGTATGCAAATTTTCAAACAAGTTTTTTATCAGAAATTACGGTTCTCGGAGCAAAAAAAGCGAATATTAGCGTTAAGATCTGAACCATAACGCATTAAGTTGAGGTTGGGCGACATTCTACAATATTGAAATGGTTATTGTCCTTGCGTTTAGATTGAATTCCTATGAGGCAAGTATGATAGCAAAGGCTTTTTAATAAGCATTACAATCGAAAATCTTTTGTACATTTGCATAAGGCTTAAGCAATAGAGAAATAAGAGCATGAAAGATATAACCGTATCAAGAACATTCAACGAGGAGGAGTATCACGAACTTCTGCGACAGGCTGTCGCAGTAATAGAGTCCTCTTGATTACAGATTGCCAAACAACTGAACACGGTTGCCATGTCCTCATATTGGGAGATTGGCAAATTGTTGGAAGAATGTAAACAAACCTATTGGTGTGGCTGAATATCAATACCTATTGCCCAAAAACAAATTGCAAGAATTAGTAACAAACGAAATGAAAGACTCTAAATAGATTTCTGTACTTTTATCAGAAAAAGTGGAGGTGAGGAGCAGGAAGTGCAAAAAGTAGTCGGAAAACGTTGCATATACAAAAATAATCGTTACTTTTGCTTTGTAATCTTAAATCATTTCAAATCGAAAAAAACAATCTCAAACAACCCGATGCAACGCTTCCTTTCTTGAAAGCATTCATCAACCCTTAAAAACAAACTTATTCATTAACATTAAATTTTTTACAACATGAAAAAAATTTACTCGTTTTTTGCAGCCTTAATTGCTGTCCTCGTTCTTGGCAGCACGGCATCAGCTCAGAAAATTTATGTATTGGACGAAAGCGGTTGGAACAATCTCGCTTTGTACGCTTGGGACACCAGCGATACTCCCCTCTTGGGCAGTTGGCCGGGCACACTTATCCCCACCGAAAACACCGAGACAATCGGCGACAACACATGGCGTTACTACGACATGTCGGAGTTCAACGGACAGACAGTCAACATCATTTTCAACAATAATGGTAAGTCCGGCGATCAGACCGGCGACATCAAAGGTTTGGTATTGACACGCGACTACTACTATTCACTGAAAGGGAAAGTTGCCACAGAAATGGCTGACCCCAATGAAGATGTTCCCGAAGTGGAAATGATAACCATCTACGTAGAAAACAAAACCGGTTGGGATCCCCTGTATTGCTATGCTTATGGCGACAACAACAATTGGATGGGTTCTTGGCCCGGCTCACTCCCCACAGGAGAAACGGTAATCAACGGTGTGACATATCTCACATTTGAAGCTCCTTCAGGCGATGTATCCGAAAACCTCATCTTCAACAACGGAAGCGGCGGTGATGGCAATCAAATTCCGGGCTCAGCCGAACCCACAATCGTAGGCAACAAAGACTACTATTTCACCGTAACTGCCACAAGTTGCACCGAAGTAGTCATCTCCGACACCCCCACTACATCTCCTTGGACTATCGTAGGTAGCTCAATCAACGGAGCCGAAAATTGGGACTTGACCAGCGCTGCTGCCCTTGAAGCTGACGGAGCCGGCAACTACAGCATCGAATTGGAATCACTCTCCGGCGAATTCAAGATTATCAAAGATGCCGATTGGGCAGGTTCATACGTACTTATCGACAATGCTTCAAGCTATCTCACTCTCGGCGAAACCGTAACCCTCGAAAAGAACCAGGACGTAGGCAACATCAAATTGCCGCTCTACCACACTTGGAAAGGCGTGAAAGTAACAGTGAGCACCGACGGAACAACTGTAAAATTGTTGGTTACCGCTGACGAGGATATCGACGGAACTCCCACTGCCGACGTTTGGACTATCGTAGGTGGCGCTATCAACGGCGCAGCAAGCTGGGGACTCCCCTCATCTTACGAATTTACCGACGACGACAACGACAACGTCTACACCCTCACTCTCGAATCGCTCGCAGGCGAATTCAAGATCATCAAAAACGGCGTTTGGGCAGGTTCATACGTA
The DNA here is from genome assembly GCA_045133615.1 of Muribaculaceae bacterium. Classification (GTDB taxonomy): domain Bacteria; phylum Bacteroidota; class Bacteroidia; order Bacteroidales; family Muribaculaceae; genus M3. Next base: position 80,505 of record JBGUUQ010000056.1, on the reverse strand, counting down.
CTTAAAAACTATGCCGACGGCGAAGAATTCACTGCCGACCAGACATTCGAACTCGTCAACAAAGACGGCGTAGGCAACATCAAAATCGCCGACGATGCTACATTCAGCAATGTGACACTCACATTGACCGTATCCGACGCTTCTGTCACCTTAAAGGCTGAAGCCGGTTCTGTTTCAGGCATCGAAAGCATCGAAGCCGACAGCAACGAAGCCGTTGAATACTACAACCTCCAAGGCATCAAGGTTGCTAATCCCGAAAACGGACTCTTCATCCGCAAGCAAGGCAACACCGTAGCAAAAGTACTCGTGAAATAATCCTTTTTCCTCCATCAACAAAAGAGACGCGGCGTGCCGCGTCTCTTTCATTTTATACCTCCCCGAATATCCGAATTTTGCCCATACTACTTTTTGACACACCTTTTTAACCAAAAAATTAGCGAAAATTCAAAATATTTTTTCTACATTTGCAAACTGCGAGAATACAAGTGCTTTTTATAGCGTATCATTTTCTTAACTATCATATTAATTAACCTATTTCAGTATTACCCAAACAATGAAGAAATTAAACTCTTTACTGTTGCTTTTGGTGATGGCATTCTCTGCGATTCAGGCGCACGCTTCGACATTTGTCGGCGACCGCACCGACTTCCGCGATGAAACCATCTACTTTGCGATGACAACCCGTTTCTACGACGGTGACGAGAAAAACAACGTATGTACATGGGACAAGCAAGCCCAGCAAATCTCCTCTAAAGACCCGGGATGGCGCGGCGACTTTGCCGGTCTCATCGAGAAGCTCGACTACATCAAGGCTCTCGGTTTCACCGCCATTTGGATTACCCCCGTTGTACAAAACGGTTCAGGTATCGACTACCACGGCTACCACGCCATGGACCACTCAAGCGTCGACCTCCGCTATGAGAGCCGCACCGAATGGGGCTCGGAGAAAGACGTGAAGTTCCAAGACCTCATCGACGCCGCTCACGCCAAGGGGATGAAAATCGTCCTCGACGTAGTGCTCCAGCACACCGGCAACTTCGGTGAAGCAAACCTCAACCCCCTCTTCACCCGTAACCAAAACATCCGCAATCAGGCCAATATCGAGGCATGTATGAAGCCCGACAACGACCGTCTCGGCGGAGCAAGCTATTGGGATCTCGACCCCAACACAGAGCAATACCCCGTGCGTTGGAAATATTTCAAAAATCCCCAATACGAGCCCAACAACTACTACCACCACTATGGTACAGGTTGGAACTGGGACTTACCCAACCGCTGGTGGGGACAGATTGCAGGCGACTGTGTCGACCTCAACACCGAAAACAATGCTGTGGCTGAATATATCGTAGAGTGCTACGGCACATTCATCAGAATGGGTGTCGACGCATTCCGTATCGACACCACAGGTCACATTGCTCCTCTTACTTTCAACAAACAATTCATTCCCCAATTCCACGCAATAGCAAACGAGCCGGAAGTAAAAGCAAAGCGTCTCAACGGCATCGACTTCTATATGTTCGGCGAGTGCTGCCAGCGTTTCCAAGGTTCAGTAGTATATCGTAACCAACCCAACCTTTCAAGCTACTTCTACACTTGGACTTCCGACCAGTCTCTCCTTGACGCTTACAACGGCGACCCCGAATGGTGGAAAGCACAGGTTCTCGCAGAAGGACACGACTCCCCCGTAGGTCCTATGGCAATCTGTGAACAAGACACTGAAGATAAGCCCCGTTCTAACAACGCATGGATGATCAACGGAGCATATCACGAACCCGATTACTCACAATCATCAGGCTTCAATGTAATCGACTTCCCCGTACACTACAGCTTCAGCAGCGTAAGCAGCGTCCGCGGCTTGTTCGATTCCGACAACTACTACAACGATGCTACATTCAACGTAGTGTATGTTGACTCTCACGACTATTCGCCCGGTCCCAACGACGGAATTCGCTTCAACGGCGGTACTGCACAATGGGCTGAAAACCTCTCTTGGATGTTTACCTTCCGCGGTATTCCCTGTCTCTATTACGGCTCGGAAGTAGAATTCATGGCAGGTTGCGTAATCGACGATGGTATGAACACCCAGCTCAACCAGACCGGTCGCGCATACTTCGGCCATTATCTCGAAGGTGATGTAACTGCTTCCGACTTCGCAGAATACTCCGCTTCCGGACAAGTAGCCAACACACTCAATGGCGACCTCGCTTTCCACATCCAGCAGCTCAACAAAATCCGTGCTGCAGTTCCTGCACTCCGTAAAGGTCAATACACTTTCGACGGCTGTACAGCCAACGGCGGTTGGGCATTCAAGCGTGCTTGGAAGGACAGCTACGCTCTCGTAGCAGTCAACGGTGGCGCTACATTCTCAAATGTACCTTCAGGAACTTACACCGACATCGTGACCGGTCAGACCTACACCGGTGGCGGCTCTATCACCGTCAGCGCTCCCGCTACTCAAGGTCAGCTCCGCGTACTCGTTAAAGATTGGACCGGCGGCAAGGTGGTTGAAGACGGTAAATACATCTACTCTTCAAGCGCAGTGTCAAAAGGCGGCAAACCTACCGCAACCGACCCCGGTGCATCATTCTTCTACACCTACGACGACGCTGTCGACGAAAGCGTTGGTATGACATTTAGCCCCAACAGTTGCAGCTTCAAGACCGAAACCCTCACCGTTACAGCTACATTGACTGCCGGTGCCACTTCAGGTACATTCACTGTTAACGGAACTACTCAAACCATCACCTCAGGCGAAACCAAAACATTCACCGTGGGCGAAGGCATGAGCTACGGCGAAACAGTTACCGTAACTTGGACCGCAACAGGAAAAGAAGGAGATGAAAGCGGCTCTGTCACTTACAAGAAAGTTGACCCCAACGCCGTAATCACCATATACTGCAAAGCTTCATCCGCTCCCTACCTCTACGCTTGGAACGATGGCGGAACACATAACGGCACTTGGCCCGGTACTCAGATGTCACAGACCACTACCGTAAATGGTGTAAACTACTACTTCGTTGACTTCCCCGGAGAAGAAAGCATCAACATCATCTTCAACAACGGCTCAGGCAGCCAAACCGCCGACATCACCGGTATCACCGAAAGTACTTTCTTCGAATATGACGGTGGCTCTACCTACTCAGTACTTGACGTGGAGACCGGCCCCTCTAAGCCCACTGTTACTGCATCTCCTGCAAGCGGTAAAAAGTTCACTGAAAGCATTACTGTAACCCTCTCGGTTAATCCTTCTGTTACTATTTACTATACTACAGACGGCACTACACCTTCTGCATCATCTGCAGTTTACAGTAGCGCATTGACCTTCACTGAAACCACAACATTGAAGACTTTCGTAGAAAACGAAGTCGGCAGCAATGTTCAAACATTCACCTACACCAAGACCGATGGCACCACCACCGACGAATACTACGTATATCTTAAGAATACGTCGAACTGGAGCAGCCCGAAAGTTTGGGCATGGAATGCCACCGAAAACTGTACTGCAGCAGGTTCTTGGCCCGGCGATGCAATGTCGCTTCAATCAAATGGTCTGTGGAAGTGGACGGCTCCATCAGGAAAAGTCCCCACCCAAATCATCTTTAATGATGGCAATGGCACACAAACAGCCGACCTTACATATGTAAACCACGCAACATACGATTGCTCAGGTTCCGTAGTAAGCACTGACGACCCAGATGACGGCGGCGATGACAGTGGCGACACTCCCTCATCAAATGATTGGGTAGCATATTGGGACAACAGTTCTACCAACTGGAGCGATGTTTATGCATACGTTTGGGATGGAGGTAATGGAAACAAAGAATATCTTGGCGGATGGCCCGGATCTCAAATCAGCACAGTTACCGTAGATGGCAAGACCTATTATAAGGCAACTATCACTGGTGGAGCCTCTATGGTTACTCCGATGATTATTTTCAATAACGGTAGCGGCACTCAGACCGACGACTTCACACTCTACAACAATGCTGTTTACACCATGAGTGGTAAGAGCGGTGAGGTATCGGGCATCAGCAATCTCTTCGCCAACCCCGCACTCCGTGTTTACACCACCCAAGGTCGTCTCTTCATCATCGCTGACAGCGATGCCGTAGTGACTATCGTTTCAGCCGATGGTCGCATGATGCAACGCGAAGTATATGCCGGCGTTAATGTAATCGACAACCTCCCCCGCGGATTCTATATCGTAAATCGTACCAAGGTTATCCTCTAATCCGAGGTATCGACAGTATTCCTAACGGCGAGCCATCCCACGGCTCGCCGTTTTTTTATCGCCTTGCCAAAACGATAAAAGGCTGTTGTAATTTGCGAAATCCACACGATAATCCTTATCTTTGCAGCATCAAAATCAAGGATAAGATGAATCGTACACTCTGTATTTTATTCACAGCGCTGCTATTCTGTTCATGCAGCGGTGGAAAATCATCCGACAATGCTGCAATCTCCGGCGATACGCTCACAGTAGAGACATCGCTGCTTACTATTGTAGATTGCGGAGAATACACGATTGCCGATGTGGTCAATCCGTGGGACACCACGCAACTTTTAGGCAAGTACATCCTCATCGACCGCAATGCGCCGCAGCCCGATAATCTCCCCGAAGGAATAATAGTGAAAGTACCCGTGCAGTCATCGATTGTCTACTCTTCGGTACATGCCGGAGCCATCGAGGAGATAGGAGCGATAGATGCCATCACCGGAGTGTGCGATGCTCAATACTACAAAATGTCCGCAATCGTCGACCGCCTCAAAAGCGGCAAGATAATGGATGCCGGCAACTCGATGTCGCCATCGGTAGAGCGAATAGTGGAGTTATCGCCTGAAGCGATACTCGCCTCGCCGTTTCAAAATGCCGGACACGGAGCCATAGAGCAGTTGCACATACCGATTATAGAATGTGCCGACTACATGGAGACGACTCCACTCGCCCGCGCCGAGTGGATAAAATTGTTCGGAGAACTATATGGCAACCGCGCTGCCGCCGATTCCATCTACCGCAGCGTGGCATCGCGATACCGCGACTTGGCTCAATCTGCCCTGTCGGTATCGGAAAAGCCGACAGTGGTCAGCGAAATGATAATCGACGGAGTATGGTACGTGCCCGGAGGTCGCAGCTACGCTGCCCGACTGTTTGCCGATGCCGGTGCCGACTATCCGTGGAGCGACGACAGCTCTACCGGCTCGCTGCAACTCGATTTCTCAGCCGTCTACGACCGTGCTCACGATGCCGACATCTGGCTCATAAAGACCTACGGCACCAATCTCACCCTTGCCGACCTCAAAGCGTCGTACTCTCTTAATGCCCGCATGAAAGCGTTCTCGACCGGCGGAGTCTATGCGTCCAACACCGCCACGGCATCGCTGTTTGAGGACTTTCCGTTCCACCCCGACTTGCTTCTCAAAGAATATATCAACATTTTCCATCCGGGACTGCTGCCCGACAGCACTCTCCGCTATTTCCAACGAGTAGAATGACCACTGCTTCATCTCGCCGCCCCACAGTCGCGCTATGGCTATTCGCATTGGCCGTAGTCTTGCTGTTCCCCGCCTGCCTTGTGGTGGGTACGGTCGACATTCCACTGCGCGAAGTAATCAATGCGCTGCTCGGTATGCCGGTAGAAAAAGCGACATGGGGGGTAATCGTGACGGAAGCCCGACTGCCGATGGCTTGTACTGCGGCACTCGCCGGAGCGGCTCTGTCGGTGGCAGGTCTGCTGCTTCAGACCACTTTCGACAACCCGTTGGCAGGACCGTCGATACTCGGTGTATCGACCGGTTCAAGTCTCGGCGTGGCCATCGTGATGCTCGCTCTCGGCGGCAGCATAGGCACATCGGTAAGCTCATACGCAAGTGTGCTTGCCGGAGCCATCATCGGCGCCGGAGCCATCATGCTGCTGTTGCTCGGATTCTCATCAATCGTCCGCAGTACGTCGATGCTGCTTATTGCCGGTATCCTTATCGGCTATCTTGCATCTTCGGCCATCTCATTACTTAATTTTTTCTCCACGCAAGAGGGTGTACACTCCTTCGTGATATGGGGGCTCGGCAATTTCTCCGGAGTATCGCTCGACCGTCTTCCGGTATTTGCATCGCTCATCATCATAGCCCTGCTCCTCTCCGCCCTCCTCGTCAAACCGCTCAACGCTCTTCTACTCGGTGCGAGATACGCCGAAAACCTCGGAGTCAACCTCCGCCGCACTCGCAACCGATTGCTGATAATTTCGGGTTTGCTCACTGCCATGGTCACGGCATTCTGCGGCCCGATCGGGTTCATCGGACTCATCGTCCCCCACATCGCCCGCCTCGCCTTGCGCTCGTCGAATCACACCGTGCTTCTCCCCGCCACTGCACTTGCCGGTGCCGCCGTAGCTCTGCTGTGCACGTTCATCAGCGCCATACCATCGACGGGACTTATTCCCATCAATGCCATCACACCGATAATCGGAGTGCCGATTATACTGTATATCATCATAGGTCGCAAACGTATTCTCTACTTCAACTGATATGCCAAACCCCATACTGTCAACCGAACGACTTACGATAGGCTACCGCCACGGCAAAAGCGTGAAGAGGGTAGCTCGCGACTTGTCGCTGTCGCTTCATGCCGGAGAACTCGTGGCTCTGCTTGGCTCAAACGGAGCGGGAAAGTCGACGCTGCTTCGCACGCTGTCGGGCGTGCAGCAACCGCTATCAGGGTCAGTAATCATCGACGGGAAACCTCTCGGAGAATACTCGCAACGCTCTCGCTCACGGCTTATTTCAATCGTGTACACCGACCGAACGCTTGCCGGAGCATTGACCGTGACCGAGCTTGTGGCTCTCGGCCGACAGCCATACACCGGATTTTTCGGACGGCTCGACGAGCGGGATAGAGATATTGTGAACGAAGCCCTGAAGGCCGTCGGTATAGCTCACAAAGCCGGCGATTACGTTGCCACACTCTCCGACGGCGAACGACAGAAAACAATGATAGCCCGCGCGCTCGCTCAGGAAGCTCCGATAATAATACTCGACGAGCCGACTACTTTTCTCGATGTGACATCACGCATCGAAACGATGTGTCTGCTCGACGACCTCGCCCGCAATCATGGCAAAGCCATTGTGCTGAGCACCCACGACATCAACTCTGCCCTCACCTATGCCTCTCGCCTGTGGCTACTGACACGCGATGGCTCTATCACTCAAGGCGACACCGAAACTCTTATCGACGACGGTTCGCTAAACGCCACATTCGCATCCGACAGCATCACATTCGACTCCTCGACGCGCAACTTCATCTCCACACGACATTAAACCTATTTTTATTCATTAAGTCATACACAATAACAAAACAACAACAATTATGGAAATTAAAAATTCACGTATTATTTCAGCGATTATTATCGCTGTCGGTATCATTGTACTCGGCAACGGAATCCGTAGCGGGCTCAAATCATTCGCACAGCGCGACCGCGCCGTTGCGGTGCGCGGACTCGCCGAACGCGAAGTAAAAGCCAACAAAGTGACATGGCCCATCGTATGCAAGGAGGTGGGCAACGAGCTGCCGGTCATCTACGACCGCATCAACGCCACCAACAATGCTATTGTTGCATTTCTCACTTCCAACGGCATATCCAAAGACGAGATCACCGTCAACGCTCCGGAAATAGTGGACCTCGAAGCTGAACGCTACTCGTCGAACGACCGCCAGTATCGCTACAATGTGACGTCGGTAATCACAGTCACCTCGTCGCAAGTCGACAAAGTGAACGAGTTGATTTCGCGTCAGGCCGAACTGCTCAAGCAAGGCATTGCAATCACTGCCGGCGACTACAACTATCGCACCATCTATGAGTACACCGACCTCAACACCATCAAACCGGAGATGATAGCCGAAGCTACCCAAAACGCCCGCGAGGCAGCCGACAAATTTGCCGCCGACTCCCAAAGCGAACTCGGCCAAATCAAAAGTGCCACTCAAGGTCAATTCTCTATCGAGGACCGCGACCCCTACACCCCATACATCAAAAATGTGAGAGTGGTGACTTATGTAAACTACTATCTTGAGGACTGATAAAGAAATTTAACTGCAAAAATATACGAAGCATTGCTAAAAAACGTTGTATATTTATATACCTAATTAACCTTGATAGATATGAAATATACTTCGTTTTTGGCAATTGCCATAACCACGCTGTCGCTGATGTCGTGTACTGATATAAAGACCCCGTTGGGTGCCCCCGGAGAGGAGATTACCGACTTATGTATCGACTCCCTCGGCATCGCAGTGGCTGCCGATGCTCAACGCGAATACTCGTTCACCGATAAAAAATCGGCTTTTTGGTATGGCATGACCCACTCCAACGATTGGGACAACTGGTATGCCGGCTGGAACATCGCAAAACGCCGACTGCTCAGCGACTACACTCTCATCGTCGACAACAATCCGCTCGACCGCACATCGGCCGATGTCACTGTCTATCCGCACAAAATCTCCCGCCGCTTCGACGCGGCATGCGAAGAGTTTTTCATGTTCGACGACATTGAAGTGCTGTTTATTTCTCTGTCCGACATCAAGGGTGATTCCATCGCCATCGAACTATCCCCGCGCTTGATTTCACCGGGACGAGCCACCGAACGCGGCATCGAATTTACCCCCGGAGAGGAACCGGAAGCAACAATCAATCTGTTGCCATATCGGGATGTGGCATACCGATGGGACGGCAACAGACTTACTGCCGGGAAAGAGGCGGAAGGATTTATCATCTCATACAGCAAAGGGGGGCAAAGCGACTCGCTCGCCCTCGCATTCCGCCAGAATCACGACAAACTACTTCAGGAACGCTCCACTCGCCTCAATGATTTGGTAAAATACCAAAATCCCGTCTCCTCCAATCTCGACTCTTTGGACAAGGCGATGGCTTGGCTCGTGCTGACAACCGACGAGCTTATCACCCGTCAGCAAGGCAACGGCATATACGCCGGTCTGCCGTGGTTTAACGAATATTGGGGACGCGATATGTTCATCTCCATGCCGGGAGCTGTGTTATGCACCGGTCAATGGAAAACCGCCCGCAGCATACTCAGCGACTTTGCCAAATTCCAAGACACTGATTCTACATCGGCGACATTGGGACGCATACCCAACCGCGCCAATCTCGAAGGCATCATTTACAATACTGCCGACGGTACTCCCCGCTTCGTAATCGATATCTACAACTATCTTTGTTACACCGGCGACACTGAATATCTCGCATCAATCTACCCCTCGATAGCCCTAAGCGTCGATGCGGCTCTCGACCGACAGACCGATGCCGACGGCTATCTGCTCCACGACGATGCCGACACTTGGATGGATGCAAAGCGTCAGGGCAAATACCCCTGCTCTCCGCGCGGCAACCGCGCCAACGACATTCAAGCATTATGGTACGAGCAACTCCGATGTGCTGCTTCGATGGCGTCGCTAATCGGAGAGGATGAGGATGCCTCGCGATGGGGCAAGGCGGCCGACAAAGTGCAGCAAGCGTTCGAGCGCGACTTCGTGGATAATGGTTCGGCTTTGATTTTCGACCACCTCAACGCCGACGGAACTGCCGACCGACAATTCCGCCCCAACCAATTGTACACTCTCGATCTCGTGGTCGACAACGATACCCGCCTGCAAGCCACCCGCGACGTGTGGACGCGTCTCGTGTATCCGTGGGGTGTGGCATCGCTCGACCAAAACGACCCGCAATTCCACCCGTACCACGAAAATTGGCACCACTATCACAAAGATGATGCCTACCACAACGGCACAATATGGCTGTGGAACAATGGTATGGCTATGCAACGCATGATTGAAGCCGGGCAACAGGACATCGCTTGGCAACTTTTCTCCAACATGAACCGTCAGGCACTCGCTGAAGGTGCAGTCGGCAGTCTCTCGGAAAACGCCGACGCTTGGCCCCGTGAAGGTGCATCGTGGGCACGCCGCTCCGGCACATTCCTCCAGGCATGGAGCAACGCCGAACAGATTCGCGTGTGGTATCAATGCTTCCTCGGCATCAACCCCCAGATGCTGTCGAAGAGAATCCTCATCACACCTCATATCCCCTCTGCACTTACATCGCTTCAGTATTCGCAATTTATCGGCAAAGGACATCTCGAAGGTGGCTATGAACGCACCGGCGACTGCCGTGTATATGCTTATCGCGCCGTAAACCTATCGGCAACGCTGCATTTCTCCATTGAGTGCTACGAAGACTTCGACATCGAAGTCAATCCCGGCACAGTAGTGACACTCGTCGCAAAAGGGAACAAAATAGAGGTAACAGCAACCAACGACAAGGGCGCACAACTCCTTGCAGAAAGCTACGGACTTGATGACGCAAAAATACAGCTACAACAAAAATGCGATGAATATTTCAGCGGGACAGGCTTTGCCATACCATCGATGAAAATGGACTTACCATCACTCAGTCGCTACTTCGACCCGCCATTGGACTATTCAAGCATCGAATAACGAAATTTTTCCGACTGCAAAAGTGATATTTCCGAAATAAAACGTTACCTTTGCAGTCGCAATGCCCGGGTGGCGGAATGGTAGACGCGCTCGTTTCAGGTGCGAGTGCTGCGAGGCGTGCAGGTTCGAGTCCTGTTCCGGGCACCACAACGACGACAGCGACCAATCGATTGATTGGTCGCTGTCATTATATACAATCAGGGCGGCTGTCAATCGCGACAGTCGCCCTGAATACCCATTATATCACATGAAAACTGCTATTCTTGCGGTTTAGCATTCCACACACATAGGACGCACAATACAGAGAGTATCGATGCCCCAATCCAGAACCATGTAACGACCGAGAAGTCGTAGACCTGAACTCCGTTTACAAGTTCCTTGTTGCCTTCAATCGTGAATCCGCTGACAAGTTCCTGCACGCCTGCGCCTATATAGCTGGCAATACCTACTACGCCGAGTGCTGCTCCCGACGCTTTCTTTGAAGCAATATCCACGGCCATCAATCCGCCAAGATAGCATATCAACGCTCCGATGGCAAGACCGAAAATAATCATCGAGGCAACGTCGAGCACGAAGTTTCCGGCGGGAATAAGGAGGAACATACAAAGACTCACCACATTCATCACGCCAAATATCAGAGCGGGGACATTGCGACGCCCTTTGAAAAGTTTGTCGGACACCCAGCCTGATAGTATCGTACCTATAATGCCGCAAACGGAGCTAATCGAGACAATCGAACTTGCTTCGATATTCGTGTAATCTTTATTGGCTTCAAGGAAGAAAATACCCCATGAATTGACTGCGTAGCGCGAAATATACATAAATGCGCTGCCAAGAGCAAGCATCCAGATGGCGGGATTGCGAAGCACTTGCTTCTGATACTCGCCGATACTTTTCTTATCCTCTTTTTCTTCTGTTTTTTTCGTCGCGACATCAGGAGCGGGAAGTCCACACGACTGAGGGGTATCGCGCATGAAAATGGCGATTATCAACACTCCGATAAGTCCGAGCAGACCGGCTCCTCGGAAGCCCCATTGCCATCCGTAAGCGGCAACAATGACCGAAGTGGCAATAAACGTTATTGCCTCACCGATGTTGTGGCTCGATGACCAAAAGCCGTAGAACGAACCGCGCTCTTTATTGCTATACCAACGAGAAAGAGTCACTACACACGGAGCTGCACCCATCGACTGAGCCCATCCGTTGATGGCCCACAGCACGGTAAAGACGCCAAACGAATAGAAATAACCCAACAGAAGGTTGACAAGTGCCGACACAAGCAGTCCCACCGACATGAATCGGCGCACGTTGGAACGGTCGGCGAGAAATCCGTTGGTAAACTTACCTACGGCATAGGTGATAAACAGCCCCGAACCGATAATACCGAGTTCCGCTTCTGAAAGCACACCGGCATCCACAATCGGTTTCTTGATAACGTTAAGACTCAATCGACACACATAAAACAGTCCGTAGCCGAGAGTTGCGGCAATAAAAATCTGCCAACGCAAGCGACTGTATCGACGTTTGGCTTCATCCGCATCGAGCATCTGCTCGGCGGGCTGTGACATGGCGAAATATTTGAATATACTCATGGATTATTATTTTTTATTCTTATCGCGAGTGAGCCAGTCGAGGATAAGCTGTCGCGATATGGATTGATATGGAAATTCTTCTTTAAATCCGTAGCCGTGACGCCCCACGGGGAAAATATACATAGCTGCGGAAATGTCATAGCGTTTCAACGCTTCATAATACGCAACGGCATTGAGGGGCGGCACCGTAGGATCGTCATCACTAAGAATCAGCAATGCGGGAGGAGTGTTGCGGTCGACCTGAAGTTCGTTGGAATAGTCGGCGTAGTCGGCACGATTACGCTTTTCGCCCACAAGATTATTAAACGAACGTTGGTGGCGCAAATCCTTACGATGAGAAATCACCGGATAGTAGAGAACCGAAAAATCGGGGAATGAGAGTGAGTCGGCATAGTGAGTGGAAACCGTGGATGCAAGATGTCCGCCGGCAGAAAATCCCCATATTCCCACATTCGACTTATCCACGCCCCAACGCTCGGCATTACGACGCAGATAGCGCATTGCCTCACGGGCATCGTCGATAGGACGAGTACAATCACCTTCAGGTATTCGATAATTCAACACAACGGCGGTTATCCCATTTTCGGAAAGCCATTCTCCGACAGGCGTACCCTCATTGGGCATCGAGACAAAAGCGTAGCTGCCTCCGGGACATACCACAATACCGATTCCGGTATTTTTAGTTTTATCGGCGGGGTAAACGGTAATCTCAGTTGCAAGAGTATCGTTTTGCCATAATTTTATAGGCTCGGGAGCTGTCTGCGCCGATACAGACGCAGAGACTCCGAGCAATATAGCACCTATTAATCCGTATTTCATGGTCATTTTATATATTTGGCAATCGATTTCAATACGATAGACTCCATGATTGCATAGCAATCGGCATTGGGATGGCATCCGTCGTGGCTGAGCGATTCGGGAAGTCCCCCCTGCTCATTAGCCAAAGCCGAATGATAGTCTACATATATAAATTTATTCTCACGGGCATAATCGGCAAGCATCTTGTTGAGAGCGCGAATATCATCAGCCGGAGCTACGGCAGGATTCCAACGGAAACCGGTCGACGGAAGCACCGATGCGATTACCGGCTGAATACCATTGGCTTTTGCTATCTGGCACATCGACATAATGTTTTGCTTGATATGTTCGAGCGAAATTCGTCCTGTGTTGCATGCGATATCGTTTGTTCCCGCAAGAATCACCACTGCTTTCGGGCGAAGGTTCACTACATCGCTTTGGAAACGCACGAGCATCTGCGACGATGTCTGTCCGCTGATACCACGACCGGCAATATTGTGAGCCTCGAAAAATTCGGGACGTTGGCGTGCCCACCCGTCGGTGATTGAATTGCCGATAAACACCACGTCGGGTCGCTTGGCAAGCGAAGCGTTAGCCTCTTCATAACGGCCAAATTGTGCCCAATCTTGCGAACGTTTTTTGATTTTCTCTTCACGCTTTACTCGGTCGTATGTCTTTTTGTCGCAATAAAACGGTTTATTCTTGCGGTCATAAAGATAGCCCAACAGATAAGCCGGTTGGTCGGTCTGAATCATCGTCGCACCGAGACTGTCGAGAAGGAAACCGAATCCATCAGCCGACTTTTTAAGCGATGCAAAGTCATCGTGTCCTCCGGCGAGTGATCCCCACAGAGAGTTATACCATATACGGTGTTTCCCTTCGAGAAGCGCACGAAGTTCATACCCTACCGTGCATGTCGAATCGGCGTAAGTCAACTCGAAAGCCGGCGGATTAATCACGTCGATATAATCTTTCACCTTGTCTACGGCTCCCGGCTTGTCGATACGAACCACCGGCATATAAATCACGCGATCAAGGTATTGTCCATACTTCTCTTTCACCTCTTTGGCCGATGCTCCGCTCTTCATGATGAGTTGCGAAGTGGTACCGGTGCGCTCGGCTATTTCCATCACTTGGTCGAAATAGTCGAAAGCCTTATCGAGATTTACAAGCACCTTTCCCTTAAGAGCCAAAAGAGCCTCTTCGAGTGTCGGCACTCGGTATGGAGTTTTCTCCCCTACTCCGCTACGGAGATATACCCGGCGGATGCTGTCGAGAGTAATTTCTTTTACTTTACCCTTTCCGGTGGTAGAACGGTCGATTTTGCGGTCGTGCATAAGTATGAGTTCACCATCGACCGTACGCTGCAAGTCGAGTTCGACAATGTCGGCTCCCATACGGATTGTACTTTCAATACCCTCGATAGAGTTTTCGGCATAGTTGCGCCAATCGCCGCGATGCACTGCCACCAGAACCTCCGTATTTGTCGGGTCGAGCATTTTGGCTCTAATCGAGTCGGCTCGCGTTGCGCCGAAACTCGTAGTCGCAGATAGAATACAAAGTGAGAATAATAACGATTTCATCATTTTATTTTATAAGTTTTTTTGTCAACACCAATTCCTTTCAATGTAAGTCCCGTCCACTGCGAGGGAACAGCCGATTTGCCTGCCACCACGCCTTGATCGGTGATTTGTAAACCTCCGAAGCCCATAAGAATCGATTGAAGCGTACCGCCCGCTCCGGTAATGAAGAACGGATTGGTACCACCGTCAAACTCGGCAATCACACGGAACGGAGCATTAAGATTAGGAATATAGGAATCTTGGAAATAATACCACGCATTGTCGGCATCGCCGATGCGGGAATAGAGAATCGAATAGACCGATTTAGACATTGCCGGTGTAGACTTACGGGGAACAGTAGCAATATAGTACTCCAAATTCTTACGTATTTCGTCTTTGCCAGTCAGCAAGTTGAGCGGATAAGCGAGGAGTGCGACATCAGCCTGCTTGGTCTTGGTGCCGTCCACATAGGTGTCATGCTCTCTTATCACACCATTATCGAGGTATTTGAATTTCAGTCCGGCAGCCACTTTTGCCCATTGGGCATCTACCTTTCCACCGACGAGTTTTGCGGCTTTTTGCGCTATGTCGAGGTTGGTTTTCACTGTTCCGATGGTGTAGGCATTATTGTCTACATTTTTGCCACCGCGAAGGCTGACATTCCACTCGTCGGCACCGATTACGTTAATCAAGTCGTAACCCCCTGCGGGATTTTCATCAACACGGCTCACCCAAAAGTCGGCACACTCTTTAATAATCGGGAAACCAGTTTCTTTGAGCCAATCAAGGTCTTGAGTCACTTGATAGTATTGCCATGCTGCAATAGCAATATCAGCAGTCACATGATCTTCAAAATTGCCATAATGGTTGTGGGGCGCAAGGTCTTCAAAGCCTGATGCCGAGCTTTCCCACGGAAATTTTGCACCACGATAGCCATGCTTGTAGGCATTCCATTTTGCAGCTTCCAAGCGGTCGAAACGATAGTCGAGCATCGATTTTGCCATTTCGGGCTGTAGCAGAAGAATCGCCGGGAACACCCACGTTTCCGCATCCCAGAACACATGACCATTGTAGCCGAATCCAGACAGTCCCATCGGAGAATGTGACATGCGTGAATCCGCACGCAAGAATCCGTAGGCATGGAAAAGCATATTATGCACATCCTGCTGCGACTGATTGTCGCCTTCAATCACGATATCGCTCTCCCACAGTTTATGCCACGCATCAGTATGCTTTTTAAGCAAACGAGTAGGTCCTTCGACCGCCATAAACAACGCCATGCGTTCAAGTTCATTGCGCACATCTTGATGACGCACATTTGAGAGCGTCGTTCCGAGAACATGGAACGTATAGGGCTTGCCTGCTTCGAGGTCCACAACTATCTGCTGTGAGTGTTCGCCCGTACCGCGATTGCTGTAATGAGCTATTTCAGGAAGTGGGTAATTCGGGTCGCGAATGATTGTCGATGCAGCACCGATTTCAATTCCTCTCGTAGGAGTGTAAGCTGTGGTGGTGGAGACATTATAGGTATCAATACCATTCTTCACCGTGGTGAAAAACTCGCTCGCACGGTTGCACGATTCATGTACCGAGAGAATATTTTCCGCCGACATGGTGATTGCTTTTTTCGGAGTGACAGTCACCTCCATAAAGCACGAATAAGGCAGATGGCGCAATGCTCCGTAGCGATATTCCACATGAGCCTTGTCCTTATAGTCAAACTCCCCTTCAAACATTCCATCGTACATGTTGAGTACTTGACGGTAATTGCTGATGTTGGTACGAGCCATGCGCGAACCATCGATACGCATTTCAATATCAAGCATTTTTATGCCGTGTACAAAATTGTTGACACGATGACGGCCATAAATATCCCATACACCGCCCAACACTACACGTTCCACACACAACGGGTCGGGAGACGAAACGATACCCACCTGTCCGTTGGCAACTGTCACGCCATAGTAATTATCGGGAGTGACGTTTTCCACCTCAATTTTCCATATATCTTGAGCCACGACAGACACAGCGGTCATCATCAAGCCCGATATTACGGATATTATTCTGTTATATTTTTGCATGATCAATAATTTTCTGTTTCAAAAAAATAAAAACCTAAAAACAATCTTTTTCACTTAAAAATCCACGACTTCCGCCCCTTGCGGGGAGTTAATATCGCTACCTTAACCTAAACTTTTAAACCCTGGTACTGAACAAATAAAATAAATGTGTGTTTTTCCGATAAAGGTTGCCTGAATAAGTATTACCTATGTAGAGTTAACCTAATTAACCTGCACTTTTATTCCTCCGAGACGGCTCTTTTCGGCATCGAAACACATCGTATGGCTCTCAATCGATACATCTATCGAACTTGTGAGATACGATTGGTCGCGATTGCCTACGGCATTCACGAAGTCGCGAGTCAAGCAAAGGTCGCCTCCGCCGTGTCCGTGACCGGCATATTCGGCTACCTCCTTGACATCCTTTGCATCCCATTCAATCTTCTCTCCGGAGCGGAAGTCGGTGACGATGAAATGCTTCATGTTGCCCACGATCTCGCCGTGGGTTCCCATGATTTGAGTGCGACGACCTCCTTCGTGCATGAATGCTTCCATGGCGAACGCAGCAGTCACACCATTGGCAAATTCCATACACGACACATAGTTGTCGCATTGGTCATTGTCCATCGAGAAAACACAGCGACCGTAGTCGGTGGTACGGAGATATTCCATAATCGCCGCATCGCGTGCCGCACCTTTCTCTTTGGGCAGATTGTCGAACACATAAGTGTGCTTGTTTTTACGTACATAAATGTCGATTGCCGAGTAGGGACAAGTGTCTTCGTGAGGACACCCGTCGGTACAACGCAACGGACTGCCGGGCAACTTGTTTTCGGCTGTGAAATAGCTCAAATTGCCGTAAGCGGAAATCGACTTACAGGGAGAGTTGACCATCCAGCGGATGATGTCCAAGTCGTGGCACGACTTGGCAAGGATAATCGGAGTCGACTTTTTGGAATTATGCCAATTGCCACGCACGTATGAGTGGGCCATATGCTCGTAGCGTATCGGTTCAAGATGCTGGATTGAAATCAAGCGACCTATTTGCCCTGAATCTATCACCTCTTTCATCGCCACGAAATAGGGAGCGTAGCGGAGCACGTGACACACAGCCACGATGGCTTTCTTCTCATTGGCCTTGTCGCGGATGGCGATACACTCGGCTTCGGTGGGAGCCACAGGCTTTTCGAGAAGGATGTCGTAGCCAAGTTCGAGAGCTTGCATACATGGATGATAGTGCACATCGTCGGGAAGCGCAATTACCACAGCATCGGCAAATTTGCCGGCTTTCAACGCATCTTCCCATTTGGTGTAGCGACGATTTTTTGGCACATTGTGTTTCTCCGCCATCTTTTCGAGGCGCACCGGATTGATGTCGGCCACACCAACCACCTGCATACATTCAGGGTATTGCTCCGCATAGCTTGCATATACCGAGCCACGCTGACCCGCACCGAGAATCACCACGGTGACAGGCTTCGACACATCGGCTTTCAGCCCTTTGAGCTGCGAATTGATGCTCTTCATGCCTTTGGTGGCGGTTTCGGCAAACAGTTCCGGCATTGCTACCGCCCCTGCCACCGAGAAGCCTAATATTTTAAGGAATTCCAATCTATTCATAATCGCGTTGTATAGAATTAAGTATGAGTATCGATATTATTTCACGATGACTTTTGCAGTCAAGTCGCCGGCATTGATGATGTAGACACCGGCTGCACAATGATTGAGGTCGAGAGTGTATTCACATTCGGCAACATTGTCGGTCAATACGGATGCTCCGGCGATGGAGTAAACCGCTACATGTCCGATTGAAGAAGCCGACTTAACGACATAGACGTTTTGTGAAACGGTGGCAATAGTAACCCCGCATTGCGATGCAGCGATATCATCGATACCGCTATCCTCGATGTATTCGCAGGAACCGGGGATGGTAGATTCCGCACGATTTTCGCCGCGTTGGTCGATGGTGAGATAGCCGTCGATTGAGCCGTCGCGGTTAAGGTCGACCCCGAAAGTAGACTCTGCCAAGAGACGATGTACGCGGGAAGTATCCTTAAGGATATTGATATCCTTGCCGGCATAAGTCTGTGCGATAGGCTTAACGACGCGAGTGTAACCACCGCAATCAGAAAGATTGGCGGTAAACAGACCGTCGGTAACAGAGCCGTCGAGAGTTTCAGCCAATGCTGCGAGACCGGCTTCGCTGCTGTCGGCAGTGAAGTCGCCAACACCTGTGGTATAGTTAATCGACTCTGCCGAAGTGTAAATATTGTAGGTGCTTCCAACCGTAGCGGCAGCATAATCGGTGTCTACGTAGCAAGCAATGTCGCCGTTGCCATGTTCAGCTACGGTGGTATTGCCGGCAACTATATTGTTGTATAATTTTACAATACCACCGTAAGTGTTGATAGCAGCACCGGTGAAGTTGGCAACAGTGCCGGTATAAGTGGCATTATTTCCTACGATAGTGTTGTGTCCGAAATTAAGCGAAGTCTGGCTTGCATAGTTTGCATAGATTGCAGAGCCGCCATAGCTTTTTGCAGTGGCAACGGTGCGGATGCTTTTGGCTGCGAGAGTATTGTTGGCAAATGTGCTGTTCCAAATCGTGTGGTTGGAGCCATCGCCTTCAATGTCCACAACACCGTATTTCGTAGCCGTATTGCCCGAAAATTCGCTGTTTGAAATCTTGATTTCGTCGGCTGCGCTAAGATAGAGAGCAGCTCCGGCGGGAGAAGTGTTGCCGGTAAATACACAGTTGTTGACATCTACCTTATAAGCGGTGGAGTAAACACCGGCTCCGTAAGCATAAGCCGTATTGTCAGCAAATTCCACATTATCGAGTGTCAGTGAAGCGCCGGCAATATACACGGCACCGTCGGTAGTGCCAAGCGTGGATTTAGTGTTGCAGAATTTGAAGTTTGAGAGCGACAGGCTGTAGACCGGAGCCGAAATAAGGCGAGAATTTTCACCCTGACCATCCATTACGGTCTTACCTACGATCGAAGTAAATTCAGAATCGTAGCCACCAATAATATTTGCAGGGACAGCGATTTCAACGGGTTCGGTATAAGTGCCGGCAGTAACGTGAATGTTCGAACCGGCAGTCACAGCGGCTGTAGCGGCTGCGATAGTGTTGAACGGAGCAGCCTTCGAGCCGTCACCGCCATCGGCGGCTTCGCAGTCCACATACACGTCGGGAGTGGAATTGCCGAGTGTGAACTCACCCATCACGGGATAGTGGTCGGAGGGGTTGATACCGCGACCGAAATTTTCTGTGATCGTATAGCAAGCGTTGGCGTGCATATTGCGGTAGAAGATATGGTCGAAGTCGTTGCCGGAAGTAGCCTTGTCGGCAGTGGTCCACTGGGTTGTGGTCCATTCAAATTGACCGTTTTCTTCGGGGACGCAGAGCACTTTGTCGGCTGATGTAGCAGCTTCCGAGAAGTAAGACACATATTCGCGATAAGCCGCAGTGTGAGAACGGCTCATATTGAAGTCACCCAAAAGCACCACGGGGAGGTCGCCGGCAATAGCCGAAAGGCGGCTTACGAGCACGCGGGCACTGGGAGGACCGTCGAGAGTGGGAGCATAGTTCACGTGAGTGACAGCAAACACAAACTCTTCGCCGGTAGCTTTCACTTTCAACTTAGCCCACACGCAGGTACGACGGATACCATCGGTAACCCATCCCGTACTTGCAACATCGGGAGTCGACGAGAGCCAGAAGCAGCCATTATCGACAGCCTCATATTTCGACGTCTTGTAAGCCAACATATTGTAGGAATAGTCCTTGCCGGCAGAATTTCCGTCGCGCTCGCAATCGAAGAAGTCGTACTCATCATCGAGAGCCATCATTATCTCCTCGCGTTGAGAGTAGCCGGAGCCGTGGCTTAACGAATATTTTCCGCTGCGACCGGTCACTTCCTGAAAGCCTACCACGTCGAAGTCGTAGTTTTCAATGATTTGAAACACATAGGGACCACGTAAATCCCAACTCTTTCCTTCCGAGTTTCCGGCAACGTTTTCGCCCGACGAATCATTAAGGTAGCGGACATTGTAAGTCGCAAAGGCATGAACATTGTCCTGTGCCGAGAGAGCGAAAGTGCTCACCGAAGCGACCGACAATACAAATAAGTTTTTCCAAAAATTTTTCATTGTATAATGGGTATTTAAGTTATTTTTTTCGTTATTTCCGGCATTTGGTCTTACACTCATCGGCAAACGAGAATTTCACCATCACAGGGTAATGGTCCGACGGGTTGAGCGGTCGACCGTAGTTCTCGGTGATGATGCTGTACTGATGAGCGTGCATATTGCGATAAAACAGATAGTCGTAGGCTTGTCCGTTCTCAGCCTCTGTGATGGGAGTCCATTGCGTCGTGGTCCACGCAGTCTGTCCGTTGGCTTCGGGCAGACTCAGATAGCGACACGATGAAGTTGAGGCATCGGAGAAATAGGATATATACTCACGATATGCGTTCCAATGGTTGATTTTATGCATATTGAAGTCGCCCACAAGCACCACGGGGAGATCGCCCGCCATGGCCGACAATCGTTCCACAATGAGCCGTGCCCCTTTGGGACCGTCGATCGACGGAGCGTAGTTGCAATGCGTCACCGCGAAATAAAACTCCTTGCCGGTAGCCTTCTCGCGCATCTTCGCCCAAGCGCATGTGCGCTTAAACTTGAATGTACCATCGGTATTGTAAGCCCAGCCGAAGCTCGCCTTTTCGGGGGTGTCCGACAGCCAGAAGCAGTCGGTGGCGATAACCTCATACCGGTCGCGTTTGTAGGCGATAGCATTGTATGAGTAGTCCACACCGGCATCGTTGCCGTCGCGTTCATAGGCGATAAACTCATACTGAGGCATACGCTGCTGCAAGTCCTGATATTGCGAGAGTCCGCTTTTGGTGCCGTCGGATGTCCACGAGCGGTCGCCCTTGTGTCCCGACACCTCCTGCATTCCCACAATGTCGAAATCGTAGTCGGTAATGGTCTGTACCACATATCGACCGCGCTCGCCCCAGCTGCGTTGGCAACTGTCGGCGGCAGCATTGGTGTAGCGCACATTGCAGGTGGCGAATGTGTGGTACTCTTGCGCATTAAGCGCAAGAGACACCGTCACAATCATTGCATATACTGATAATCCTTTTTTCGACATTGTATTGAGTTCTTGTTTGGTTACTGTTTATTTTACGATTTTGGCAGTATGCCCCGACACATTGATGATATACATGCCCGACGGCGCACCGCTAAGATTGATTACAGAGCCTTCGGTGACATAATCAGTACTGATTATATGACCTACGAGGTCATATACGCGGCATGTGCCCTCGGCACCGCTGATGCGATAGCAGTCGTTGCCGATACCGGTTATCATCACTGTCGAGAGTTCGCTCTCGATAGATTGCGATTCGGTCGTACCTGACCATTCCATTGCATAGGGGTCGTATGCACCCACGATAGTGTTTTGGTCGCGTTCAGCCATACGCTGGTCGCGCCAGAGGTCCATTTCCCCATCCTTTTCGCTGGCGATGTCCCAAGCAGCGCGAAGCGCGATGAGGCGGTCGCCGTAGCTTTTGCTGAAATTAGTCTGATAATACTTCTCGTAATATATCTTCTTGGGGGTAATCACATAAGAGTCCATCGCACCCTCTTCGGCGGTATGACGCTCGTTGGCGATAAGATAGTCGTAGCCGGGATAGCGGTCGTTGTCGAAGAATGTAATGCTTAACTCCGATTCCTGCTCGGCTGCGAGAGCCGCTTCCTCGGTGAGATTGTTGACAAACACGGTTTCCATCGAGTTGGATGAGCGGATGTCGTTGTAAGGATAAACGCCGGTTTCGTCGTCGGTGATATTGTTGGTAATCACACCGGTGTTTGCTTCGTCGGCAAACGAGCCGAACACATTGTAGGCACCCTTGTTGACTGTGCTGTTACTTTGGATGCGCACAGCGGGGCTGGTTGCGCCGTAGGTTGTTTCATATTCGGCGTCATTGACAGCAATAGTGTTGGAGATGCTGCTTGTGGTCTTGCTGCCAATCGATAGCAACGAACCGCCACCTGTGGGCGCCGTACAGTCGAAGAATGTGTTGCTCATCGAGTAGAACACACCGCCTGTACCGATACGCACAGCGCCACCGGCATATTGCACGTGAGAACCGCTGACAGTACAGTTAATCATATAGAGCGTACCGCCATAATCGGCAAGAGAGATGGCACCGCCGTAGCGGGCAAGTTCGTGATATTTGTAATAACCCGTGCGCTGACCGGAAGAGTCCAATTCCGGTTCTTTCTCGGTCACGCCCTGTACGGGGAGTATATTGTCGGTAAATTCGTTGCGTTCGATTTTCACGACAGAGCGGTCTGTAGTAGCCTCAAGAGTGTGGCCGTCGCGCTGACGGATACAGAGAGCCGCACCGCCGTGAGTGGTCTTATTGTCGCGCCAGATACAATCGTGGAGATACACCTTCGAGCCGCGTACGGTCATTGCGCCACCCGCGCCGGAAACTTCATATACCGGTAATGTATAAGTCGCGGGAAGGGCAAACGATGAGCCTTTCGATTCATAGCCGGCTTTCGGTTCAAGCTGATAGTAGTCGGACTCATATTTTGTAAGATAGCCGGTGGTATTGTTGAGAATCTTCACCCAACCGAATTCCACATTGACATGTTCGAGGAATATCGGGTCGCGATAGAACTTGCGGTCTTCGCAAGTGGAGTATGCATCGCGGATAGTGATGCCCTCGATTGTTGTCAACTCATAGTTGTCCTTGTCGCCGTCGGAATTGTCGAACCAGAAGAACGGAAGGTCGCCGTTGTCCCCCACTCCGTCACCATCGTAGTCGGCAGTGAAAATGGTTTCGGTATTGGTAGGATAAGTAATTTCAGTCTCGGTACCTGTCGACGATTCGGGATAACCGCCACGGATGGTGACACCTTCCGGGATAAGCCACGGGTGGAACGTGGTGGTCGAAGCGGATGCCGAATTGGTGAATACAGGTTTGTACTCACCCTCCATGATATAATATTCATCGCCGATGGGAGCATCTTCGAGGAGATAGGCAAATCGCTTGGGTGAAAGCGGACTTTCCCACGTCATACCGTCGCCATTACCGTCAACACTTACGAAATATTGATGTGCGGGACGAACCTTTGTCGCATTGGGGTCATAAGCTCCGCAATAGGTGACATCGCCACTGCGATAGAGTCCGCGCTGGTCGCGAGCAATATCCACTTCGTCGGGCAACGACCATGTTGCCGCGAGCGCCTTAAGTTCCGACACTTTCACCTTTTTATACGCATCGAGCGGACGAATCACTTGCAAGCCGTTACCGCCATCGACTGCGAGAGTATTGCTGCCGAACACAGCGGAAGTAGTGTAAGTATATGCTTGCAAATCCGTGTCGGCAAGAGTGCTGCCGTTAGCATTATAGAGCGAACCCCACACATTGTTGCCACCTGATGTAAATCCGCTTTGGAAATACACAACGGCTTTATTATTGTTGCCTGACACATCCGACGAATTTACGCAGATGGTATTGGCTATAAATGTCTGAGCCGAACCACCAACAGATACTATACCTTTAAGATCACCGGTAGCAGTACAGTCATAGAATGTGCTGTTGGTACAGAAAAATCTCACCGCCGTACCGATGCGTGCAAATGCACCGTTGCTATAGATATGAGTGCCGGTTGCTGTACAGTTGTTCATATAAAGCGTACCTGAATAGTCGCCCATTACCAACGCTCCACCATAAGTAGCGCTCGTCCAAGAGGGTTTGTACAACGTATTATCGGTAAACTCACAACGGTCGAGAATCACGATAGAGCGATCAGTTTCGTCAGTGGCGCCTTTCGACTCACGTTGGCGGACATTGAGAGCCACACCGTTTCGAGTGGATTGGTTGTTACGCCATGCGCAATCGGCAGCAAAGAAATATGAGCCGCGTACGCTAATCACACCGCCTCGGTCTTTTGAACCGCCACTCTCCGTTCCTACCGAACAATCTTCGATAATCACATTGGCAAGGCGGGCAATAGCATGTGTAACCACCATAGCACTACCGGCATAATCGATTGAGGTCTGAGTGTTGACTGCGTTACGAATCACGATACCTTGGAGCATCACACGGTCTACATCGGTCTTTGTTCCGGTATTGAGTGCTCCGTTATAGTAATCGGAGTACTGACCACTTGCGGCATTGGGATTGCCGATGATGAAAAACGGCACTTGTCCTGCCTTTCCGAGGTCTACACCGTTTTGACCTTGTGCATCGAAAATGGTTTTGTATTCGTCACCGAGATCCGGGGAGAGGTAGCCGTCGTAAGAGATGTCGGTATTGCGACCGGTACGCATATCGGCGGTATATCCACCCTTGATGGCGATACCTTCGGGGATTTCGTAGTTGGAGTAAAGTTTATAGACACCCGTTCCGAGATAGAACGTAGAGCCGGCTTTGGCAGTGGCAAGCAGTTCGGGAAGCTTGCTTTCGGGAGCAGCCATTGCCCAAGAGTAGCCACTCTTTGTAGAACCGGAGGGAACTTCATCGTCGAGAACCACAAAATAGTTAGACAACGGCAGCGGCACAAATTCGCACGCTCCCGGCACTGAGTTGGTGAGACGTTTCGAGCCGCGTTGGTCGGTGTTGATTACGTCAGAAGTATCGCCGTCGCCGTTAAGGTCTACGCCGAAAGCGGCTTCGAGGGCGCGAAGCGAACTCGTAAGCACCGAGATGTCTTTTCCGTCAAACGAAGTGGCATTGACCTTCACCGTGGGGGTATTTCCGCCGTTCATCGCCAATCCGGCCACAAACTTGCCATCTACCGCTGCTCCGTCGAGCAATTCGGGCAACGCTGCAAGCATCTGTCCGTAGTGCGACACTGTAGCCGTATTGATGCTGATAGCATAGGCATCCGTGCCGTTGGAGTCGTAGAGAGCAGAAGCAGCAGAGGTGGAGGTGGAGAACACATTGTATCTTGCTGCCGATACGGTGGTAACGGAAGTATTGACATATGCATCGTGAGTGCCGGTATCGGCTTTCGCGGCATTATAGTTTCCGGCAATGATATTGTTAATCAATGTGAGATAACCGCGATAAACGATAAGTGCCTCACCCGTCGACGTGGATACATTGCCTACGATAGTGTTAAAACCGAAATTGATAAGAGGATTGGATTTTGAGTACACATAAATGGCAGAACCGCCACCCGATGTGCCGTTAAATGTATTGTTGGCAAACGTATTGTTCCAGAAGTTGACATTTTCGCCGATGTAGCCGCACGACACGTTGACGGCTCCGCGAGTAGAGCTACCGGAAACATCGATAGTGGAATTATCGGCAAACGTACATCCCGACACTCTCACCGTCTCCGCGCCCCAGTCTCCGCCGGAAATAGAAGCGTCGATATACTCAATCGACAGTGCGCTCCCCGACGGAGCTGTGTTGCCATGGAAATAACAATCGGTGAGTTCCACATCGCGAGCCACTGTATGCAATCCGGCACCGGAGACTACGCTTGTGGTCGTAGCGACTGAATTGTTGTAGAATTCGCAGTTTTTGAGATGTACTTCCGCTCCCGTAGAGTAGAATGCTCCGCTTTCAGTAGTTCCGGTTGATACGGTGTTGCTAATCTTGAAATTGGAGAAGTAGAGACCGTTACGTTTTGCTTTGACAGCAAACGATTTTCCGGTTCCGTCTATTTCAGTCTTGCCAATGATATTTTCAAACTGAGTGTCGTAGCCTCCGATAAATTCTACCGGCGATGAAAGCTCGAAACTTTCATTATAGGTGTCGGCAGTGACGTGCACGGTAGAGCCGGCAGTCGCTATCTTTTTTGCTTCGGTGAGAGTGGTGAAAGGCGATGCTTTCGAGCCGTCGCCACCCGATGCAGCATTGGCATTAACATAAATATCGGGACAATTATGTCCGAGAGTACAGTTTATATATATCGGATAGTGGTCGGAGGGGTTTTTGGATGCACTGTAAGTCTCGGTGATGATATAATAGCTTTGGGCATGGACATTGCGATAGAACACATAGTCGAATATCGAGCCTTGACTGTCGGAGGTGATAGAAGTAATCGGAGTGAAGTCGGTAGTGGTAAGCGAATTACATGCCGATACAGTGCTCTTGTTGGGAGTCGTCACCTTTGAATCTGCCGAAAGTCCGGCATCGCTGAAGTAAGTCATATATTCACGGTAGGCATGCTGGTTGACTCCGCGACGGCGGTCCATATTGAAGTCGCCCACGAGAATCACCGGAACGGTTCCATGCTCCAGTCCGTATGCATCGGCCAATTCATCGGCATATTGCGACAGGCGGCTTACCAATAATTTGCCGCTTTCGGGACCGTCGAGAAGCTTGCCGGCATTAGCATGAGCCATTGCGAAAACAAACGGAGTGCCATAATCAGGGCTTGAAGTGTCTTTTACAAGCAACTTCACCCAATAACAAGTACGTGCAATCGCCGCACCGCTATCGTTTGTAGTACCATATTCGTTATACTCCCATCCGTAGCTCCCTTTGGTATCGGGAGTGGCGGAAAGCCAAAATCCACCATTGCCGAGGACAGAGTATTTAGCAGTTTTATAAGCCAATACATTATATGAATATCCATTGTTGATCACTCCATTGTCGCGTTCAAACGGATAGTAGGAATAGCCGTAAGATAGCAACGCGGTGCCGATGTCGGTCATCTGGTCGCCTTGCGATGTAGAGCCGGTGACTTCTTCCAGGCCGAGGAGGTCGAAGTCGATATCTTCGATAAGTTGCAAGAGGTTTGCTTTGCGGTTGCTCCATGCCCATCCGTTGGTGACGTCGGAAGCGTCGTTGGCATAGCGCACGTTGTAGTTGCCGATGCGGTGGATGCCGGTGGAGGGGTCGGTGGAGACTCCGTCGTAGGTGTTGGCGCGGGCTGCGGGGAACGCGAAGCCTACGGCAAGGAGGAGTGTGAGGATTCGGTAATATAGCTTGTGAGTAGTCATGCTTGTGAAATGATATGCTTAGTTGAACTGAAACTTTTTTCGTAGATTGTCGGGATTTGCCTTGCAACTCATGGATACATCGAAAGGCATGCTCGACAGATAGAATCGGGCACGTGATGCGTTGAGTGTGATTGTAGTAAAAGTATCCGGGTCATTGCGGGCAAATACGGTTAGAATGTTAGAATAAACGAAATTTTTGTTGAGTGCTTTTCGATGATATGTTGCTTAGGGAAGAATAGAAAAAATGGGGCGACGATGAGGTTGAGCCGTCGCCCCGAAAAAATGCGGATTACTTAACGAGCTTTGAAGCCTTTACAGTACCGTCGGCCTTGATAGCCTTTTGGATGTAGAAACCGTTTTCGGGCTCAACGCTAAGTTTTTGACCTTGGATGTTGTAGTATTCAACTGCAATAACTTCAGCATTGTCATCTGCAATTACATTTTCGATACCTGAAGAAGCGTTAGCATCGTATGCACCGGGAACGGTGGTTGCGGGACGTGCGTTACCCTTTTGGTCGATGGTTACGTCAACATATTTGTCGATACCCCAAGTGGTAGCGGCAGCCTTAATGTCGGCAGTGGGAACTGTACGGTAAGATTCGAGCGGAGCAATCACGCCGTCAGCAACAGTAGCAGTGCCGAATACGGTAGCAACGGTGTTAGTGTTACCGGTCTTGTCGGTAGATTGGAGAGAAGCCTTTGAGTTAGGATCGAAAGTAGAACCCCATACGTTGTAGCCGGCAGAGGTGTAGGTAGTAGTGCCTTCCTGGAACCACATTACAGATGCATTGTCATCAGCAGCAGTATCAGTAGAGTTAACTACGATATTGTTGGCAAAGTATGCGGTTGCCAATTTACCAATAGAGAATACACCTTTGAGATTTTTAGCTTCATAAGCATAGTAATCAAAGATAGTACAGTTTGTCATGTAGAAAGTAGCAGCTGTACCGATACGAGAAAATGCACCGATAGAGTGGATAGTGGGATTGTCAGAAGTGCTGTAACCGGTACAGTTGTTCATAACCATAATGCCACCATAGTCGGCAAGAGTAACCACACCACCGTAGCGGTTATTAGTTGTAGTCACATCTTCCATCTTGTTGGTAGGAGCGAAGTAGCAGCGGTCGAGAATAGAAATACCATATTCGGTATCAGCAAGGTCAGAAGTGTTACCTCCACGTTGACGTGCAGCGAAGCAGCAACCGGCAGATTGACCTTCGTTGTTTTCCCATACGCAGTCGTGAGCGTAAGTGTAGCAACCGCGAACAATAATGATAGAACCACGACAATATTTGTTAGCAATGTCACCGACGCGAACATTGTCTGCGAACTTCACGTGGCTGAGAGTGAGTTGCGCATTGTCGGCATACAAAGCAGCTCCGGTATAGTCGCTTACAGCTTTTTCAGTGTCAGAACCTACGCGAGCATTTTTAATGGTAACACCTTCGATAACGATAGGCGCTACATCAGAGTAATATCCCTCTTCGTTGCCTGCAATATAGATGAATGCCTTGTTTCCATTGTCGCCAAGACCGTCGCCGTCGAGGTCGGCATCGAGGATGGTTTCAGCACCGGTGGGATAAGTGATGTCGACATTTTCGCCGGTTGATGAAGCAGGATAGCCACCCTTGATAGTTACACCGAAAGGAATTTCAAAAATACCTGATGTACGGGCGGTATAAGTACCTTCCATAAGGTAGAATATATCACCTGCAGCGGCACCTTTAATAGAAGCTTCAAGGTCGTCACCGTTCATAGGATCGTCCCAAGAATAACCTTCGCCTGAACCGTTAGGACTGAAGAAATAAACTTCGCCTGCATTTACGTTAGGAGCTACCAACATTGCAGCAGCTGCCAAGATTGAAGTAAGACTTCGTTTCATAACTAAAAATTTTGTTTAGGTTAATAAAAAATTGAAGAAAAAAAGTT
Organism: Muribaculaceae bacterium; assembly: GCA_045133615.1. GTDB lineage: Bacteria > Bacteroidota > Bacteroidia > Bacteroidales > Muribaculaceae > M3. The sequence goes on along the minus strand of JBGUUQ010000056.1, from coordinate 51,076 downwards.
TTAAATAAAAAGTTGCTCTATCGGCTTGCCTTTCGTATCGGGGACTCCCCGATAGAGCAACGGAATTGTCGGTTAGATTATAAAATTGTTAGAAATAAGGGTCGAAAAGATTAGAGACCATCGTTCCAGCCGGGGTTCTGATCAAGAGCCATTCCGGAGAGGAGACGCTCGTTGATGGGAATTGCAAAGAGATAGTCTTTGTCTTCGGTCCAATTGCATTGGAGCGACGGGTCGCTGTGCACTTGGATATATCCGGATTCGCCTTCGGAGAGGACGACATCGACACCGATTTCGAGGAATGTCAAGCCACGACCGGAAGGTTTGGTTCCGACATAGAGGCATACATCGGCCTTGCCGTCGCCGGTGAGGTCGTACTTACCGGGACCAGGGAAGTATTGTCCGTAGAAGGGCTTTTCGTAGACTTTACCCTCTTTCCAGCGGAGGATGTCGGAATAGTGGAGCGATTCCAAGCAAAGCTCGATGAGACGCTCGCGACGGATTTCGAGAATCACGCCGGTGTTGGCGCTCTTGGTCACGTTGGGATAGCCCCAGTCGGCACTCTGCATATAAGGGCAAGGATTTTGGTTTGCCCAAGCGAGATTGAGGTGTGGCATGCCTACGCGGTCGCGAAGCACGTTGATAGAGATGTCGAGGTCGTTTTGGGTGATGGTGCCCAACTCGGCGAGAGCTTCGGCATAGATGAGATACATTTCACCGAGACGGAAGAGCGGCAGAGCCACCATAGAAGCATCCCAAGTGTTGTATTTAACCTCACGAACATATTTGATGTACTTGTAACCGGTGGAGAGGTTGCCGGTCATGTCGGTCATGTACGATTTGGTTTCACCCTTTTGGATGTAGCCGGGGCAATACACGGTCTGCGCCATACGGGGATCGCGGTCGGTGCACTCTTCAACGAATTGCTTGGTTTCCCATCCGGCATTGTCGGTGAAGCGGGTACCATCGGAGTTAAGGTAGAGGTTGACAAATCGCTTGGTGAAACCTACACGGCGGGTGTTGGCCCAACCGTTGGCGTTACACTTGATGGCTGACTCTTCCGATACGCGGCGTGCCCAGATGATTTCGCAGTCGCGAGCTTCAAATGAAGCGAAGAGGTCGCGGTAAGGTTCGGAGCCTTCGTTGTAGAGCGAGTATCCGCCTTGAGTCATCACCTCTTTGGCTGCTTCGGCAGCGAGACGAAGAAGTTCGTCGGAGGGGAGATTGTCGGGGTTGAATACGTCGCCGGCGTGGTATTTGCGGAATGTACCTTCAAACAAGCATGCGCGGGCTTTGAGTGCGAGAGCTGTCCAACGATTCACTTCGTAGGGAGTGCGTGCGCTCGGCAAGCGATAGGACTTGGCTGCGGAGTCGCAGTCGGCGATGATGTGCTTGATAATCACATCGCGCGAGTCGCGTGCTTTGTAAAGGAGGTCGCCGTCGCCTGAACCTACGGGGGTGTCATACCAAGGGAGGTCGCCGAACTTCACGAGCATATTGTAATAGAAATATGCGCGGAAGAAGTAGGCTACGCCATTGTAGCGTTCGCGAACCGACTCGTCGTCGCAACGTACGTTGTTCTTGAGGAAGTAGTTGACCTTGCGGAGGGCCGACCAAGTCCAACCCACATCGTCGGCATCGGCGGGGATGAGACGGGTGCCTTGGATTTCACGCACGAGTGTGGGCGACACGAAGTGTTCGCCTTGCTCGCAATACCAGTAGAGTTTGCCCTCTGCGGCATTGGAGGGTGCTGAAGGCATCTGCGAGTAGAATTGGTTGGAATAGAGTTCCAATTCCGATTCAGTACCGAAATAGGATTCGGGGCTGAGATCGTCCTCCGGAAATTCGTCGAGGTCTTCACATGCGTTGAGGCAGCAAGCGGCTGCGACAAGCAACATTATTTTATATAGATAGTTCATTGTCGTGGATATTAGAATGAGATGTTAACACCGAAAGTGAAAGTCTTTGCGAAGCTGTAGTTGACACCGGTGGTGGTGGCAGCGGCAGTTTCGGGGTCGATGCTCTTGCAATATTTCTTGAAGGGCGACCAGTAGAAGAGGTTTTCACCTGAGAAGTAGACACGAAGTTCGGAAACGTATTTCTTCAACCAAGGAAGAGTGTAGCCTACGGTGAGGTTCTTCAAGCGGAGGTACGAAATATCTTGGAGGTAACGGTCGTTGGCATTACCGAGCTGATTTTGGGTACCGAGTGCTTCGTAACCGCGCCAGCGGGGGAAGTAAGCGCCCTTGTTGTCTTCGGTCCACACGTTGTAGAGGAAGTCTTTCTCGATAAATGCTTGATAAGGACGAGAATACGGGCCCCAGAAGGTGATAGCTTCATTGGTGGGATACCAATCGCGCTTGCCTACGCCCTGGAAGAATGCGGAGATGTCGATACCGTTCCATTCTGCGCTAAAGCGGAAGTTGTAGTTGTAGCGCGGAAGTGAGTTACCGATAATTTTGCGGTCGCCGGGGTTGTCGGCTGTGTTTTCACCGATAGAGATGACTTTATCGCCGTCGAGGTCGAGATATTTCATATCACCACCGTGGAGACCCTTTGAGGGACCTGCAATTTGGATGTCACCATTGACGAGCGATTGATCTACATCGTAAGCGGCTGCTTCTTCGTCAGACATAAAGAGTCCGCCGATAGAGTAACCCCAGATTTCGCCGAGAGTCATGCCTTCGTAGTAGTCGGAGAGAAGTTTGTTGGGGTTGTCGTATTTGGTAATCTTTGACTTGTAGTCACCAATACCGAATCCTACAGAGTAGCGGAGGTTCTTACCCAAAAGTGCGATGTCGTCGGTCCAGTTCACACCGATTTCCCAACCTTTGGTGCGGAGGTCGGCGCAGTTGGACTCAGGAACGGATGCACCGTAAACTGCCGGAAGAGAAGCTCCGGAGGTGAGCATGTCCTTGGTGTCGCGGATGTAAACGTCGCCGGTGAAAGAGAGGCGGTTGTTGAAGAATGCGAGGTCGAGACCGAGGTCGTAGGTGGTAACTGTTTCCCAAGTGAGGTCGGAAGCAACGGGGTCGCTTTCAGTTGCATAGGGAAGTTGAGTCACACCGTCGAGAGTGACGCCTGAGAGCTTTTTGGAGGTGTCGATAACGTCGATATAGTCGTAGTAGCCTACTTGTTGGTTACCGAGTGAACCGACAGAAGCACGAATCTTGGCGTTGCTCCACCATTCACGCAAGGGTTCCCAGAAGTTTTCTTCGCTGATACGCCATCCGAGTGAACCTGAGGGGAAGAAGCCCCAACGATGGTCGGCAGCAAAGCGGGATGAACCGTCGTAACGTCCCGACACTTCCATGAGGTACTTGCCGGCGTAGTCGTAGTTGAAACGTCCGAACCAACCGCGGGTGCGTGCATTTTCGATATCTTCGATGAGTTCGGTCACTTCGCCTGTTGCGAGGTTGAACGATGAATTTTCAGTAGAGAGAAGGTCGAGGCGGGTTGCCTTCAATGAGCGTTGACGATAGATTTCACCATTCATACCGAGCATCAACTTGAAGTTGTGGTCGCCAAATGAGGGAGAATATGTGGTGAAGATATTGTAGCTCTGCTTAGTGCGACGAGTATGACGCTGTGAGTATTGGTCGCGAGCCAATGTCTTCGATGAGGGGTCCATCCATGAGATTTGTCCGGCTACATCAGAGTAAGGCACGGGAACACGGCGAGATGCGAACTCGTAGTTGCGGAAAAGATATGAATAGTCGGCATTTACGGTCCAGTCTTTCATAAGCTTGAGTTCGATTTCGTTTTTGACAACGAACTCGCGGTTCTTTTCGTCGTTGGTGTGCTTGCCTTGGTTCAACACGGCGTTGAGACCGCCACCCACTTCGACAGAGCCGTTATAGTTGTAACGGTTGGCGAATACCGATGTTCCGTCGGGGTTGGTTGAGGGAATGTAGGCAAGTGAGTGGAGCGAAGTCGACTTCATTGTGTACTGAAGGTCGTTGCCACCTGGATAGAAATAATCTGATTCAAAGTAGCTTACGTTGATGCCGTATTTCAACCAGTCGGTGATGTTGACGTTGATTTTAGAGCGGAGGTTGTAGCTCTTGAAGTTATCGTTGTTCTGACGAATCTGACCGTCTTCTTTATACATACGACCGGAGATGTAGTAGTTCACCTTGTCGGTACCACCGGTGATGGAGACGTTGTAGTCCTGCATCGGGCGAGTGGTCTTGAAGTAGTGGTTGTACCAGTCGTAGTTAGCATAATATTTATATGAGAGGTCGTCTTGAACAACTGCCCAAGGGAGATCGGCTGTTTCGCCCTTACCGAGACGCATCCAAAGCTGAGCGTAGTCGTTGTCGTCGTAAGTGGTGTAGCCGTAACCGCCGTGTTCAATCATAAACCAGTCGTTGATGAATACTGACCAGTAACCTGAATCGACGAAATCGGTGTTGGTGGTCGGAGTCTTCCAACCGGCCTTGAGGTCGAACGATACTTTTGCCTTGCCGTCCTTACCGCTCTTTGTGGTGACGAGGACAACACCTGAAGATGCTTTAGCACCGTAGATGGCTGCTGCTGAAGCATCCTTAAGGATTGAAACAGATTCGATATCGTTGGCGTTCACGCGGTTAAGGGTCATTTCAACACCATCGACCAAGATGAGCGGAGTACCGCCGTTGATAGAGGCAACACCGCGGATGTCGATATCGTAGCCGGAGTTGGGGCCACCGGTGCTCATCGAGAGGTTGAGCGCGGGGTCAACACCTTGGAGTGCGGTAGCTGCATTGGCGGAAGGACGTCCGTTGAGGTCTTCGGCTTTAACCACGCTGACTGCACCTGTGAGGTTGACTTTCTTCTGTGTACCGTAACCAACGACAACCACTTCGTTGAGAGCGAGTGCATTTTCCTGAAGGACAGCGTCGTAGCGTCCGGCACCGGTAATTTTCAATGATGTGGGTGTGTAGCCTACATAAGAGATTTCGACTACGTCGCCGGCCTTGACGGGTGTGAGTGTGTAGTTACCGTCGATGTCGGTGGTGACACCTGTCTTAGAGCCTTTGATGCGTACGTTGGCACCAATCAATGGTTCGTCGTTGGCATCGAGGACTGTTCCACGGATAGTGAATCCGGGCTTTTGGCTTCCTGAATTGGCCTCTTCGATTTCGGCACGAGACATCGGCGAGGCTTTTGGAAACACGACCACAATACCGTCGTCTTCAAGCGAATAACCGAGGTCGGTGTCGCTGAAAAGGCGGTCGAGGACTGCTTTGTCGGACTCGTTGTTGGCTGAAATGGAGACAACGGAGTCGAGTCCGGTCAATGATGATTTATAAAAGAAGTGGAGATTCGATACTTTCTCTATCTCGTTCATCGCTTTGCGCAAGGGCACCGATGAAAGCGACACTGTGATATTGGCTTGCGCTGCAAGTGAGCATACTGCTACCGCAAGCAGAACCAATGTCCGCTTTAATTGTTTAGTAATATAACTCATGGTCCTAAAGATTTAGATTATTCGACAACCGTGATTTTCTTTGTGATTTCGACTTTTCGCCAATCGAAATTGGGGTATTTGATTTGCCCGAAGAAATAGACGGTGATTTCACCCGGCTCGGTCAATTCGATTTCCGATGAGGTGTTTACACGATTTTCGTCAAATTCTTGAAAATCAACTTCGATGGCAGCTGCCGACCACCAAGACATGTTCCACCAATAGGTTTCCTCTTGGAGTTTGTCGTTGGGACCTTTTGTCTCCGTAATGGAGCACGTGATTACGTCGCCTACTTGATAGACATCTTTCTCAGGCGTGATGGTAATCGCGGTGTATGACGTGTCCGCACCGACTACATCGCCGATTTCGGGATCGTCGTCACACGATACCAAACCCAAGGTTAAAACCATCAATAGGAGACCAAAGTACTTAACGTTTAGCATAATAAGGATAGTTTGTTGGTTTAATTGTTAGTATGATAGGTTAATTAATGTGTCGTTAATGATTTCGTATTTCGCGCCGGAGGCTGCCGTGAGGATTCCGAGCACGTTTTTTATATCTGTCTGGTAGATTGTTCCGGTGAATTTTTCCTCTTTGAGCGACTTCGACAGGATGTTGACCGTGACTCCATAGTTGCGGGTTATCATCTTGGCTATCTCTTCAAACCGCTCATTATTAAAATATATGTAGCCGTTCATCCATTCGCAGTAGTTGATAGCTTCGACCGGCTGTTTGGTCATGCGCCCTCCCCTTTTGTCGTAGTTGATACAGGTGTTGGGCTGTATTATCATGTTTTCTTTTTCGGAGGCGACGTTCACTTTACCGTCGGCAAGTACTACCGATATGGATTGACTCTCCGGATAGGCATTGACATTGAATTTCGTACCGAGACATTCCACTCGCAGCGCGTCGGCCTGCACGTAGAATGGATGTTCGGGGTCTTTTGCCACATCGAAGAATGCTTCGCCCGAAAGCTTGACCACGCGCGAGCGAGTTTTTGCATCATAATAATATGTAATCTTCGACATGGTGTTGAGATTCACTTCCGTTCCATCGGGAAGGGTAACGTAGCTCTTGTTGCCCATATTGGTGTAGACGGTAAAAGGCTTGTCATCGGCAGCCGATAGCGGGAACCAATATTTCATCACGGCCACGGTGGCAACTACGGCGAGCAAGCATGCGGCTATCGACAACAGATAGAAGCGCCATCCGCGACGTTCGCGAGTGTCGGTGTCGACGTAAATGTTTTCGAGAATGCCGCCTTTGATATCCGCATCGATGTCGTTGCTCGATGTGTCGATTTGCTGTTGAAACCAGCAAGCCATGTCGTCGCCCGACTCAAGATATTGACAAATGCGAAGTCGATCGGCAGCGGTTGCACTGTGATTAAGGTATTTTTCAACCAGATTTTTCAATTCTTCAATATTTTCCATAAGGCCGATGCTACGATAAGAATGAATAAACGAGACAAATGGGAGCTAGCACATTGTAATATTTCAACACGCGCTCTCTTACATATTGAAGAGCTAAGGTCATGTGACGCTCCACTGTATTACTTGAGATTTGAAGTTCTTCTGCGATCTGTTTGTTGCTCTTGCTTTGCAACCTGCTCATCATGAACACGCGCTTGCGCATCGGAGGCATCTCTTCGATAACTTTCATGATGAAATCGTTTAGGAAATTTTTGTTAAGCAGTTTTTCAGTGGAACAGTCAAGGTCGGATGAGTTTCGCATGATATAGTTATAGTACACATACTCGATGGTCTCATGTTCGCAGTAATTCAGGAACATGTTACGCGCGGTGGTGTACATATAAGCTAACATTGCTGATTCGTCTTTTAAGTCGTTTCGTTTTTCCCAGACTTTGAGAAATGTATTTTGGGTTATTTCTTCTGCTAAGTATTCGTTGCCACGAGATATTCGCAATACAAAATTGTAAATACGACCGCTATAAGCCGAATAGATGTATTCAAACTTACGCTTGGCATTATTGTTATTTTCTTTATCGATGTCAGTTTTCACGATCGCATTTTAATCATAGGACCGGCAAAGCTAACTTTTCCCCCAATCCCCCCCCCCCGTTTAACAAACTTTAACCATAATAATCTTTACGGGAGATAATACATACTAAATACAAGACAATCCACCTACGCCCATCCCCCACTCTACGGCAAAAAAATCGCCCGACTCCGACCACCGCAGAGCGTCTCTACATAATCCGCACCCATACCACACTAATAATCAGACGTATAGGCCACCCGCACCAAACATTAGGACACACGGGTTAGATAAATTCGGATAAAATGTGTACCTTTGTGGACTTTTTGCAAAAAATTAATTTTACATAATAATGCAGGTAGCTCCGCGTTATATAATCGAAGTCTACCTAATTTTATTGAAAACCAACAGGAATATGAAACTACGCATTTTATATGCATTTGCCGCGCTTGCTCTGATGATGAGTTCGTGCACCTCGTCAAAAACGACACTTACATATTTTGACAACCGCGACGACAACAGTGGCGTAATCCCGACTCAGGACATCAGCCTCAACATTGCTCCCAACGATGAGCTGCTCATCACCGTCACCTCATCCGTTCCGGAAGCAACGGCTGTCTACAACCTCCCGCTGTCGAACCCTGCACAGCTCGGCTCAATCGAATCATACTCGCAAGCTACACAACAGACATATATAGTAAACCAATCGGGCGACATCAACTTCCCGATTCTCGGTAAAATCCACGTAGAAGGGATGACGACCCAACAGTTGACCGACTACCTGACCGAAAAAATCGAAGCCGATGTGAACGACCCCTATGTGCGCGTAGAATTGCTCAACTTCAAGGTCAACGTACTTGGCGAAGTAACCCGCCCCGGCTCATACCTCATTCGCAATCAGCGATATTCGATATTCGATGCGCTTGCCGATGCCGGCGACCTTACCGCCTATGGCGAACGCTCACGCGTTGTCCTCATCCGCGACGAAAAAGGACAACGTTCTTACCACAATCTCAACCTCAACGATGTCAACATCATCGCGTCGCCCTACTTCTATCTGCGCCAGAACGATGTGCTCTACGTAGAGCCTAACGAAGTGCGCAAAGACAATGCCGAATACAACCAGAACAACGCGTTCAAACTCTCGGTAATCTCCGCCATCATCAGCGCATGCTCCATCGTGGCCTCTCTCGTTATCGCATTAGCAATCAACAAATAAAATAAGAAACACCAACCATGTCAACTGTCAACAAGAAACAAAACGACCTCAATATAGCCGAACTCATCCAAGAATACAAATCGAAATGGTATTACTTCGCCATTTCGGTTTTCGTGTTTCTCGTAATCGGAGTGGCATACGCGCTTATTAAAAAACCGGTCTACAACGTGCACGCATCGGTTCTTATTTCTACTGAAGACCAAAGCGGTGGAGCCAATCAAGTGATGAAACAGTTCAACATGGGAGACATGTTTGGTGGAAGTAGTACCGTCGATGATGAACTTGCGGTAATTGCATCTCACTCAGTTCTTCGCAGCACGGTAGAAGATCTTGGACTAAACATCAGTTACACAGTACGAAAAAATTTTTTCAAACGAGAATTTCGTTATAAAAACGAACCTGTAGAGCTAATTTGTAATAAATCTATTCAAGACACTCTTCGCTCTTCATTACTTTTCAAGCTAAAGATTGACGATAATCAATTGGTATCAATTGATGCAAAGGCCAATAATAAAGATCTTATCGAAGTTGAGGGTCTTAAATTCCCTATAACGTTAGAGACTATTTATGGTACATTCGTTTTCAATAAGACCAAATATTTCGACGAATTATTTAACGAAAACGGAGCATTCAAAGAATATATCACTCTTGGTGGATATGATGCTGTAGCCGAAAACTTCAATAAAGAATTAATGATCGGTATACCAAGTAAAAAAGCTAATGTAATTACATTGGATTACCAAACTACTAATATCCATTATGGGACAGACATCATCAACAAGATTATATATAACTACAATAAAAAAGGAATTGAGGACAAACAATTAAAAGACTCTAAAACTGCGGAATTTATCAACACTCGTTTAGAATCTCTTGTAACCGAACTTGACGCATCGGAAGAGCTGCTCGAAGCATATAAACGTTCTCATAACATAGCCAGTGTCGGTGCGGAAGCATCATATCAATTCGGACGTAAGAACACATTGGAAAACCAATTAATATCAGCCGAAACCGAATTTGAAATCTTACAGATGACTCGCGACTTCATATCAAATCCGGTCAACAAGTACGCTATGATTCCATACGCATCAGGAGAAGGTGCCGCCACAGGAATTATATCCTCCTACAATGCTTTGATTGCAGAACGTATCAAACTTGAAAATAATGCCAAAGCTAATAATATCGCACTTCAGGCACTATCAAAGCAAATCGATGCTTTACGCGAAAATATTATCGCAACTCTCGATAAATCGCATGAGAACTCTCTCATTCGCCTAAACGAACTTCGCGAGCAAGTGCAGAAATCGCAAACAAAATTAGGCGAAATACCGGCGCAAGAGCGAGAATATCTAAGCATGAAGCGCCATCAATCCATCAAAGAACAACTTTACATGTATCTTCTACAACAGCAAGAAGAAACAGCGCTCAATATAGCCAATACAATGGCTCGCGGTATTGTAATCGACAATGCTTATGCGTACAACGAACCGGTCAGTGCTTCGCGCAAAAAGCTCGTTTTAATATTTTTATTCTTAGGATTTTGTGCTCCTATCGCATATTTCTATCTGCGCAACCTACTACGCAACAAATTTGAGACAAAAGAAGAATTACAAAAAAACACCAATATTCCTATCCTTGGTGAGGTTTGTACTAGCAAGCATAGTGATGTATTAGTGGTAAGAGATGGAGGCTCTACATCGGCGGCAGAATTGTTCCGACTTATCCGAAGCAATTTGCAGTTTGTATTAAACGACCCCTCAGAGAAAGTAATGTTGGTAACTTCAACCGTCTCCGGCGAAGGCAAATCATTCATCGCAATCAATTTAGCATCATCATTTGCTCTTTTAGGCAAAAAAGTATGCTTAATCGGCATGGATATTCGCAAACCACAATTAGCCAACTATCTGAATCTCCCAACCCATACCGGACTCACCCAATACCTTGCATCTGAGCAATATAAAACTACCGATATTATCCTGAAATCATCGGAAGTGGAAAATCTTGATATAATCCAAGCCGGTCCGGTACCTCCAAATCCGGCAGAACTCCTGATGTCAGAAAAAGTAGACCAATTGTTCGAGCAACTTCGCAAACAATACGACTACATAATCATTGATAGTGCACCCATAGGTATGGTAAGCGACTCGCTCACATTATCACGCGTAACAGATGCAACCGTCTACGTCTGCCGTGCGAACTATTCAACATACTCCAATGTCAAGTACTTCAATAGCATTTATGAGGAAAAACGTCTAAAGAAGATGTCGTTAATAGTTAACGGGACTAAAGCCACCAAGGGCTATGGATATGGTTATAACTAAATAATGTCGAGTGCCTATACAATCAACAGATAAGACTACACGCATTGCTCATAACACGCTGTTCCTATATATTAGGACTGCGTTGATTATGATTATAAACCTATATGCGTCCCGAGTAATCCTTAATGCTTTAGGCATTGAGGATTTTGGCATTTACAATATTGTAGGGGGAATAGTCATTGCATTTTCTTTAATATCGGCATCGATAACGGGAGCTATACAACGATTCATAACATTTGAATTGGGTAAACGAGATCGTCATTCGCAAGAAATATTTTCGGCTTCCATAAGTATTATAATATTATTAGCAATAGGGAGTGTCATCATACTTGAAACATTTGGTTTATACATTCTAAATCAGTGCTTAAACATTGATCCATCCCGTATGTATGCCGCTAATTGGGTTTTCCAATTTTCTATTATAACGTTTATAATAAATCTTATCAGCATCCCATATAATGCGACAATTATTGCCTATGAGCGCATGAAAACATTTGCATACATAGGCATATTAGAAGCAATTTTAAAGTTAGGCATTGTTGGGGTTTTATATTTTATTGTAACTCCTGACGCATTGATTTTATATTCAATATTGACATGCGTGGTCGCATTAATCATCAGATGCATATATGGCATATATTGTAGCCGAAACTTCGCTGAATGTCGATTTATATTTATCTGGGATAAAAAAAGATACTCTGAAATACTCCGGTTTGCCGGATGGACCTTTATCGGAACCGGTTCCACTGCATTAATGACTCAAGGAGTTAATATTCTGATAAATTTATTTTTTGGAGTAACACTAAATGCAGCAAGAGGCATTGCCGTACAAGTTGAAAATATAGTCACTCAATTCAGTCAAAATTTCACAACGGCATTAAACCCTCAAATCACAAAATCGTACGCATCCGGAGATTATAAATACATGATGGAACTTATATTAAATGGGGCTCGTTTCTCATTTTATCTAATGTTGATAGTATCTGTTCCCATTATTATTTCAACCGAAGGATTGCTACAGATTTGGCTTAAAGAATTTCCTGCCTATACTACTATATTCATACAACTATCTCTTATTTATGCCTTGTTGGAGATATTGTCAACACCTCTCATTACTGCTATGCTTGCTACCGGAGATATTAAGAAATACCAATTAATCGTAGGTGGATTGCGACTTCTTAACTTTCCGGCAGTATATATAGCATATAAATTTGGAGCAAATGTAGAATGGGCCTACTATATTGCAATTATACTTGCTTTAGGATGTCTTGCCGCTCGATTGGCTCTATTAAAAATCATGATTTCCATTCCGGTAAAAGTTTTCGTCAGAAGGGCATTCTTTAAACCAATTATTGTTGCAATTATATCGGTGATAATCTCATATTTCATTAAGAGAACATTCCTTTTGCCTATATATATAGAATTGCCAATCAGTTTTGCCGTCACAACATTTGCAATTATTTGTTTCGGCATTAACAATGAAGAACGGATGCAAATCAAAAATATGATTATTAAATTTTTTCATACTAACAAAAAATGATACAACTCATTGATAAGTCATATTGTTGCGGATGTGCTTCATGCGAAAGCATTTGTCCTCACCACGCCATAGAGATGCGAGAGGATGAAAAAGGTTTTTTATATCCACATGTCAATGATGCATTATGTGTTAATTGTAATTTGTGCGATAAAGCATGTCCGATTATCAATCGAGACAACACAGAAAAGGTCGAAGCCACACCTCAAATATACGGTTGTTATTCCAAAAACGATGACGACTTGAGATCTTCCTCATCGGGAGGATTATTCAGTGTGTTTGCCCGACACATTATACAACAAAACGGAGTTGTGTATGGCGCTGCATGGTCAAAAGAGATGCAAGTCAAGCACATTCGTATCACAACAATCGAAGACCTTAAATTATTAAGAGGCAGCAAATACGTTCAAAGTAATACACAAGGGATATACCAACTTGTAAAAAAAGATTTACACTCAGGAACATCCGTATTATTTTCAGGAACACCATGCCAAATAGAAGCATTGCGATTGTATCTGCGAAAAGACTACCCTTCTTTATTCACTATCGATGTTGTATGCCATGCCGTTCCAAGCCCACTTATCTTCAAAGAATATATAACTCACCTTCAGAATAAATACAAAAAGCGTGTCGTCGCTATAAATCTGCGAGATAAGAAAAAGGGATGGTCACGGGATTATCATTCAAAGATTTATTTTGACGATAATACTTCAAAATTTAATACAACGGCAGCGAATCTATGGAATCGATTATTTTTTTCATTCTGCATCGACCGAGATTCTTGTCATAAATGCCGTTTTACCAATTACCAACGCCCCGGAGATATAACCTTGGCTGACTTTTGGTTTCTTGAGCAATCACATCCGGACAAGCACAATTCAACCGGAGTATCTCTAACAATGGTCAACACATCTCAAGGCAAATCTCTATTCCAACAAATTTCTGATAGCATTACATATTTTGAGACAAGCAAGGAAATGTCTCAACAACCGAGTTTAATATCCCCTACAAAAGCATCGCCTCTGCGAGATGAATTTTGGCGCGATTATAAGCATCGTGGATTTAAATATGTTGCAAGCAAATACTGTAATTATCGTTGGGATAAAATGCTACGCATGAGAATTTCCTTTTTTATTAAAACCAAAATTCTCCATAAATGGATTCAGTGACATTACTTATATATAATGCAATTTGCTATTCCATCGTTCTTGTATACTTTACATATAAGAAAGGGCTTAGTGTAGGTTCATTGATATGGGGACTATACACCATATCTTCCTGGGCTTCAGTACTATTATTCAGACATCCTGATTTTGGAGGCACGATTCACGACAATCCTCAGCATCCGGATGCACTTATTTATTTATTCGTAATCTTATTTATTTTTATATTTCCTCTGTTCAACTTAAAAAAAATACCGAAAGACTCAATATCATTCACCAAGCCTAACACATTGAAATGGATTATGATTGTATGCATTTGCATACAATTGGTAATGTCATACCTAAACTTATCCCACGCCCAAGAAATTCTCAATGCCGGATTGGAAAACCTAACGGAATTTCGCGACAATGTATACGATGGCGCCAACGACATCATATCTCAAATTCCGGCATTAAATAGAATAAATTTGGTTTACTCCGGAATGAAATATATATGCTTCGGATTGTCGATCGTATTAATCATCTGCTATCCTTTCAACCGGAAATTGGTTTGGTTGTTTTTTGCATCGACAATGCTTGACCGCCTAATGCTAACAACATTAATGGTATCAAGATCCGAGATGGTTATTATGATTCTATTTACCGCTTTGATACTATTTTTATTTAGAGACTTTTTAAGTTCAAAAACAAAAAAAATATTTCTTTTTTATTGTACTCCCATTTTAATCGTTGTCGGAATTGCATTTTGGGCAATATCAGTATCCCGCTTTGAAGATATGGCGACATTTATGTTATACAAATATCTTGGAGAACCCATGGTTAATTTCGGAGGTATTCTATATAATGACCTACAAACCCACACTTGGGGACATGCTTATTTCCCAACCATTTTCAAGTACTTCTTCGGAGAAACAGACTATATCACGGCAATTGAAAAATGGGACTATATTGAAAATATCACTAAAATTCCCGCTTATATTTTCTATACATTTATTGGCGGTCTGTATATCGACTTCGGAGCAATAATCACTGCTATCATTGCTGTTTTCTGTAATTTTAAACTCCGAAGTCTTATTCAACATCAGCTTAACTTTTCGTTAGGACAGATATTTGTCATTTTAGTCATATTATATGTCTTCAGCTATGGACTTTTTGTCAATCCGATACAGGGTTTTGATGGAAATTTCATGATTATATACACCATAATACTTTACTATACATTCAGAAATAATGAAAATCGGGATACTTACATATGCTAATGTTGCAAATTTCGGGGCTAATTTGCAAGCATTATCCACGGTGTCTTATTTTAAGAATTTAGGACACGAGGCTCTCATTATCGATTGGTCTCCTTATGATTTCAGGGAAACTTTTCAATCGGCATCCGATATTCAAGGCAAAGAGCACTATAAGTTCTTCGATGAATTCATTCCACATACAGAAAAATGTTCGTCAGACGACGAATTAGCAAATATTATTGACACATACAAATTTGACGCAATCATAATAGGAAGTGATGCCGTTTTGCAACACTTCCCGTTTTTATCGCGATTCCACTTCCCAACAAGAACTATTTATCGAATTGATGAAATCACAACAGAAAGAGTATTTCCAAATGCGTTCTGGGGAAGTTTTTATAACAAATTAAATCGCGAGATTCCGATTATAATGATGTCGGGAAGTTGTCAAAACACCAACTTCAACATAATTTCAATTCCTCAACGACGACAAATGGCCAAGTCAATCAATCGGTTCAAATACTTCTCCGTCAGAGACTCTTGGACTCAAAAGATGATTGAAACCATAACATTCGGAAAATTTCACCCGTCAATAACGCCCGACCCTGTTTTTGCTTTTAACCAAAACTACCCTCAGTATATAACCAAACAGGACATTATATCAAAATTTAATCTTCCGGAAAATTATGTTTTAGTATCTTTCAAACATCCTGAAAACGTAACACCCTCTTGGACAAAAAAGTTGAAAGAACTATTTGAGGAAAAAGGCTTGGTGTGCGTTGCATTTCCCATGCCCTCGGGAGTCAGATTCAGCCATCATTTTGATTACGAAATATCCATACCTCTAAATCCATTGGATTGGTACAATCTAATTCGTTTTTCGTCGGCATATATCGGCGAAAATATGCATCCTATTATTGTTGCTCTCCACAACGCAGTTCCATGTTTCAGTATCGATGAATACGGCAAACGCATATTCCGATATTTTACATTAAAGAAAACTTCTAAAGTTTATGATATATTGAAAACATTTCAACTTGAAGATTTTCGCGTTAGTGTGAGAAAAAAAGTTTCACCAGAATACATTTTAGACAAGATTCTAAATTTTAACAAAACCGGATGTAGAGTTCTCGCCGACAATAAGCTCCAACAATATAATGATATGATGGTATCAATTTTGAAAACAATTCATAATCATGAATAAGCCTAAGATTCTCGTTTTATTGCCATTCATTTGCTACCCGCTTAATTCCGGTGGGACTCAAGGAGCATTCCACATGCTCAATTATATTAAAGATTTTTTTGATGTGCATATATGGTTTCATATCAATAATGAGTCCAAATCGCGTCAACTTATCGATGCATTAGACAACGCTCTCAACCATAAATGCCACCTACATTGGACAGCAAATAAAATCGGTCGGAATTTCATAACTGCAAGAGCTCTATATCGTAAATTTTGCCGTTTTTTTCTAAAAAACGACCCTCAATATTGTCATAATTCGCAACTTTGGGGCGAAGGGAGTAATGGGTATTGCGATATAGCATCATTGGAAGATATAAATCGTATTATCGAAGAAAACAATATTCAACTTGTGCAAGTTGAATTCATCATGTTATTGGATATTGTGTACGCACTGCCCAAATCAATAAAAAAGATATTTATCCACCACGAGCTTGGATTTGCCCGCAAGCAAACATGGCTATCCGGAATGCCCGACAGATATGTTTATGACAACTATTGCTACAACAAACAATTTGTAGAAGAAATTGCCGCACTTAATCATTATGACTTGGTTGTCACTATGTCGGAAATCGACAAAACAAAACTCATACAAGCCGGCTGTACTTCGCATATCGAATCTTCGCCTCTTTTTATACCGACAAAGCAAAATACATATCCTGAATTCAGAGCTACAAGCAGCAGGTTAACATATATTGCCTCCAGTAAACATGCACCCAATGTAGAGGGACTTATATGGTTTATTAAAAACATACATCCTCTATTAGCTGAAACCAGCTACCATCTTGAGGTCATTGGTTCCGGTTGGCAAGAAACGCATATACCCCTTGAAATTCCCAAAAACATTACGTTCAAAGGTTTTGTACAAGACCTGACAACAGTAGTACCGGGAAGTATTATGATTGTACCAATATTATCCGGCAGTGGCATGAGGATGAAGATATTAGAAGCGATTAACAATTCGGTTCCATTTATATCAACCACTATCGGAGCTGAAGGTCTACCATTCAACAATGGACAAGATTGTTATATAGAAGATAGTCCTGAACAATTTGCAAAAGCAATCGCCGGATTATTACAGAATCCGGAATTACAGCAAAAATTTGTAAAACTCTCTCGCGAAAACTTTGAAAAAACTCACTCTCCAAAAGCGCTTGGACAACGCAGAGTAAATCTATTGCAATCCGTTAAATAATAAGCATATGATTGATGTAAGCATTATCATAGTAAGCATGAATAATGTTAGACAATTGTTCCCATGCTTGGATAGTATCAAACGACACACATCCGTTTCGTATGAGATACTGGTTGTCGCATACTTATTCTCCAACGAGAACCTTGCTTTACTAAAAAGCACCTATCCATGGGTTACAATTATTGAAAGCAACGAAATTCGCGGATTTTCAGAAAATAATAATCTTGCTTTACATCAAGTAAAAGGACAGTATTGTCTTATTCTTAACGACGACACATTGATAACAATGCCTGCTGTAGACCAATTAGTAAAGACGTTTGCCGATTGTAACGATGAAAATATGGCTGTAGTTAGTCCTAAACTTGTAAACAGCGACGGTTCTACACAATGTTGTGGTCGTCCACCTATCACATGGAAAACATTTATTCTTCACCGACTACATCTTTGGAAAGAGCATAAACAATCTCATTATGTAAATAAAACCGGAATTTTCAAATCATATAACATCTTAGGGGCTGCTTTTATGATTAAGACAGATATTTTCCGGAAGATAGGATGGTTTGACGAACGATATTTTTTCTGTCCCGAAGATATTGCCGTATCCACGACTCTTAATAAATTAGGATACACATGTTATGTAAACTCTAATTGCGAAATTATTCATTTGGGAGGGATGTCGGGCAAATCAGCGTCATTGACTGCATCAGCCACACTCCCTGCGGCTCGAAAAGGCGAATGTATCTTCTTATCTGAGAATAACCGATTTTTATATATTGTTCTTGCTCTGATAAGTTGGTTATCGGCATTAATCAGCTTTATTCCCTACTATATAATGGGATTTACAACCAGTCGTCCAAATCGTTACTCTGTTTTTGCCAAAGGAGACATAAACATTATGAAAACGATTTTTACCCAAAAGACTCCTAAAGAAGATTTCACATCTATATATCAACGCTTACCATAAACCTAAGTCAAATTAGCATCATGATAGTGTACTTTATTTTATAATTTGTGGTTCCTTGTAAATCCGATTAAACACGCATCTATATTTTGTACTTTTGATTCTTTTAGGAATATTTGCCGTAGTCGGTATTTTAAGTTATCTTTGCATATATTTATGCTCTGATGAAACCGAGAGTCCTTATTGTCAATAAATTTTATTATCCACGCGGCGGTGATTGCGTATGCACTATTAATTTGGAGAGATTGCTTCGTGCGAATGGTCACGAGACAGCAATCTACGCAATGAACTATGCCGAAAATGATGATTGTCCCGATAGCCGTTACTTCGCTTCGACGATTGACTTTGCCGGTGGAATATCCGACAAGTTAAATGCGGCAAAGCGTGCACTCGGGTATGGCGACATCCGTGCGTCGGTCCGGCACATTCTCGATGAATTCCGCCCCGACATCGTTCATCTGCAAAACATCCACTCCTACCTCTCCCCCATTGTAGCCGAAATAGCTCAAAAGCATGGATGCAAAGTGGCATGGACGCTTCACGACTATAAGCTTATCTGCCCTTCATATAGCTGCCTGCGCAATGGTGTTCCTTGTGAGCTGTGCTTCAAAGACAAAAGCCAAGTTCTCAAAACTCGTTGCATGAAAGGCTCTTTAGCGGCAAGTGCCATCGGTTGGCTCGAAGCCTTGCAGTGGAATCGTCGTCGCCTCCAAAAATCGACCGACCTTTTCATCTGCCCCAGCTCATTCATGAAGGAGAAGATGGAGCAAGGTGGATTCAAGCCCGACAAACTAAAAGTACTCTGCAACTTCGTCGATCCCGTGAAGTTTGCTCAATTCGACTCTGCCGAATCTCTTCCTCGAAAAGAATATTATTGCTATGTCGGTCGACTATCGCAAGAAAAAGGAGTAGCCACTCTTCTCGATGCCGCATCAAAGCTTCCTTATACGCTCAAGATTGCCGGCGACGGACCTCTCGGCGACGAACTGCGACAACGCTACGGCAATCTCGATAATATCCAATTTCTCGGACATCAAAGCGCCGATGAAGTAAGCCGCCTCATTGCAGAGGCTCGCTTTTCAATCATTCCATCCGAATGGTATGAAAACAATCCACTGAGCGTCATCGAATCGCTCTGTGGCGGTACTCCTGTAGTAGGAGCCGACATGGGCGGCATCCCCGAACTGATTACCCCCGACAGCGGTATCATATTCCGACACGGCGATACACAAGCCATCACTTCGGCTATCAACGAAGCATGGTCACATCAATGGAATTATCCACAAATCAAAGCAGAATCTCTATTACGCTTCTCTCCCGAAGCCCACTACAATAAATTAATCGATATATATAACCGACTACTACTTGATTAATAATATAATCACCTTTTTATTCGTTATATATAGTAGTAATTTCACTTATTATGAGTCCTTACAACGTAACACCCACCGACGCATCCATCATTCTCACATATCGTTGCCCGATGCGATGCAAAATGTGTAACATCTGGCAATACCCCACCGACAAAAAGGAGGAAATAAAAGCCGAAGATCTCAAGACATTGCCCCGACTGAAGTTCATCAACCTTACCGGTGGCGAACCTTTCATCCGTGAAGATTTGGCTGAAATCGTCGAAGAGTGTTACCGTCACACCGACCGTATTGTCATCTCCACATCCGGATGGTTTGAAGACCGCGTCATCGCTCTCGCCAAGCGATTCCCCAAAATCGGCATACGCATCTCCATCGAAGGTCTTAGCTGCAAAAACGATGAATTGCGCGGTCGCGAAGGAGGTTTCGACAAAGGACTACGCACTCTGCTCACACTCAAACACATGGGATTGAAAGACATCGGGTTCGGCTGTACGGTGTCAAACAACAATTCTAAAGACATGCTTTCGCTCTATCGCTTGTCGCTTTCGCTCGGAATGGAATTTGCAACAGCATCATTCCACAACTCCTACTACTTTCACAAAGATGACAACACTATTACCAATCGCGAAGAGGTATGTAGCGATTTCGAGCAACTCATCGAATGGCAGCTTGCCGAAAAGCACCCAAAATCTTGGTTCCGCGCATTCTTCAACATGGGACTCATCAACTATATCGAAGGTGGTCGACGTATGCTCCCTTGCGAAGCCGGCTCAGCCAACTTCTTCATCGACCCATGGGGTGAAGTATTCCCTTGCAACGGGCTTGAAGAACGATATTGGAAAGACTCCATGGGCAATATACACGATGCCGACTTTATGACTATATGGACAAGCGAACAAGCACAAAAAGTGCGTGAAAAAGTGCGTCGCTGTCCCAAAAACTGCTGGATGGTAGGCACTGCATCACCGGTGATGCACAAATACATCAAACATCCGTTGAAGTGGGCTGTCAAAAACAAACTCCGCTCCATGCGTGGTCTTAAACCGTGTCTCGACAAGACTTGGTACAACGTAGGTCAAGATCCCACACAAGGCGATCTCCGCGACAAATTCTAAAATATGCGCATCGTAGTCACAGGCACACGCGGCATTCCTGATATTCTCGGTGGAGTGGAAACCCACTGCGAAGAGCTATACCCTCGTCTCGTAGCCATGGGGCACGAAGTCATCCTCATACGCCGCACACCATACGTAAACGAAAGCAATCGAATATCGGAATATCGAGGCGTTAAACTCATCGATGTCTACGCTCCACGAAAAAAAAGCATCGAAGCCATCGTTCACACCGCTCTCGCCATCTTCAAAGCCCGCAGTCTGCGACCCGATGTCCTACATATCCACGCCATAGGTCCTGCCATCATGGTGCCCCTTGCACGACTTCTCGGTATGAAAGTCGTGATGACCAACCATGGTCCCGACTACGACCGTCAGAAATGGGGACGATTGGCAAAATTCGTACTTAAAACGGGTGAACGACTCGGCACACGTTTTAGCAACCAAGTCATCGTAATATCCAACGTGATTGCCGACATACTCCGCACTAATTATGGGCGTACTGACACCAAACTCATTTACAACGGCGTCAATTCCCCTGCGAAGTCTACCGCCACCGATTATCTCGAATCATTAGGCATACAACCCGGCAACTACATACTCGCGATCGGGCGATTCGTCAAAGAGAAAGGATTTCACGACCTTATCGATGCATACACGCGTCTACATGCCGATGGAATACAACTCGTCATCGCCGGCGATGCGGATCACCCCGATGATTATTCTACCGAGCTTAAAGCCAAAGCCCGACAAGCCGGTGCGATTCTTACCGGATTCATAAAAGGAGAAAAGCTCAATCAAGTGATGAGCAACGCACTCCTTTTCGCTATGCCGTCATATCACGAAGGGCTGCCGATAGCTCTCCTCGAAGCAATGAGCTATAACCTCGATGTCGTAGTCAGCGACATTCCGGCAAACCGACTCAACGTCCTCTCCCATTCCGATTTCTTCCCAACGGGTAATATCGATGCGTTAACCGATGTACTCCGCGCCAGACTTGCAACTCCAACCCGTAACCGTCAGTACAATCTGACTGATTATAATTGGGACAAAATCGCCATTCAGACAGAAAAAGTCTACATCGACACACTCAGCCAATCCAACGAAAGATAAAAGATAATTCATACACAAAGCGTCCGAGAGGGAAACCTTCCGGACGCTTTGTGTATGAGATGTTGTTTGGGCTGCAAGAATCAGAATGGGTAGCCGACGGAGAAGTGGAATGTCGCGTCGCGTCCCCATCGCGGATGAATCAACGGCCAGCGGTCTTGGTTTTGAGCGGGATTGTATGCTTTCATACCGAGATCGAAACGCAATAGGAAGTATGTGAAATCAAGACGGATACCGAGACCGTAAGCAGCGGCAATTTCTTTATAGAATGAGTCGAAACGGAACATACCTCCGGGCTGATTTTCGTAGTTGTGAATTGTCCATACGTTACCGGCATCGATAAACAATCCGCCTTCTACAATCCAAAACAGTTTTGCTCGATACTCCATGCTGAGATCGAGACGGATGTCGCCGCATTGGTTGATAAAGTCGGTAACAGAGTTTTTTGAGTCGTAACTACCGGGACCGAGTGTACGGACTCCCCATCCGCGCACGCTGTTGGCACCACCGGCGTAGAAACGCTTTTCAAACGGCAACATCTCTGAATTGCCGTAAGGAACTCCAATTCCGGCTCCGACATGGAATGCTATCGAGTTGCGGTCGTTAAATGTTCGTGTATAGGTGTAGTCGGCTTCGGCTTTGACATATTGAGCATATTGAATACCGAATATTTTGTATGCGCCATCGCTGCGCGACTGACCGGTCAAAGCTGAAATGCCATACAGTGCATTTCCCGCGATTTCTACGGCAGCTCTAATCGTATAGACACTTGGTTGCAAGAACCGGCCTATCACCACCGATTGCGGGATTCGCTTGTTGGAGTTATAGAATGAGTAGCCCATCCGCATGATGAAGTGGTCTTCATAGCTGTAACGCAGCAGCGGGTTGGTCGGAGCCACTTGATCTATAAAATCGATTGTGCTGTTGGGCAGATACACATAATTGACATCGAGCAAGTCAAACGTATGACGGCGATTGTTCAATCGGTTGCTCCATCGGTATTTCCATGCCGCACCGGCAATAATGCGCGTATATTCTGGGCGTTCCTGATAATTGAACGATACGGCAAACTCAGTCGATGCTTTCATGCGTCGCTTGAACTCTTTAGATAGAAACGGAGCTTTGAACTTAGGGAAAGTAATACCTACCTCTGCGGCATATTCCGTGTAGCGGTCGTTGATAAGACCATCAAGGTCTCCGGAGATACTTTCGTAGCTTGTTCGGAATTTTGCCGTAAGCAATTCCGAACCTTTGGCGAGATTGCGATGCTGATATGTAAGTCCGACTCCAAATCCGAGATCTCCCTCTGAGTTTGTTCCCTCAAGTTCGAGTGTCACCCCTTGTTTCTTCCCGCGTGTAAGCAATATATATGCATCAATCCACCGTCGCCCGTCGACTGTTGCCACAGGACGAAGATCGATATTTACATATTTCAAAATACCCAATCGACCAAGCGCTTCATACGTACGGTCGACTTGGCGTATATTATACCGTCCGCCTACACGAATGAAGCAATTGTCCTCAAGTACGTTGGGCTTCAAATATCTGTCTTCGCCATACAATATAGTAATATCTTTGTATTCTACGGTGTCGATAGCGGTGTATTCACTACTACCATAGTCTTTCGACGCATTGTAATCAGTGACAAACACCACTTTTCTTACATAATATACCTCATGCTCCGACAATGTGTCAAGCGAACCGGGCGCTTTATACGGTGGCTTGAAATTCATGGTCAGATCTACATCGAGCGAACCGGCTGCTGTATCGGCAGTAAAAGTGATGTATTCTTTATTGAACGCATAGTAACCGCGACTTCTCAATCTTTCGGTGATTCTTGTGCGTTCTGCATCAAGGTTGTTTCGGTCAAAAAGGTCGCCTCCTTTTATTGTAAATCGTGCGGAATCCCGCATGACGATATTGCGTACCGCCGTGTCGGGAATGTTGTATTCGATATCTCTGATCACATGCGGTTGTCCGGTATGGATTATATAGCGAAGATTGAGCTTCTTTTTGGTGTCGCGTCGGGTGGTATCGAATTCTACGGTTGCACCAAGATAGCCTTTATTTACAAGCGCTTGACGAAGTTGGTTGACCGACGCATCGGTTAATTCCTGCTTATAGATTGCCGGAGCTTGTCCTAAACGACGCACCCAGCGGTTGAACCATTTCGTGGTATCCGAACCCGACATATTGTAGGTTGCAAGCTGCAATTTCAAGAATCCGAGTACGCGGTGGTTTGGTGTCTGGCGCAGATAATTGACCAATTCGGTGGTGGATACCTCCTTATTGTCAACAACATCGATATCCACATTGTCTAAAAGATACTCTCCTTGTGGCACGTGCTTTGTAGAGCTACAGCCGTAAAGAGTCATCGCTGCCACAAGCAGCATAATACAGCGGAAAACAATTCGTTGTGACATCATATTCATAAAATCGATGCAAATTTAAGCAGAATTTCTCGATTTCTATGTAAATTTGCACAGATTCAACATATCGCATTATGCCTCAACGAAAAAAAATCATCAGAGCCACCACGATTGCTCCGTCATTAAAGACATTTTGCAAGGACATGCTCCGCGAGTTGTCAAGCGAATATGAAGTAGTGGCAGTAGCCACGCCCGGTGCCGCCCTCGAATATGTAGCCCGAACCGAAGGTGTACGTACCATCGGAATTCACATGGAGCGACATATCGCTCCGCTCAGCGATATTCGTTCTCTGTGGCGATTGTATCGAATGATGCGCAAAGAGCGTCCATGGATGGTGCATAGTATGACTCCGAAAGCCGGATTGCTTTGCATGATGGCAGGATGGATGGCTCGTGTGCCGGTGCGTGTACACACATTCACAGGATTGGTTTTTCCCACCGCAACGGGCATATCGCAGAAGATACTCATTGCCACCGACCGTATTCTTTGCCGTTGCGCCACTCATCTTATACCGGAAGGAGAAGGGGTGAAACGCGACCTTGAACGATACCGCATCACCCGAAAACCATTGCGAGTTCTCGCCAACGGCAATGTACGCGGTATTGACCTCAACCACTATACCCGCACATCGCAAGTGATGGCTCATGCCGAACAGATTCGTGAAGAAGGGGTTACTACGTTTGTTTTCATCGGTCGTTTGGTACGAGACAAAGGCATAAATGAACTTGTCGATGCTTTTACGCGCCTACACTCCGAACGTCCCGACACTCGCCTGATACTTGTTGGTCGCTACGAACCTGAACTCGACCCGATTTTGCCGTCGACCAACAAGGCTATTGCGGAATGCCCGGCTATCAATGCCGTAGGAGAGCAGTCGGATGTGCGTCCGTGGCTTGCAGCATCCGATGTACTGATGCTTCCAAGTTATCGCGAAGGGTTCCCGAATTCCGTCATAGAAGCCGGAGCCATGGGGTTGCCGTCGATTGTAACCGACATCAACGGAGCCAACGAAATCATTATTCCGGAGCGAAACGGAATCATCATTCCACCGAGGGATGCCGATGCGATATATAAGGCGATGCTTGAGCTTACCGACAATCCCGACAAACGAAATCGTCTTGCCGAGGAGGCTCGTCCGCTTGTGGCATCCCGCTACGATTGTAATATCGTGCGCAAAGCCCTCTATGACTTCTATCACTCACTGCAATAAGAGTTTTTTAATCATTTGAAATTTGGTAATCCACGGTATCGGTAGTAACTTTGTGGTATAATTATTGATAACTTAAAAAACGTTCAATAAACGATTATGGTAATACAACGCTGGCAATCAGTATTTCTTCTTATCGCAGCCATCACTATGGCATTGTTTTGCTTTATTCCCTCCGTCAGTTTCACAACAGCCGATGGAGTCTACACAATGAATTCGTGTGGCATTACAGCGGAAGACGGCTCTTGTGCGCAATGTTCTACGGTATATTTTATTGTCAACTGCCTAATTGTAGTGTTGACACTTATCACGATTTTCCTGTATAAAGATCTTAAGTTACAGATGAAGATGACTTTCATCTCATTGGTGCTATCTTTGGTTTCCTGTTTTACGTTTTTTATTCTTGCCAAGATGGCTGCAACCGACCTCGCAGCTACCGCAACCGAATATTTTAACGTACGATTAATGCTTCCGATCATTTCGATAATCTGCTTGCGGTTTGCTCATCGCGGAATGGCGCGCGACCGTAAAAAACTCGAAAGTTACGACCGAATCCGATAATCGTAACGAATGGGACGCCTCCTATCTATCGACTACGGACGTAAGCGTTGCGGCATAGCCGTGACCGACATGTTGCGCATTGTTGCCAACGGATTGACTACCGTCCCGACCCACGAGTTGGTGAAATTCATCACGGATTATACATCTCGTGAGCAGGTTGATGCCATTATTGTGGGCAAACCTACCACAATGAAAGGAGAGCCGTCGGAGTCCATGCAGTATATCAAAGCCGGCATCACGCATTTGAAACGCCAATTGCCGTCAATTCCCGTCATCTTTTGGGATGAACGCTTTACTTCCGTATTGGCCCATCAATCCATGATCGACTCCGGAATGAAAAAAATGGCACGTCGCGACAAGGCCGTTGTCGATGAAATTTCTGCGACAATCATTCTCAACGATTACCTCCAAAGTAAATCATTCAATCAATAAGATATGAAACTCCCCGTTTATCTATACGGCCATCCCGTATTGCGCCGGGAGTCGGAAAACATCACTCCCGACTATCCGGAATTGAAAGAGTTGGTCGAAAATATGTTTGAAACCATGTATGCCTCAGAAGGTGTAGGCCTTGCTGCACCTCAGATAGGGCGCAATGACCGCATCGTAGTAATTGATGCCGACGTAGTAGGCGACAGCCACCCGGAGTGCGCCGGATGGAAGCATGCCCTTATCAATCCTGAAATCGAGGTGCTTGACGGCGACCGCTGTTCGCGCGACGAGGGTTGTCTCAGCCTTCCCGGATTGTCGGAAAGCGTTGCAAGAGTTGAACACATCCGCTTGAAGTGGCTTGATGAAAATTTCCAATCCCACGAACAGGAAATTTCCGGATTCCTTGCTCGCATCGTTCAGCATGAGTGCGACCATCTTGAGGGTAAATTATATATCGACCATATCTCACCGATACGCAAACAACTCATTCGTAAAAAACTCCACAACATCATGGAAGGTCGCATCCGTGTGGACTATCCTGTGCGCTTCGCTCCCAAACGATAATTTTTTCAACTTTATATACAATGGCAGACGATAAAAAAGTAATATTCTCAATGGTAGGTGTGAGCAAAATCTACCCGCCACAGAAGCAAGTGCTTAAAAACATCTACCTTTCATTCTTTTATGGAGCAAAGATTGGTATTATCGGTCTTAACGGTTCCGGTAAATCATCTTTGTTGAAGATTATAGCCGGACTTGACAAAGATATTCAAGGTGAAGTCGTGTTTTCTCCCGGATATTCAGTCGGCTATCTCGAACAAGAGCCGAAACTCGACCCCGACAAGACTGTAATTGAAATTGTGCGTGAAGGTGTGCAACCAATTATGGATTTGCTCGCAGAGTTTGACAAAGTCAATGAATCGTTCGGCGATCCCGAAGTGCTCGACGATCCGGACAAAATGGATGCTCTCATCGCACGTCAGGCTGAATTGCAAGACAAACTTGATGCTGCCGATGCTTGGAATATCGACTCCAAACTCGAACGCGCCATGGACGCATTGCAATGTCCGCCCGACGACCAAAATGTAGCCACATTGTCGGGAGGAGAACGTCGCCGTGTCGCCCTTTGCCGATTGCTTTTGCAACAACCCGATGTATTGCTCCTCGACGAGCCTACCAACCACCTCGATGCCGAGTCAATCGATTGGCTCGAACAGCATCTTCGCCAATATCCCGGTACTGTTATCGC
This sequence comes from Muribaculaceae bacterium, assembly GCA_045133615.1. Lineage (GTDB taxonomy): Bacteria > Bacteroidota > Bacteroidia > Bacteroidales > Muribaculaceae > M3. The sequence continues at coordinate 23,281 of JBGUUQ010000056.1, read as the reverse complement.
TATCACCCACGACCGCTATTTCCTTGACCATGTGGCCGGTTGGATTCTCGAACTCGACCGAGGCGAAGGTATTCCATGGAAAGGCAACTATACTTCATGGCTTGATCAAAAGACCAAACGCATGGCTCAAGAGGAAAAACAGGCCAGCAAACGCCGTAAGACCCTCGAACGCGAATTGGAATGGGTACGAATGGCACCCAAAGCTCGTCAAGCAAAAGGAAAAGCACGTCTTAACTCCTACGACCGACTGCTAAATGAAGACCAAAAGGCTCGTGAAGAACGTCTCGAAATATTCATCCCGAATGGTCCGCGTCTCGGCAATAAAGTAATCGAAGCGTCAGGGCTTGCCAAAGCATACGGGAAGAAGCAACTATTCAAAGATCTCAATTTCTCATTGCCACCAAATGGTATCGTTGGCGTAATTGGTCCGAACGGAGCCGGCAAAACAACCCTCTTCCGCTTAATCATGGGACAGGAACAAGCCGATGCCGGCACTTTCGATGTGGGCGAAACCGTAAAGATAGCTTACGTAGACCAACGTCACCACGACCTTCTACCTGAAAAGACTGTCTACGAAGTCATCTCTCAAGGGGTTGAATCATTCCGCATGGGTGGTCGCGACGTAAATGCTCGTGCTTACTTGTCGAAATTCAACTTCACGGGAGCCGACCAAGAGAAGAAAATCGGAGTGTTGTCGGGTGGTGAACGCAATCGTCTGCACCTCGCAATGGCTCTTAAAGAGGAAGGCAACGTATTGCTTCTCGACGAACCGACCAACGATATTGACGTAAACACTCTTCGCGCACTTGAAGAGGGTCTTGATGACTTTGCCGGATGTGCAGTGGTTGTAAGCCACGACCGATGGTTCCTCGACCGCATCTGTACGCATATCCTTTCATTTGAGCCGGACAATGTCGTATTCTTTGAAGGTTCATATTCCGATTACGAAGAGTTTAAGCGAGCACACAACGATGGCAAAGAACCCCCGCGTCGCCGCTATCGCAAACTCATGGAATAATCTCCACAAAACTCATCATACGCAAATCGTCCGAAAGGTTTCCCTTCCGGACGATTTACTTTATAATCTTAAAATCCGATGAAATAATTTATCAATCTGCAAGCATCAAAATCGTAGCTATGCTATCTTATTTCTTTCGCATCTGCCAGAATGATTCGGGAAGAATGACATTAGGCATATCAAATGCAGCATCAAACAATGGAGCTATCTCCTCATCCTTAAATCCGGCGATTCCGCACCCGATACGAGTTACATAAAAAGTTAAGTCTGGATGCTGCTGAGCAAATTTGATGAAGTCGTCAACATATGGCCGAATTGTTTCAACGCCGCCTTGCATAGTTGGAATAGCATAGGATTGGCCTTGAATTCCTATCCCCTGCCCCATAATCGCGCCAAATCGCATACGGGCCACACGCGCAGCTCCACCGGCGTGAATGCCATCAAGGTTACTGCCAAATACGAAAACCTCGTTTTGGTCGAGAGATGTGATATATTCCGGGGTATATTTTAATTTTTCTTTCATTTGTTTCTTTTCTTATCAACCCTTTCGCATGATTTTAGGTTAATCGAGGATGATTGTGCCGAAAAATTCGGGGCGATGGAAGTCGGGAGCGGGTGTTTCGATTGGCGACCAACTCAAATAGTGAGGCTGAGAGGTTGCCGATGCGCACTTATAGAAGTTGCCACGCATTTCGAGCGGGGAACCGTCATACTTGATTCCAATAAGTTCCAACGGTATGGCAATGACAACATTCCATGCAAACAGACCTTCCACCTCTTGAAAAGGTCGGTTTCCGCATGAAGCATAGCGTTTCACCGTATCCAATTCTGCATCCGTAAGGCGAACTCGGTTCTCGCGCGACGTGCGTCGTGATGCATTAATTGTCCCGATGCAATTAAACTCAAAATTATAATATATTCCCTCTTCTCCTTGTGGCTGCAAAAACACCTCTATGCACGAATCTTCATACACCGGAGAATTATTCTTATAATTCATTGCACGAAGATAATTGGCTCGTACGAAGAAATCGATATACAGATAATGATCGGAATGTGCCGTAGAGAATACAGTCAACGGATGATATGGATACTGATCCGCCCAATTGAGCGAATCGATGGATTGGCGAGTTCCTTTATCTTCAAGAATATCAGCCACTTCTTCGGCTTCAAGATTGTCAAGTTCCGGAATATACGGAATGTGGAGAGTCTTTGCTGTTGCCATTATTTAAGAATGTTGTTAGTGCCGATTGTGCAGCCGATGATTGCCATTATGATAAGTATCGTGGCAATGGTGCGGTTGATGAGCCAAAGGGAACGGACATTGAAATGCCGACGCACTTTATTGACTCCGAATGTGATAAGGAACCACCACAACAGTGCACCAAGGAAGATGCTGATGTAACCGGCTATATAATGATATATCTGAAATTCGGGTTGGAGGAAGTTGAATCGGGCATAAAGTCCGATGATAAAAAATAGTATGAGCGGATTAGAAAACGTAAACAGAAATCCCGAAACGAAATCCATCCATGAGGAATCGACAGTTTCGTCGGGTGTCTTCAGTGAGCGAGACGGATTTTTCCGGAAAAGATACACTCCGAAACATGCCAATACTACGCTTCCGAGGATTTGCAGCAGCAATTGGTTGGTCTCAATAAAGTCGGTGACAAACGACAATCCGAAACCGGCCAACAAGCAGTAGACAAGGTCGGAAATAGCTGCTCCCACTCCTGTATAGAATGCAGGCCAACGTCCCTTGTTGAGTGTACGCTGGATGCACAACATTCCTATAGGGCCCATCGGAGCGGATATAAGAATGCCGATAGCCAATCCTCGAATGATTATATATAGAAATTCTTCCATTGATAGACAAAGGTAAAACAAAAGGATGAAATCATAAAATTTATTGCTAAAAAAGTCAGCACTATGACTATACGAGCAAATTTGGGTAAGTGGAATAATAATTGTAATTTCGCACTAAGAAAAAATTTACAGACTCATGAAACAATTGGTGATATTCGACCTCGATGGAACTCTACTCAATACGATTCAGGATTTGGGAATGGCAGCCAACTACGCGTTGGAGCAAAGCGGCTACCCCACTCATCAATTGTCGTCGTATCCATTTTTTGTTGGAAACGGTGTGAGCCGGTTGCTCGAACGCACATTGCCGGATTACGCCCGCAATGAGCAAGAGGTGACATCTTTGAGAAGAAAATTTATGGAGTATTACGGTGAACACAACACAGATTATACTCACCCCTATGAGGGAATCCCCGAATTGCTCGCCACACTCCAAGACCGCGGAGTGAAACTTGCCGTCGCGTCAAACAAATACCAGAGCGCCGTAGACAAACTGATTCGTTTTTATTTCCCGAACATCCGTTGGGCGGCTATAGAGGGACAAAAAGATGATTATCCCGTAAAGCCGGATCCATCGATTGTGTTCGATATTCTTTCTAAAGTACCTACGGCAAAGGCCGATGTGCTTTATGTCGGAGATTCCGGCGTGGATATGGAGACAGCCCGACGTGCATGCATCGAATCGGTTGGTGTCACTTGGGGATTCAGACCCGCGGATGAGCTTCGCGAATATTATGCCGACCATATCGTAGATGAAGCAGAACAGATATTGGACTACATCGAAAAATCGAAATTGTAAAATTTTTGAATTTCACACGAAATTTCCATCACCCGAGAGCGCACGGATGAGTAAAAATTCTTAACTTTGCACTCGATTTTTATCGGTGAAACGCCCATCGTTTCGCAATCGTATCTGCATCAAACATTTAACATTCCACTTCTATGAGTTTTGAATGGTTTACAAATCTCCTTTCGCCGGGAAACACATCGCTTGCCGCAACAATACTGCTGTATGCCTTTGTGATTGCATCAGGCGTATTCTTAGGTAAAGTAAAAATTGGCGGCATCTCCCTCGGTGTCACATTCGTGTTGTTCATGGGATTGATAGTCGGTCACCTCGGCTATGAAGTGGATAGAAATGTTTTACTCTTCATCCAAGAATTCGGATTGATATTGTTCATCTTTTCGATAGGTCTGCAAGTGGGACCGGCATTTTTCTCCTCATTCAAAAAAGGGGGAATGCTACTCAACGGACTTGCCACGCTTGGAATTGCGCTCAACGTATTGATAGTGTTGGCTATATTCTTTCTTGATGGCAACACAACGATAGGCGCACTCGTCGGCGTGATGTCAGGTGCAGTGACCAACACCCCCGGACTCGGTGCTGCTCAACAAGCAATCGTACAAGTACATCCCGATGCGGTAAACATGACAAACGTCATGGCGATGGGATATGCAGCGGCATATCCGCTCGGTGTAATCGGTATCATATTGAGCATGCTCCTCATCCGTGCCATATTCCGCATAAAAGTGGAAGATGAGGTGCGTCAAGTGGAAGAAGACAACGAAAACAGCCAATTGGCTCCGCATATCGTGACCTACGAGTTGACCAACAAACTTATCGACGGCACTACTCTTCGCGATTTGCACGACATCATTCAATGTAATTTTGTCGTATCGCGTCTGTGCAAACCCAACGGAGAAATCGTCATACCCAACTCATCTACTGAAATTCATACGGGCGACAAGCTCCTCGTAGTCCTTTCGGCGCAAGACGAAGACCGTTTCAAAGCCGTCATCGGTCCAAGCATTGAGATGGACTGGGAGACAACTCCGAGCCAAGTGCTTTCGCGACGCATCTTGATTACTAAAAACGAATACAACGGTGTTGCAATCGGTTCATTGCGTCTACGCATGGGTTATAAACTGAACGCCACACGCGTAAATCGTGCCGGCGTCGACTTGCTGGCTTCGCCCAACTTGCGTCTTCAAGTAGGCGACCGCATTACGGTAGTCGGCAATCTGGAAGACATCAATCGTCTTGCCGAAAAACTCGGTAACTCAATGAAGCGTCTGAACGAACCAAATATGATTACTCTGTTTGTCGGCATCTTCCTCGGTATCGTAGTTGGTATGATTCCGATAGCATTCCCCGGAGTGAGTGTGCCGATGAAACTCGGTTTAGCAGGAGGTCCGCTCGTGGTGGCAATCCTTATAAGCAAATTCGGCTATAAAATCAAATTGGTCACCTACACCTCATCGAGCGCATCACTATTCATGAGAGAAATAGGCATCTGCCTCTTCCTTGCATCGGTAGGTATTGCCTCCGGCAAAAATTTCGCAGCAACGGTATTTAACTACACCGGTATGTGGTGGGTGATTTGGGGCTTTATCATCACAGTTGTCCCCTTGCTCATCGTCGGATGCATCGGTCGAGGAGTCTACAAACTCAATTACCTCACATTGATGGGTCTTATGTCGGGTGGATATACCGACCCGCCGGCACTTGCTTATGCCAACAACAGCTCCGGCAACGATGCTCCCGCAGTGGCATATTCTACGGTTTATCCGTTGACAATGTTCCTCCGCATCGTGGCAGCACAAGTGCTCGTACTTGCATTAGCCGCATAGACAGAACAAAGATAACACAATAAACGAGGCGGTCATCCGGAACACGTTCCGGGTGACCGCCTTAGCATAAAGAAGGAGTTAGTATAGCTGTTCGATTGCATCGCGGAGAGTCGCTGCCGTCTGAACTCCCACCGCTCGCCATGCCGGCTCCCCATTCTTAAAAATGATAAGAGAGGGAACAGAGCGGATATTATATTCAGCGGCAAGAGCCTGCTCACGGTCTACATCGATTTTCATAATCGTAGCCTTACCGGCAAGTGTGTAGTGAAGTTCGTCAAGGATTGGAAGCATCATCTTGCATGGACCACACCATGAAGCATAGAAGTCAACCAAAGTCGGTTTTGAACTTTTGATAGTATCTTTAAACTCGGTCATAAGGGAGTGAATTAGTGTTTATATGTATAACACCGAATAAAAAGGAATGTTTTTAATTACGATAATTTTGTCGGAAAAGCGAAATATCGCTAACTTTGTAATCCAAAATATCACACATCACTACAAAAGTATGGCGCGTATCAATCTAAAAGGCATGGGAGTGGCACTTATCACTCCTTTCAAAAAAGATAAGACAGTCGACTATGATGCATTGGCTCGTTTGTTGGAATATCAGATAAAAAACGGTGTTGATTATCTCGTGGTATTGGGCACTACTGCCGAAACTGCCACCCTTGCCCCCAATGAGCGAAAACAGGTAAAAGATTTCATCGTCGAACGTGTTGCCGGTCGCGTCCCCTTAGTGATAGGTATTGGAGGAAACAACACAATGGCTCTTGTTGAGGAATTGAAGACCTCCGACCTTTCCCCTTTCAGCGCAGTACTCTCCGTTGTGCCTTATTACAACAAACCATCTCAAGAAGGCATCTACCAACACTATAAAGCCATCGCCGAAGCGTCGCCGATTCCGGTGATTCTCTACAATGTGCCCGGTCGTACCGGTGTAAACATGACCGCCGAAACCACCCTCCGCCTCTCGCGCGACTTCGACAACATCATCGGCATCAAAGAAGCATCGGGCAACATCACCCAGATGGACGACATCATCAAAAACAAGCACGAAGACTTTATGGTGATTTCAGGAGACGACGGCATCACATTCCCTCTGATTACACTTGGTGCAGTCGGAGTCATCTCCGTTATAGGCAACGCATTCCCCAAGGAATTTTCACGCATGGTGCGATTGGCTCTCGAAGGAGACTATGCCCGCGCCTTGACAATCCATCATCGATTCACAGAGCTTTTCAGCCTCCTCTTTGTCGATGGCAATCCGGCTGGAGTCAAGTGCCTGCTCAATGCCATGGGATATATCGAAAACGAACTTCGTCTCCCCTTGGTACCCACCAGAATCACCACCTACGAACAGATTCGCCGAGTATTAGACAGTTTAAATTAACCGAAACAGTTGGCAAAGTGAAAGATATTCACTACCTTTGTGCCTCGAAATAACGATGCACCCGATTGGTGCAAGAAAGATGGTCCGGTAGCTCAGCTGGATAGAGCAACAGCCTTCTAAGCTGTGGGTCTTGGGTTCGAATCCCAACCGGATCACAACAATAACCACCTCATAAGGTGGTTATTGTTGTTTTATTGAGATGCAGTTCAACTGTAGGGGAGAGTAACAATTTGAAGAAAGCAAGAATTTTTGAGTGATTATTGAAAGGTAATTTGTGTTTTTGCGCCGAAATATTTGGAATAATTCGGTAATAATAAATGTTAAATACAAAAACGAGTACAATAAAGTCAGTAATGAAGGACTGGAAAGAAGACTATACAAACATGAAGAAAAATTTCATCTATACCCCCGAAGTTCTCTCATTTGAAAACCTCATCGAAAGAATGTCGGAACTACAGGGGCGTATCAGAAACATGCAGAAATAGAGATTTTTCGCAAATGATTGTCTCTTGCGAATTATAGGTATTAATGCATTGGAGCTTCCCCTCTTTTTCGTGCCTGTAAGCGGTTGCGGCTCAACATTTACTTCCATATGATACAACAACGCCTTTGCTGATTGCAAAGGCGTTGTTCTTCCCTTCCCTATTTTGGGTATATTCACCTATATGGTGTGACTATTATCAAAACCGTATTTTGGTCGTATAATTGCCGACTTTTACAATATATACTCCATTGACGATATTAACGACCGACATTCCATATCCTTGATAGATTGTTCTACCTGCGATATCGAAAATCATCACACCTACATTGTCATCTATTCCATCGATGATAAGCGAACCGTTTTCAATGCGTACAGTCGGGATTCCATCGATTGCCACACTGCCCATACTGCTATAATCGCGTTCTACGATATTCGCAAAGCCCGACCACGGTTCTACCTGCTCGTAATTACTCTTACAGCCCGATGGCACATACAATATGCAATTGCTCAACACTTCGCTACTAAAATTTTCCGTATATGCTACCGGAGTTTCCCAATTGCAATAGATTGACTCTAATGATGTACACCTACCAAACGCATAGTTACCGATTGTAGTTACTGATTCAGGAATAGTTATTGAGGTGAGACCACTACATCCGTAGAACGCCCATCCTCCAATAGTAGTTATGGTTTCAGGAATAGTTATTGAAGTGAGACTTGTACACCATTCGAACACACCCTCACCAATAGTTGTTACTGATTCCGGAATAGTTATAGACATGAGACTCTCACAAGCATTGAACGCATAGTCTCCAATGGCGGTTACTGATTCCGGTATAGATACAGATGCGAGGCTGTAACAAGAGTCAAAAGCAGCGCGACCAATGACAGTTACTGTTTCCGGGATAGTTACAGATGAGAGAGTGCGACAACCACCGAACGCATGGTCTCCGATTGAGACAACAGTATATTCAGACGATTCAAATGTCACAGTCTGAGGTATTACAAGCTCGTCGCTTGTCGGCTCGCTACCCTCAACTACTTCCACTGTCATATCTTCCAACGAGAGTATTTTGTATTTGAGACCATTGGCATCAGTAAAGGTATCGCCTACTGCCGCAACTGATACGATATTTGCAAATCCCGACCACGGTTCTACCTGCTCGTAATTGCTCTTGCACCCGAACGGCACATACAATATGCAATTGCTCAACACGTCGCTGCCAAACATCTCGAAATATGCTACCGGCGTTTCCCAATTGCAATAGATTGACTCTAACGGACAACCGGTAAACGCCATTGCACCAATCGTTGTTACTGCTTCGGGAATAGTTATCGAGGCGAGAGCGATACAACGGGAGAACGCACTGTCTCCGATGGTTGTTACTGATTCCGGTATTGTTATTGAAGTCAGAGCGCCACAACCACAGAATGCACTATCTCCGATGGTGGTTACTGATTCTGGTATCGTTACTGAGGTGAGACTGGAACAAGATTCAAACGCAAAGTTTCCGATAGAAGTAACTGTATTTGGGATAGTTATAGATGTGAGGCTGTAACAATCGCCGAACGCACGTTCACCAATGGAGGTTACTGATTCCGGTATTGTTATTGAGGTGAGGCTGGAACAATTTGCAAACATACCATCGCTGATAGTAGTTACCGCTTCCGGAATAGTTATTGAAGTAAGACTCTCACAAATATTGAACGCATAGATTCCGATTGTAGTTACTGTCTCAGGAATAGTTATTGAAATGAGATTGCTGCAAGCTGCGAACGCAAAGTTTCCGATGGAGGTTACTGTCTCCGGTATCATGACTGAGGTGAACGTTTTACAACTGATTAACGCATAGTTACCAATTGAGACGACAGTATATTCAGACGACTCAAAAGTCACTGTCTGAGGTATTACAAGATCCTCGCTTGTCGGCTCGCTACCTTCAACTACTTCAACTGTCATATCTTCCAACGAGAGTATTTTGTATTTGAGACCGTTGGAATCAGTAAAGGTATCACCAACGGCAACGGGTTGTACAATATTCGCAAAACCTGACCATGGTGCTACTTGTTCGTAATTACTCTTACATCCCGATGGTACATACAATATGCAATTGCTCAACACTTCGCTACTAAAATATTCAGTATATGATACCGGCGTTTCCCAATTGCAATAGATTGACTCTAATGATGCACAAGTCCCAAGCGCATATTCTCCGATTGTAGTTACTGATTCCGGAATAGTTATAGATGTTAGTGTTGTGCAATATTCGAACGCAAAGTACCCAATCGTAGTTACAGATTCCGGAATAGCTATTGAGGTAAGGTTTGTACACCATGAGAACGCAAGGTTTCCGATTGAGACGACAGTATATTCAGATGACTCAAAAGTCACTGTCTGAGGTATTACAAGTTCGGCACTTGTCGGTTGACTACCATTAACTACTTCAACTGTCATATCTTCCAACGAGAGTATTTTGTATTTGAGACCGTTGGAATCAGTAAAGGTATCACCAACTGCCGCAACTGATACGATATTTGCAAAGCCGGACCATGGTGCTACTTGTTCGTAATTACTCTTACACCCCGAAGGTACATACAATATGCAATTGCTCAATACGTCGCTACTAAAAGATTCCGTATATGATACCGGCGTTTCCCAATTGCAATAGATTGACTCTAATGATGTACAAATCCTAAGTGCATAGTTACCAATAGTTGTCACTGATTCCGGAATGGTTATTGATGTAAGAGCGCTACAATCGAAGAACGCATATTCTCCGATGGTGGTTACTGAATTCGGAATAGTTATTGATGTGAGAGCGCTACAAGAGTAAAACGCATTGTTGCCGATTGTTGTTACTGCTTCCGGATTTGTTATTGAGGTGAGAGCGCTACAACCATAGAACGCATGGTTACCGATAGTTGTTACTGATTTCGGAATAGTTACTGAAGTGAGAGCGCTACAATTACGGAATGTATAGTCTCCAATTGTAGTTACTGATTCCGGTATTGTTATAGATTCTAGGCTAGTACAACCCGTAAACGCATGGTCTCCGATGGTGGTTACTGCATCTGGAATAGTTATTGAGGGTAGTGCGATACAAGCGTAAAACGCATCATTTCCGATGGTGGTTACTGCTTCCGGAATAGATACTGAGGTGAGAGCGATACAAGCGTAAAACGCATAGTTACCGATGGTTGTCACCGATTCCGGAATAGTTATTGAGGTAAGAGTGCTGCAAGAGTAAAACGCATTGTTTCCGATTGAGACGACAGTATATTCAGCCGATTCAAATGCTACTGTCTGAGGTATTACAAGTTCGGCACTTGTCGGTTCACTACCCTCAACCACTTCTACTGTCATATCTTCCAACGAGAGTATTTTGTATTTGAGACCGTTGACATCAGTAAAGGTATCACCAACGGCAGCAGCTTGTACTATTTTCGCAAAGCCCGACCATGGTGCGACCTGCTCGTAATTACTCTTACATCCCGATGGTACATACAATACACAATTGCTCAACACATCGCTATCAAACTCCTCTGTGTATGATACCGGAGTTTCCCAATTGCAATAGATTGACTCTAATGATGTACAATCCACAAACGCATAGTCCCCAATCGTTGTTACTGATTCCGGAATAGTTATTGAGGTGAGACTACTACAACGTAGGAATGCTCTATCTCCAATAGTCGTTACTGAATTCGGAATAACTACAGATGTGAGACTACTACACCCTCTAAAAGCACATTCCCCGATAGTTGTTACTGAATTCGGAATAGTTATTGAGGTGAGACTTACGCACTCCAAGAATGCATAATCTCCAATCGTAGTTACAAATTCAGGTATCGTTACTAAGGTGAGACTGCTGCAAGCTGCGAACGCATGGTCTCCAATCGTAGTTACAAATTCAGGTATCGTTACTGAGGTGAGACTCTCACAACCAGAGAACGCAAAGTTTCCGATAGATGTTACGGACAAAGGGATGGTTACTGAGGTAAGGGATGTGCAACCACCGAACGCATAGTCCCCGATTGAAACGACGTTATATTCAGACGATTCAAATGCTACTGTCTGAGGTATTACAAGCTCGGCACTTGTCGGTTCACTACCCTCAACCACTTCTACTGTCATATCTTCCAACGAGAGTATTTTGTATTTGAGACCGTTGGCATCAGTAAAGGTATCACCAACAGCCGCAACTGATACGATATTCGCAAAACCTGACCATGGTGCTACTTGTTCGTAATTACTCTTACACCCCGATGGTACATACAATATGCAATTGCTCAACACGTCGCTACTAAAAGATTCCGTATATGATACCGGCGTTTCCCAATTGCAATAGATTGACTCTAATGATGTACAACCGGTAAGCGCTCCATCTCCAATGGTGGTTACTGCTTCCGGAATAGTTATTGAGGTAAAGCCACTACAATAATAGAATGCTCTACGTCCAATAGTCGTTACTGAATTCGGAATAGTTATAGATTCGAGACCGGAACAATTGGAGAACGCATATTCTCCAATCGTAGTTACTGTTTCGGGAATGGTTATTTCTGTAAGACCGGTACAACCATCGAAAGCACTATAACCAATTGTAGTTACTGAATTCGGGATTGTTATAGATGGAAGACCTGTACAAGACTTAAACATTTCTGAGTCGATAGTTGTTATGGAATTTGGTAAATTCACTGATGTAAGACCTTTGCAAAATCTAAACACACCGTACCCAATTGTTGTAACTGATTCAGGGATAGTTATTTCTGCAAGACTGGTACAACCGCAAAACGCCATATTTTCAATTGTTGTCACCGATTCCGGGATAGTTATTTCTACAAGACTGGTACAACCGTTGAAGGCACCATCTCCAATTCGTGTAACTGTTTCAGGGATAGTTATTGAAGTAAGTTTAGAACAAGAGTTAAAAGTTGCCGTTTCGATAGAGGTTATTCGAGATGGTAAATTCACCGATACAAGACTGCTACAAAATCCAAACGCATTACCACCAATAACCGTATTTGAGGAAGCTATGGACACAGAGGCAAGATTGGTACAGGAAAAAAATGCGCCATCTCCGATAGATTCTACTGAAAACGGGATGCTTACAGAAGTCAAGCCGGTACAATTTTGGAATGCCATGCTGCCGATCGACGAAACCAAATAAGAAGAAGAATCATACGACACAAGTGGAGAAATTACGAGCTCGCTGCATGTTGGTGTACTGCTAATAATTTCCACAGTCGAGACATCAATGATACTGTAATTGATACCGTTGTCATCCGTAAAGGTGTCTCCAACGGCCGCAGCACGTGCATTTACTGAGAAAATGAGTGCTGCAAGGATTGTGTAAAAAAATGTTCTCATGATTTTATGTTTAGGTTAAAATTTATATTATCGGTTGCCATATCTCTTACTAAGAGACACTCATTTGGATTCCCGGACTGAGTTTCAATCAATTACGAGACACGATGCTAAACAGAATATTTAAAGCTGCCAAAAACAAAACTATGATAGAAAGACATTAACGAATTATATCCACCTAATTTATGTTGACAATTTGCATAACTATATTGAAATCCCCTAAGCAGCAATATTTTGGACGTTTTTACCATTTTAATGTTAATTAAAAATAAAAAACCGATGGACAGTGGTTATTTTTACCATGATTAAACTAATTTTACATACCATTGTGTGTCTCTTAGTAAGAGATACACGAAATTCCCGAAAATAATACCCTCTTTTGATACTCTGCTATATAGCAGCAAATTATTTCCCCCTGAACTTAATTATCCGACGATTTAACAAGATTGTTTAGCAATTGAAGTTTACTATCGGTGCTATATAAATCAGAAAAAGCCCCCGATTGGGAGGCTTTTTTCATATACTGCTACAGCTTATTATGCGACTTAAACTTGCGAGCCTTAACTTTCCAAACGCTACTGACGATTTCGTGCCATTTGCCACGTTTTCGTCAGTAGAAAGATACGTAGATTTTTTGCTTCTTTAATTACTGCGTGTCGAAGCGGATTGCTTAAGCGGCTTGTATTCCGGAACGCTCCTGCAATTCAGGTTCCTTAACATTAGCCGACGAATGGGCGGTGTTTATCGATATTTTCGCCGATTCTGCACATCGACGCTGTTTGCATTATCTATTTTGTTTGAGCGGGAACTTTTGTCGGAGTAATTTTGTATCGTAATTAAAAGGTACTTTTAGGTTTAGTATGAAACGGTATTTACTCTCGACTTCGGCGTTGATTCTATCGACCGCATCCATGTTTGCTCAACAGCAGTGGACATATCAGGACTGCGTGGACTACGCCCGTCAACACAACATTTCTCTAAAGCAATCCCGACTCTCGGAAGAGACTTCGCAATATTCGCTTGAAGCCTCGCGGGCTCAATGGGCACCGTCGCTCAATTTTGCCACCACACACGGGTTTTCAAACACCCCATTCAAAGAGCAAGGCGACAAAAACAGTTACAACAGTTCCTACGGACTGAACGCATCGTGGACAGTGTGGAACGGAGGCGAACGCGAGAACACCATTAAGCGCGACGAGCTACAGACTCAAATCGGCTCTCTTGCCACCGACGACATAATGCGGTCGCTCGAAACCGAGATACTGTCGCTCTACATAAGCATCCTTTATGCTCGCGAAGCCATCGACATCAACAAAGAGGCGGCATCGGTCAGCGAAGCGCAAGCCGAACGTGCCCGTCAACTGATGGAAGCCGGACGTCTTTCGCGAGTGGACTACACACAGCTTCAGGCTCAATATGAGCAAGACAAATATGCCGTGGTCAATGCTGAAGGCTCCTACGACAGCCAACGCATGCAACTCAAAAAACTCCTTGAACTCGGCATATCGCAAGAAATCACGCTCGTCAACATCGATTGGTCAGACGAACAGGTATTGGCAGCCATCCCACCCATCGAGGAAAGTTATCGACTTGCTCTCGCCACTGACTCGCGTCTTAAAGCCGATGAACTCGACATCGAAAGTGCTGCTCTCGACGTGAAAATAGCCAAAGCGGGATATTATCCCGAAATCGCGTTGAACGCTGGTGTCGGCACCTCCTATATGGCTCCCGGAAATGGCTCATTCGGCGAGCAGATGAAGTGGGGACTCAGCGAATCTGTCGGTTTGACCTTGTCGATTCCCATCAGCGACAACCGCCGCACCAAGACGGCTGTAGCCAAAGCAAATGTGCAGCGCCTCAACGCCGAATTGGAGATGGAATCGCGTCGCAACGACATCGCACAGACCATCGAAGGATTGTATATCGACCTGAAAGCGGCTCAAGCACGCTATATATCAGGTCTTGAGCAAGTAAACTCAACCGCGCTTAGCGCAGAGTTGGTGGGCGAACAGTTCAACCTCGGATTGGTCAACACCGTAGAACTTCTTACGGCTCACAATGCCGCACTACAAGCCCAACGCGAGTTGCTACAAGCCAAATACATGGCGATGCTCGACCATAAACTCATTGAATTTTATCGCACCGCATCCGTTACGATGCCATAACCATAGCAAAATCAATTCAACGATATGAAACGAATTTATATTCTCCCCGCCATCGCCGTGGCACTTTCCATTGCTATAACCGGCTGTGGCAAAAAGTCTCAAATCACGCTCGAAACAGCCACTGTGGAGCGTGGCGAAATCAATGAAACCGTAACCGCCACCGGCACTGTAGAATCAAAAACACAAGTGGATGTGGGTACGCAAGTCACCGGTATCATCGACAAACTCTATGTCGACTTCAACGACCATGTGACCAAAGGACAACTCATTGCCGAAATCGAAAAGACGCTTCTTGAAAGCGAAGTCAAGTCGGCCAACGCAAGTATGGAATCGGCTCGCGCCACCTATGAGTATGCAAAATCCAACTATGAGCGCGACAAAGCCCTCCACGACAAGCAACTCATCAGCGACTATGAGTATGAGACATCGCAAAAGGAATATTATGTAGCCAAAACCGCGTACGAAAAGTCACAAGCCGACCGCGTACGTGCTGCCAAGAACCTCAATTATGCCGAAATCTATTCGCCTATCGACGGCGTGGTTATCTCACGCGAAGTTGAGGTCGGACAGACCGTGGTTTCAAGCATGAACGTTGCCAATCTCTATGTGATTGCCGACCTCGAAAACATGCAAGTGGTAGGCAACGTCGATGAAGCGGATATAGGTCAGGTAAAAGTGGGACAAGCTGTCACATTCACCGTCGATGCATACCCCGACGACGAATTCCAAGGAACTGTAACTCAAGTCCGTCTAAACCCCACCACCGAAAGCAACGTGGTGACATACGAGGTGATTGTCGATGCACCCAATCCTGAGTTGAAGCTCATCCCCGGTCTTACCGCCAATCTCACTATTTATGTCGTTCAGGAGAAAGATATTCTTACCGTCCCCGCAAGCGCACTCCGCTTCATGCCACAAGAATATCCCGATGCACAAAATCTCCCGGCTATAGCGCAGGGAGCAGCACCGTCGCCCGACGCCAAACGTGTATGGGTACTTCGCGACAACACGCTCTACCCCACAAATGTCACTACCGGAGTGTCGAATGGCTCTGCCGTGCAGATACTTGAAGGCGTCAGCCAAGGCGACGTAGTGGCCATCGATTACAGTGCCGCATCAGATGCTATGGCAGGCATGTCGGCATCAGAGACCGAACGCAGCCCGTTTGCACCCGGCCCTCCCGGAAAGAAAAAATAAAACACTCCTCGTCAGAATCGCTATGAACAAAGAAATCATACGCATCGAGAACTTGCGCCGCGACTTTAAAGTCGGCGACGAAACAGTCCACGCACTTCGCGGAGTTTCGTTTTCCATCCATGAAGGCGAATTTGTCACCATCATGGGTACGTCAGGCTCCGGAAAGTCCACACTGCTCAATATATTAGGATGCCTCGACACTCCTACCGCCGGAGAATATGTGCTCGACGGTGTATCGGTAAAAAAAATGAGCAAAAACGACCGCGCCGTATTGCGTAACCGCAAAATCGGTTTTGTGTTCCAAAGCTATAATCTTCTGCCGAAGACCACAGCCATCGAAAATGTGGAATTGCCGTTGCTCTACAACTCCTCAATCAAAGCAAAGCAGCGCGAAGAGATGGCACGCAAAGCATTGGAAGCAGTCGGGTTGCAAGATCGTCTCTACCACAAGAGCAATCAGATGTCGGGTGGACAGCAACAGCGCGTGGCGATAGCCCGCGCACTTGTCAACAATCCGGTGCTCATCCTTGCCGATGAAGCGACCGGTAACCTCGACACACGCACATCATTCAGCATTCTTGTGCTCTTTCAAGAACTTCACAAACTCGGACGTACCATCATTTTCGTCACCCACAATCCGGAATTGGCATCATATTCGTCACGCAACATAGTGCTGCGCGACGGTCGCATCGTGTCCGACACGCTCAATCCATCCATCGCGTCGGCTCGCGAAGCCCTCGATGCCCTCCCTGTGCTCAACGACTAAACATCTACACTCATGAATTTTGTCAATCTTCTCAAAATAGCACTCAAAGCCCTTGCCAACAATAAGATGCGCGGATTTCTGACCATGCTCGGTATCATCATCGGCGTGGCTTCGGTAATCACCATGCTTGCCATCGGTCAAGGCTCCAAAAACAGCATCAAGGAGCAAATATCCGAAATGGGGTCAAATATGATTATGATTCATCCCGGCAACATGGAGCGCGGAGGCGTACGTCAGAGTGCCGACGATATGCAGACACTCGAAGTGTCCGACTATGAGGCGCTGAAATCTGCCAAATACGTCAATCACGTCTCTCCCGTAGTTAATTCAGGCGGCCAATTCATCAACGGAGCCAACAACTACCCGTCGACTGTATATGGAGTGACCCCCGACTATCTCGACATCCGACGGCTGAAAGTCGATAACGGCACCGTATTCACCGAGCAAGACATCAAATCGGCGGCAAAAGTGTGCCTATTGGGACAGACCGTGGTCGAAAATCTTTTCCCTAATGGCGAAGACCCCGTAGGTCGTGTGGTTCGTTTCAATAAGATTCCGTTTACCGTAATCGGCGTATTGGAAGAAAAAGGCACCAACTCCATGGGTATGGACCAAGACGACGTAGTGCTTGCCCCCTACACCACCATCATGAAGCGCGTGCTTGCCATCGATTATATCCAAAGCCTTTATGCCTCATCATTGACAGAGGAACTCAGCGAACAGGCTATCGACGAAATCACCGCGATACTTCGCCAACAGCACAAACTCAAAGACAGCGACGACGATGACTTTACAATCCGTTCGCAACAGGAATTGAGCGAAATGATGAACTCCACATCCGACATGATGACCATCCTCTTGGCTTGTATCGCCGGCATCTCACTTCTCGTGGGAGGTATCGGCATCATGAACATCATGTATGTCTCCGTCACCGAGCGCACTCGTGAGATAGGTCTGCGCATGAGTATCGGAGCACGCGGCATCGACATTCTTTCGCAGTTCCTCATCGAAGCAATCATCATCAGCGTCACAGGCGGTATCATCGGAGTGATACTCGGCGCAGTGGCATCATGGTTGGTCAATATTCTCGCCCACTGGCCTGTGTATATTCAGGTTTATTCCGTAATTTTGTCATTTGTGGTATGTACCGTCACCGGAATATTCTTCGGTTGGTATCCCGCCAAGAAAGCAGCCAATCTCGACCCGATAGAAGCCATCCGTTATGAGTAGCATTATCTCCGCATTGCAACAATTCGACAAGCGAAAAGTCATTCGATTTTTCACTCACTTGATTGTGCTCGCAATGCTCTTCTTTCTCCCCGAAGTGATTCTCAACATATCCCGCCCGCGATTTTCGGGCGAGATAAGCGGACTATTCTATCTCAAACCCGCGCTTTATTGCATCACATTCTATATCAACTACTACTATATCATCGACCATTCCCTCGGCAAAAAATACGGAGTATGGCGACTGATAGGCTACAACCTCGTAGTGCTGATAATTTCGTTGGCAATACTCCATTTTGTCTCGCTCAGCTTCACACCGGAGCCACCCGACCGACCGCTGCACCACCTCCCGGACGGTCCTCGCCCGCCCCGCACCTTAGGATTTCTTGTACGCGATAGTCTCGTCCTCGCACTTTCGATTGCACTTGCCGTGGCACTGAAAGTAAGCGACAAGTGGATACGCCTCGACCGCAAGCAGCAGATATTACGCTCATTCCAGCGTGAAGAAGAACTGAAAAGCCTCAAAAGCCAACTCAATCCTCATTTCCTCTTCAATACGCTCAACAACATCTACGCCCTTATTGCCATTTCCCCCGACAAGGCACAAAAAGCAGTCCACGACCTCAGCGGATTGCTCCGATATGTGCTATATGAAGACAATAGCTCGGTCAAACTGGCGCAAGAACTCGACTTTATCGACAATTATATCAAACTGATGCGACTGCGTCTCGGCGATAAAGTCTGTGTCAACGTCACACTCGACCCCGGAGACTCCGCCGATCGCCTAATAGCGCCGCTGCTGTTCATCTCACTTGTTGAGAATGCTTTCAAGCATGGCAATACCGGCTCTCACGACCATGCCATCGACATATCCATCACATGCAATGCCGGCATAATCGACTGCCATATATCCAACTTCTACAACCCCGACGACCGTTCAAAAGATGCTTCGGGTATCGGCATAACCAACCTTCGCCGACGTCTCGACCTCATCTACGGCAAGAACGCCGAAATGAACACCACCGTCACAGCCGACAGATATACCGTAGACTTAATTATCAATCTAAATAATCCACAGCAATGATCAATCTCCGCTGCTGCGTCATCGACGACGAGCCTCTTGCACAACAACTCATCGCCTCTTATGTAGAGAAAACGCCATTCATGGAACTGATAGGCACATTCTCATCCGCTCAGGAAGCAGTCAAAACCCTTCTTGAGGAGCATATCGACATCGTGTTTCTCGACATCCAGATGCCGCAACTCAATGGGTTGGAACTCGCCAAAATCATTCCGGCATCATGTCGGATTATCTTCACCACAGCCTACGACCGCTACGCTATCGAAGGATACAAAGTGAATGCCCTCGACTATCTGCTCAAACCGGTCAACTACGAAGAATTCATCACCGCAGCCAACAAAGCGCTAAAATGGGCAGAGCTGAATCGTCAAGCCAATGAAGTTGCCGACCAAAAAGATTACATCATTGTCAAAAGCGAATATAAACTCATACAGATTCCCATCTCCAACATCTTATATATCGAAGGGCTCAAAGACTACGTGAAAATTTATCTCGACAATGAAAATCGATGTGTGATGACGCTCATGAGCATGAAAACTCTCGAACGCCACCTACCCTCGTCGCGCTTCCTCCGCGTGCATCGCTCATTTATCGTCAACACCTCGAAGATAAAAGTTATCGAACGCAACCGAATCGTCTTCGGCAACACCTACATCCCCATCAGCGACAGCTACAAACAAGCATTCCTCGACTTTATCGACTCCCGTTCACTCCCCATTTCCCGCGACGACCAAGCCTGACAAAACCATCACATCAAAATATTACTATCCGATTAAAGCAACCGGAGCGATTGCGAAGCAATCATTAATAATTAGCCGGTGGTAGCCAAGCGCAGCGAGGTCACCACCGGTTAACGATTAATATATCTTATTTCAGGAGGGTGGCGATTTCTTCCATTGCGCCAAATGCCGTCTGGTCGGGGCGCACCGGCACCACCGAGATATATTGTCGATCAAGCCAATATATATCTGCCTCCTCATCGTCGGGACTATCGGGCGTGAATCGTCCCGTAAGAAAATAGAACGGTTTACCCATCGGATCAGTATATTCCTGATACTCCTCGCTCCAATGTCCGCATGCTGCATGACACAGTTTGATGCCCTGCGGACGGCAACGCGCCGGAATATTGACATTAAGGCACACCTCCTTAGGCAATCCGTTCGACAGCACCTTGCCCACGATTTCCGGAATCCAATCCTCGCAACCGGTAAAGTCAGCATCCCACGAGTGAGTGGTCAGAGAAAAACCAATCGACGGAATTCCCACCATACACCCCTCAAACACAGCACCCATCGTACCCGAATATATCGTCGAATTGCCCGAATTGGAGCCATGATTGATGCCCGCAAGCAACAGGTCGGGGCGACGTGGTGCCACGGCATGCAACCCCAACTTCACACAATCCACCGGTGTACCCGTCACCGAGTATATCTGCGCACCCTCATAGTCGGCATGACGCTTTATTCTAAGAGGCTTATCGATTGATATTGCCGACGACTGTCCCGAGTGCGGTCCGGCGGGAGCCACGGCTATCACATCGCCAAACTGCTTCACATAGTCGATCAATCGTTTCAAACCCGGAGCATCCACTCCGTCATCATTACTTATAAATATAAGAGGTCGTTCCACCGCCATAGTCATTCGTTTTTATCTTTAATAATCACAAATATAACGCTTTTCCGCCACATATTCGCCTCTCAATATATTTTTTAACCAACGAAATGCAAACAAATTTGTTTGCATTTCGTATATTTGCATCAAAATCATGAATAGAAAAATCGACATACTAAAAGGGATCCATCCGGGTAAAATCATTGACCGAGATTTGAAACGACGCAATCTCAGTCAACGCCTATTTGCTGCATCCATCGGAGAGCACAGCCAAACCCTCAATGCCGTAATATGCGGGCGCCGACGTCTCACTACAGAGATGGCGATAAAAATTGAGCAAGCATTCGGCTATGAAGAGGGATTTTTACTGACCTTGCAAGTTTTCCACGACATCGAAGCATTTCACGCCCTCCGGATAAGCAAGAAACTGAACAATGCACCTAATATCAGGCATTCGCTTTTTTGGGATACCGACTTCAACAAAATCGATTGGGCTCGACATCGCAACAGTGTCATCAGTCGTGTATTGGAGCGAGGCAATGAAGCCGAATGTAAAGAAATAGCACGATTCTACGACATTCCTCTACACGATTTAAAAAACTACGCCATCCAAAACCAATATCACCTAACTTCTCACAATAATGTATCAAAGCAAACTGCATTATGAGACAGTGACGCCCTTGTTGCGGCAGACTCTCAAAACGCTCATGTCGGAAGAATTGTTTTCCCCATTCATATTAGTGGGCGGAACCAACCTGAGCCTTCGTTACGGGCACCGAAAATCAGACGACATCGACCTTTTTACGGATGCAGCATACGGAAGCCTTGACTTCAATCTTTTCGAACAGTTTTTACGCAATACTTTCAACTTCTACGATTGTGGCGACCCTACCTCGATTGTAGGCTTTGGGAGAGGATATTATATAGGGGACCCGGCAGACAATGTTGTAAAATTAGACTTAATGTACACCGACCCATTCATTGAACCGGCTGAAACTATCGACGGAATAAGGCTGGCTAATGAAAAAGACATAATAGCAATGAAAATGAATGTGGTGTCGAGAGGAGGACGAAAAAAAGACTTTTGGGATTTACACATGCTCCTCAACAAATACACCCTAACGGAAATGATTGAAATTCATTCTCGTCGGCATCCGTGGGAACACGATTACAACGAACTACTTAACCGCCTAACCGATTTCACTATTGCCAATTCCGAATTCAATCCGAGATGTCTGCTTGGTAAAAATTGGGACGACATAAAGCTTGATTTGGTTGAAATCGTTGAATCCATCCACTCATAGAGATATAAATACAATAGCCAAAAGTAAGGCCATCGTCTGAACAGCAGATGAGACAAACATATTTTGCTGAATATAGGAAACGGAGGGATGCGCCGTGACGCAACCCTCCGCCTACTATGTGAACTTAGGAAATTCCGCGATTAAAGAGCAAATTTGAATACACGACCACCCACCGTCAGCAGATACACTCCGCTGCCATCAAGAGCGATGCGCTTCTCCGTGCCGCTATACACCACTGCACCGCCGATATCTACGATGCGAACATCCGCAAACTCGTCGGCACCGACTATCGTCACCACACCGTCGGATGCATAAACGCGGATAGTATCGTCGGTCGACAGTGTGGTTATCGAGCCGTCAGCGCTCTTCTCAAACACCACCGAAAGCACGGCATCCGCAAGGAGAACCGGTGTGGTATAGTTTCCCGATGCATCTAACTCATCGGTCACGTCAGCGCCGTCGAGTGTCACACTGTTGAGCATCCAGCCCGACGACGGAATTATCGCAAGCGCGGCAGTCTCCCCTATCGCTTCGCGGTGCTTCACCACGCCACCTTCGGGATAAGCTATCGACAACATCACGTGGCTGCTGACCTCGCCCGATGCCTCAAGCCCATAAATATTGCTGAACAACTCCCAACTATCATCATTTTTATATGTCTCCAAACTCTCCATCGGCACATAGACCTCCGCCTGACCATATACAATAGTCTCAAACGAATTTGTATTCCCAAATACCGGAGGAACCGTATTCTTTGACACGATCTTCTTTATATTCGGAGAAGATCCAAATGCGTCGTCGTTTATCATACTGACCGATGAGCCAAGCACAACTGTGGTCAATTCGATGCAATTGTAAAATGTCCTTTCTTCAATACTTTCCACCGAGTTCCCTATTTCAACCGATACAAGCTTTTTGCAACCACGAAACGCATATGGACCGATCTCGATCACCGAATCCGGGATCTTAATCGATGTCAAACCGGTGCAACCATAAAATGCATATCTACCAATTGACGTGACCGAGTTCGGAATTATTACTGTGGTCAAACCGGTACAATCATTAAACGCATCCGAGCCAATTGACGTCACGGAACTCGGTATTTTTGTATTTTCACATCCAAACATTAAGGTATTCGACGATGTTTCTATTATGGCATTACATCCATCTCTACTATCA
>JBGUUQ010000055.1:0-5355 GCA_045133615.1 Muribaculaceae bacterium | reverse complement strand
TCAGCGCGTTTACCGTCTCCAGGGTGTTGATATCAACGATAAGCATATCGAAGTTATCGTTCGCCAGATGATGAAGAAGGTTCAGGTCGAGGATTCGGGCGACACTCTGCTTCTGCCCAACGTGCTTGTTGATAAGGCAGAGTTTGAATCAGCCAACGAAGAGATTCTCGCCAGACGTGAGGAAGAGGGCAATCCCTCGCTCAGACTTGCCACATGCAAGCCTGTCATGCAGGGTATCACCAAGGCTTCACTGTCCACCGATTCGTTCCTCTCGGCTGCGTCCTTCCAGGAAACAACCAAGGTTCTTACCGATGCAGCTATCAAGGGCAAGATCGACCCGCTGATCGGTCTGAAAGAGAACGTCATTATCGGTAAGCTCGTGCCGGCAGGTACAGGCATGGTGGATGCCTCCGATGTTGTTGTTGAGGTCGAGCCTATCAGCAGCGTTGAGGGTTGATCCGATAAATTAAACCTATTCAAATCTTAAATTCGACCGCATCTGTTTGCACGGGTGCGGTCGTTTGATTTTTTTATGAATTATGTGAAATTTGGTATTGAAATTTTGTGAATGATGATATATAATTTATATACTAATTTATGATTTAATCGCAAATTAGTGTGTCATGTGGCTGTGCATGAAAAATATTGAGAAAATTGGAGACTTACAATCATGGAAAAAAAAGACGCAAAAAAAGAGCAGGATTTGAAGGATACGATTTCTGCGGCAAAAGCTGAAGTCGAGGCCAAGATTAAAGGCAATGAAAAAAAAGCTCCGTGTGAGTCAGATGTTGAAATGCTCAACGAAATAGCAAAAAAATATCCTCTCACTGCGGTAGAAAAAAAGCTGATAACTAAAGTGACTTCGCTGTTGGAGACTTACAAGACAAAATGCATGCTTCCAAAACTGAATGTCGGAGATTCCGTTTTCAAGATGTATGATGCGGATGAAGAACCCACCGAGTTTGAGGTTGACCGCATTGAGTTCGACGATCTCGGCTGGAAGCTGATAAGCTATGAAAGATTCGGTCCTCACGAAGTTGAGTTTATATTTTGCGAAAAGGACTACAAGAAGCTGTTTTTTGATACAGCGGAGCAGGCAAAAAAATATCACAATAAATAAAAAATACTGCGTGGTTGATTCCGCGCAGTATTTTTTTATTTATGGAAATTACACATTTTCCAATAAGTTAATATGTATAGTGTGCACAGACAGGTGTAGAGAATTTTGTGTAAAAAATATGTTTTAAAATGGTTGCAATTTTGTAATATTTGTTGTAAAATAATTACATATAACATGTGCTTTGGGAGGAGTGTCATTTTTTATGGCCAAAAATAAGAAAAAATCTCTCATATTTATTACAAGTGTCCTGATTATCTGCCTTGGATTTGCTGTAATGCCGAATTTGGTAGAGACGTTTGCGGGCGATGAACTGCTGGTTACGTCCTCCGATTTGAATGCAAGCTCTGCGGCGGTATCTTCGAGCGATGTCTTATCGCCGGACATGCCTCAGACAGAGGAAGTTATCCCCGCTACGGAAATCAGCGCAATTGCGGCAGATACGTCGAATTTTTACGTCGGCGAAACCTATCAGCTCAATGCAGTGTTGGCACCCGAGGGGGCTTCCGCAGAGGTTAAGTGGTCCACGTCGAATAAGTGGGTCATTCAAGTGGATAATACAGGCAAAATAGAATGTCTCAAAAAAGGAAAAGCGAGAATTTACGCAGAACTTCCGTCAGGACAGAAGGCGTCAGTGTATATTAGCGTAGCGAATAAGATCACATCAATTTCGTTTAAATCGCCCACTGTAAATATTCTGGTCGGCAAGAAAAATCTGCAATACGCAAGGGTCAGCCCCTATAATAGCGGAGACACGCAGACATGGACATCTTCTGACCCGTCGATTGCGACAGTAGAATCAAACGGTCGCGTGACCGCACTGCAAAAGGGCGAAGTTACCATAACATTAGAATCGGGCAGCGGAGCGTGCAGCAGTTATACTGTGCGTTGCATTGAGCCTGCGACCTCCGTCACAATTGATTCTCCGGCATCCACGATGTACGTCGGCGACGAAATGCCGTTTACGTTTTCAGTGTCTCCCGAATCTTCAAACGATGTTGTGACGTGGACGACTACCAACCGTTATGTTGCCACAGTAGACAAGGATGGCGTAGTCACTGCCAAAAAGCGCGGCACAGCAGTTATCAAAGCGACCACTGTCAGCGGCAAGAGAGCCACTAAAAAAATCACAGTTGTGGAAAAGGCCACTCAGCTGAAATTCGCCAAGAGCCAGGTCAACATAATCAACGGTAAATATTACACAAACAAACTCACAGTTCTCCCGTCACGGTGCGGAGATACCATTACTTACACATCGTCCGATACTTCGGTCGCGACAGTTACTTCGGCGGGCAAAGTGATCGCAATAAAGGCTGGCACTGCGGTAATTACTGCGACATCGGGCAGTGGAGTGACAAGCAGCTATACTGTGCGCTGCATTGAGCCTGCAAAATCAGTTACAGTCAATGCTCCGTCTGATTCGCTGTATGTCGGCGAGAATATGCAGCTCACGGCGACAATATCTCCCGAAACCTCCAACGATGTGGTAACGTGGACAACCTCCAACAAGCGTATCGCGACCGTGGACAGCAACGGCATGATCACTGCAAATAAGCGCGGCACGGTCTACATTAAAGCTACAACAGTCAGCGGTAAGCGTTATTCCAAAAAAATCAGAGTAATTGAAGAAGCCACGGGTCTTAAATTTTACAAGCAGAGCATTACCCTGACTCTGGGAAAATATTACACAAACAGACTTACGGTTCTCCCGTCCGGCTGTGGGGATAACATTACCTACACATCGTCCGATCCTTCGATCGCCACGGTTTCGTCTACAGGCAAGGTGTACGCTGTATCGGCAGGTACAGTTGAAATCACCGCGACATCGGGCAGCGGAGTTGTACTCAGCTATACGTTGACAGCCGTTCCACCGGCAGTTTACCGACTCAGCACCCAAAAAACGGCTGAGCTGTACGCCGGCAACACATATGAAATTACAGCATCCGTTCTCCCGGCAAATTCGCTGGCAGATCAATACAGATTGAGCTGGACATCCTCGGATGAATCGGTCGCGAAGGTCGAGTGGACTTCCGATTTGACAGCAAAAATCACAGGTGTTTCGGTCGGTACGGCTGTGATCACAGTTGCATCTCCGAACGGCAAAGTGAAGTATACCTGCAAGGTTACTGTGAATCAGCCGCCTGAGATGACAGCGATAAATCTGGACAAATCTGAGATTTATCTCGAGGTCGGCGATACCTCGTCGGTCAAGGGAAGTGCTGTTCCCGCAGAGTCGCTCACTGAAAACAGGTATCTGAAATATTACTCCACCAACACGGAAGTTGCGACAGTGGACGCTTCGGGCAATATTAAAGCAGTTGGCGTCGGCACGGCGGAAATCGTATGTGCTTCTGACGACGATTCTGTGAAATCATCTGCCAACATTCAGGTGTTTACACCTGCTCCGCCGACGGTTTCAATGACCCTGTCAGGCGAGAAGGAAGTATATTCATCCGAAGTTATAACACTTACAGCAGCACCCGTGCCTGCGGAATCGGTAAACCCCATAAAAGCTATGACATGGAAATCGTCTGATGAATCCATCGCGAGAGTTGAAGCTGCGGATGCGATGACTTTGACGGGTGCCGTAACAGGTGTGTCGATAGGTACGGCGACAATTACCGCTGTGTCTGCCAACGGTGTTGAAGCGACATACGAAGTCAAGGTCAATATCAAGGAGCCTGCTCCCGAATATGTAACTCCCAAGGAAGAATCAATATTTGTGCCAGTTGACGGCAGACGTAAGGTTGAGGCGACAGTTTATCCCGAAACCGCAGCGGACAGAAATCTCCACTGGGGCTCGGCAGATGAGTCGATTGCCACAGTCGATAAGGACGGTTACGTTACAGGTGTGGCGACAGGTGTGACCAAGATCATGGCATATGCCTGCAACAATGTGTATGCAGAAATCGAAGTCGAGGTCATAAAGGGCGGTTTGATTTACCTTAGCCCGTCACGTCAGGCTGATAATTCATATGCTATCGGCGGAACCACAGAATATGAGCAGATGTATAAGGTCGCCTATTCTACCAAGCATTATTTGGAAGAGGCTGGCTTTGAGGTACATATCGCATCATATGAATTGAAGATAGCGGTTCGTGATGAAGATGCTGCCAGCCGCAATGCGGTTTGCTACGTCGCAATACATTCCAATGCGGCAAATCGCAAGAAGCGCGGTACTTTGGCATTGTACTATTCTCAGCTCGAGGAGAGTATGACATTGGCAGACTCAGTGTGCGGCAGTGTTGGCGCGATAACGCCCAATGATGATGAAGGCATCAGATGCAATGATAAGTACATTGAAGTTGCACAGCCGGGCAAATACGGTATCCCCGCGACACTTGTGGAGGTCGATTACCACGACAGCAAGAGTGGCGCGCAGTGGATAATTGATAATACTGACGCGCTCGGCAAGTCCGTAGCAGACGGTATAATTGCCTGGATGCGCACCAGATAATATGAAAAATTGAGACAGCCGCAGCAGAAATGCCACGCGGCTGTCTCTTTTTATTAAAATTCAATTTTGTCGCGTGAATGCTCTTGACATTCGGTTGTTTTGATATTATAATATTTATTGCAACTGCGGGAGTAGTTTAGTGGCAGAACTTCAGCTTCCCAAGCTGACTGTGTGGGTTCGATTCCCATCTCTCGCTCCAATAAAAAACCGCCGAATCTTAATTTTAAATGAAAGATTCGGCGGTTTTTCTCAAAGTCCGAACATCTTCTGACAGAAGAGCCGTCCCGTTTCGGTGACAAATATCTTGTCATATGCAGACTGAATGGCTTCCTTTCTGGCTCCGTCCTCGTAAAGATTCACCAAAAAATCCGCTTCGATCAATATACGGTGGTCGATAGTGTCGATGTTGTTGTAAGTGTGGTGATGACCGACCAGCCAGCACACTCGGTCGATAACGTCCTCGTCAAAATTCAGTGCGCTCAGCATGTCGCGAGCGAGTGGAGGACCTTCCTGCTCCTGAAGCTTGCCGTCACAGCGACCGTAGGTCAATTCGCATATATGTATGCCGATGTCGTGCACAGCCGCAGCCGCCTCGAGAGTGAACAGAGTGTGTTCGTCCAATCCTTCAAGTGTGCCGATAGTTCGAGCGAGGTCGTGCACCTTGATAAAATGCTGAATTCTGCGCGGATCACCGTTGTAATAATTGATCATTGCGCCTAAAAGCTGAGATATTTCTGCCATAGCTGCCAAGCACCTCCAAAAATTTGTTGTGACTATTATA
>JBGUUQ010000054.1:0-79540 GCA_045133615.1 Muribaculaceae bacterium | reverse complement strand
CCGTTCGACGATGTGACGCTTGTGTTTAAGGTTGCCGGAAAAATGTTTGCTGTCATAGGAACGGATTGCCCGACGAGATTGGTGCTTAAGTGCGATGCGGAGCGTGCACTTGAATTACGGGAGCAGTATTCGGGTATCGAGCCTGCATTTCATTTCAATAAGAAATATTGGAATCAGCATGAACTTCCGACGCTTTCATCGGAATTAGTAAAGGAACTTATCGACCATAGTTATGCGGAGGTGGTGGCTAAGTTGCCGAAACGACTGCGCGATACATTGGGCTTCTGATAGTTAAAGTTGGAGGAGTGGCGATTTTTAGCTATATTTGCGAGTAGAAAAGAAAAAACATAATAATCTCGAAAATATATGCTGCGTAAGATACGTATTTTATTGGCAACGCTTGCCGTACTGGCGGTGACGTTGTTGTTTTTGGATTTTACGGGTCTTGCCCGCGGTTTGTGGGGCTGGTTGGCAAAAGTGCAATTTGTGCCTGCTGTGATGTCGCTCAATCTTGCGGTGCTTGTCGGACTTGTGGCTATGACGCTTTTGCTTGGACGTGTGTATTGCTCTGTAATATGTCCGCTTGGAGTATTTCAAGATGTGGTGGCCGGTATTCATTCTCGTCGAAAGAAGAACAGATATAGATTTTCGTCGCCCAAAACGTGGCTTCGCATAGGGGTATTGGCATTGTTTGTAGTGACGATTGTCCTTGGCTTGACATGGATTGCGGCATTAGTGGAACCATATAGCATCTTCGGACGCATTGTTTCGCAATTTATCGCTCCGGTTTATGATGGTGCAAATAATCTATTTGCTGATTGGGCTGTCGCCAACGATAGTTACGCGTTTTATCATGTCGAAGCGCGAGGATGGAATTTTGCCGTCGGTATTATGGCAGCAATAAGCTTGGTCGTCGTGACTGTGCTTGCATGGCGAGGCGGTCGCACTTATTGCAATACTATATGTCCCGTCGGGACTATACTTGGATATTTGTCGAAATATTCGTGGCTGAAGCCTGTAATCGATATGAATAAATGTAACAGTTGCGGTAAATGTGCTCGCAATTGTAAGGCTTCTTGTATAGATTTCAAAAATCATGTGATTGACTATTCCCGATGTGTGGCGTGTATGGACTGCATAGGTAATTGTCGTCAAAATGCAATAAAGTACACTCATGCACCGCGAAAAGCTGAAGCAGCCAACCATAATGACACTGCGGATGGCGGTCGTCGTGATTTCCTTGTAGTAGGGGCGATGGTAGCCGGTTCATTGGCGGTAAAAGCGCAAGAAAAGTTGACCGATGGTGGTTTGGCAGTGATAACGCCGAAAGAGAAACCACAACGTACGACTCCTATAGTACCTCCGGGGGCGTTGAGCCTTGATAATTTGGCTCGGCATTGCACTTCGTGTCAATTGTGTATCAGCAATTGTCCGAATGGAGTTTTGCGCCCGTCGACCTCTCTCGATTCTTTGATGCAACCGGTGATGTCGTATGAAAAAGGATATTGTCGTCCCGAATGTACGCGTTGCAGCGAGGTGTGCCCGGCGGGGGCGATAACAAAGATAACGCGAGCAGATAAGAGTGCTATTCAAATCGGGCATGCCGTATGGGTACGTGAACGATGTCTGCCGGCAGTTGACGGTACGAGTTGCGGAAACTGTGCTCGCCACTGCCCGGTAGGAGCTATCACGATGGTGGCATTGAACCCTACTGATGAAAAATCGGTAAAGATACCGGCTGTTGATACCGAGCGATGCATCGGATGCGGAGCGTGTGAAAATCTTTGTCCGGTGTCGCCGTTGAGTGCGATATATGTTGAAGGACATGAACGTCATCGAATTATTTAACCGACAAAACAAGACAAACATGAACAATCAGGATAACAACAAGATAAATCGTCGTGGTTTTTTGCGTTATATGGGAGTCGGGGCGACTGCTGTTCTCGCGGGATGTGCGGGTGATGCAGTGAAAAGCGTTGCTTCGGAAGGGAAGCGCACTCCGAATGCCGGAGAAGGTGAGATGACTTATCGTATAAATCAAAACACAGGCGATAAGGTGTCGATACTCGGTTATGGCGCAATGCGTTGGCCGACAAAAGCGACACGCGACGGCAATAGCATCATAGACCAAAATGCCGTGAATGATTTGGTGAAGACGGCCTATGAACATGGAGTGAACTATTACGACACATCCCCCGCTTATTGTAAAGGGGAGTCGGAAAAAGCACTTGGTATTGCTTTGCAACAAGTGCCACGAGAAAAGGTGTTTATCGCGACCAAACTGTCGAATTTCGCTCCGTCGACATGGAGTCGTGAGGCTTCGATTGTCATGTATCGTAAATCGTTCAAGGATTTGCAGACCGATTATATCGATTATTACCTGCTTCATGCCATTGGCGGAGGCGGAATGGAGAAAGTCAATCAGCGGTATATCGAGAACGGAATGCTTGATTTTCTACTTCAGGAACGTAAAGCAGGGCGTATTCGCAATCTCGGTTTCTCGTTTCACGGCGACATAGCCGTGTTTGACGAGATGCTTGCTCGACATGATAAATATCAGTGGGATTTTGTGCAGATACAGCTCAACTATGTCGATTGGTATCACGCAGGTGAGATTAATGGAGATGGGATAAATGCAGATTATCTGTACAATGAATTGCGCAAGCGAAACATACCGGCGGTAATTATGGAGCCGCTGCTCGGTGGTCGGTTGGCTTCGCTGAATAATCATTCAATGGAAATATTGAAATCATACCGTCCCGAAGATTCCATAGCTTCATGGGCATTCCGTTTTGCCGGAACACCCGAAGGTGTTTTGACTGTGCTTAGTGGTATGACCTATAAAGAGCATCTTACGGATAATTTGCGCACATATTGTCCGCTCGACCCATTGACCGACGAGGAACAAGTGATTCTTAAAAAGGCGGCGGATATGATTGTGAAATTGCCTACTGTGCCGTGTACGGATTGTAAATATTGTATGCCATGTCCTTATGGTATCGATATTCCGATGGTGTTTGCTCACTATAACAAGTGTGTAAATGAAGGAAATGTGCCGTTGAGTTCTCAAGATCCGGATTATGCCGAGGCAAGACGGATATTCCTCGTAGGCTATGATCGAAAAGTGCCGAAATTGCGTCAGGCGAACCATTGTATCGGTTGCGGTGTGTGCAAGTCGCATTGCCCGCAGCGTATCGATATCCCACAACAGATGGCTCGTATCGATGCATATGTGGAGCAATTAAAGCAGGAGACTCTTTGATGCGGCGATTGGTCGATTTGCTCCACGATGGCGGATATTCGCTTGTGGTGGAGAGTGCTGATGGGGTGATAAGTACATATCGTGGGCGAGGAGTGAGCGATTTGTATCAACTATACACCGAGACTCCTAATGTCCTGCGAGGGGCACGAACTGCTGATAAGGTGGTGGGCGCCGGTGCGGCTGTGTTGATGGTTGTCTCCGGAGTGCGACAGTATTATGTCGATGTGATAAGTCGCAGGGCATTGTCTATACTTGATGAGGCAGGGATAAAAGGTGAGTATGCTGTGCTCGTCGAGCATATTATCAATCGAGCCGGTACCGGCCGATGTCCTCTTGAAAGCCGACTCGATGGAGTAGTCGGATTAAGCCAGATGACAGAAGTGGTACGCGATTTTGTCGCTTCGATGAAATGAAAAAGGTCGAAAAGGCATGGCTGTATAGGATTAATTTTGGCAATACGCGATTTATTGCGTAATTTTGCAGACGATTAATCAGCTTATAAGCTATATAGATGAAAATAATACGTACAGTCGAAGAGCTTCGTAGCGAAGTAGCCGTTTCGCGTGCTCAAGGATGCTCAGTCGGTTTGGTGCCGACGATGGGTGCCCTTCATGCCGGCCATGTTTCTTTGATAGACAAGGCACGTGCCGACAACGATATTGTAGTGGTAAGCGTATTCGTTAACCCTACCCAGTTTAATAATCCGGATGATTTGCGCACATATCCCCGCACGGAGGAAGCCGATTGCCAAAAACTTGAAGCTGCCGGCGTGGATTTTGCATTTATTCCATCGGTTGAAGAGATATATCCCGAGCCCGACAATCGAGTATTTGACCTCGGTCCGGTGGCTGACGTGATGGAGGGGGCAATGCGTCCCGGTCATTTCAATGGCGTAGCTCAAATCGTAAGCAAATTGTTCCGCATGGTTGAGCCGGATCGCGCATATTTCGGCGAAAAGGATTTCCAACAGATTGCCGTGATAAAGCGTATGGTGGAAATTGAAGGCATCAAAATCGAAATAGTAGAGTGCCCGATCAAGCGTCATGACGACGGATTGGCAATGAGTAGCCGTAATGTGAGATTATCTGCCGAACAGCGCTCGATAGCTCCGAATATCGCACGCATTCTTGCCGAAAGCCTTGAATATGCCAAATGTCATGGTGTAGCGGAAACGAAGCAACACGTAATAGATGAAATTAATGCATACAAAGAGATGGAAGTTGAGTATTACGAAATAGTGGATGCTCTGACAATGCAACCGATTCCCGATTGGAAAGATGCCAAGCAGGCAGTGGGTTGTATTACGGTCTATCTCGGAGATGTAAGACTAATCGACAATATTAAGTATTAAAAAGCAACGCCGATATGATGCAAGTGGAAGTGGTGAAATCAAAAATTCACCGAGTGACAGTCACCGAGGCTTGTCTCGACTACATAGGGTCGATAACCATCGACGAAGACTTGATGGATGCCGCCAATATCATTGCCGGAGAGAGAGTCTATATTGTCAACAACAACAATGGCGAACGATTTGACACTTACGTAATCAAAGGAGAACGAGGATCGGGTGTTATATGTCTTAATGGGGCGGCTGCAAGAAAGGTGCAGCGTGGCGACATAGTGATTATTATGAGCTATGCCATGATGCCGTTTGAAGAGGCTAAAAATTTCAAACCATGGGTCGTTTTCCCCGATACGGCAACCAATAGACTCGTCAATCAATCGAAATAAAAAATAATTCTTTCACACAAAATATATAAAGACACCGCACGATGTTTGAAAATCTAAGCGAAAGACTGGAACGCAGCTTCAAAATCCTTAAAGGTCAAGGCAAAATTACCGAAATCAATGTAGCCGACACCCTTAAAGATGTGCGTCGCGCACTTATTGAAGCCGACGTAAACTATAAAGTGGCAAAGCAGTTTACCGATACGGTAAAAACAAAAGCTTTAGGTCAAAACGTAATCAATGCCATCAAACCGCAAGAGTTGATGGTGAAGATTGTCCATGATGAGTTGACAACTCTTATGGGGGGCGATACGGCACCGATTAACCTTGCCGGCAATCCCACGGTAATCCTTATGTCAGGATTGCAAGGTTCGGGTAAAACTACTTTGTCGGGAAAACTTGCCCGTAAACTTAAGAGCGAAAAAGCTCGCCGTCCGTTGCTTGTGGCTTGCGACGTGTATCGTCCTGCTGCAATCGAGCAGTTGAAAGTGCTTGGAGAGCAAATTGAAGTGCCTGTATATAGCGAGCCGGAAAGCAAAAATCCGGTTAAGATTGCCGAAAATGCAATTGCTTATGCAAAAGCAAATCATTTGGATTTGGTAATTGTCGATACTGCCGGTCGCTTGGCTGTGGATGAGCAGATGATGGATGAAATCGAAGCTATCAAGAAAGCCATCAAGCCCCATGAAACTCTCTTTGTGGTTGACTCGATGACCGGTCAGGACGCCGTAAATACCGCTAAAGAATTTAACGACCGACTTGATTTCGATGGTGTGGTTTTGACCAAACTCGATGGTGATACAAGAGGTGGTGCGGCATTATCTATTCGTACAGTCGTTGACAAGCCTATCAAATTTGTCGGAACTGGTGAAAAACTTGAGGCACTCGATTTGTTCCACCCGTCGCGTATGGCCGATCGTATTCTCGGTATGGGTGATATTGTGTCGCTCGTGGAACGTGCTCAACAGCAATTTGACGAAAAGGAAGCTCGTGAACTTCAGCGTAAGATAGCTAAAAATCAATTTAACTTCAATGACTTCCTCAATCAGATACAGCAGATTAAGAAGATGGGTAACTTGAAAGACCTCGCTTCGATGATCCCCGGTGTGGGTAAAGCTATTAAAGACCTCGACATCGACGATAATGCATTCAAGGGAATCGAAGCCATCATTTACTCAATGACTGCTAAGGAGCGCGAAATGCCCGAAATCATCAACGGCAGCCGTCGCCAACGTATCGCAAAGGGTTCGGGTACTTCGATTCAGGAGGTAAATCGTCTGCTCAAGCAGTTTGAAGAAACTCGCAAGATGATGAAGATGGCTACCACGATGAAAAATCCGATGAAGATGATGCGTGGAATGCGTCGTCCTCACTAAAAATATTGATTCACTTAAAAAATAAAGACAGAGACTATGGAACTTATTGACGGAAAGAAAATTTCTGACGATATAAAGAGAGAAATTGCTGCAACTGTGGAGCAGATGGTTGCCGAGGGCAAGAAACGCCCGCATTTGGCCGCAATACTTGTCGGTCATGACGGCGGTAGCGAAACTTATGTGGCTCACAAGGTCAAGGCTTGTGAACAATGCGGTTTCCAATCTACACTCATTCGTTATGAGGACACAATCACCGAAGCAGAATTGCTCGAAGCTATCGATGGATTGAATAAAGACGAAAGTGTTGACGGTTTTATCGTACAACTTCCTTTACCCAAGCATATTTCGGAGCAAAAAGTGATTGAGGCAATCGATTATCGCAAGGATGTTGACGGATTCCATCCGATCAACGTTGGTCGTATGTCAATCGGTTTGCCGTGTTATGTATCTGCCACTCCGTCGGGCATTATGGAACTTTTGGCCCGCTATAATATCAATACAAAGGGAGCTAATTGCGTGGTGCTTGGTCGTAGCAATATTGTGGGTAAGCCTGTGGCATCGTTGATGATGCAAAAGAGCAACCCTGGAGATGCAACAGTGACAGTTTGCCACAGTTCGACAAAGAATATCAAAGAAATATGTCGTGAGGCCGATATTATAATCGCGGCACTTGGTCGTCCCGGCTTCGTGACCGAGGATATGGTGAAGCCCGGAGCTACAATCATTGATGTCGGAACAACTCGTGTTCCCGATGCAACTCGTAAGAGCGGATTCCGCCTTCGTGGTGATGTCGATTTTGAAAATGTAGCTGAAAAGTGCGCTTATATTACACCTGTTCCCGGTGGTGTGGGACCGATGACTATTTGTTCATTGATGAAAAATACTCTCTTGGCTGCTCGTCACGAGATATACTAAAATGACATTACTTCACACACTTCTGCTATCGCTCGTAGCACTTCTGTCGGGGTGCTACGACGAGGCGGAGATTGTTTTTGCCGGCGATGCCATGCAACATCAGGGACAACTTGATGCCGCTCGCCGCAATGGAGGGGAATACGACTATTCGGAGTGCTTTGCCTCCGTTCAATCATATATCGAAGATGCGGACTATGCCGTGGTGAACCTTGAAACTCCGCTTGGAGAAAGCAATTTCACCGGTTATCCTTGTTTTAACGCTCCTGAAAGCTATGCGCAAGCACTTTATGCCGCAGGGTTTGATATGATGCTTACCGCAAATAATCATTGCCTTGATCGTAGAGATAAAGGGGTGAGAACAACTCTTGATATTCTTGACCGAAACCATATACCGCATGTAGGTACTTATCGAAATCAAGCAGAGAGAGACTCTTTGATAACAGAAATAGTGAATATAAAAGGGTTTAAGGTCGCATTTCTTAATTATACATATGGGACTAACGGAATCGCGATACAAGGCAATGTAGTGGTCGACTATATTGATCGAGAATTGATTGCCAAAGATGTGGAGCGTGTACGTGCGGCGGGTGCGGAAATCATAACCGCTTGCATCCATTGGGGAAATGAATATCAATTGCTACCTCATCAGTCACAAAAGTCGCTCGCTGATTATCTATGTAATCTTGGCGTAGACTTGATTATCGGAGGGCATCCTCATGTAATTCAGCCTATGGAGATGCGATATAGTGAGAAGTATAGCAAAAATATATTGTTGGTGTATTCATTAGGTAATTTTATTTCCAATATGAAAACTCGTGATACTCGCGGGGGGGCGATGGTGAAAGTTTCTCTCTATCGCGATGCTGATGGCGATGCCCGAATCGCGATGCCGAGTTATCGATTGGTATTTACCGTGCCTTCAGGAAGTGGTAAAAATTATCGCCTTGTTCCGGTGGAAAACTTGACAGAAGGGGCTTGGAGTACTCAGTGTAAGGCGTTTACGCAAGCAGCGGAGGCGATTTTCAAAAAACATAATCGCGGTGTGCCCCGTGATACAACGAAAATAGTGACAAAAAAAGCAATATTTGATGCAAAAAAATAGCGAAATGTATTGCCAATTCAAAAAATAGTAGTACCTTTGCATCATCAAAATGGTGAGGGTAGCTCAGTTGGTTAGAGCGTCGGATTGTGGTTCCGAAGGTCGAGGGTTCGAGACCCTTTCTTCACCCCAAAGAGTCTGTAAGTTTATACTTGCAGACTCTTTCATTTTTAGTTATTGCGTATAATTTAGTATATTTGTCGGAGAAAGGATTCTCAATGAAAAAAGTAACGATACTGATACCGGCATATAACGAGGAAGCATCCCTTCCTTCGCTATACGACGCGCTAAGTAGGCTGATGGGAGAGATGTCGGGCTACGAGTGGGAGATATTGTTTGTCAATGATGGCAGTCGAGACTCGACATTAGATAAGATACGCGAACTCCGTGTATCGGATAAGCGCATCAACTATGTAAATCTGTCTCGAAATTTCGGTAAAGAGAATGCAATGTTGGCAGGTTTTGACTATGCCACGGGCGATTGTGTAGTAATAATGGATGCCGACTTGCAGCATCCGCCTACCGTAATCCCGGAGATGCTGCGCCATTGGGAAGAAGGATATGAAGATATCTATGCCCGTCGGAAAGAGCGAGGCAAGGAATCTATATTGCGGAAGAAATTCACGTTGGCGTATTATTCGCTGCTGCAAAAGTCCACGCGCATAGATATATTGCAGAATGTAGGCGATTTCCGTTTACTCGACCGCCGGTGTGTCATGGCGTTGCGCCAATTGCGGGAGACCCAGCGATACACAAAGGGCTTGTATTGTTGGATAGGCTATAAAAAGAAAGAGGTTCTTTTTGAACAAGGCGATAGAACGGAGGGGAAGTCCTCGTTTAATTTCGGCGGACTATTGAATCTTGCGATAGAGGGCTTAACGA
This sequence comes from Muribaculaceae bacterium, assembly GCA_045133615.1. Classification (GTDB taxonomy): domain Bacteria; phylum Bacteroidota; class Bacteroidia; order Bacteroidales; family Muribaculaceae; genus M3. The sequence goes on along the minus strand of JBGUUQ010000054.1, from coordinate 70,278 downwards.
GCTTTACTACCGCACCATTGCGAATGGCAACAGTGTTGGGCTTCGTCGTGTCGCTTGTCGCATTTATATATTTGTGTTTTATCATAGTTAAAACTATCGTAGTCGGAGAGCCGGTACAGGGATTTCCTACGCTGATGGTCGTCATGTTGTTTCTTGGCGGCGTACAACTAATATCGCTTGGAATCATAGGGGAGTATATAGGACGCATATTCAATGAGACAAAGAATCGTCCGGTATATATTGCAGAATCATATAACGAAGAGAAAATTTAAATGACTGTAAAGGTACGAACATATATTTCAATCGCTATGCTCGCAGTAGTGGCGATAGTGGTGTTTGTGTTCTCGAATGAATGCGTTTGGGCGGGGGATGATATTTCATATCAGTATATTTGTAGCTATGATGGTCCTTTTGACCCTGATAGAGCGGAGATAGAATCGCTAACAGATGTATTAGAGTCGCAGGTTGTACATTATTTCACGGTAAATGGTCGTTTTGCCGCTCATTGCCTTGTGCAGTTGTATTGCGGTATTTTGGGTAAGATGGCATTTGCTGTTTCAAATGCAATTGTGTACGTGGTGTTCGTAATGCTTATTATTCGGTTATTAAATATTAAGTTGAACGAATTAAATAAGGTTATATCGGTCGTTTTGTTGGTGCTGTTTGCATTTGATACAAAGTATGTGCCATCATGTCAGATAGGATTTGTTTGGATGTTTGTTCTTGTATTAATATGGTTATATATATTTTATCGAGTCAGACGATGTGGCTTATTGCAATGCGTGGGGTTGTTCGTTTTCAGTTGTATTGTCGGTAATGGTCAAGAGGCGTTGACTATAGGAATTGTCGGAGCCGTTGTTATAGATGCATTACGTGATTATAAGGGATATGGACGTGTTAAGTGGAGTATGATTACCGGACTAATAGTCGGATTGTTAGTGCTGTCGTTTGCTCCATCGACGATAAATAGAATTAATTATACAGAAGTATCATTTCTATCAACTATAGTGTCGTTTGTAAAATATGGTTGGATTTCGGTCATATTTGTTGCGGTATTGATATATTATTTGCTCGTTAAGCGATTGCCGATTAGTTTATTGTATCGAGAAAACAGATTTTGGATACATGTTTGGATTATATTATTTGCGATGAATCTTTGTATCGGAATATATTGTAATCGGCAATTGTTTGGTATGGATTTGGCAGCAATATTTATAATGCTTAATGTTTTGAATGGAAAATTATCCCGTTGGATTATTGGTGGTTTAGCATTGTTTATTGTGCTATTCTATCATGATAAAATGCAAGTGATAGAATTTAATTCAAAGCAATATGAACAAGTAGTAGAGGCATATAATAATAGTGAAATTGGGGTATTTTATCTTGATTTAGGTTGCAAGATTCACACGTGTAGTCCGTCTCCATATATAGCGAACCGATATCCTACGGATTTGAAGACGGTGTTATATAAATTGACAAAGGATAGCAAAACGCATAAACAAGCACAGATGTATCCGGTCTGTATGAAAGAATTGGAAGAACCGATACAAAATGATTCGGCGATAGAGTTTGTCGATGGATGTTATGTTTTTATTTTATCTAAGAATAGTAATACTCAAATATTGTTGAAACGGCAACTTGATTTTGGTTTTATTAAATTCCCGATAGCAGATGAATATATTGGAAGGGAGGATGATAATCGGACATTTGTTAAAGGCGATTCGTATATTCTTAAGATAATATATCAAGATCAGCCATTTATAAAGTATAAGTCAATTGAAATTATCGAATAACAATAAAAGCCGGCTTAACCACCGGCTTTTGTTGTTGATATGAAAAGATGAGTATTAATCGTTGAGGGCTGCGAGGTAGCGCTCTACGTCGAGGGCTGCGCGACAGCCTGATGCCGCTGCGGTAATGGCTTGTTGATAGTTGGGGTCGGCTACATCTCCTGCCGCAAATACTCCGGGGATATTAGTGGCTTGGCTGCGACCGTCAGTTATAATAAAACCATTGTCGTCGAGGTCGATTTGTCCTTTGAATACTTCTGTATTGGGCTTGTGTCCGATGCCGAGGAAAAATCCATCGATTTTTATGTCGAGAGTCTTTTCATCAGGAGTGCCTTTGAACTGCACCAAATGTGCTCCTTCTACAAATCCGTCGCCAAAAAGACCTACGGTATTGGTGTTGTAAAGAATTTCGATTTTCGGATTTTCTTCGACGCGACGTTGCATGACGTGAGAGGCGCGGAGGTGGTCCTTGCGAACAATGAGATATACCTTGGCTGCGAGGTTGCTGAGATAAGATGCTTCTTCGCATGCAGTGTCACCACCACCAACTACGGCGACAATCTTTTTGCGGTAGAAAAATCCATCGCAAGTGGCGCATGCCGATACACCCATTCCGGCATATTTTTGCTCGTCGGGAATACCGAGGTAACGGGCTGATGCACCGGTAGCAATGATTACAGAGTCAGCATATATTTTGGTTTCACCATCAATGGTAGCTTCAAACGGTCGTACGCTGAAGTCTACGGCAGTTACTATACCGGCACGCATATCTGCGCCGAAACGTTGAGCCTGATTGCGAAGATCCTCCATGAGTTGGTTCCCGTCGACACCTTCGGGATAACCTGGGAAGTTTTCGACTTCTGACGTGGTGGTCAGTTGTCCTCCGGGCTGAATCCCTTCGTAGAGGATGGGGGAGAGGTTTGCTCTGGAGGTGTATATAGCGGCTGTGTATCCGGCAGGTCCGGAGCCGATGATGAGGCATTTTGTGTTATTTGTGCTCATGATTTAGTGATGTTATTTTAGATGTATGATTAACGTAAATCCACAATTTCAGCATGTGGATATTTGCTTTTATCGAAAACAAATGTCGATGCCGGATAGTTGGCACCGGTTTTGACATTCTTCACATTGATGGTTACAAGTGAATTATTGTCGATTGTAAGTTCTATTTTTGACGGATAATAAGTGTTGGCATCCATTGTTACGACAGCTTTGCTTATCGATGCATTTTTACTCGCCGGTAGCAATTGTATTTTGTATGTACCGGCAGCCGATTTGAGCAAAGTGCTTTTATAAGCTTTGCGAAACGCGCTGATGATTGCAAACGGGTTGATTTGTTGCAGTTCTTCAGGTGTCGGCTCTGTGATGCTCACTTCATTTGTAGCGGGAGTGTATGTCCATTGTGTACGACCGTCATACCAAGTGGATAGTTCAGCCGAATATATGTAGAACTTGTCGCCGGAGGTGATTATTGACCCTTTAGCAGCTTCTCCACCGGCCGAAAATGAATAGTCGGCCGACAGACTGCGTGCCTTTTGGTATTTGTCGGCGGCCGATTTTAGGACATCATCGGCGGTTACAGCCGATGATGTGCCAAATGAGAGAATTGCGATGACCAGAGTTATAAAATATTTCATATATCAGTCTTTTTTTGATATTGGACGACATGCATCATTGATGGTTTAATTTCCATCCATTATTTCGAGCATTCGTTCGAGTTGGAGAGAGTCGATAAGTACCTGACGCGGTTTCCCTCCTTGTGCGGGTCCAACGATACCGGCAGCCTCCATTTGGTCCATGATTTTTCCTGCTCGGTTGTAACCTATGGAGTAACGACGTTGCAACGAGGATGTGGATGCGGTGTTGGAGTTGATAATATACCTTGCCGCTTCCTCAAACAGCGGGTCGCGGTCGGCTACATTGCTCATGTTTCCTCCATCGGCTGTGTCGGGGATGTATTCAGGGAGGAGATATGCGTGGTCGTAACCGATTTGTTCATCGATGCTGTTGCAGATGGCTTCTACTTCCGGTGTGTCGATAAATGCACACTGCACGCGGTCCATTTCTCCGTTGATGGAGAAGAGCATATCGCCTCGACCGATGAGTTGGTTGGCTCCGGGACGGTCGAGAATTGTGCGCGAGTCGACCATTTGAGATACTCGGAATGCAATACGTCCGGGGAAGTTGGCCTTGATAATACCGGTGATTACGTTGGTCGACGGACGTTGAGTTGCAATAATCAGGTGCATACCCACGGCTCGTGCTTTTTGGGCAATACGTGCGATAGGCGTTTCCACCTCTTTGCCGGCTGTCATAATCAGGTCGGCAAACTCATCTACAATCATTACTATGTAAGGCAGATAGCGATGACCTTTTTCGGGATTCAGACGGCGAGCAATAAATTTGGCGTTGTACTCTTTGATAGAGCGGACGTCGGCATTTTTGAGAAGATTGTAGCGGTTGTCCATCTCTACGCAAAGAGAGTTGAGAGTGGTGACAACCTTTAACGGGTCTGTGATGATAGCTTCCTCTTCATCGGGAAGTTTTGCGAGATAGTGGCGTTCAAGTTTGCGATACAAACTGAATTCTACCATTTTCGGGTCTACGAGAACGAACTTTAATTCCGCAGGGTGTTTCTTGTAGAGAAGAGATGCTATGATGGTGTTAAGCCCGACAGATTTTCCTTGTCCGGTGGCACCGGCAACAAGTAGGTGAGGCATCTTAGTGAGGTCGGCGATAAAGACTTCATTGTCGATGGTGGCTCCCATTGCCATCGGTAGCTCATATTTGCACTCTTGGAATTTACGAGAACCGATGACCGAACGGATAGATACGGTCTGCGGGTCTTGATTGGGCACTTCGATACCGATAGTTCCTTTTCCCGGTATTGGGGCAATAATACGTATGCCTTTTGCTGCGAGACTTAATGCAATGTCATCTTCAAGGCGCTTGATTTTGGCTATACGTACACCTTCGGCGGGAATTATCTCATAAAGTGTAACGGTCGGACCAACTGTGGCTTCTATATGGGATATGGGAATTTCGTAGTCGTTGAGAGTCTTTGTGATGCGTTCTTTGTTTTCCTCTTGCTCTTCTTGGTCTACATTATGTCCTGAAGTGGAAATTTCTTTGAGTAAATCCAATGACGGGAAACGATAGCGCGACAGTTCGGCTGTCGGGTCGTAGGCATCTTCAGTGATTTCGTCGGCAGTTTCAATTTCTTTGACCGTTACGTTCATCGACGGTCCATCAGAATCGATTGATTCCTCTCTTTTTGCAGCTAATTCATCGTGAGGACCTTCGTTATCATTTATATCGTTGATTCTGTTGGTATCATCTGTCGGTTGATCGAATGGATCGTCAAATTCCACCGGTTCAGGTGTCGAGGATTCTTTTTGTTCAGGTTCGGCTTGGTTTGTTTCGGAAAGCACGGTGTTTTGCATCTCCTCATCCACCATTTTCTGTTGCTCTTCTTTCTCTTCCTGGATACGGCGCATGCGCTCGCGCTGAGCTTGAATTTTGGCTCGAGAAGAAGTGTATGCCTTGACTATGTCGTTAAAGAATATAGCTGCTATCAAGGATACAAGGGCTATGCTGACGCATAAAGCACCCAATGTTCCGGTCATAGCAATAAGATAGGCATTGACATGATAGCCGTGATAACCTCCCCAATACACACTTCCCGATATACCGATTGTGACAAATCCGATGACGATAGAAGTTGTCACTGTGAGAATGAGGCTTTTGAATGTCAACGACCAGAAATTGAATTTCTTTAATCCGATAAGCGACAATCCTATTGCTATTATATAGAATATAACGACAAAGGCTCCGAGTCCGAGTGACTCAGTTATCATTTTTTGCGACAAATATGCTCCAAATGGTCCGCCGGTGTTATTTACCGGTTCGCCGGATAATGCTAATTGTTCGACCGTGTTGTTGATTATGCGACTTTGATCTTCATCTCCGGAGCCGAGAAATGAAATAGAGCAGATGAGAAGATATGCGGCGATAAGCAACAATGTTATTCCTAAAAACAAACGCAGTCGCTTATCCATGAAAAATGCAATGACCGATGGCACCTGTTTCTCTTTATCTCCTTTTTTTGTCGGTTTACTTTTTTTACCGCGTCGCGATGAAGATTGCTGTTGTTTTGGCTCCTCCTCTGTTTCCGAACGATTATCGTTAGGTCCGGATTGACGCGACCGGTAGCCTGAATTGTCGATGTTCAGACTATCGGGATCGTAATATTCTGAATTGTATGAAGATTGTCGCATGAAGTTGAATTATGCAGTTATTTATAATAGACTGAGAGAGTGGATAACCTCTTTGGGGTCGGGAGCGGAAAATACAAAACTACCTGCAACAAGAATGTCGGCTCCGGCTTCGGCAAGTTGTCGTCCGGTCTCAAGGTTGACACCTCCGTCCACTTCGATAAGAGCATTCGAACCGCTTTCTGTAATCAGTTGGCGGAGTTGGCGGGTCTTCTTTACTGCACCCGGTATGAATTTTTGACCTCCGAATCCGGGGTTAACCGACATGAGTAGTACCATATCGAGGTCGGTAATAATATCTTCAAGGAGAGATACCGGGGTAGCAGGGTTAAGTGTTACCGCGGCTTTCATGCCGGCTTGCTTTATTTGTTGAACAACACGATGGAGGTGAGGACACACTTCGTAGTGAACGTTCATGATTTCGGCTCCACAATCGCGGACTTGCGAAACGTATTTTCCCGGTTCGACAATCATAAGATGTACGTCGAGAGGTTTTTGTGCATATTTTTGCACGGCTTTGATTACCGGGAATCCGAAAGATATATTGGGAACGAATACGCCATCCATTACATCAAGGTGAAGCATGGCGGCATCGCTTTCGTTGAGCATTTTTACGTCGCGTTCGAGATTGGCGAAGTCGGCTGACAGCAGAGAGGGGGATACTTGCATAACGAGAAAATTTCGAGGTATAAAAATGAGGTTACTTATTTGTGTTGTGGCGAGGTTTGAAGGCATTCCATAGGATAAAACCTATACAAAAAACTCCTATAGCCGCTCCGGCATAGGTAAGGTAGGAATTGTATTGTTCCACTTTGTCGAACAATTGAGCAAGAGGCACAGTCTTTCCGAGCCACCAACCCAAAGCGGCAAGAATTATGTTCCAAACCAATGCTCCAAGACCGGTGAACAGAACAAATATGCCGAGATTCATTCGTGCCAATCCTGCCGGGATAGATATAAGTTGGCGCACCGCCGGAATCAGTCGACCGATAAATGTGGATGCCGCTCCGTGCTTATCGAAATATTGCTCGGCTTTTTCCACTTTGGCTTGATCAATCAAGCAAGCGTGACCGAAACGACTGTTGGCGAATCGATATACAATAGGACGGCCGATCCAAAGAGCCAAATAATAGTTGATTAACGCTCCGACGATGGCGCCGGCAGTGGCTGCAAGTACGACCATGAATATGTTCATGTCTCCCTTTGTGCATGCTAGATATGCGGCGGGGGGAACCACTACTTCAGATGGAAATGGTATGAATGAACTTTCAATGACCATGAAAACAAAGACAAACAGATAAGTGGCATTGTCGACAAACCATTGAAAGAATGTTGCGGCATCGAAAATTGCTAATGGAATTAAATCAAGCATAAAATATCAGTTATGTTTTTAGAATAATTGACTACAAAGTTACGCCAAAGCGGAGAAATATGCAACTGCAAAAATCATAGGATTCCCACTTCTCGGAATAGTGAGGCATAATATTCCGCTTTCTTTTCGATTGCAAGTGGATAAGCACGTGAGGTGGACGGCATACGCCATAGGCGTATTTCGCGACCACTTGGCAATATGGCTGATGTATGACTTCCAACCGATGGAATTTTTGCGCCGACCAATTCGGCAATGGTTTGTGCCGATTTCTCTCCGGTTGCGGCAATATCGTTGCAATCGGGTATTTGAGAAAGAACCTCTTCTAATGGAATGGTGGCGACAATTTCGAGAAACTTGTCGGACGCATTGTCGCGAAGGCGGCGTACTTGCCGTGCGGAATCACTTAATGCAATATGTCGGTCGATAAGCATTTGCTTGATGTCATCGAGCCGAAAAGATTGGGAATTGTTATCGTAGAAATAGTTTTTGTCGTTATGAAATATCACTCCCATTATTCGCCAGAAATCATTTATGCGATTGGGGTAATAGAAATCCATCGACCATCGATGCCGCTTGGGTGGGAATGTCCCTAAAAACAGCAATCGTGCCTCTTTAGGCAAAAAGGGTTCTAACGGATGGTTTTCAATAGGAATTACAGTCATACACGGATGTTTTGGAACACAAAGATAGTGATTAAAATCGGTGATTTTTGAAAAATCCGATGCAGAAAGCCAATATACTCTCTTAAAATTTATGTCGATTTGGTAAAAATGTGTAACTTTGCAAATCAATAAAATTAATTATAGATTCAGAGAGATGAAGCACATAATGCCTTTAGTCGCAGCTTTGGTGGTATTGATTGCCACAAGTTGTTCTGCACCCAAAAAAGTACCTTATATGGTAGATGCCGAGACTATTCCTGCGGAAGTTTTGGCTCAAGTTAATCCGATTGTAGAGCCTGTTGCAATGCCGGGCGATCTTCTCAATATTCAGGTGACGGCTACCAATATGACGGCTGTACTCCCGTTTAATAAGGGTATATATATCAACAATGAAGGTGAAGTAGTGGAACAACGCTTTAATTCAAATCGTAACAACCAAAACAATTCAACTGAATATTATCTTGTCAATACCGATGGCGATATAGATTTCCCTGTTATCGGTAAACTCCATGTTGGCGGTATGACTAAGGCTGAAATTGAAAATCTTGTCAAGAGCAGTATATATCCGAAATATATAAAGGAAATTCCCGCTGTGGATATTCGCTTTATGAATTTCCGAGTTACAATGCTTGGCGCGGTGCGTTCGCCCGGTGTGATTATATCCGATAACGAGCGATTGAATATCCTTGAAGCGATAGCAAAGGCCGGTGACCTTGACATCAAAGGCGAGCGTGAAAACATTATGTTGATTCGCACTTATGGTGATGGCCGTCGTGAAATTGCGCGTCTCAATCTCAATGATAAAAATATCCTTTTGTCGCCCTATTACAATCTGCAACAGAATGATATAATATATGTGCAGCCTAATAAGTCGGCAGCCAACAATGCTTGGCAGTTGAGCCCTGCTGTAGGTACATCTCTTACCGTAATCGGTGGATTGTCATCGATTGTCGGATTGGTGTTAAGTATCATCACTCTTACACGTATTTAATTCGGAAAGTAAAAATCTCTCCTACATTTATATAAATATGAGCGAATTTATAGACGAAAAAGATAAAGAAATAGAAGAGGAAGCGTTTGACTTGCAAGGTCTCATCTTTGAGTATTTGGCTCAGTGGAAATGGTTCCTGATATGTGTATTGTTGTGCAGTGTCGTCGCGTTTTATTATGTATCGACCATTATACCGACTTATACGGTAGGGGCATCGATATATTTGAGTGATGATAATGCCACTAAATCAAGTGCTGTATCTCTCAATCAAAATAGTCCGCTTGTCGATATGAAGTCATATATCGACCAAACGGAGATTGAAATATTGAAGTCGCGTAACAACTTGATTAAGATTGTTGATTCGCTTGATTTGGCGTATTCATATTATAAAGTGGAACGCCTGCGCGACTATCCGATTTATGGAACCAATGCGGTAGAAGTTAGTCTTGACTCGATAAGTCTTCGTAACCTTACATCTCCGATTCAGGTGTTGGCTTCAAAAGATGATAAGACATATAAATTTGAAGTGAAAACAACCTATGGAGGAGTAGAGGAGAAAAAGACCGTAAAAAGCGATACTCTTCCGATTGCGATTGAGTTAAGCCAAGGAACTTTGAATATATTGCCTTCGCGAACCACTTCAACGTTGGAGGGTACACAAAAAATCGTAGTTGAAAATCCCGTTTGGATAGCTGCTCGTCTGTCGAGCAACCTTCACATAGAATATGCTAAAAATTCGGCAACTATTTTGCGTGTATCATGTACTACACCTCTTATTCCTCAAGGTATCGATATAATCAAAACTCTTGTAAGCATTTATAACCAAGATATTATTGCTGAAAAGAACCTGTCGGCATTGCAGACTGAGGCATTCATCATAGAGCGTTTGGCTCTTATTGCCGGTGAACTCCAAGATGTGGAAATCGAGGTTGAAAAGTATCGCCGAGATAAGCAGATTACCGATATTTCTGCAGAGGCAAGCATGTATCTGTCGCAAACAACGCAGACCGACCAGCAACTTGCCGATGTGGATGCCAAGCGTGAGATTGTGTCGAATGTGGAAAAGATAGTATCGACTCAAGATGACTATACTCCGATACCTCAGGTAATAGATGATCCGGCTCTCAGTTCGATGATTGATGCCTACAATAAGAAACTTGCGCAACGCGCAGCCATGTTGGAAGGCGGAACAGAGAATAACCCCATAGTGCAGAACATGCAAGAGGATTTGGCTCGTTCTAAAAATGAGATATATCGCGGATTGGGCAATGTGAAGCAGAGTCTTAATATCAGCCGAGGCAATATCCGTCGTCAAGACAGCAAGATTGCAGGCAAATTGTCTAATATGCCGGTGTATGAGCGTGAGTTAACCGGAATTTTCCGCGAACAGCGAGTAAAGGATAATATTTATAACTTCTTGCTTGAAAAGCGTGAGGAAATCGCTTTGCAGAAGACTCTTGCCACTCCGACAGCACGATTTATCGATAATCCGTCGGGAGGAAGTCTTGTGGCACCCCGTCGTATGATGTATGTTGGTATTGCCGCTATTATCGGATTGCTGATTCCCGCTATCATTATCTTCTTGCGTCGTCTTTTCTTCCCCATCTTTAAGGATAAGGAAGACCTCGAACGTTCTACTAATGTTCCTATTCTCGGAGAAGTGTCTCTCGCAGAAGACGAAAATAAGTTTGTGGTCGAGGCAAATGCAACAACCCCGATTGCCGAATTGTTCCGTTTGATTCGCAACAATATTCAGTTTGCCCATTCGGATCGTGACAAAAAAGTGCTTCTTGTCACATCATCGCTCTCCGGAGAAGGAAAAACATTTGTTGCTGCAAACATTGCGTTGACATTTGCAGTGGCAGGAAAGAAGACACTTGTAGTCGGAATGGATATCCGACGTCCGGTATTGGCGCATTTCTTTGAATTGAACAATCGTTCGGGTGTCACTACTTATCTTTCCGGACAGGTTAGCAATATTAAGGATGTGATAGCTTCTTCGGGACGTCATGAAAATTTGTCGGTACTTCCGGCCGGTCCAGTGCCGCCGAATCCCAACGAGTTGCTGTTGAGCGATCGTAATCGTCAGATGTTTGACGAGTTGCGCAAATTATATGATGTAATCATTGTGGATACAGCGCCTATCGGAGTGGTCTCGGATACGTTCTTGATTACACCGCACTCTGATGTGCAACTATATATCACTCGCGCAAACTATTCAACCAAGCGTTGTCTTAAGGTGCTCCATAGTGCAATTGCCTCCGGTCGCTTGAAAAATTGCTATTTGATTCTCAATGCGGTGGATATCCGTTCTAACAGTTATTTCTATCGCCGTTACGGTCACTATGGCAATTATGGAAACAATGGTTACGGATATGGTTATGCTCATGTCGAAACTCCATCGTTGAAGTCGAGATTGGCTCGATTGAAACGTAGGATATTCAAGAAATAATCAATAATAAAAGACGGTCGCTATATTGTAGCGACCGTCTTTGTTAGTAGGGCATCGGCAACATTGTCGGCGAGCATTGCGCACTCGGCAAGGTCGGTAGCAGAAGGAGCTTGCTTTGCGTCTATGGGTACGCATGCGAGTTGCAGTTTGGTTTCGTCAATAAGTGAATGAAGTTCGTTGACAGCACGAGATGCCCATGAGTATGAACCGAACAGTGCAATGATACGATTGCGCACATTGCGCAATTTGATAGCTCGCATTACTGCCTCAATCGGAGGAAACAAAGCTCCGGAATAAGTAGGTGCTCCGACTATCAGACCTTGATAGCGGAATATGTCGCGAAGAATATCGGACAACGATGAGCGCGAAACATCGTGTATTTTGATGGTTTTAATGCCACGGGAGGCGAGCCGTGATGCTATCTCTTCGGCCATAAGTGTGGTGTTGCCATACATGGAACCATACACGATTACAACACCCGTTTCTGCTTCGTAACGGCTTAGTCGGTCATAGATATTGATAATCCGCGGAGTCTCGCTGTACCAAACGGGTCCATGAGTGGGGCAGAGGTAGTCGATGGCAAGTGGAGCGAGTTTTTTTATGGCACGCTGCACAGCGGTACCGTATTTGCCTACAATATTGGAATAATATCGATACATCTCAGGTATAAACGGAGAAATGTCCATGTCGCGGTCGATTACAGCTCCGGATAGTGCACCGAAACATCCGAAAGCATCGCCAGTAAACAGTGCTTTTTCTTCAGCTACATAGGTCATCATGGTTTCAGGCCAATGTACCATAGGGGTCAGATGAAATGTCAATGATTTATCACCAAGGTCGATAGAATATCCGTCGGATATAGGGAATGTGTTGTCGGAAATGCCGTAAAAACCGTTGAGCATTTCGAGAGTTACGGCATTTCCGACTATTACCATATGAGGGAAGCGATTGCGGAGAATACTAATTGCACCGGAATGATCGGGTTCCATGTGATTTATTATTAAATAGTCGGGAGCATTGCCTCCGGTCGCTGTGAGTATGTTGTTTATCAATCGTCCGGCATCAGGTGTATCGACACAGTCAATCAGTGCGGTCTTGTATGAACCTCTGACGATATATGAATTGTAGGTGATGCCGTTTGGAAGTGGCCATAACGCTTCAAAGAGGTCGGAATGTCGGTCGTTGACACCTACATAGAAAATGCTGTCGGTAATCTGTTTTATATTCATTGCTACGCTAATATTTTGAGATTTACCAAAAATGTGTTACATTTGAAAAAATAAATAGTTTTTCCGATATAACAATCGATCATTTCGGTTGGTTTTAAGTCGGAAAAGTAGTTATAACATTTTTTATTAACCTTTCTTGTGTCGTAGAGATGCGGCATAAGGACAAAAAACAAATTATTTCAATGAAAAAGTATTTAGCAGAAATGGTTGGAACCATGGTATTGGTTCTGATGGGCTGCGGAACCGCAGTCAGTCTGAATTGCGGTGCTGACACAGCTTCTGTTGTCGGAACTGCTCTTGCATTCGGTCTTGCCGTAGTTGCAATGGCGTATGCTATCGGTGGCGTTTCAGGATGCCATATCAATCCGGCTATCACTCTCGGCGCTTGGATATCGAAGCGCATCAGTGGTAAAGATGCTGCAATGTACATGGTGTTCCAAGTGATTGGTGCAATCATCGGTTCGGCATTGCTCTATCTTTTCACTTCAACCACAACTACAGAATTTGGCGGAACTCTTACCGGAGCAAATACCTGTGCAGGTGCCGGTAATGTGACTGCCGGTCTCATTGTGGAAATCGTATTGACGTTTGTGTTTGTACTCGTAGTGCTCGGTACTACTGATTCTGAAAAGGGTGCAGGCAACTTTGCCGGTCTTGCTATCGGTTTGAGCCTCGTTCTCATCCACTTGGTAGGTATTCACTACACCGGTACATCTGTAAATCCCGCTCGCTCAATCGGTCCGGCTTTGTTTGAAGGTGGTATGGCTCTCGAACAACTCTGGGTGTTCATCGTAGGTCCTTTCGCAGGTGCATTGCTCGCTGCATGTGTATGGGCTGTAATTGGCGGATGTCCTTGCTGCAAGAATAAATAATCACTTATTCGATATACAAGCAGAAAGGGCGATGTCATCACGACATCGCCCTTTCTCTTACATTATGAATTTAATATCAATTATGTTATGCTTTAATACGTTCTACGTAGCTTCCATCGCGAGTGTCGATGCGTACTTTGTCGCCGATGTTGCAGAAGAGGGGAACACGAACTTCTGCACCGGTTTCTACGGTAGCGGGCTTGAGCGTGTTGGTTGCTGTATCGCCTTTGATACCGGGTTCAGTGTAAGTGATTTCGAGTACTACGCTGGTGGGCATTTCGCAAGTGAGGATGGTTTCAGATGCTGCATGTACCATAGCTTCGCAGATGTCACCTTCTTTAAGGAATTGTACACCGTCGATGCTTTCTCCGGGGAGAGCTACTTGTTCGAAAGTTTCGGTGTGCATGAAGTTATAGCCCATGTCATCTTTGTAGAGATATTGGTAGGGACGACGTTCGATACGAACTTCTTCTACCTTAACGCCTGAGTTCCAAGTCTTGTCGAGGATACGACCGGTCTTGACGTTTTTGAGTTTTGTGCGGACGAAAGCCGGACCTTTACCGGGCTTTACGTGAAGGAATTCTACAATGAAAAAATATTGGCCGTCGATATCGAGGCACATTCCATTCTTAAAATCTGCAGTAGTTGCCATAAAAATATTATATTCGATTTTAGTTTTATGATTTCGATAATGAGAGTGCAAAGATACGAAAAAAACGCAAACAAACTGCTATGTATTAGTCTCAAAGTCAAAAAAAATAGCTATCTTTGAAAAAATCTTCTTAACCCCTTAAATACTAATAAGAATTATGGAGCAAATGCTTTTTTGGATCGTACCTGCCGCTTCATTGTTGGCATTATTGTTAGCTTGGTTTTTCTACCGACAGATGATGAAAGAGAGCGAAGGTACGGATGTGATGAAAAAAATTGCCTCACACGTGCGTAGTGGAGCAATGTCGTATCTCAAACAACAGTACAAGGTAGTAGGACTCGTGTTTTTGGCACTGGTGATTATGTTTGCCGTGATGGCATATGGATTCAATCTCCAAAATCCATGGGTGCCTGTGGCATTCCTCACCGGAGGTTTCTTCTCCGGCCTTTCCGGCTTCCTTGGTATGAAGACCGCAACTTATGCATCGGCTCGTACGGCCAATGCTGCTCGCTCGTCGCTCAATAAGGGTTTGCGTGTGGCATTCCGTAGTGGTGCAGTGATGGGTCTGGTTGTTGTCGGACTTGGTCTGCTTGATATCTCGTTCTGGTACTTGCTGCTTGACTATTGTGTGCCGGCGGATGTGGCTACTCCTACTGCTAAATTGTGTATGATTACCACCACGATGCTAACATTCGGTATGGGTGCAAGTACTCAAGCGTTGTTTGCTCGTGTCGGCGGCGGTATATATACTAAGGCGGCCGACGTAGGTGCCGACCTTGTCGGGAAGGTGGAAGCCGGAATCCCTGAAGATGACCCGCGCAATCCGGCTACTATTGCGGACAATGTGGGCGATAATGTGGGTGATGTAGCCGGTATGGGTGCTGACCTATATGAATCGTATTGCGGTTCTATCCTTGCTACTTCGGCTCTCGGTGCTGCGGCATTTATCGCGTCGGGCGACGTGGATATGCAGTATAAGGCAGTAGTTGCTCCGATGCTTATCGCAGCAGTTGGCATATTCTTGTCGATAATCGGCATTTTCTCTGTTAAAACAAAGGAGAATGCGACGATGAAAGACTTGCTTGGTTCGCTTTCGCTCGGCACTAACCTAAGCTCAAGTCTTATTATTGGAGCTACGTTCCTAATAATGTGGTTGCTGAATATTGAAAATTGGGTGTATATTTCATGCGCTGTTGTAATTGGTCTGTTAGTTGGTATAGTAATCGGTCGTTCAACAGAATACTATACATCTCAGTCATATACCCCGACAAAACGTCTTGCCGAAAGTGGCACTACCGGTCCGGCTACAGTGATTATTTCCGGAGTAGGACTCGGAATGGTATCTACTGCGATTCCCGTAATTGCGGTTGTGGGAGGTATTATCCTTTCATATTGGTTGGCTTCCGGCTTTGATTTCTCTAATGTGGCTATGGGACTTTATGGTATCGGTATTGCTGCCGTTGGTATGCTTTCGACTCTTGGCATCACTCTTGCCACTGATGCTTACGGACCTATTGCCGACAATGCAGGCGGTAACGCTGAAATGAGCGGGCTTGGGGCAGAGGTACGTAAACGCACAGATGCTCTCGATTCTCTTGGTAATACAACCGCAGCTACTGGAAAGGGCTTTGCCATCGGTTCGGCGGCATTAACCGGTCTTGCATTGCTCGCTTCTTATGTTGAAGAGATACGTATCGGACTCGAACGTATAGGCACTACGGTGCTTGAGATGCCTAACGGTACTGAAATTATGTTGAGTCAGGCATCGTTTACTGATTTCATGACATACTATGATGTGACATTGATGAACCCGAGCGTACTTTCGGGTATGTTTATCGGTAGCATGATGGCATTTTTGTTCTGCGGATTGACGATGAACGCTGTGGGGCGTGCCGCTGCTCACATGGTGGAAGAGGTACGTCGTCAGTTCCGTGAAATCAAAGGCATACTTACCGGAGAGGCAGAACCGGATTATGCACGTTGCGTACAGATTTCAACTAAAGGCGCACAACGCGAAATGGTATTCCCGTCGCTGCTTGCTATTATTGCTCCGATTGTTACCGGTATTATTTTCGGAGTTCCCGGTGTTGTTGGTTTGCTTGTCGGCGGACTTTCGGCAGGATTTGTCCTCGCGATATTTATGGCGAATGCCGGCGGAGCATGGGATAATGCAAAGAAATATATAGAGGAAGGAAACTTCGGTGGCAAAGGTAGCGATGTACATCGTGCTACAGTAGTGGGTGATACTGTCGGCGACCCGTTCAAAGACACATCCGGTCCGAGCCTTAACATCCTTATCAAACTCATGTCTATGGTGGCTATCGTAATGGCCGGCTTGACTGTCTCCTGGAGCCTGTTCTAATATATTATAAATAGGCAAAACAATTAAGGGGTCTGTAAAATCGCAGACCCCTTAATTGTTTTTATCTAAATATCTCATGAGCTTTTTTATGTAAAACATTCGGGGGATTGGTGTGGCTTTATTCGTATTTATGTATTATCTTTGTAAGAAGAATAATACCGTCGATAGATGTACGAAGAAAGTCTAAGCCAATTATATATGAAAGATACTGCGTTTCAGAATCTTATGCAACGCCGTGTCTTCAATGTATTGCTCATTGCGTCGCCTTACGATGCCTTTATGATGGAAGAGGATGGACGCGTAGAGGAGCAATTATACTTTGAGTATGTGTCGCTTAATCTAAGTTCACCTCCGCGTGTGACACGTGTGTCGCACGTAAGTGAGGCATTTGAAATACTCAATCAAAAGCGATATGACCTTATTATAGCAATGCCCGGTGTGGATATAAGCGAAACATTCACCGGTGCTCGTGATATAAAGGCTCTGCATCCCGAAATCCCGATTGTGGTATTGACTCCGTTCTCTAAAGAGGTGTCACGTAGATTGGCTAAAGAGGATCGTGCGGGTGTGGATTATGTATTCTCGTGGCTTGGAAATGTCGATTTGCTTCTTGCGATTATAAAGTTGCTTGAGGATAAGATGAACGCTGAAAATGATATAAACGATGTAGGCGTTCAGTTGATTGTCCTTGTGGAAGACTCGGTGAGATTCTATTCGTCGGTGTTGCCTCACATATACAAATTCTTATTGAAACAGTCGTTGATATTTTCGACAGAGGCTTTGAATGAGCATGAGCGCATGCTTCGTATGAGAGGGCGTCCTAAAGTGATGTTGGCTCGCGACTATGAAGAGGCTGTGTCGATATATGAGCATTACGGCAACAATATTCTCGGTGTGATAAGCGATGTGTCGTTTAAGCGAAAAGGAGAAAAGGATCCGCAAGCCGGTATAAAATTGGCAAAATGGCTTAAAGAGTGTGACCCTTATCTTCCGATTATCATTGAGTCGTCGGAGATTGAAAACGAAGCGCGAGTAAAAGAGTTGGGCGGTGTATTTTTGGATAAAAACTCCAAAAAGCTGCCGGTCGATCTTGGCAAAGCGATAAAGGCAAATTTTGGTTTTGGAGATTTTGTGATAAAAGATCCCAAAACAGGTGAAGAGCTGATGCGTATTAAATCTCTTAAAGACATGCAGGATCATATATTTGATATTCCTGCCGGAGCTTTGCTATATCACGCATCATATAATGATATATCTCGATGGTTGTATTCGCGGGCAATGTTCCCGATTGCCGAGGTGATAAAGCACCATCGTTTTCATTCGATAGAGGAGGCTCCCGCCGTGCGTCAACTTTTCTTCGATTTGATTGTGAAGTATCGCAAGATGAAAAATCGAGGAGTAGTGGCAGTATTCCAAAAAGACCGTTTTGACCATTATTCCAATTTTGCCCGAATCGGACAAGGCTCGCTTGGCGGAAAGGGTAGAGGTTTGGCATTTATCGATTCTATCATAAAGAAAAATCCGATTTGCGATAATTTTAACGGTGTATCGGTATCGATACCTCGTACGGTTGTCTTGTGTACGGATATTTTCGATGAATTCATGGAGTCGAATAATTTGTATCCGATTGCATTGTCGGATATTCCTGATGAAAAGATTCTTTCATATTTCTTGCAGGCTCGTTTGCCGGAACGATTGATTGAGGACTTCTTTGCTTTGTTTGAAGTTGTCGACAAGCCATTGGCTGTTCGCAGTTCGAGCCTTTTGGAAGACTCTCACTATCAGCCGTTTGCCGGAATCTATTCTACTTATATGATTCCTCATGTCAGCGATAGATATGAAATGCTTCGCATGCTCAGCGATGCTATTAAAGGTGTGTATGCATCAGTCTTTTATGCTGATAGTAAAGCGTATATGACAGCAACAAGCAATGTCATCGATCAGGAGAAGATGGCTGTCATAATTCAAGAAGTGGTAGGCGAAGTGCATGGCGACTATTATTATCCGTCGTTCTCCGGAGTCGGTCGTTCTCTTAATTATTATCCGATTAATGATGAGCAACCGGAAGATGGTGTGGCGGAAGTAGCCGTCGGACTTGGTAAATATATAGTTGACGGAGGATTGAGCCTTCGATTCTCACCGCGCCATCCCGATAAGGTGTTGCAGACATCGACTCTCGACCTTGCTTTACGCGACACACAGACTCGTTTGTACGCTTTGAAAATGAGCGAGATGACCGAGGATTTCAAGGTGGATGACGGTTTTAATATAGCCAAGATAAAGGTTCAAGATGCTGCGGCTACCGGAGCTATGAAATATATGGTATCTACATTCGACTATATGGATCAGATAATCCGAGATAGCGAATGGGGTGACGGTCGACGAGTGGTTACGTTTGCAAATGTGCTTCAACATAAAGTGTATCCGCTTTCCGAGATTGTCGATTTTATGCTCACAACCGGCGCAGATGCAATGAATCGTCCGGTGGAGATAGAATTTGCCGGAGTTATCGATGTAAAAGACGATACCAAGGGACAGTTGTATTGGCTTCAGATTCGTCCGATTATCGATCGTAAGGATTTACTTGATGAAAGTGTGCTTGAAATCGATGATGAAGAGGTGTTGCTGCGTAGTAATACGGCATTGGGCCATGGCAATATCGAAAATGTCGA
The DNA here is from genome assembly GCA_045133615.1 of Muribaculaceae bacterium. Lineage (GTDB taxonomy): Bacteria > Bacteroidota > Bacteroidia > Bacteroidales > Muribaculaceae > M3. The sequence goes on along the minus strand of JBGUUQ010000054.1, from coordinate 50,950 downwards.
TACGGTGGTGTATGTCCGCCCGGAGAACTTTTCGTCATTCAATAATCCGATGATAGCTCGCGAAATTGAAAAGCTCAACCGACAGTTTACGGAGAGAGGAGAGGGATATATTCTTATCGGTCCGGGTCGTTGGGGCTCAAGTGATACGGCTCTTGGTATCCCTGTAAAATGGCCGCATATTTCGTCGGCTCGACTGATTGTGGAATCGGCATTAAGCAATTATCGTATCGAACCGAGTCAGGGTACTCATTTCTTCCAGAATCTCACTTCGTTTGGTGTTGGGTATTTTACTATTGATACTTCAAGCCACGACGGAGTGTTCGATGTCGATTATTTGAATGCACAACCGGCAGTTTACGAAAGTGACTTCGTAAGAATTGTAAAATTTGAACATCCGTTAGAGATAGGTATTAACGGTAAAAAAGGTATCGGAGTGGTGGCTAAACCGCGACATAAAGATGATAATAACAAGACAGAATAGAAATATATATGGCATTTTTTAATTCTCTCAAACGCGCATTTGGCTTTTCATCGGAAGATGAAGAGTATTTTGATGACTCGACAGAAGTAACTGATGAGGTAATCAATCCGTTTAAATCAGACTTGGCAGAACCGAGTAAATCGGTCGAAGAAACCAAGACGCCGGAAGATGAAAAAGTGGAATTACCGATGGAGATATTCGATGGGGTAATTGCAATTTTCAATCAGTCGTTGCCTGATTTTGTCAAGCAATGTGTCGATGTTGATGCACAACGGCGATATATATACAATTCACTTGACGAATCATTGAAGACGTATCTGCGAAATGCTTCAGATGATGCTCGTCGTCGTGGGGCTTCTCAATGGGAGGGCGAGCGACAAAAATTGCAGAAGGAATTGGGGCAGTTGCGTGAACAAAGCAAGTCGCTTGAAACTTCTAAAACCGAATGGAAGCAACAGCAACTTAGTCTTGATCGTCAGAAACGTGCGTTGAGCGACCGTATTCGTGATCTTGAAAATCAAGTGGCATCTCTTGAGGCGGAAAAGGAGCAATATGAACTTGAAACCAAAAGTCTTGTCAATAAAATAAAAGTAGCCGGTGTTCATGAAAATGATATGGCAGCAATGCGCGAGGAGTTAGACGAATTGCGCCGTCGTCTTGCCGAAGCACAAGAGACCGGTGGAGATGCTTTGATTGCACAAATTGCAGAATTAAAAGAAAAAAATGCCGAAAAAGAAACTATCATAAAATCACTTAACGAACAAATCGAGCAATTGTCATCGCGAGAAGAGGCGGTGTCTACCGGAGAAACGCAACTCGAACGATTGCAACAATCACTGACTGCAACATCGGAAGCTCTTCAAGCAAAGGAAGAAGAGATTGCCGGGTATGCAGGTAAGGTGACGGGATTGAATGCCGAAAATGCACGATTGTCAATGCTTATTGAGCAAATGAAGTCGGATGCCGAATCATCGGAAGCCTCTTATCAGCAACAAATAGAAGAACTCAAAACGAAGATTCTTGTGTCGGATCGTATGTTGAGCGAGTTGCACTCGTCGGCATCCTCTGCAACTGATGAGATGACAAAGAAAGACGAAGAAATTGCTTCATTGCTCGAAGAAAAGAAAGTGGCTACCGATTCTCTTGAGGTGCTTAATGAAAAATTCCGATTGGTCAATGATGAGTTACAGACTACTCGCGATGAACTTGAACAAGCTCGGGGAGAGTTACAGGTCGTATCGGAGATACAGGAACAGGTGGAGCGTTTCGAGGAGGTTAAAAATAAAAAAGACGCCCGCATAGCTTCGTTGCAAGCCGAATCGCAAAAACTTAAAGATAAAATCGATTATCTTGAAAATGAAAAAATTTCGCTGAAGCGAACGATTGAAAATAATCTTGTGCGTCAAGCCTCATCGGAAAGCGAGTTGCGACGTGAAATAGAAAAACTTAAAGCCGATCTTGAAGAACATCGCGTCGCTACACCGCCGATGGATGATCTTCCTGCCCCGGAAATAGTGAAAAAGCCTCGTAAAAAGACGAAAGTCAACGCTATAGATACATCTATCGATGATACGGAGTGGTTGATGGGAACACCTCCGCCCGATGCTGTGACTAAGCCGGCTTCAACTCCGGATCCCGATTTCGGTTATCAGGAGCCGACGAGAAAATCTCATCCTGAAAATGATGCACAAATGTCGTTATGGTAAAATCAAGAGACTATGAATAAGATTAAATATGCTTCGTTATTGTTGCCGCTTGTAATGTCGTGTACTTCATTGCATGCAGCTAATTCTACCGTCAACTCATCATTACAAGATGAGTTGGCTCGTTATTGTACACCATTGAATCGTCCTGCTGCTCCGAAACCGATGCAATATTTACCGGACGGAAATGCTTATTTACAACTTGATGATGATGCCCGTCGTATAGTAATGTACGATACACGTAGCGGAAATGAATTGGAAACCGTTCTTGACGTTTCTAACACTCGTGGAAGTAAAGTTGACAGAATCGATGGTTTTTCAATAAGTCAAGATGGCTCCAAACTATTGGTATATAAAGATACTGAGATGATATATCGCAACTCGTTTAATGCTAAATATTATGTGTTTGAGATTAAACGAAATATGCTTAAGCCGTTAAGTGATAGCCATGAAGTGCAGCAAGCTCCGTTGTTTTCTCCCGATGGACGAATGGTGGCTTTTGTCGCTGATAATAACATTTATATAAAGAAGTTGGACTATGAAACCGAAGTAGCAGTCACTACCGACGGCAAAATCAACGAAATAATAAATGGCGTGCCTGATTGGACATATCAAGAAGAATTTGCTACGGAATCCTCTATTGCGTGGGCTCCCGATAATTTGACCTTGTGTTATATTAAATACGACGAGGCAAGTGTTCCGGTCTATTCGCTTACTCTGTATGAAAGTGCCTGTAACCCTAAGCCGGAATATGCCTTATATCCCGGTAGTTTCAGCTATAAGTATCCGGTTGCCGGAGAGAGAAACTCAAAAGTATCAGTCCATAGTTATGATGTAGAGACTCGAAAAACAAAGGATATTACATTCGCTGATGAGCGAATAGAGTATATTCCTCGTATCGCTTATGCCGGAACTCCTGACCGATTGGTGGTGACTACGCTTAATCGAGCACAAACTCGTGTGGAAATGTATGCAGTCAATCCGAAGTCTACAGTGGCAAAATCGTTATATGTCGATGAATCAGATGCTTGGATTGACCCTATGGCTTGGGGAACGGTGCGTTATTATGCTGACTTTTTTGTTATTGCATCGGAGCGTTCGGGATTTAATCAACTATACCAATATAGCTACTCTGGTGCACAGATGCGCCAACTCACGTCAGGAGATCGTGTAGTTACCGATTATTATGGCTATGATGCGACAGCCGGGGTTCACTATTACCAATCGACTTCATCTCCGCTTGACCGTGTGGTATATGCTATTGACAGCAAAGGAAAAATTACGGCATTGACACCCGATGAAGGGACGGCTTCCGCTGTATTTGACTCGTCAATGAGTTATTATACGGTTAATTATAGTAATGCCACTACTCCTCCTACCTATAAATTGTGTGCGGCGAAAAATCGAAAAGAGCTACGTACGTTGGAAAGTAATGCAGACTATGCCTCAATGTATGCCAACATCCCTCAAAAGGAGTTTTTCACGATGACATCTGACGGGGTGACACTTAACGGATATATCATAAAACCATCGAATTTTGATTCTTCTCGAAAATATCCGGCGATTATGTCGCAATACAGCGGTCCCGGCTCTCAGTCGGTCCTTAATCGTTGGAAACTCGATTGGGAGCAGTTTTATGCTACACAAGGCTATGTAATTGTATGTGTGGATGGTCGTGGAACCGGTGGTCGTGGTCGTGCATTTGAGAATGCGGTGTATCAATGTCTTGGCAAATATGAGACAATCGACCAAATAGCCGCTGCTAAATATGCCGCTTCATTGCCGTATGTTGACGGCTCTCGTATCGGTATTCATGGTTGGAGCTATGGCGGATATGAAACATTGATGGCCGTTTCTCAAAAAAACAGCCCATATGCAGCTGCTGTTGCTGTTGCTCCTGTTACCGACTGGCGATATTATGACTCGGTCTATACGGAGCGATATATGCTCACTCCGAAAGAAAACGAATCGGGGTATAATGAATCGGCTCCGATTAATTTAGTAGCCAATGTGGATTGTCCGTTGCTTATTATGACGGGTACGGCCGATGACAATGTGCATCCGGCTAACACTGTTGAATATGTCTCGCATTTACTCGCTGCGGGAAAAATGTGTGATTTATTCATATTCCCGAATATGAACCACTCCATATACTATTGCAACGGAAGAGTGATGGTATATGCAAAAATGCTTGATTATTTTAATCGCAATCTGAAATAATGAATTCGTACAAGGGAAATATTATCAACAACAAGGTTTGGGCATTGTGGGTCAGTTGGGTTTGCAGTGTCGGTGCCATTGTAATGATAATAGCCTTGTCGTTGGTTATCTCCAAATTTTGGTTACCATTGGTTGCATTATTACTTGATGCAACGTTAACGTTGATCACGCGATATAACCGGGATTCAAATAGCGGTATCTGTTTTCTGATTCCGCATCTTTGTACCCGAATATTGTTTTGGTCGGCTGTGATAATGGTTATAATCAATCTGATTTATCTTAAGGCGATACCGTCGGAATTGTTTGATTCCGGAGTGGTGAATCGTGATATTCCATATATAACCTCTTTGATAACCGCCCCGGTAACTATGTTAATTACCGGTTGGGCGTTGTTACGACGCGGCCGTATCTCGTTCTGTCACGATTGTCGAATGCGTAATGGCGATGCCTCGGAACGTGGATTTATCGGAACGTTGTATCGTCGAGATTCTCGTTATCAGGCAATATTATTGTTTTGGTTTGCAGTCGTACATTCGATTACTTCCACGGTATATTATTTTGTATATTACGTAAATGTCAACATTAATTCGCCGGATAGATTTTATTTCGTTTGGATTCCAGTAATATTTTGGATATTATCAGTGATATATCTTGGATTCAGGTATTTCAGTATATCGATATTTTATCTGCATAATGAATCGGGCGATTATGCTTCACGAGAACGTTCTACGACGCTTCGTTATCTGATTTTATGCGGTGATTATATGTATCTGCGAGAATCAGAGGCCAATGATGGAACTGTAAGTTATGATACTCCGGTTAAAATTACGATTCCTTATCGTGAAAGGGTGACGGATTATGACGCCGAGAATTTTTATGAAAATATAGTCTCGGATAATGATGGTGAACACAAATTGCGGTTTATATATTCGAGTGATTACTATAATGATGATAGCAATATATTTCATTATTTGACTTTTATGCCGTCGCGTGATGCAGCAGCATTCTCAAATCTCGGAGGAACATGGTTTACCATGCCGCAAATAGAACGGTTGCTTAATTCGCAACGTCTTGCTCCGATGCTTTGCTCCGAGATAATGCGTGTCTATCAGGTGACAATGGCTCGAAAGGCATATCACCGCGATGGCCGTAGAATATATGGGATAAAAAATTATCGTCCAACATTCAGATTGAGCGATATTGAAAATTTAGAGGTCGATTTTAATGACCCGATATGGTTGTTTGTTGCCGTAAACAATGAAGATAAGCCGTTTTATCGTTTCCGCCGATTTTGGCGTCGGTATATGTGTGGCATCCAAGATTGACAGATTATGAGCAAGACTTCAATGATTGTAATTACCGGTCCTACCGCTTCTGGAAAAACTCGAAGAGCGGTGGATGTGGCGCGTGAGCTGAATGGAGAAATAATCAGTGCCGATTCCCGACAGCTCTATAAAGGAATGGATATAGGGACGGGAAAAGATCTCGATGAGTATGAAGAGATACCATACCATTTGATAGATATATGTCCGGCCGGTTATAAATATAATTTATACGAATATTTACGCGACTTCCGAATCGCATACGATGATATTTGCTCGCGAGGAAAACTTCCTGTGCTTTGCGGCGGAACGGGATTGTATGTCGAGTCGGTGTTGAGAGGACTGAAGTTGCCGGAGGTCCCTGAAAACCCGACGTTGAGAGCCGCTTTAGAGGGAAAGTCGTTGACCGAATTGTCAGAAATCCTTTCGTCGATGAAGACTCTGCATAATGTCACTGATGTGGATACCTGCAAACGTGCTATCCGTGCTATCGAGATACAAACATATTATCAGGAGCATCCTGAAGAAGCGGATGCCGCCCGCCCTCATCCGATGGAAAATGTATTGGTGGTCGGTGTCGACATTGATAGAGAAAGTCGTCGAAACAGAATCTCCGCTCGTCTGCGTGCTCGTCTTGACGAAGGAATGGTCGATGAAGTATGTCAACTTTTGGCCGAAGACGTGGATGCGGAATCGTTGATATATTATGGTCTTGAGTACAAGTATTTGACACTTTATGCAACCGGGCAGATGGATTACGACCGGATGGTGGCGGAACTTGAAATTGCCATACATCAGTTTGCCAAGCGTCAGATGACGTGGTTTCGAGGAATGGAGCGTCGGGGAATTCCGATAAATTGGTTATCGTGGACTCTTTCCCGTGAGGATTTCATTGCTCAGGTGAAAGCGATGATGTAAATGCATATTCGGTGATATTAAGTTTACATTTGCAATTGCGAGGGAGTTGTCGTAACTTTGCATTTCAATTATATCGTAATGGATTTTCAACTACAAGCGACTGATATTAATAGCAATGCACGTGCCGGTCTGATTACGACCGATCATGGACAAATAGAAACACCGATATTCATGCCGGTAGGTACACTTGGTTCGGTAAAGGCCGTTCACCAACATGAATTGCGTGATGATGTGAAAGCACAAATTATTCTCGGAAATACATATCATTTGTATTTACGTCCGGGGGTAGAGGTGTTGGAACAAGCCGGCGGGTTGCATAAATTCAATGGTTGGGAACGTCCCATTCTTACTGATAGCGGAGGTTTTCAGGTGTTTTCTCTATCGTCAAATCGAAAATTGAAAGAGGAGGGGGCATATTTTCGCTCTCATATCGATGGTTCCAAGCATCTGTTTACTCCTGAAAATGTTGTAGATATTCAGCGATCGATTGGTGCCGATATAATGATGCAACTCGATGAATGTCCTCCGGGAACGGCGGAATATGATTACGCCAAAAAGTCGCTTGGCCTTACAATGCGTTGGTTGAAACGCGGGTGGGACAGATATAAGTCCACAGAGGGTAAATATGGATATTCTCAAGCATATTTCCCTATCGTTCAGGGATGTACATATCCGGATTTGCGCCGCGAATCGGCACGATATGTCACTGATTTTGGCGCTGATGGCAATGCAATCGGTGGTTTGGCAGTAGGCGAGCCGGCAGAGGTGATGTATGATATGATTGAAGTGGTCAATGAGATATTGCCAAAGGACAAACCCCGTTATCTTATGGGGGTGGGAACGCCTGCCAATATTCTTGAGGCAATTGATCGCGGTGTTGATATGATGGACTGCGTGATGCCTACGCGAAACGGACGAAACGGAATGCTCTTTACCGCTCATGGTATCATGAATATGCGTAATGCTAAATGGGCGAATGATTTCTCTCCGATTCAGGAGGATGGACCGAGCTACGTTGACCGCCAATATTCAAAAGCCTATTTGCGACATCTGTTTATTTCGCAAGAGATTCTTGCAATGCAAATTGCGTCGATTCATAATTTGGCGTTTTATTTGTGGCTTGTGGGTGAAGCACGCCGACATATTCTCGCCGGAGACTTCAAAGCGTGGAAGACGGAAATGGTGGAACGTGTGACGCGTCGTCTGTAAAAATCAAAAGGAACGTATGTTTAAGACTCTTGATAGATATATAATTCGTAAATTCTTAGGAACTTATATATTTGCCATTATTTTGATATTGGCAATCACGGTGATGTTCGACATCAATGAGAAGCTTGATGCTTTCCTTAAAGCACCGCTCGAAGCCACAATATTTGATTATTTCGTTAACTTTTTGCCGTATTTCGCCAATCAATTCAGCCCGCTGTTCACGTTTATTGCGGTGATATTTTTTACGTCAAAACTTGCCGATAATTCAGAAATCATAGCGATGCTTGCTTCGGGGGTGAGCTATCGGCGACTGTTGATGCCATATATGGTTTCGGCAGCGGTGATTGCCGTATCATCGTTTGTGTTGAGTGCATACATAATTCCGCCGGCCAATGTGAAACGAATAGAGTTCACAAATACATATGTAAAAAACAAACGAGTGGACTATGGCAGCAATATTCAGATGATGGTCGCTCCGGGCGAAATTGCGTACATGAGTCGATATGATAATACGACAAAGACCGGATATAAGTTTTCGCTTGAGAAGTTTGAAAACAAGAAATTGGTTTCGCGCCTGACTGCACAGACAATTAAGTGGGATACGCTATATCAATGGCAGGTACGTGAATATATGATTCGTGACTTTGAAGGTGCGCGTGAGCATATTACAAACGGCAAGCGTCTTGATACGATTATTCCTATCGAACCGCGAGATTTTCTCATTGCCAAGAATGATCATGAGACTATGACATCTCCTGAATTGCGCGAATATATATCGCGCCAGAAAGAGCGCGGTGTGGCAAATATCAAATCGTTTGAAATCGAGAATGAACGCCGCTATGCGATGTGTGCCGCAGCATTTATTCTTACTGTCATAGGGATGTCGTTGTCGTCGCGCAAGGTGAAGGGCGGCATGGGTATCAATATCGGTATCGGATTGGTACTTAGCTTCTCGTATATCTTATTCTCCACCGTTACATCCACATTTGCAGTATCGGGATATACATCACCGTTTGTGGCAATGTGGATACCCAATTTTGTTTATATAATTATTGCGGTTGTCCTCTATCGACGCGCATCCGTAGCCCGATAATCAGATACGGGTTAGGACGGTTTCTATAAGGTCGCGAATGGCGGTCTTATAGTTAGGTGTTGCGCTGGTTGAGACACGATTGGCTATAATCGAGCAAACAGTCATTGCTTTGTGTCCGAGCAGTTTTGCTAACCCTTGCAGCGGAGCGCTCTCCATCTCATAATTTGTGACTTTAAGGCCATGGTGGCGGAATGTCTCTATTCGAGAGTTGAGGTCGGGATTGGCAAGTTGCAATCGCAATTCGCGTCCTTGCGGTCCGTAAAAACCGACAGCCGATATAGTGTTACCTCTTACCATATCATTCAGTCCGATTCGTTCCACTAATTCTGCATCGGCATCGACAACATAAGGCTTTGCCCAAAGGGGATTCCAGTCTACGTGATTGCAGAATGCAGTTTCAAAATCTGTATCGCATACATTGTTGCGCCCGGCATAGAAGTTTAGAACACCGTCAAATCCGATTGCTTTTTGAGCTATGACCGGAGTACCGACAATCAGTTCCGGTTGTAATGCCCCTGATGTCCCGATGCGAACGAGTGACAGGGTGCGATGCGTAGGCTTTACTTCTCGTGTCGAAAAATCTATATTGGCTAACGCATCAAGTTCGTTGATTACGATGTCGATGTTATCGGGACCTATACCATGGCTTAGACACATTATTGGTTTTCCTTTATATGTGCCTCCGATAGTGTGAAATTCGCGAGAGGAAACTTCAAAAGTTTTGGTGTCAAAAAATGATGCTACCATATCGACACGTCCGGGGTCTCCGACAAGAATCACGCGGTCGGTGAGTTGTTCGGGACGCAGATGAAGATGAAATATTGAACCGTCGGAGTTAATAATCATCTCGGAGGGTGCTATTACTTTCTTTTCCATGATTTAGTCGTATTTAGGGGTTTGTAGCAGTTGATTATGTTAAGCAAGGCGATATTTTCCTCCGGGGAAGGTAAGTACCAATCCTTTAAATTCCATGTCGATAAGCAATCCCATCAGGCGTGCGATGGGTATATTTAGAGCAATGCACAGAGTGTTGATTTGCGCCTCTCCATGAGAGGTGAGATAGTCTACGACAGATTGTTCCTCGTCCGACAACTCGACGAACATCTCTGATTGCGACCCTTCTGCCAGACGTGGTGTCCAACGCATGGCAGAGATTATATCGTCGGCATCTGTGACCAATGCCGCTGTATTTGACGCAATGAGGTGATTGCATCCCGCACTGTATGTATCGGATGTCCGGCCGGGAAGTGCGAATACATCGCGACAGTAGCCTGAGGCAAGGCTGGCGGTGATTAATGCCCCTCCTTTTTTAGCGGATTCGGCTACGATCACGCAGTCGCTTAATGATGCAACTATGCGGTTGCGGGCGATGAAATTTCCTCGATGGATTGAATCTGACGTACGATAATCGGTGACGAGTGCTCCGCCGTTTTGTATTATTTCTACCGCACAATTGCGGTGTGCTGCCGGATAGATGGTATTTAAGCCATGGGCAAGAACGGCTATCGTAGGGATATTGTTGCGTAATGCTGCCCGATGGGCGGTAATATCTATTCCATAAGCAAGTCCGCTGATGATTGCCACATCGTCCAATTTTGCAGCCAAGTCATCGACGAGACGATTTACAAACGTATTGCCGTATGGCGTTGCATGGCGGGTCCCCACAATGCTCACCATATGAGTGGTGTTGAGGTTGCATGAACCGGTGACGTATAGGATTATTGGCGCATCTTCGCAATCGGCCAATCGAGAGGGAAATTCCGGGTCTGTGTAATATATGGCGCGGACATTTTTGTGCTTTTCGATAAAGTCAACCTCCGATGCCGCTTTCTGTAATACTTCGTCGCGATATTTTCGGTCGAGCAGTTTGTTGTCGAATCCGACAAGTTCGATTAGCTCTTTTTGCGATAATGAAAAAAAGCGTTCTTCTGTCTCTACGCGAGCCAACAACTCTTCGGCAAGTGTTCGGTTGATACCTCGGAGCGATGCAAAAGCAATGCGATAGAGAAGATTCGCGCCCATAATGTTGCTTATAGATATTTTTTGAACACTTCAGCGAGTTTGTCACCGCGGGAGAGTCGTCCGTTTTCAAGGCACACACATGTGGTGACGGCTTTGATTACGGGAGAACTATCCTGCTTATATATGTCTTGTATGAAAATGAAACGTGCACCGTCGCGTTGCAATGCAAGTTTGCTCACCATCGTATCACCCATGCGAAGAGGGGTTATATATTCGATTTCGGCTTTACGAAGCACCGGTGCCCAACCCATTTCGTGCATTTTTGCAAAAGACAGACCTGCCATTTCGCAAAATTCATGTCGTGTCATTTCCAAATAGTGAAGGTAGTTGGCATTGTTGACAATCCCTTCCACATCAACCTCATAATCGCGAACTTTTATTGTCAGTTCAAATATGTATTTATCGTTTTCGTTCATTTCAGTATCTATTATATAAATGTAAAGTTACACAAAAACACTGAAATAAACGAATAAAACCGCGTTGTTGTTTATTTATGGCATCCAAGCCACGTCCATTTATGTCGGATTATTCCAATTGTCGGATAAAATTCTTACTTTTGCGAAGGAAAACAAGACAAGTTTTCGCGGAAATATTTGCATCTAATAATCAGAGAAAGAGAAATATTGTTTTGAATAACAGAATAGCAGCATTGACGATATTGCTTGTGTCGGCAGTCGGGATTGCGTGGGCATGTACGTCGGCAATCGTCGGGCGCGATGCGTCGGCTACCGGGCGTCCGTTGTTATGGAAACATCGCGATACAGGATTTGAAAACAATTTTGTGGCGCGAGTGTCGGCACGAAATGCGTCGGAATTGGACTTTGTGGCGTTGTTTAATGCCGGAGATTCCACGTTGTCGGAAGCTTGGATAGGGCTTAACAGCGCGGGATTTGCCGTAATGAATACTGCATCGTATAATCTTGTGCCCGATACTGCCAGATATAAGGATATGGAGGGTGTGATTATGGCAAAAGCATTGAGAAGATGCAAGTCGCTAAACGATTTTGAAGATATGCTTGACTCATTGCCACGTCCGATGGGTGTGCAGGCCAATTTCGGTGCGATAGATGCTTTTGGCGCCGGAGCATATTACGAAACGTGTGATACCGGATATGTGAAATATTCGCTTGCGGAAGCGGAAAACGGGGTATTGATACGTACGAATTATTCATATTCCGGTGCCGATGGCAGTGGCTTTGGATATATTCGGGAGCGTAATGCCCAATGCTTGCTCGCTCCGTATATGGAAACAGGGAAGTTGTCACCCGAATTGTTTACCGATCTGTTGTCGCGGTCGTTCTACCATTCTCTGCTCGACAAAGATTTCTCTACGACGGGTGATAGATGGGTAATCGACCAAGATTTCATCCCTCGGCGCAGTTCGAGTGCATCGATTGTGATAGAGGGAGTCGCACCGGGCGAAAATCCACGTCTTTCGATAATGTGGACCGAATTAGGCTATCCCCCATGTTCATACGTGGTTCCGGTGACGGTAGATTCCGTACCTGAAGAGTTGCAACCCAATCCTTTGACATGGCATAGCGCATTGTGTGACAGTGTTGTGGCGCGAAAGCATGAAGTGTTTTCAATCGTCAGAGGTAGTGGCAGTCATTATCTCAATATAACAAAATTAGTAAATGCGGAAGGCACGGGATATTCTCAACAAGGCGCGATACGCAGTCGCGAGAACTATCGCAAAGGATATGAGTACCGTGATTCCCTTAAAAATTCATTAAAATGATGCAATCGGCAATTATTACAATTCTTTTTCTCGTAGTCTCAAATGTGTTCATGACTTTCGCGTGGTACGGCCACTTGAAATTGCAGTCGACCGGTATATCCCAATCATGGCCGTTGTATGTGGTCATTTTGTTTTCTTGGGGAATTGCTCTGTTTGAGTATTGTTTTCAGGTGCCGGCAAACCGTATAGGATTTGACGGAAACGGCGGCCCGTTTTCTCTTATTCAATTGAAAGTAATGCAAGAGGTGATTACGTTGATTGTATTTGTAATCTTCAGCCTTGTGGCATTTGAAGGGACGGTGATTCGCTGGAATCACATCCTTGCGTTCATATTGTTGGTATGCGCTGTGTACTTGGTGTTTATGAAGTAGGAAGATGCCGGTGCAGAAGCATTGAAAATCTGCGTAATTCTTCTGCCGACGATAGAGAAGAGTAGGGGATTGGCAGATAGCGATATCGACCTTTTAAGTGGAGTATGAATGCTGAACGGGAGAATTTCAACCGCGAAAATTCATCCCACGGAATTGAAATTGATGCCGGTGTCGGAGTCTCTTCATCGATTGCTTCGAAGATGAGTGTGACACCATCGTCCGACAATCGTATGCGTTTGGCGAGTATGGCAAGCCGCATAGTCGGGGTCAACGAGTAGTAGTAGATGGGCAACATTGCAAGGGGGGCGACCAAACAGAGCAATATTGCTGCAAGAAACAGAAATCTGATGGATATGACAAATCCCAATGTTGCCGATATGGCAATCGCACTTGCCGGTATCCACCACCATCGGCGGAACCATGCACGTGCCACCAAGCCCATATAGCTGCTTGACCGAACGGAGAATGGCTGGGTTGTCATTGTCGATTACCAGAATTTATTGTTCTCTTCACTGTATTCAAATCCGATATTGCGTAGTTTCTCTTCAAGGTCCTTACGGTCGATTTGCATATCGTCGCATAATGCGTCGAGTGATGCGTACATGTCGCGGAGTTTCATGTTGATATAACTAAGCAGCATCATCGGGTCGGATGGAAGTTGATTCATGACGTGTGTATTAATATGAAATCCCCGAACGATATTATTACCGTTCGGGGATTTTGTTATGGAGATATTAATCTAATTTGTGGATTACAAGACCTGAACGGAGTTTCGGCTCAAACCATGTGGTCTTGGGAGGCATGATATTGCCGGTATCGGCAATATTCATGAGCTGATCCATCGACACAGGGTAGAGGGCGAGTGCAGCTGCCCAATCTCCGCTGTCGACACGTCGTTTGAGCTCTTCGAGACCGCGGATACCACCTACGAAGTCTACGCGCTTGTCGCTGCGGAGGTCGATGATGTTAAGCAAGTCGCGGAGAATCAAATCGGATGAAATAGTCACGTCCAACACTCCGATTGGGTCGGCATCGTTGTATGTGCCGGGGCGAGCGGTGAGAGAGTACCAGTGTCCTTCGAGATAGAGCGAGAAATTGTGTAGCTCGGTGGGGTGGTACGGCTCGGTGCCCATATCTTTCACAATGAAGTTTTGTTCGAGTTTTTCGAGGAATTCAGCGGGGCTGTGACCGTTCAAATCCTTTACGAGACGGTTGTAATCGAGAATCTTCAAGTGCGATGCAGGGAAGCATACAGCAAGGAAGAAGTTATATTCCTCATCGCCACGGTGATTCGGATTTTGACGAGCCTTTTCCGCTCCTACGAGAGCAGCGGCAGCTGTGCGATGGTGACCGTCGGCAATATATAGATAGGGAATTTGGTCGAATGTAGCGGTAATTGTAGCGGTGATTTCATCATCGTCAATCACCCAAAATGTGTGACCGAAGCCATCGGGTGCGATGAAATCGTATTCCGGTTCTCCGGCAGTGACTTTAGCGATAATATCTTCAAGAACCGCGTTGTCGGGAAATGCGAAGAATACCGGCTCTACATTAGCATTGTTGATGCGCACGTGCTTCATGCGGTCTTCCTCTTTGTCGCGACGAGTGAGTTCGTGCTTACGGATTCGCTCGCTGAGATAGTCGTCTACGTTTGCTGCAACCACGATACCGTATTGGGTGCGACCGTTCATCGTTTGAGCATAGATGTAGTAGTGCTCTTTCTCGTCTTGAACAAGCCAACCGTTTTTTTGAAATGCGTTGAACTGTTCGACTGCGGCTACATACACTTTGGGGTCGTGCTCATCTGTTCCCGGCTCAAAATTGATTTCCGGTTTGATGATATGATATAGCGATTTGGGATTTCCTTCCGCTTCCTGACGAGCTTCTGCACTTGAAAGTACATCGTAAGGGCGTGACGCAACTTCTTCTACAAGTTGACGGGGAGGACGAACACCTTTGAATGGTTTTACTTTTGCCATGATTATTCGGTAGTTTGGTGATTGGTAATATTAACGCTGACGAATGATGGTCTGTTCGCGGTCAGGACCGATCGATACGATTGTAATCGGGGTTTCAAGTTCTTTTTCAAGGAATGCGATATAGTCGCTGAATGCTTGCGGAAATTCGCTTTCGCTCTTGAATTGTGTCATATCAGTCTTCCATCCGGGGAGTTCGGTGTACACCGGTTCGATTTCCACTCCGTCGATGTCAAACGGGAAAGTGTTGACGATTTCTCCGTTGATTTTGTAGGCAGTACAAGCCTTGATGGTCTCGAAGTCGTCGAGCACGTCGCTCTTCATCATGATGAGCTGGGTCACTCCGTTGATCATGATAGCATAGCGGAGAGCTACGAGGTCAATCCATCCGCAACGACGTTCGCGTCCGGTCACTGCGCCATATTCATGTCCGAGGTCGCGGATTCGTTTGCCGGTTTCGTCGAACAATTCGGTGGGGAATGGTCCGCTACCTACACGGGTGCAATATGCTTTGAAGATACCGAATACTTCTCCGATTTTGTTGGGTGCCACACCGAGACCTGAGCATGCACCGGCACAAATGGTGTTGGACGAAGTCACAAACGGATATGAGCCGAAATCCACGTCGAGGAGAGTACCCTGAGCTCCTTCGCAGAGGATGGATTTGCCATCGCGGAGAAGGCCGTTGATCAGATATTCGCTGTCGACGATTTCATAGCCTTTGATATAATCGATTGCAGCAAGCCATTTTTGCTCCAATTCGGCAAATTCGGGAGTTTCGCCCATCGCTTTGAGAGTAGCAAGGTGCTTGTCGCGAGCAGCTGCATATTTCTGTTCAAAGTTATGGAATGTATCGCCGAGACGGAGACCGTTACGGCTTACTTTGTCGGTATATGTAGGACCGATGCCTTTGCCTGTTGTCCCGATTTTTGCGCCGCCTTTGGCTTTTTCGTTGGCAGCGTCGAGCAGACGGTGGGTAGGCATGATGAGGTGTACTTTCTTTGAAATTTTGAGGATGCTCTTGAGGGCAATACCGCTTTGTTCAAGTGCTTCGGCTTCCTCACGGAAGAGGACAGGGTCGAGAACCACACCGTTGCCGATGATGTTGACCTGACCATGTTGGAAAATACCTGACGGAATAGAGCGAAGTACGTATTTCTTGCCTTCAAATTCGAGTGTGTGACCAGCATTGGGACCACCTTGAAAACGTGCTACCGCATCGTAGCGAGGAGTAAGCACGTCAACCACTTTTCCTTTACCTTCATCGCCCCATTGGAGCCCGAGCAGAACGTCAACTTTCATTTCTGTATCTTACTGTTTAGTTGATTATATATTATTGTTGTTTTTTGTTTTTTCGGTTTCTTCGCGTACACGACGAACACACTCCGTAGACATATAGCGTGATATATGATGTGTGAAACGTGGAGTAACGGCGAGAGTTAAGCAGCCTGACTAATTCAGGGTCTTTCACCTCTTTGACTTTGCCGCATTGAGTGCAAATGACATGCAGATGATTTGCCGCTCCGGCTGCTCGCTCGTATTGAGCCGGTTGACCGGGAAATCGGTGACATCTGACGAGTCCGCAATCCGTGAGAAGCTCCATTGTGTTGTAGACCGTGGCGCGGCTCACATGGTAGGCATCATCTTCAAGTGCGGAGCACAGAGCGTCGATATAAAAATGTTGAGTCATGTCGAATACTTTGTCGAGTATCGCATAACGTTCGGGGGTCTTGCGGAGTTTTTTTGCCACCAAATATTCAGTGAACGCACCGCGTGCCGATGTTTTTAATTTTTCTTCGCTCATTGCGTGTACAAAGATACGATAATCGAAAGCAAAATAAAAGCAACGGACCAAAAAATTTCACGAGATGCAGCCAATATCTATAAAAACAATCGCGACTTATCATTAAGCCGCGATTGCTGTATAGGGGAGGAGTGTGTCGATATTTTATTTTATGATGATTTTATGGCTTTTGCTGCCGACTGTGAGGATATATATTCCGGAGGCTGGTGCTTCGATAGCATTAGTCAAGGATGTCGCTATCAAGCAGCCTTGCAGATTGTAGAGACGTATTTCAGATGAGTTGCCGCTGACGGTGATTGTAGTGCCATTAATCGAATATGTTGCTTCTGCTTTGTCGGCAATAATATCGTCGATGGCAGCATCAGCACCCTTGTAGAATACGGCAATACCGGTCTCGCCGATTTCTCCGGATATGGTGGAGGAGGTGACGGTGAAGGTGTTGCCCGAAATAAGGTCGGTATATTCACCCGGTTCGACTGTAGCATCGGTATTTTCCAATTCGGCAGCATAGGTTTCACCTTCAGCCAATTCTTTGGCATATACAAGCACTGCTCCGCTATTTTTCAATATACCGCCTAATCGAGGTAGATTAGAATTTTCGATGGCAAGTATGTCTTTTTCTCCGATTGTTGCATTATGGAATTTATTTACGGCAACGACTTCGGGATCTTTCCAATTTTCTGTGGACATATCTCCCATTTTTGCGTTAATTACAGTCGTAGAGGTTGTCGTAGTGGTTCTTGTTTTGGTTGTCGGACGAGCAAAATAGAGCGCGGAGTAGTCGGAGCGGCTTCCTACGATTGCCCATGTACGGTTTACTTCTGATGTAGTGTAAAGGGTACTTCCGTTTTCTATTTTTTCTGTGAATGTATCATGCGATTCAGCCCATAAAACCAATCTATTAGCTGATATATTGGAATATGTACGGGTATTATATCCGTCGTATTTATACATATATCCGCGTTTTATTTGAGGTATCACGCTATTGCCATAACGATTGTCGGTGATAGACATGATGTCGGTATATTCTTTAGGACTACTTGAACTTGTGGAACTGCTTGTAATACCATCAAGGATTTCTCCGTAAAAATATATGTCGGGATTAAGTTCTTTTGCGTAACCTAAAATATTGGTCCAGAAATCTGAGCCTTCAGAGGGTAGGGCTATATGTTTGGCTGCATCAAAACGAAAACCGTCGACTCCGCAATCGATAAGTTCCTTAATAAGATTTTTTACAGCCGCTTGAACCTCTTCATTTTCCGTATTGAGGTCCGGGAGATCAAGATCTCCGTTAGTGATTGATGTACGATTGCTGTAATTAATGGAAGTATAAGTATGGTAATGTTCATCGCGAGTGTTAAACTGTGCGTCGCCATGCGGGTATCGGCTGTTTTCATCGCTGCTGTCGTCGCTGAGACTTGCCATGTGGTTGGCGACAACATCGACGATTACTTTGATGCCATATTTGTCTGCTTCATCGCAAAGGGCTTTCAGTTCATCCGCACCGCCCAACCAGCCTTGCGAGGATGTTGCTATTGAGAAATTAAGTGGTTGGTAAAGTTTCCACCATTGGCTTGAAACTCCCGTGTACGAACTGCTATAGTCTTTTGGACGTTGTGCGGGAGAGGTTTGTACGGAAGTGTAGCCGGCTTTAGCTATTTCGGGGAGCTGTTCTTTGATGGTGTTATACGACCAGTTCCAGCAGTGGAGAATTACTCCGTCTTGGCAGTTATCGGCAAGTCCGTATTCATTGGTAGCCGATGCGTAGGTTGATACCAGCAGTCCTCCGAGAGCCAATATCATCGGGTAAAATTTTTTCATGTCGATATATGTAGGATTAAAATATACACTTTAATAATCTCTATGCAAAATTAATAAAACGGTGTGTTATAGTCATGTAGTCCGCAGGTTATTAGATAATATTAACAAAAAAGCGGCGAGCTTGAAGCCCGCCGCTTTGGTATTGAAATCGTAAATAATGATTAGAGAACTACTTTGGTGTTATTTACGATGTAGAATCCGCGGTTGAGATCGTCGATGACGTTCTTGCCGGCAACAACTTCGCGTTGAGTCATGCGACCGTCGGCAGATACGATGGTTACAACTGTATCTTCGTCGGCTACGATGTAGAGAACTCCGTTGTTTGCGTAAACCTTGAGTGAATTGTCGCTTACCGCTACATCTTGGATGTTTGAAGTATCCAATTTGCCAACGCGAGCCAATGCGTAGGTGATTACATCTTCATCCTCTTTTTCCTGGCTTGAAGAAGGATCCATTGAGTAGTCGTTAGTTACATTGTCGAAGAATGAGGGATCATAAGGAGTACCACCAACAGGGCTTGAACCATAAATGTCGAGGTATTGAACGCCAATACCGGTACTGGTTATATAGCTTTTTGTAATACCGAGGAGCGACAACGGAATTTTGAATTCATAGAAAGTGTGGGCTGAAGCATCGATTTCGCCGCTCAAATCAACAAATCCGTCGTTGGTTTCCAATACAGAAGCATTGAAGTTGAAACTTTCTTGACCATATATATTGCTTATGCTCGGAAGCAATCCGTCGGCATAACCATAGGATACGGTGCTTGTTTTGCAGTATGCGGCATCATAGCTTGCATGTCCATCAGCCGTCGGGATAAAGAAGCCGGGAGTTCCTACGCCGGGTTTTGTAGAACCAATCCAAACAGCATCTACGCCATTATTGAATTTTGCGCCCGGTGCACCTTCATCGTTCCAGATTGCTTTGGTTCCGTTGATGTAACCATCGAACGATTTGTCGGGGTCAAGGTCGAACGCAATCATAATGCGACCATCCATATTGTAGGGTTTTGATTCGCCGGGCTGTTTACCTTCTCCATAAGCGTCCCATACGGTATATACGAATTGCACACCAAGATAGAGGTTGTCGTTGTCGTATGCCGCATAGAGTGCATATGAGTCCACGATGGGGCGTTCGTGATTACCCTTCATTGCTTGTGCTACGTCGCGAGCCACACCTTGAGCGATGAGTTCGGCATCAGTCCAATTGCTGAGAGCGCTGCTTGCCGGGTGACCGGTGACATTGATAGTCTTGTTTGTACCGGACTTGCCGTTGGGGTTGGTCTTGTAATAGTTGGTGCTGAGAGATGCGCCGGAGGGAACATAGTCGCTGTTTCCGCCACCGGTGCTTCCGCTGTCGTCATCGTTATCATCATCACCGTCGTCGTCACCATTGTCGCCGCTGTCATCTCCGCCTGTGCTGCCGCCTGAAGAAGGAGTGATAGTTTTAACGTATCCGCTGATGGTATAGTAGCCACCGTTTACCCAATCCAAGTCGTCTGTCTGAGTAGAACCAACAGAGCCACCTGAGCCATTGCTGAAGATGATTTTTGCACCTGAAGGAATGGTTTGGCTTGCAGTCCATTTCCAAACGTTGTTGCCTACATTTGTACAGGTTTGACCGGGCCATGTGCCACCGGTATAGTTGCTTGAAGTATCCCATACCCATGCATATACGGTAGACCAACCTACGGTATTTTCAAAGAATGCAGCATATTCACCGCTGTTGAGAACGGGGTCGCTGCTTGTGCTACCACCTGTGTTGTCGCCACCGGTATTATCATCAGTGCTTACGATTGTGCCGGAGCAGTTGTATGTTGCACCGTTTACAAATGTGAGGTCATCGGTTTGAGGATTGCCGCTGTTGCTGAAAATAATCATTGTGGGAACTTTGCCAGATGGTGCAGTCCATTTCCACAAATCGCCTGATTGATAGGTCATGGCATCACCGGGCCATGTTCCGTTGCTATTACAGTTGGCATCGCCGTTAGAGCTGTCCCATGCCCAAACTGTGGGGTTTGACCAATTAGAACTGTTTTTAAGATAAACGTAATATTCGCCGGTTGTTGATGAGCTGCCGCCGCCGGTGCTACCGCTGTCGGAGCTGCCTCCATTTGAGAAAATTACTGCTGTAGAAGTAGCGCCGTTGTCGTTCATGATGTATGAACCGGTGTAAGTAAGGTCGGATGTCTTATTTGAGTCACCATTGGTGTTGAATACAACGCCGGTAGATGCTGCATCAATCTTTGCTACTTTATAAGTGTTACCATCCGAACCTGTAGCGGTTGTCATGGCTACACCGGGCCAAGTAGACTCAGAAGAGCCACCCCAATAGTGTACGTTAGCTTTGTCGCCGCTATAAGCAATGTTGTAGTCGCCGGTGATAGTTACAGTGCCTGATGTGCTGCCGCCGGTGCTTCCACCGGTGCTTCCGCTGTCATCGCCTGTGTCGGGAGCCTCGCCATCGATAACGAGGACTGCAATACCGGTTGAACCTACGTTACCGGAGATTGTAGAGGCTGTAACGGTGAATGTTGCTCCCGATACTTGGTCTACGTAAGTACCTGCGGGACAGTAACCACTACCATTGGCAATAGAAACACTACCGGAACCGCTACCTTTAACGATAACAGCACCTACACCCTTACGAGTTACGCTGACAACACCATTTGAAGATGAGAAGTAGTCGGCAGCACCAACTGCTTTATTGCGAAGTTTGTTTACTGCTGCGATATGGCTTGATGTAAAGTTGGTTGAACCTTTCACACCTACTTTGATTGCATCTTTGTTGGTTGCAGACGGACGAGAGAAGTAGAGAGAAGAAGCTCCGTTACGACAAGCGATAATAGCCCATGTGCGGTCGATTACTGCTTGTGATACCCAAGTAGATGCTTGCCATTCGTTTGAATAGTCATCGTGGCTTTCCGCCCAATACACTACTTTGTTGTCGGCAATTGTACCTGCTGCCCAACCGGCATAACCGGAAGGAACGCCACCGCCATTCACTGCATTACGCACACCAGTGCAATAGCCATTGTCGGTTACCGACATATATTTTGTGTACTCCTGCATTACGCTGTTTCCATCACCTCCGGGGCTGTCGAGAATTTCACCATAGTGCCACATTCCGGACACCGATGTTACTGTCGACCAGAAGTTACAACCTTCTGAGGGAAGTCCGATATGTTTAGCTGCGTCCCAACGGATACCGTCGACACCGCATGCTTTAAGTGCTTCTACGTGAGCTTTTGCGCGAGCTTGTACTTCAGAGTCCTCTGAGTTGTTGTCGCCATAGTCGCCGAGCTGACCGTGGGTGATTGAGTAGCGATTGCTATAATCGATACCACCGTTCCAACGTTGACGACCATTTTGGTCCCACCATGAATCGCGGTATGAAGCCGAGCCATTAACGTGGTTTGCTACAACGTCAACGATAACCTTGATGCCACGTTGATGTGCTGCAGTACAAAGGCTTTTGAGCGAAGTCTCATTACCAATACCGTTTGAAATAATCTTCAAGTCGTAGGGCAAATAGCAATAGTACCATTCTGCACCTGCGTTTGCACTACCTTGAATCGGAGACAATTGAACCGCACCGAAACCTGCTGCGGCAATGTTGTCGAGTTCTGCTTCTACTTGGGCACACGACCAATCAAAGCAATGGAGGATATTACAATCCTGAATGTTGGTGGGCAAACCGTAATCGGTAGCTGATGCGCCAAATACCGACGCAAAAAGCATTGAAAGCCCTAAAAAGAAATTTTTTTTTCATGAAAAACACTATATAATTAAGGATAAAATTAGTTGCAGTCTATAAATCCTATTTATCTAATTTCTGCAAAATTAGTAAAATTATTGCGCAATTGCAAATTGTTTGTAAATTTTTGGACAATTTGGCTGAAAAATCGTATTTATTCCATAGCTGAGAGTCGTGACAAGCGATGCTCAAGATCGGTGGAGCTGAGTCGGGTGGAGAGTACTCCGTGATGAGCTATGGAAATATTGCCGGTTTCTTCCGATACGACAATGGCAAATGCGTCGGTGGCTTGTGAAATGCCGAGAGCGGAGCGATGGCGCAATCCGAACGAGCGCGGCACATTGGTGTCGTGACTTACGGGGAGTATGCAGCCGGCAGATTTGATACGGTCGTGGGCTATGATGAGTGCTCCGTCGTGTAGTGGCGAGTTTTTGAAGAATATGTTCTCGATAAGGCGTGTGTTGATTGTCGCATCGATGATGTCGCCTGTTTTTTCATAATTGTCGAGCGGGATGTTTTGCTCGATGACTATCAGTGCGCCGGTTTTGCTCTTCGACATGCTCATGCAGGCATACACGATGGACATAATCCATCGCCGGGTGTCTTCCGGAGTGGCTTTGCGATGGCGAAACAGTTGCTTCAGGAAACGCCATCGTTGATGCGAGCCAAGTTCGACAAGGAATCGTTTTATTTGGTCTTGGAACAGGATGACGAGAATGAGCAATCCGATGCTCATAAACTTGTCGAGAATAGTTCCGATAAGGCGCATTTCAAGAATTTCGGATGCCACTACCCATACGGCAATGAATGCAAGGACACCGATGAATATGTTGATAGTCCCCGATTCTTTCATTATTCTATAAAGATAGAACAGCAATAGGGCTACTATTAATATGTCGAGTGCATCTTTAATTCCGAATGGTTCCATGTGGCAGAATTGAATTAGTTGGGATAGGTGAGACCTACGAGTTTTATCGCTTCTACAGCTTCTTTTACGTCGTGAACACGCAGTATCGCTGCTCCCTGTAGCAGCGCGAGTGTGTTGATGACGGTAGTGCCGTTGAGTGCTTCTTCGGGGGTGATGTCGAGGGGACGATATATCATCGATTTGCGGGAGATGCCGATGAGCAGCGGGCGTTCGAGAGCGTGGAATGCCTCAAGGTTACGGAGCATTTCGTAGTTTTGCTCAACTGTCTTGCTGAATCCGAATCCGGGGTCGACAATCACGTCGCTCACTCCGAGAAGCGACAATTGTCGTGTCTTGGAAGAAAGGGCGGCTATCACATCGGCGGTCACGTCGTTGTAGTCGCAGTATTTGTTCATAGTTTCGGGGGTGCCACGCATGTGCATCAGTATGTAGGGCACATTCAATCGAGCCACTGTGGGGAACATGTCGGGGTCAAGGTCTCCGCCTGATATGTCATTAATGATGTCAACACCCATCTCCTCAACTGCAATGCGAGCCACTTCGGCACGGAAAGTGTCGACGGAGACTATAATGTCGGGTGCTATCTCCCGAAGCAGTTTCATTCCGCGCGACAGGCGTGCTGTTTCCTCTTCGGGTGTGACATTGTCGGCTCCGGGGCGGGATGAGTATGCTCCGATGTCGATCATATCGGCTCCTTGAGCAACCAATGTTTCAACTCGTCGGGCAATGCTGCCTTCGTCGATGGTGCGTGAACCGGCATAGAAAGAGTCGGGGGTAACGTTTAAAATACCCATCACTTGCGGACGGTCGAATTCATATAATTTACCGCGCAGATTTATGGAAAAGGGGGTGAATCGGCTCACAGTCGTAGGTGATTACAATTATTCAACTGCGAATGTAGCAAAAATACGCCGTTTTACCAAATATATTTTCAGATGAGACCAAGTCCGCAAAGGAATACGATGGCGATGCATACGGGGGCAACGAATTTCAGGCAAAACACGATAGCTCCGAGTGTGCGCACGCTCACTTTTCCGCCGTTGGTCACTTCGTTGCGGACAATGCTCTTGTCGAGCAACCATCCGACGAATATCGAAATTGCCATTCCTCCTATGGGCAACAGGATATTGGAGGATACAAAGTCGAATAGGTCGAAGATGGTCTTGCCACAGATTGTGATGTGATTGAGGCATCCGAACGACAGTGCGCACAGCGTGCCGAACACTACGGCAATAGCATAGTTGAGCCATGTGGCATTTCGTCGGGTCATGCGCTTTTCTTCCACAAAGTATGCGATGGATATTTCGCTCATGGAGATTGTGGATGTGAGTGAGGCGAAGAAAAGGAGGATGAAGAACAATGTAGACCAAACGATTCCGCCGGGGAGGTCGGCAAAAATGGATGGCAAAATCTCAAACACGAGTTTGGGACCGGCGGCAGGTTGCACTCCGTATGTGAATATGGCGGGGAATATTATTACT
The DNA here is from genome assembly GCA_045133615.1 of Muribaculaceae bacterium. Classification (GTDB taxonomy): domain Bacteria; phylum Bacteroidota; class Bacteroidia; order Bacteroidales; family Muribaculaceae; genus M3. Next base: position 26,104 of record JBGUUQ010000054.1, on the reverse strand, counting down.
CCGGCAAGGATGGCTACCAATGTGTCGAGTCCGGCAATGATAGATGCACTTCTTACCAATCGGGTTTCGCGGTTAAAGTAGCTTGAATAGGTGATAAGGCACCCAAGACCGAGACTGAGCGAGAAAAATGCCTGTCCCATAGCTCCCATAAGTACTGAGGAATCGATTTTTGAGAAGTCGGGCTTGAAGAGGAATGCCAACCCTTCGGATGCTCCCGGCATGAAGAGGGAGTTGACGCAGAAAAGAATCAGGATGAGAAACAGAGCGGGCATCATGATGTTTGACATGCGTTCGATACCTTTTTGCACTCCGCGTCGCAGTATCCAAAGGTTGATGGTGAGGAATACTATGGTCCACATCAACGGTCGCCAATTGGATGTACTGAATGTGTCGAATTGGGCGTGGAGGGCTTCTTGTGTGTGCACTCCGGAAAATCCTGTTATCGATTGATAGATGTATTCGAGGGTCCATCCGGCCACAACCGAGTAAAAACTAAGAATCATCAGCGAAGAGGTCAGACCGATGTATCCGACCCATCCCCACGAACGATTGCCGGCAAGTTTGCGAAACGCTCCGGCAATGTTGCTTCCGGTGTTTCGACCGATGATGAATTCAGCGGTGATAACCGGTATGCCGATTATGAAAATGAAGAAAAGATATACGAGCAGAAACGCACCTCCTCCGTGCATTCCGGCTTCGTAAGGAAATCTCCAGATATTACCGAGACCCACTGCGGAGCCTACGGTGGTGGCTATTACTCCCAATCGGGTTGCGAATTGTGCTCTTTTTTCTGTCATAATTATTCTACATTGGGTATGGGCTTGAGAGGGTCGCGCAAAATCGGACGACGGTCATTGGTCCTCTTAGCCTTTTTCTTTCTTTTTTTATTTTTAGTTGTACTATCGGTCGGCTCTTTTGTCGTGGAGCTGACGAATGTGGTGTCGGGTGTGACTGCCTCTGTTGGTCTGTCGGATTGTGATGTGAACGCTACGACCGCAATGACGATAGCCACGATGGCAAGCAACACGATAAAACCGCGTCGCTCGGCTGTGGTAAACGCTGTCTGATTGCCGGTCTTGTTCATTTATACAAGTGCGGATATAAGTATTGCGGCAATGAGTATCGGGGCAATCCATTTCACTATGAAGCGGATTATTCCAAATACATGGCTCGTAACAGTGCCGTTGTTGGTCAACTCTTTGCGGAAGAATTTTTCAGGAGCAACCCACCCCATGTAGATGCACAATAAAATAGAGGCGATGGGTAGCATTATATTGGTTGCCATAAAATCAAGGAAATCGAATATTGTGTGTCCGCAAATGGTGTATTCCGACCATGAACCGACCGACAAAGAGCAGATTGTGCTTAAAATGAACAGTGGCAAGATGACAATAAAGCATGCTTTGGTGCGAAGGACTTTAAATCGTTCTTGCACGAATGCGATAGACACTTCTGCGAGTGAAATTGTCGATGTGAATGCTGCAACGGTGAGCAACAGGAAGAATAGTACCGACCATAGTCGTGTCAATGGCATTTGCGCGAATATTTCAGGCAAAGTGACAAAAACAAGAGCCGAACCGGCTAACTGGTGGTCGGAGAGTCCGAAGGTCATTACTCCGGGGAATATTATAATACCCATCAGGAATGCTACAAGAAGGTCGAGGAGCGATACGGTGAGGGCAGTTCGTGTCAGTTTGGTGGATTTCGGGTAGTAACTTGCATAGGTAATCAAGATACCCATACCGAGGCTGAGCGAGAAGAATGCTTGTCCCAACGCATTGATGAATGTGGCACCGGTGACTTTGGAGAAGTCGGGCTTGAGGAAAAATTCTATGCCGGCAGCCGCGTTGGGGAGCGACAATGCTACCGCACAAAATACGATGAGAAGAACGAAGAGAATGGGCATGAGGATGTTCGACATTTTTTCAATGCCCTTTTTCACTCCGAGTATCAGCACTCCGAGATTGGCAATGAGCATGATGTATGTCATGACAAGCGGGCGGATGTCGCCGACGATAAATTCATTCATTCGAGTGCTGAACTGCACATCCGCAGCTTCTACGCCCGATAATCCGGCTGCTTGTGTGACCGGCTCATACAAATAGCCTGTGAGTGATTGCCAGAGGTATTCGAGGGTCCATCCTGATACCACCATGTAGAATGATAGAATCAGATATGACGCGAGTATGGCAAGTGCTCCTACAAGCCACCATTTTTTGCCGGGAGTGACATTGCGGAATGAGCCGATGGCGTCGGAGTTGCCTCCGCGTCCGAGTGCAAACTCAGAGGTCATAACGGGAATGCCAAACAGGAAGATACACAAGATATAAATGATAAGGAATGCGGCTCCTCCGTTGGCTTGTGTCTCGGCCGGAAACCGCCACACATTACCAAGCCCGACGGCTGAACCGACGGTAGCTGCAATCAACCCTATTTTAGATGAAAATTTCGCTTTTTCTGCCATATTGTGATAAGTAAATATAAAAACGATTGCAAAATTAGTGAAAATAGTAACAAAATAGCATTAGTAGTAATTAATTTTCGATGTTTTGTTATTATTTTTGCGAAAAAGTGTGACTAAATGAAAAGATTTCTTACCACAATACCTCCATATTGCTTCAGCGCGACAGTTATCGTTGCTGTCATTTATCTTACGTTGTTTCCGGATCCGTTACCGGAGACCGACATGCCATTTATAGAAGGTATGGATAAGGTGGTGCATGGTATAATGATGTTTGGTGTGATTACGTCGTTGTCGTTTGATTATATACGACACAAGCGGCTATCTGTGAAGATGCCGCTTGGTCGGTTGTTGGTGTTTCTCGCCTTTACTGTCGTATTCGGAGCCGTTATCGAAGTAGCTCAAGAAATGATGGCTCTCGGTCGAGGAGGCGATATGTATGATTTTGTTGCCGATTGTATCGGCGCGATTTTCGGTATGGCGGTTGCACGTGTATGGATGACGCGCATAGTCGCGTGGTTACTCAGCTGACGCTGCTTCCGGCTCCATCGCTTTTTTTACTTCGGCACGAAGTGCATCGCCTTGCATGCCGCGATTGACGATAGTTCCGTCGGGGGCAATCAAAATGAGATGGGGGATACCCATTATACCATAAATATCGGTAGGAATCTTTTGTGCATTGATGATATTGTTCCACGGAAGTTGTTTTGCTTCGATGGTAGCCAATGAAGCTTCAGGTTCGTCCCATACGGCAACACCGAGTACTTCGAGACCTTTATCGTGGTATTTTGCGTACACTTCTTTGATTACTTCGAGTTCTTGCATGCACGGACCGCACCAGCTTGCCCAAAAGTCGACAAGTACATATTTGCCTTTGCCTACATAGTCGCTGAAGCGATAGGTTGAATCATTGTAGACAACTTCAAAGTCGGTGAATTTCTTGCCGGGACCGGTTGCTGCAGCTTTTGCATAAGATTCGAGCAAATCTTTCACGCGCTTTCCTTCTTTGTAGAATGCGGGCGATGCGTTAAGTGCCGAGTCAAGCTCTTCGGTCGAATATTCGTAAGCTTTATTGAGGAAAAGCATATAGCCTACAATGTTGTCTTTGTTGGCTTCGGCAAATGAGTCGATAAGAGCTTCATACTTGTTGTTGATAGCGTTTTGGATAGAGTCGAGTCCGGGAGTTTCGGGGGTGAGACTGCGGAATTCGGTGACGAGAGCTTTCTGAGCTTCGGTAAAGGCGTTGAGAGCATCGTTTAACTCGGTTCCCGATACGTTTCTATTGGGTGCATCGTAAGTGATTTCGCCCGGTTCAAGAACGAAAACACCTCCGCGTTGACCTTCGACAACAATACGAGCCAATACGGGGGCATCGATATGTCCTGAGAATACGAATTTTGCACTGTCAACGACTATCGAGTCAATTTTATCGCCGGTGTCATAATTGACGAGAAATGCGGTTTTGCCGTTGCTCTCGTCAGAGAGCGTACCGGTCACGGTGAAATTGTCGGCATTATTGCCGTTACAAGCCGCGAGCATCAAGGGAAGAGCGGCTGCGTAGATGATTTTCTTCATGTTATTAATTAAATGGTTGATTTTACTGCAAATGTAGGGTATTTTAGTGAATATTCGATTGATTGGACAATAATGCTTGTCTGAAAAGATGTTAACGCCAATGCATATAAATTGAATTATGCAATCGTGGAACGAAGTTTTTGCCTAATTTTGTCGGTCACCATGTGAAGCTATTTGTTATACTTAAAAAGACTATAACATGAATGAAAGATTGAATTCTTATATAGAAAATGCTATAAAAGAAAATTGGGAACGATTGGCGTTGACTGATTTTCACGGAGTATCGTTTCAATATCGAGATGTGGCAAGAAAAATTGCCAAATTGCATTTGCTCTATGAGGCTGTGGGATTGAAACCCGGCGACAAAATTGCTATTTGCGGTCGCAATTCTTCGCAATGGTCGGTGGCTTTTTTCTCCGTAATTACTTATGGGGCGGTGGTGGTGCCAATCCTTCATGAATTTAAAGCGGATAATATCCATCATTTGGTAAATCATAGTGAAGCGAAATTGTTTTTTACAGATTCCGCAATATGGGAGAATTTGGATTCGGCGCAGATGCCGGAATTGAAAGGAACGCTTTTGCTGAGCGATTATTCTTTGCTCGAATCCAATAGCAAGGAATTGACTCATGCCCGTGAGCACTTAAATGAAATGTTCGGTCGCAGATACCCGGAGCGGTTTACTCCTAATGATGTAGTTTATTATAAGGAGGAACTCGATGAGTTGGCTTTGATTAATTATACGTCGGGTTCTACTGGTTTTTCAAAAGGGGTGATGCTGAGTTATCGCAATTTGTGGTCAAACTTGAAGTTCTGCATCGATAAGTTGGATTTCCTATTGCCCGGCGATGGATTGGTATGCATGCTTCCATTGGCTCACATGTATGGCTTGTTGGTCGAACTGATACACCCGTTTGCCAAAGGTTGCCATATCTCGTTCCTTACCCGCGTACCGTCACCAAAGATCATAATGGAAGCGTTTGCTACTGTGAAACCGAAATTGATAGTATCGGTACCCCTTATTATCGAAAAAATTATAAAGACAAAGGTGTTCCCGCTATTGGATAAGCCTTTGATGAAAATATTGCTCCATGTGCCACTTGTAGATGACAGATTGTTGGGTAAGATTAAGGAAAAACTGACCGAGACTTTTGGCGGAAATGTGCAAGAAATAATTATCGGCGGAGCTGCGTTGAATAAGGACGTGGAGGCTTTTCTCCGTAGAATAGATTTTCCGTACACCGTAGGTTACGGTATGACGGAATGCGCACCTCTTGTAGCGTATTGGCCGCATACATCCAATCGCGCCGCATCGTGTGGCAAGGTGGTGGATCGAATGGAGGCAAAGGTGATGTCGACCGACCCCGAAAACGTGCCCGGAGTGTTGTGGGTGCGCGGGGACAATGTGATGAAAGGCTACTACAAAAATCAAGAGGCTACCGATGCCGTGATGGACGGCGAATGGATGAACACCGGCGACATTTGCACAATCGACCGCGAGGGATATGTCTATATTCGCGGTCGTGATAAAAATATGATTCTCGGTCCCTCCGGACAGAATATTTATCCCGAAGAAATAGAGCAAAAACTCAATAATATGCCTTACGTGTGCGAGTCGATAATTATCGATGAAGAGCATAAATTGGTGGCGTTGATATATCCCGATATTGAAAATGCCACTCGTCAGGGCATATCGATGAGTGATTTGGAAAACATGATGCAGGATAATGTGAATCAACTCAACAAAGAGCTTCCGGCTTATTCTCAGATAAAGAAGGTGAAGGTCTATCAAGAGGAATTCGAGAAAACTCCCAAACGCTCAATAAAACGTTATCTCTATCAGCATGGATAAAAAACGTGGATGCGTCGAAAAATTTTTTCGACGCATTCTTGTTTTATGTTTTATAACATAGTAATTTTGCAGTCGGAAAAATATTTTGTATGCAAAAGATTAGAAATATTGCCATCATCGCGCACGTCGACCATGGCAAAACGACGTTGGTCGACAAGATGTTGCTCGCCGGAAACCTTTTCCGCGAAAATCAAAATGCAGGAGAACTTATCCTTGATAACAATGATTTGGAGCGTGAGCGTGGCATAACAATTCTATCGAAAAATGTATCGATAGACTATAAAGGTTACAAAATCAACATTATTGACACTCCGGGACACGCCGATTTCGGTGGAGAGGTGGAGCGTGTACTCAATATGGCCGATGGGTGCTTGTTGCTTGTCGATGCATTTGAGGGTCCGATGCCTCAAACTCGCTTTGTGCTTCAGAAGGCTATTCAAATGGGATTGAAACCTGTTGTAGTCATAAACAAGGTGGATAAGCCCAATTGTCGTCCCGATGAAGTGCAGGAGATGGTGTTTGACCTTATGTTTAATCTTGACGCTACGGAAGAACAACTCGATTTCCCCACTATATATGGTTCTGCCAAGCAGGGATGGATGAGTACCGATTGGCGCAAGCCGACCGATAATATTCTTCCGATATTGGATGCTATCATCGAATATATTCCCGAACCGGAAATCCTTGAAGGAGATCCGCAGATGCTTATCACATCGCTCGATTATTCAAGCTATGTAGGTCGTATAGCTATCGGCCGAGTGCATCGTGGCGAGCTTCGCGAAGGAATGGACATCGCTTTGTGTAAAAAGGATGGCTCTGTAGTGAAGCAACGCATCAAAGAGTTGCATACGTTTGAGGGCATGGGTCGCAAGAAAGTGCAGAGTGTGAAGAGTGGCGATATATGTGCATTGGTGGGTATCGATGGTTTTGAAATCGGTGATACTGTTACCGACCCCGTAAATCCGGAACCGTTACCACGTATTGCTATAGATGAGCCTACGATGTCGATGACGTTTACTATCAATGATAGTCCGTTCTTCGGTAAAGATGGTAAGTTTGTCACTTCTCGCCATATTGCCGATCGTTTGACCAAAGAACTTGACCGAAATCTTGCATTGCGTGTCAAAAAGGCTGACCATGAAGATGTATGGACCGTATTTGGTCGTGGTGTGCTTCATTTATCGGTACTTATCGAGACAATGCGTCGTGAAGGTTATGAATTGCAGGTGGGTCAGCCGCAGGTTATCATCAAGGAAATCGACGGCGTGAAGTGCGAGCCTGTGGAATTGCTTACAATCAATGTCCCTGAAGAATATTCGAGCAAGGTTATCGATATGGTGACTCGCCGTAAGGGTGAGATGGTGTCGATGGCGGCTCAAAACGATCGTCTTCACATCGAATTTCATATTCCTTCGCGCGGTATAATCGGATTGCGCAACAATATTCTCACCGGTACTGCCGGAGAGGCGATTATGGCTCACCGTTTCTTGGAATATCAGCCGTGGAAGGGAGATATCGAACGTCGTACAAACGGTTCGCTTATAGCAATGGAGGCCGGTACGGCATATGCATACGCAATAGACAAGTTGCAGGATCGCGGTCGATTCTTTATTTTCCCGCAAGAGGAGGTTTATGCCGGTCAGGTGGTCGGTGAAAATGCCAAAGACAATGACATCGTGGTGAATGTGACGAAGTCTAAAAAATTGACCAACATGCGTGCAAGCGGTGCCGATGACAAGGCTCGTATTATTCCGCCGGTAGTGTTCAGTTTGGAAGAGGCTCTCGAATATATTAAGGAAGATGAATATGTGGAAGTTACTCCTAATCATCTTCGTCTTCGCAAGATTATCCTTGACGAACTTGAACGCAAACGCGCCAACAAGAATTAATATAAGATTTATATAAAGCAATAACGGCGGGCAACGATTTCACACGTTTGCCCGCCGTTGTCGTTCTGCATGAGTGTTTTATTTGTTGAGACGTTGTTTTTCGGCTTCTCCTGCGCCTGTACCACGATACTTATTGCGAGAGGCGTTGAACTTGTAGGTGAGTGTAATTATAAGTGAACGGGAATCTTCATAATTGGTTGATTTGATATGAATATCATTGTTGTATATTGTGAATTGTTGGTGATTTTTGTTGAGAAGGTCTGTTCCTTTCAATTTAACGGTAAAGCGGTCGTTGATAAAAGATTTATAAATACTGAAGTCGAGTGAATTTGTTGATGATATTTTCCCGTTTTGTGCACTTCCCTCGCTTTGCCATGTGAAGTCGAGATTGACCCAAAGGTTGCCTGGCAATTGAAATGCATTATTGAGCGTGAGGAAAAGAATCGGGTTGTCGAGTGAAATTTCATGTCCGCGATATAGAGCTTTGTACCATTGTTGCATTATTGCTATTTGAGGTTGCGGATGCCAAATACCTATGGTTGGGTGTGCTCCTACAGCAATCATCATCTGATTGTAGTGCGGAATATTTTCGTAAGTAATATAGCGTATCAGCGGGTCATTTTCAAATTGTCCCATTGTGTAGAAAATCGAATTAACCTCATGATTGTAAATGATTTGGGTATAAATGGTTTTCCAAAGTGCCATTGCCTGTACTGTGTACATTTTTACCGGCTTGAGGTAAGGATTGCCGCTTTGATATGTCATACGGTTAATGTAGACCATGTTTCCATCGAGTTGAGAATAACTTGGACGACGGATACGATTGGTAAAATTGACTGACAGGTTGACATTTCGTATTTTAGTGGAAAGCGAAAGAGATGGAAATATGTTGTTGTAGGTTCGGCTTTGATTGTCGAGCAGATGGCCTTCGGAATAGTATTTGTAGGAAACATGTTCGTATCTTGCACCGACTGATAGACCTATTGGACCCAACTGTTGTGAGTATTCTGCAAATGTTGCGATATTTTGTTCTTTAATGTCGTTGTTGCTGTCGGAAATGTCTGTGCCGATGCTTTTGTTGGTGTAGCTGATATGAGAATCGGTGTATTCCTCTCCAAAATCAAGTTGACCTTTTCCGATAGGATAGCTAAAGGTTAATTTTTCGGCGAATAAGCGATTTCGATTGGAACTGTATGTATTGATAAGTCGGTCGTTGAAATTTTCGCTTAATTCCGTTTGTGCACTTGATTCGCTTTTAGTTGATTTGATATAATCGGCGTTAAAATCGATGCCAAGTTTTCCGAATGAGCCGGAATAGTAGAGATTGGCTTCATGACAAGGGCCTTCATGAGTCGATGTTGAGTCGATAGAATTCCAATTGTCGTAAGGAATTTCATTGACGAAAATATTGCTTGAGATAGGGGTGCGAGATCTGCTTTTATTATGTCCGTATTTATAATATGCTCCGAAAGAATGGTTTTCATTGATTTGGTAACTGAATCCTGTTTTCCATGACCAATTGGTAATTTTACCTACATTATTTTCGTAAAGTTGTTGCGACCAGATTTCGTCGCTGTATGTGGTTTGGTAAAAATCGTTGCTTTCTTGACGTTTTCCATGATTGATGAATCCTGTTCCGAATAGTTCGAGTCCTCCGGTGCGGTATTTCAAATCCATTTGGTCTGACGTGCGGAAATAATGGTTGAAATAATTGTTGGAACGCAATTCGACTCCGAATCCCTCTCCTTGAGGCTTTTTTGTTTTAATTTTGATAACGGCATTGACTTCGGCGGCATATTTTGCTCCGGGATTACTGATGACTTCGACAGATTTTATCATGTCGGAACTTAGTTGTTCGAGGTCGATGCTGTTGCGCACAAGACGTCCGTTGATATAGATTTCGGGAGTTCCACGCCCTAATACCGTGAAACTGCCATCTTTGCCATTGACCAACGGGATGTGAGAAAGTACGTCGTTGGCAGTACCGGCTGAGGAGAGAATACTATTTTCGATGTCGGTAATCAGTGAGTTTCCAATTATGCGTGTGTTCTGTAAATTCCCTTTTACCACTACTTCATTAAGCATAATTTCAGATGCCGATAATTCAATAATACCGATATTTCCATCTTCCGGAATTGCGATATTGACAGATTTATAGCCGAGGAGGGAGATATTTAGGCAATTAGCTTTTGTCTGACTATTTTCAATTTTGAAATTACCATAGTCGTCGGTAATTGTTCCGTCTATAAATGTGGAATCTGAAAAGAGGATAACATTGGCAAATGCGAGCGGTTGCTGATTTGTGTCGGACACTTTTCCTGAAATTGTCTGCAATGGTTGCGCATTGACAAAAATGGCGGAAATGATTGCCGTGAGAATGAAAAATAATTTTGATGTCTTCATAATGCAATGATTTTTGTGATTTATTCTGATGCAAAATTATTTCGAGTAGTCTTAATCATGCCTTATATTGTCTTATTTAGTCTTATTTCTTTAGCGAGATTGTTTCTAATTCGCATGGAATTATCTAAATTTGGTATATGAAAAATTTTAAGAAAGTTACAATAATCATAATTGCGACAATTTCAGTACTGTTTGTCGCAAATGTGTTCTATTTGGTTGGGTTATATAATTCAATAAAGGAGCAGACGCTACAGACGGCAGAGCAGTGTATGCAGCGAGCAAATATATTGGAAATGATAGCTCGTCAACGTAGACATTTGAAAGTTTCAGGAATTGAGACCGATGTCGTTGAACTGCATCTCAATGCCGGATTGTTGCGAAACGGCTTAAGTATTCACGAATATCATCAACTTGTCGATTCACTAAATATCAACTCCAATTTTACGCAATCACTTATGTCGGAATTAGGGAAGGAAATACGGCAAGAGGTGGAGAATGGAAGACTTCCGATTGATTATTTGGTGCTTGACAGTTTATTTATGGATGAATTGAATAGGGTGAAGATATATCCTGAAAAGGTGACTGTTTTACCGATAGATAGTGTATCGGATGATGTTGCCGGAATGTGGTGCGTCCCGTTTTCGGACACGGAAGGCGGTGAGTATATATATAATGCCTACATATCATCTATGGCTGATCATGTATTGTATCAGATGTCGGGTATCGTGGTTACCACATTTTTGATTATTCTGGTATTGTCATTTGCTTTTTGGTATCTGATTCATACGGTGATGGACCTGCGAACGTTGGAAGATATGAAAGATGATTTCACTAATAATATGACGCATGAATTGAAAACACCGATAGCTATCGCTTATTCTGCGAATGATGTGTTGCTCAATTATTATGATTCGTGCGATAGAGAAAAGCAGCAGAGCTATCTCAGAGTGGCTCTTGACCAATTGACTCGATTGAGCGGTCTTGTGGAAACTATTCTTTCGATGAGTATGGAACGTCGGAAGACCATGACACTGTCGAAAGAAACTATTCGGGTTAAAGAGGTCTTGTCAGACCTCTCTAATCAACTGTTGATTAGAGCCAAAAAAGCGGTAGATATAAAACTTGACGTCTTCCCTGATGATTTAACGATAGAAGCGGATGCTACGCATTTTGTCAATGTGATGAATAATTTAATAGAAAATTCGGTGAAGTATTCCGATGAAAATGTGGAAATCGTAATAACGGTGACATTCGATACGATTACAATTCGGGATAACGGAATCGGCATAGCAGCTAAGAACCTACCGTTGATATTCAATAAATTTTACCGTGTGCCACAAGGCAATCGACATGATGTCAGAGGTTATGGAATTGGATTGTATTATGTGAAAACGATTGTTGAAAAAATGGGTTGGTCTATTTCTGTTGAAAGCCGATTGGGAGAAGGAACCAAGTTTACGATAAAAATGTATAGCGATGAAAAATAGAGTGCTTCTTGTGGAGGATGAGGCGACGCTTGCATCGATTATTTCCGATACGCTGACCGGAGAAGGTTTTAACGTTACGACGGCCTGTGATGGAGTCTCCGGACTTGAACTGTTTAAGCGAGAGGGTGCAGATGTGGTTGTAGCCGATGTGATGATGCCGCGAATGGATGGATTTGAAATGGGGCGACGACTGCGAGAAATAAATCCGGACATTCCGTTACTGTTTTTGACGGCTCGCTCCTCAATCGACGATATTGTGACCGGTTTTGAAATCGGAGCTAATGACTATTTGAAAAAGCCGTTCAAGATGTTAGAGTTGATAGTGAGAATAAAAGCATTGTTGCGCCGACGAGACTCGACTGCGAAGCGAAATGAGGTGGTGTATGAGATAGGCTGCTATTCGTTTAATACTACTACTCAAATACTATCTAATGGAGATAAATCAGTTGAATTGTCTCATATAGAAGCTTTAATTTTGCAGGAACTTGCCGCAAATATTGGAGAAACTGTGGAAGCTTCGACTTTGATGGAAAGAGTGTGGCAACGTGACGACATCTATAACCGCAATTCTCTACATGGTTTTATCCACAAATTGCGTCGTTATCTCCGTAACGATTCATCTATTTCTATCATCAATCAGCGAGGGTTTGGTTATAAACTCACGGTAAAATAAAAAAAGGCAGCACAAGGCTGCCGTCTGTACACCCATGGGGAGTCGAACCCCAATCGTTGGAACCGGAATCCAGTATTCTATCCATTGAACTATGGGTGCGTGATTTTCTCTGAATTCGAGTGCAAATTTAGTAACTATTTTGTAGTTTTGCAAAAGACTTTGTTTAATCGTTAATTCAAATGGACGTAAAAATAGAATCGACATGGAAGCAGGCTCTTGCCGCAGAGTGGGATAAACCTTATTTTAAAGAGTTGACGGAGTTTGTGCGTCAACGCTATCGTACAACGCAGGTTTTTCCCCCCGCCGGAAGGATTTTTGCCGCATTTGACGCTTGCCCGTTTGACCAAGTAAAAGTTGTAATCTTGGGACAAGACCCGTATCATGATGTGGGTCAGGCTAATGGGTTGTGCTTTTCTGTCGCTCCGGGCGTGAAGATGCCTCCGTCGCTTTTGAATATATTCAAGGAGATTCACGCTGATGTGGGGACTCCGCTTCCTACTGATGGTGATTTGAGTCGTTGGGCAAGTCAAGGGGTATTGTTGCTTAATGCTACGTTGACGGTCGATGCCCATCATGCCGGTTCTCATCAAGGAAAAGGATGGGAGACGTTTACCGATGAGGCGATACGATGCCTTTCCGCCGGACGAGAAGGGATTGTGTTCTTGTTATGGGGTTCGTATGCCGGAAATAAGAGTGTACTTATTGACTCTTCAAAGCATCTTGTGTTGAAGTCTCCGCATCCGTCACCACTGTCGGCTCATCGCGGATTTTTCGGCAATCATCATTTTTCGCGAGCAAATGCTTATTTGATTGAACATGGTAAAACTCCTATAAATTGGTAATCGAATGGATGTGAAATATTCTCTTGAAGAGCGAGTGGCGCGTGCTCGCGAATTGCACAAGGCAGGATATAATTGTTCGCAGTGTGTGATGATGGTGTTCGACGATGTGCATGGGATGGACGAACGTGCATCTGCTCGCGTAGCTGCCGGACTCGGTGGCGGTGTGGGAGGACAACGTCAGGCTTGTGGAGCCGTTACTGCTATGGCGATGGTGATTGGTGCCAATGCCTATGGCGAACCTAAAGACAAACAGGCTGTATATGCTTGTGTGCAGGAGTGCAGCCGAGAGTTTGTCGATGAAAACGGGTCGATAGTATGTGGTGAACTTCTGCAAACGCGCAAAAAAATGTGCATGGGACTTATTGAGGATTCTATTGCAATTATTGACAAGAAAATTTGCAGACGATGAGGTCGTTGACCCTGATATTGGCAATGACAGTGGCGATGGCAATTTATGCCGTTGACACTATGACCGGTGTTTTTGTTCCCGAATTTAAGTCGCTCCAAGTGCAGATTGAGGGGAATGAACAAGCCTTGCCGGTGATTGCGCTTAACGGGGAAGACCGCATTGTGGTGTCGTTTGACGAGCTTGCAGAAGATAGAAATTATTTACGATATTCGTTGGTGCATTGCAATGCTGATTGGCAACCATCGGGATTGGTGGATTCTGAGTTCTTGGATGGTTTTAATGTGGCAGATGTAGAAGACTATGCTTTTTCAGAGGCAACGACCGTACATTATGTCCATTATCGAATTTCGGTGCCCAATGAAGATATGCGTATCACAGCTTCGGGAAATTATCTGCTTCGTGTCTATCCGGAGAATGAACCGGAACAGACGTTGTTGCAAGCCCGATTCTCGGTGACGGAATATCGAATGAAGGTCGGAGCGACAGTGACATCGCGCACTGATGTGGATTATAATAATCGCCATCAACAACTGTCGATTATCGTAGATACCGACGATTTTAATGTCAACGATGTGTATAGTGATATGAAAATCGTTGTGTCTCAAGATGGACGTGTGGATAACGAGGTGACGCTGACCGCTCCGATGCGTGTCGCCGGTCGTAAACTCTATTACGACCATTTGCGTCCGTTGATATTTAAGGCGGGAAACGAATATCGACGTATGGAGACGGTTTCGACCACTTATCCCGGAATGGGGGTGGAAGAGGTGATGTATGTGTCGCCTTATTATCATCAGCGATTGTATGTAGATGCTCCGCGCGTAGGGCAAAATTATAGTTATGACCAAACGCAGTTCGGACGTTACAAAATACGTGAATATAATTCCACCGATAGTGATGTCGGGGCTGATTATGTGGTGACGCATTTCGCTTTAGCTATGCCTGAAACTCCGAACTATGATATATTTCTCGATGGAGATTTCACATATCGACGCTTTGACCCGTCATCTCGAATGATTTTCAATCGCGAGGCCGGCATGTATGAGGCTGCATTATTACTCAAACAAGGAGCATATAACTACCAGTATTTGGCAGTTCCGTCAGGTTCGATGAAGGGAATTACCGAGATTGTGGAAGGGGATTATTATCCTACAATTCATGAGTATGCGGTCAAGGTGTTTTGCCGTGTTCCCGGAGAGAGATATGATCGATTGGTGGCTGTCACGGCTGCTTATTCAGGAAGATAATTTAGAATTAATAAAAAGTGGAAATAAAAGAAGAACAACTTATGTTTCAAATTCAAGATACATTGGTGTCGCTCGATTTGGTGGAGCGATTTTTTTGCTGTGACTTAGACTCATGTTTGGGCGAATGTTGTATCGAGGGCGATGCGGGTGCTCCCATTACAAAATCAGAATATGAAAAACTCAAAGAAATATTACCTGAAATCTGGGACGACCTGCTGCCTCAAGCACAAGCCGAAATAAAGGAGCGAGGAGTGGGATATATCGACGAAGAGGGTGATTTGGTGACATCGATTGTCGATGGTCGTAACTGTGTTTTCACAACTTATGGAGCTAACGGGATGTGCCATTGCGCTATTGAAAAGGCATATCGCGAGGGACGCATCGATTTCTATAAACCCATTTCTTGTCATCTTTATCCGTTACGATTGACCGAATATGCCAAGTTTACGGCAGTGAATTATCATCGTTGGAAAATCTGTCGTTGTGCCGAGATTTTGGGGCGTAAAAATAATGTGCGCCTGTATCAATTCCTTAAAGACCCATTGACCCGTCGTTTCGGTAAAGAGTGGTACGATGAACTTGTGCTTTGCTGCGAGACCTATCTTGCTGAAAACGGATAAGCTATAGATATATTTCCTGCTTAGATAAGATATAAGAACAGCGGGCTGCCCAATGAGCAGCCCGCTGTGTTTTGAATGTGTTGAGTGGAGGATTACTTTACGCGAGCAAGGATAAGTGCAGAGCGCGGAGCAACTTCGAGTTTGCCACCTTTCGTTGTGCCTAAACCTTCAGCGTTGAGTTTTCCATCTTCAGCGACGATAATCCAATCAGCTTTTGATACTTTGACAGTTTTAGCTTCGTCAGAGCCGTTGAAAATAACTTTGATTTCACGCCAAGAATCACCATTGGCATTATCTTTAAGCGAATATGAGATGAGAAGCGGTTCGCTGACTTTGTCGAATACCAAGTGTTTTGCAATCTGCTCGGTAGTGGTCATGCGGAATGCGGGGTGAGCCTTACGCAATGCGATGAGTTGGCAGTAGTATTGGAACTGTTCGGCATTTTTCTGCTTGAGCGACCAGTCAATGGCATTAACGTCGTCGGGTGATTGGTAGGTGTTGTGTACGCCTTTTTTGTCACGGAACACTTCTTCACCGGCAAACATGAACGGAGTGCCTTGCGAGGTGAATACGATGGTCTGGGCAAGACGGGCTGCACGCATACGGTCAGCTTCGCTTTCATTGCCAATAGATTTGGCGAGTTTGTCGGTAAGACAAAGGTCGTCGTGGCAAGACACATAGTTGATTACTTGAGTCGGAGCGGATGCGTAGGCAAATTTGGAGTTATTACCCTTTGAGTAGTCGACTTGAGGATGTGCGGTAGACGCTACGATACCGATTTTTACGGTTTCTTCGTTTCCTGCTTTACCGGTAGCAAAACCACGGTCGGCTGCATTGCTGTAGTGTCCTTTGACTGCATCGCGGATGTCATCGCTGAATACGGCAATGCCTTCCATCTTGGCTACGTTCTCTTTGAGTGCGCGACGTTCGACGGGTAGGGGAGAGTCGCCGGCTGTCCAACCTTCGCCATAAACGAAGATGCTTGGATTAATCTCTTTGAGAGTTTTGGCAACGGCGGTCATCGTTTCGGTGTCGTGAATAGCCATAAGGTCGAAACGGAAGCCGTCGATGTGGTATTCAGATGCCCAATATTTAACGGAGTTGATGATGTAGTTGCGCATTTGCTGACGTTCTGAAGCAGTTTCATTTCCGCAGCCGGATGCGTCGGAGTATGTGCCGTCGGCACGATGACGATAGTAGTAGCCGGGTGCTGTGAGAGAGAAATTGGAATCGTCGTTGAGTGCGGTGTGGTTATATACTACATCCATCACCACACCGATGCCGGCATCATGAAGAGATTTTACCATCTGTTTCATTTCGCGGATACGTGCGTAAGGGTCGGCTGGGTTGGTGGAGTACGAACCTTCCGGAGCATTGTAGTTGAACGGGTCGTAGCCCCAATTGTATTTGTTGGAGGGGAGTTGAGTTTCGTCCACACTATTATAGTCATAAGAGGGGAGGATGTGGATGTGAGTTATTCCAAGTTCCTTCAAGTGGTCGATACCGGTTTTATCGCCGAGAAGCGAGCGGGTGCCTTGCTCGGTGAGAGCGAGGAATTTACCTTTGTTTACTATGCCTGAAGAGGGGTGAACGGAGAAGTCGCGATGGTGCATCTCGTAGAGAATTACATCGTTTATGTTTTCAACCACAGGTCCGCGGTCGGCATCCCATCCGGCGGGATTGGTGGCGGCAAAGTCGATGACAGCAGCGCGAAGTCCGTTTGTTCCGACTGCTTTTGCCCATACACCGGGGGTTTCGTTAAGCCACTTTCCGTTGTGTTTAATTTGGAATGTATAGAACTTGCCATATAGCTTTTCGGGAACAGACACTCTCCAAGTGCCTTGTGAGCCACGACTCATCTCAAGTGTGTCAATAGCCGCGCTATTGCGGTCGGTCGGATATAATATCGTTCTTACGGCCTCGGCTTGTGGCGACCATAGAGTGAAATGGGTGCCGGAGTTATTGACTAAGAGTTCGAGATCGTCGCCATTGTAGGACGGAAGTGATGCGTAGGATGTTTCCATGTCGATAGAATCGGCTGCGAAAGCAGAAATACCTAATGTCAGTGCTCCGGTAAAGATGGTGCAACGACAAAGGTGTGATACATTGATGTTCATTAAGTTGTGGTAAAATTAGGTTAAAAAATTAATTCATGTCGATTGGTCGATGTGCAGCGATATTTCGGCACATACGGTGTTTGTTCCGATATGGTATTATCGAATGACCAGTTGCTTAGACCAGCTATCGCATTTCACGATATAGAATCCTTTAGGAAGGTCGATGGTGACGGTATTGTCGAGTACTTCTATCGATTTAATCATCTGCCCGGTGATAGAGTAGATGTTAAAACGATGGGCTACACCGTCGTAGGATGACAATTCAACACCGGTCGACATTATTTTCATGGTTGGTGCGACTGATACTGAGGTCATCTCTTTATTGTGGTCATGCGATTGGGATGCAACGACTTGCGGCGTTGCCAATGCAATGCCTAATGCACATATCAGTATGATATACAATCGTTTCATTACCTATCGGATGATTAGTTAGTACAAAATTAATTGGTTTTATCGGAATTTGCAAGAAAAATCGGCTAATAATTAAAATATATCAGTTGGCACATATTCTGCTGTATTCGGCTTGTGAAGCGGGATGCGACATGTGGCTGAATAATGGAAATGACTAATTGTTTGTGAAATAGCTGTTTTTTTCAAAAAAAGTATTATCTTTGCATCCAAATCATAAATCTACAATATGAGTAATCCAACATCAGCACCCGATATGCTGTTTGAAACAAGTTGGGAGGTTTGTAATAAAATAGGAGGCATTTATACGGTCCTCTCTACTAAAGCGAAAACGCTTCAGAAATTACATAAGGACAATAATATATTTATAGGTCCCGATGTGTGGAGTAAGGAGAATCCTTCACCATACTTCGTGGAATCGCGCACATTGCTTAAAGAATGGAAATCGCAAGCTGTGTTCCCTGAAGGGGTGGCAGTGAGAGTGGGAAGATGGAATATCCCCGGAAAGCCGCTTGTCGTTCTTGTGAAATTTGACGGAATGTATGCCGTTAAAGATCAATTCTACGGTGAAATGTGGGCAAAATATGGGGTGGATTCACTTCATGCCTACGGCGACTATGATGAAGCATGTGCATTTTCTCATGCAGCAGGTCTTGTAATCAAGAGTATTTGCGATTTTGTCGGTATTGCCGATAAAAAAGTAGTGGCTCATTTTGATGAATGGACTACGGGTATGGGATTGCTTTATGTAAAGAGCCAACTTCCCTCTATCGGAACGATTTTTACGACTCATGCTACAAGCATCGGTCGAAGCATTTGCGGTAATAATAAGCCGCTATATGATTATCTGAAAGGGTATAACGGCGATCAAATGGCTTCAGAGCTTAATATGCAGTCGAAACATTCGCTTGAAAAGGCTGCCGCTCATGCTGCCGATTGTTTTACTACGGTAAGCGATATTACCGCTGTAGAATGTGAGCAATTGCTCGAACGCCGCCCCGACGTAGTAACTCCTAATGGTTTTGAGGCAAACTTTGTACCGGCAAAAAGCAAGTTTGGCGACGCGCGCGAATCGGCTCGCGAATCGTTGTTGAACGTGGCTTCATCATTACTTGGCTATAAGTTGCCCGAAGATACGTTTATTGTGACCACATCCGGTCGATGTGAATATCGAAATAAGGGTATTGACCTGTTTTTGGACTCGGTGAAACGCCTTAGCGAGCAGAATTCAAAGCGTACGATATTGGCGTATGTAATGGTGCCGGCTTGGGTAAAAGAGCCTCGCGAAGATTTGGCAAAAGCCGTTGATGCAAAGCGTAAATGTGCGTTGACAGATCCGGTAATCACCCATTGGCTTCACAATATGAATGAAGATCCGATTATCAATCGCATTCATGCTCTCGGTTTCGACAATTCAAAGGCGTCTCGTGTGAAAGTGGTGTATGTGCCGTGTTATCTTAACGGAACTGACGGAATTTTCAACCGTAGCTATTATGACTTGTTGATCGGTGTTGATGCCACGGTATTCCCAAGTTATTATGAGCCTTGGGGTTATACTCCGCTTGAGAGTGTGGCTTTCGGTGTTCCTACGGTTACAACCTCCCTTTCCGGATTCGGTCAATGGATATTATCGGCATTTAAAAACGATTTCAGCGATTGTGGTGTAAATGTGATTGCCCGTGGCGATTATAATTACGATGCAGTTGCCGATGGAATTGCCGATGCGTTATCCTATCTTGCAAGTGCCGACGACGAAGTGATGAGCACTATTCGTCGTGAAGCGATGAATACCGCTTCGGTGGCAAGTTGGGGTAATTTTATCAACTACTATATTGAAGCTTTCGACATTGCGCTGTCTAACGCTGCGCAACGAAATAACAATAACTAATTTTTAACTCGTGTATTTATAGCGAAAATAATCACCTATTAATAACAAATTAATATGAAATTAAAAGTAAGCAACACTAATGCACCCACATGGCGTGACATTACTGTAAAGTCAGACTTACCTTCAAAGCTCAAACCGTTGGAAGAGCTTTCAAAGAACCTATGGTGGGTATGGAACAGTGAAGCAAAAGCACTTTTCCGCGAACTTAACCCCGATTTGTGGCGTTCGACAGGCGAAAATCCTGTTATGCTTCTCCAGCGTCTCAGCTTTGAGCGTATGGAAGAGGTAATCAAAGACAAAGACCTCATGGCTCGCATTCAGAAGGTATACGCCGATTTCAAGGAGTATATGAAGAAGCCCATGCGTAAGGATCTCCCTTCAGTGTCTTACTTCTCAATGGAATATGGTCTTTGCAATGCATTGAAGATTTATTCAGGTGGTCTCGGCGTACTTGCCGGTGACTATATCAAGGAAGCTTCAGACAGTTGTGTAGACATGACTGCTGTCGGTTTCCTCTATCGTTACGGTTACTTTACTCAGACTCTTTCTCTCGATGGTCAGCAAATCGCTAACTATGAAGCTCAAAACTTCAACCAGCTTCCTATCGAGCAGGTAATGGATGAGAATGGTCAGCCGATGATTCTCGAAGTTCCTTATCCCGGTCGTATAATTTACTCTCACATCTGGCGTGTAAATGTTGGTCGTATGAAGCTTTATCTTCTCGACACCGATTTCGACATGAACAGCGAGTGGGACCGTCCTATCACTCACCAACTTTACGGTGGTGACTGGGAAAACCGTATCAAGCAAGAGTATCTCCTCGGTATCGGTGGTGTGCTCATGTTGAAGAAACTCGGTATCAAGTCCGACCTCTACCACTGCAACGAAGGTCACGCAGCATTGCTCAACCTCCAACGTTTGGTTGACTACGTTCAAGAAGAAAAGCTTGATTTCAATACTGCATTGGAAATGGTGCGTACTTCAAGCCTTTATACCGTTCACACTCCCGTACCTGCCGGTCACGACTACTTTGAAGAAGGTCTCTTCGGCAAGTATATGGGCGAATATCCCGCAAAACTCGGTATCGGCTGGCAAGACCTTATGAATATGGGTCGCGAAAATCCCGATACTAACGAACGCTTCTCAATGAGTGTATTTGCACTCAACACTTGCCAACAAGCAAACGGTGTAAGCTGGTTGCATGGTGAGGTATCTAAGAAGATGTTTGCCGGCATTTGGAAAGGCTACAATTGGCAGGAATCACACGTAGGTTTCGTTACCAACGGTGTCCACATGCCTACTTGGGCTGCTTCTGAATGGAAGGCATTCTATGATAAAGTGCTCGGCTCTGAATATATGGCAGACCAAAGCAACGAAAAGATTTGGGAAAAGATTTTCAATGCCGATGACGAAGAAATCTGGAACCTTCGCATGACGATGAAGAACAAGTTCATCAACTTCGTGAAGAAAGATTTCCGTGAAAAGTGGCTCAAAAACCAAGGCGATCCCTCTCGCATCGTTTCAGTGCTTGAGAAGATCAACCCCAATGCTTTGATTATCGGTTTTGCTCGTCGCTTTGCTACCTACAAACGTGCACACCTTCTCTTCACCGACCTCGATCGTCTTTCAGCTATCGTAAACAACGAGAAGTTCCCCGTACAATTCGTATTCTCCGGCAAGGCTCACCCCGCCGATGGTGCAGGTCAAGGCTTGATCAAGCGCATTATGGAAATTTCACGCATGCCCCAGTTCCTCGGTAAGATTATCTTCCTTGAAAACTACGACATGATTGTTGCCAAGCGTCTTGTTTCGGGTGTTGATATTTGGTTGAACACTCCGACTCGTCCTCTCGAAGCATCCGGTACTTCCGGTGAAAAGGCAGAGATGAACGGTGTGCTTAACTTCTCTGTACTCGATGGATGGTGGTATGAAGGTTATAAAGAAGGTGCCGGATGGGCATTGACCGACAAGCGTACATTCACCGATCAATCTCAACAAGATAAGCTCGATGCAGCTACTATCTATTCAATGCTTGAGAACGAAATCGTACCCCTCTACTTCGCTAAGAACTCTAAGGGTTACTCTCCCGAATGGATTCAATACATCAAGAAGTCAATCGCTCACATCGCTCCCAACTTCACAATGAAGCGCATGATCGACGATTATATCGAACGCTTCTACCTCCCCGAAGGCGATCGTACCAAGAAGCTTAAAGCTAAGAACTATGCCAAGGCTAAGGAAATCGTTGCATGGAAAGAAAAAGTTGCTGCAGCATGGGATGGTATCAACGTTGTAAGCATGAACACTAAAGAATCTGCTTCAAATACCGGTGATACATTTGAAACTACCGTAGTGCTTAACACCAACGGTCTTGGTCGCGACCTCGCTATCGAATGTGTTGTTTACAAGGTAGAAGATGGTGTTGAAACATTCCACGAAACAATCCCGATGAAGGTTGTTGCTGAAGAAGGTGCTAATGTGACATATCAGCTTAAGAACAAACTCAAGGATGCAGGTGTATTCCGCTATGCATACCGTGTTTATCCGACTGCTGATTTCTTGCCCCACCGTATGGACTTCGCTTATACTCGTTGGATTTAATACATCACAAAATCATATCAACGCAGAGACGCGGCACATCGCCGCGTCTCTTTTTTCGCACCCGTGCATAGCGCGAAATATTGTGCGTTTGGAAAATAGCAGATACAAATCAAGGAAATCAGGCGTTTCTACTCATAAATCGTCGCATTTTTTGCGACATTAATGTGATTTCTCTTGCTGATGCGACAAAAATCGGCCATTAGAGAACTTGCTTGCCAAGTATTGCTCATATCTGAGGACAAACTAAGCAGCAGCAAATATTAATGTTTTTGCAGAAAATAAATGTGGTTTTGGTGTTATTCCGCATTATTCGATTAACTTTGCACTATTGAGACATGGCATAGAGTTGCAGTTTCATATTTTATTATAAATATTATAGCGTTTGCTATTTATTCTATCCACTCTGAAATCTGGTAAATTTCTAATTAGGAAAGAGGAATAAGTTGCGAATGCTCGTGGTTATACGCGAGCATGACTTGCTTTTCCTTAGGCATACCAGAGCCGCAGAGTGAGCAATGATTGCTCGCGTTGTGGCTTTTGTTTTGTCAAAAAGAATGGCATTCGCTTGTTTTAATCGAATGTCATTTATGCAACGACTAAAAATGAAAACGGAAGGTGGAATTAGTCGCAATATCGCTATTATTGCGCAGTTGTTTCCATCTTGCATTACCGAACGATTAAGAAATAATGGAAAATGCGAGTTCGCAATTGATTTTGATAAACTACGTCAAGAATTGTCAGATGATATTGTTGCAGAGGGAGCTGAACGTTATCAATTCACTTGGCCTGATAAGCGTGCAGCTGTCCGCTTGGCAAATACACCTACGACAATGACACTTCGCCCTTGTCGTGAGGAAAGTGTGGATTTCGACAATACACAAAACCTTTACATTGAGGGCGATAATCTCGATGTATTGAAGGTGTTGCGTGAAACATATTTGGGTAAGGTTAAGATGATTTACATCGACCCTCCTTACAACACAGGAAATGATTTCGTTTACAAAGATGAATTATCAGAGGATAAATATAGTTTTGAGCAAAGGAATGGAGCTTTTGATGAGGAGGGAAATCAGATAATAGATGATCCTATGGTTAGAAATACCGAGAGCAATGGCCGTTTCCATACCGATTGGCTGAATATGATATATCCTCGCTTAAAGGTGGCAAGAGATTTGCTAACCGAAGATGGTGTAATGTTTATTTCCATTGATGAAAATGAGGTTGAGAATCTCAAGAAGGCAGGAAATGAAATCTTCGGAGAACAGAATCTTGTCGGTTCGGTCATTTGGGAAAGAGCCTTTGCGCCTAAGAATGATGCAAAATTTTTATCTGATAGCCATGATTATATTGTAATATATGCAAAATCTCTCATTGTTTTTCAGATAGGGAAACTTCCAAGAACAGAAGAGGCTAATGCGAGGTATAAGAATCCTGACAATGACCCTCGTGGACCTTGGACGCCTGATAATTTAACAGTAAAAACGTATAGTGTAAATAATGATTATCCTATAACAACCCCAAGTGGTAGAGTTGTTAATCCTGCACATGGCTCTTGTTGGCGTGTTAGTAGAGAACGCTTCGTAGAGTTAGTTGCCGATAATAGGGTATATTTTGGTGATGAAGGAAATAATGTTCCGCGGTTAAAACGTTTTTTGAACGAGTTGCAAAACGGAATGACCCCAACAACAATATGGAAGTTCCAAGATGTTGGACATAATCAAGAGGGAAGACAAGAACTTAAAAAACTTTTTGATGATAAAGGCTATTTTGATGGCCCTAAACCTTTACGCTTATTATCTCGTATATTGCAAATTGCAAATTTGAATAAAGACTCTATCATTCTCGATTTCTTCTCAGGTTCTGCCACTACTGCCCATGCCGTAATGAAACTCAATGCAGAAGATGGCGGTAATCGTAAATTCATTATGGTGCAACTACTAGAAAAGACAGATGAGAAGAGCGAGGCGTATAAAGCCGGTTATAAGAATATCTGCGAAATCGGTAAAGAACGAATACGCCGTGCAGGAAAGAAAATCAAGGAAGAAGCTGGTTTATCGGCTCAAAACCTTGATACAGGCTTCCGAGTTTTAAAACTTGATTCCTCGAATATGGAAGATGTCTATTACACTCCACAGGAGTTTGAGTTACAATCGCTCTTCAATGAAAATGTTAAAGCCGACCGCACCAATGAGGATTTGCTCTTCCAAGTGATGCTCGACCTCGGCATTGAACTCTCTGCAAAGATTGAGAGCAAGCAAATTGCAGGTAAGACCGTTCACTTTGTAGATGACAATTATCTTGTGGCTTGCTTTGACCGTGATGTAAACGAATCGACCATTACAGAGATTGCCAAATTGCAACCTATCTACTTTGTTATGCGTGATGCCTCGGCAGCCAGTGACAATGTGATAGATAACTTCGAGCAAATCTTCCGTCACTATTCACCAAATACTAATTGTCGTATTATTTAATGACACAAAAAGAGCTACATAAACTCGTAATGAAGCATAGCAATAATTGTACATTTCTTATTGGGAATGGCATTAATCGCTATGCCAATATAGGATGCTCATGGGAGGAGTTATTAAAGGCGTTGGCATCTGTTTATTGTCCGAGCCTAAAGTTGGAATGTATCCCTCATGGATTATCTTATACCGAATATTTTGATTTACTTGATATTTATAGAATAAAAGAAACTCCAAATTTTAACTCGGAAAATTTTTCAAGAATAGTTTCCTTATGTTCATCTAAGGAATTATCACCTAAATATTTTTACGGACTTGATGAGCTTTTGTTAAAAAAGCCTGTTAACCTTAGCTTATCTGAAATTGAGAAAAATGTACGTGCTAATGAAGACGTATTTAACAATACCAATTTACTTGAGAATTGCAATATAGCAATGCTATTAACTACACTTGGAGATAAACTTAAGCCTGCGTTAAATAATAGTTTAGCAAAATCTATCTGCTTTTTTATGAACGAATGGAATCCAGTAACTGTTCATAAAAAAATTACTTCTTTTGCTAAACAGAAAAACATTCCTATTTTAACAACAAATTACGATAATTTATTTGAAAAGTCTTGTAATGCATCATTACATAAGTATGATAATAAATTAGCGAATGAATCTCTCCCTATCTCATACTGCTATACCACACTTAGTACTCCAAGTTTTGAAAAATTTGGAATTTGGCATGTTAATGGTATGATTGAATTTCCGCAAAGTTTGTTAATAGGATTAACCCATTATATGAGGACATTAGAATCGATTCGTTCCTTGTTGTTACCACCCAATAAATTCAATGCAGAGTTATTTCAAGGTAATCTCATGCGACTTGAAAACATATATGAAACATGGATTCATCTTTTGTTTAGCAAAGATATATTCATATTCGGCTTATCTCTTAATTCAGATGAAGTTTTATTACGGTGGCTTTTATTGGAACGGTCAAAATACTATTCTCTATTTCCATATGTAGAACGAAATGCTTGGTATATTCTGCCTGAATCAGAACAAATCGAATTGGGTAAACAATATTTCCTAAATTGTAAATAATAACATGAAAGTATACCAAAAAATAATCTAAAAGTATACCATTTTTCTTCTATTTGCAAAGATATCAAAAGTTGGT
>JBGUUQ010000053.1:0-2071 GCA_045133615.1 Muribaculaceae bacterium | reverse complement strand
TTTTAATCAAGGTGTCCGGAGTTCGAATCTCCGATGGGTCACCAACAATGCCCGTATTCACGTTATGTGGATACGGGCTAAATTTATATTCGCTGTCGTGCTCACACTTCATTTTTTATATTGCAATTAAATTTCCTGTTCATCACAAGTACCGGAAAGTTTTACTAAATCGTGAATTTTGTTTTGATAAAATATAAAATTAAAAAGATTCATTCTTTTGCTTGACAGAACAAAATGATGGGTGTATTATAATACTATACTAATATTTTGTGGAAAGAGTGAATTTTATCATGAATAATCAGACTAATGCTGAACGTGCGGGCAGAGTCAGCGCTCGTACACTTATGCTGACTATACTGTTTTCTGCACTGTTTCTTCTTTCAGTAGCAGTTCTGGCAGTTGGCGCAGCAAGTGACGGAAATTCGGTAAGCTCCGGTGACAAGGTGACGAGTTCCAGCGATGCTGCCAACGGCGGAAATCAGACTGATAATCAAGAAAATCAGGCGGCAGAGGGAGTTCAGACAGATACGGAAGAAGTTACTCCGAGTGATTACGATACATCATCGCCGAAGATAATTTTCAAGACAAGCAAGGCTTCAGGCTCTGAATTCTCATTCTATATTTATATGGACGAGGTTTGTGTGGACTTGGGCGACGGCAATCCCGTCGTGCTAGAGACCTCTAACGGAATGGTGACATGCACGCTCAAAGGCTCTACAGTCAAATTCTACGGCGGCAAATACGTCGGCGCTTTGGCGGATGTAACTGATATTGAGTGCACGGGTGAGCAGCTCACCTCAATTGATGTTTCCAAGTGCAAGGAAACGCTGGAGGAACTGATCGTTTCCGATAACAGTCTCACCTCCCTCAATTTGTCGGGATATAAGCGCCTCATGGCTGTAAGCTGCGACAACAATAAGCTGACTTCATTGGATGTGACCAACTCGCCTTATCTTGAGTTCATTCTGTTAGAGGGCAATTCTTCGCTGTCATCATCCAAGATAAAGCTGTGGTCGTCGAGTCCCATCACCATTCAGACCGAGGTAAACGTCAACGACATTATCGAGCTTGGCGCTTACAATTATATGGTGAATGATGACTCCGGCTGTGAATACAATTGGTATGATGCTTCCACTAAAAAGGAAGTTGAGGTTTCGAGTGACGGCGCATGCACCTTTGAATTTGATGAAACGCTCAAGGGCAAATCGCTGTATTGCGAGATCACACAGCCCACTCTCAAAATAAGCGTAAAGACCACGACTGTCAAGGTGGTTGCCGAGAAGCTCCAGCAGGAAGGCGGAAATGATTTTGTCAGCAAAACGACCCCCTCTGATGACCTCATTGTAAAAGACGGTGACGGCAATCAGTTGGATGCCGCTGATTTCAAGATAGTTATCTCAACTTTGGCATATAATGAAAAGGATCCAGTTATTGCCGCAGTCAAAAAGCTGAACACTTCGTTTGACGAGACAAAGAGCAATTATTCGCTTTATGATATATCCCTCCAGTCGCTTGACGGCGAGGAACTCACCATCTCCAAGGGCAGTGTCAGAGTAACACTTACTTACCCGACCGACAAGTTTGAGTCGGGCAAGAAATACTCGGATTACAGCTACACCGTCTATCACTATAACAGCAAGGGCGTCGCCGAGAAGGTCAATAATATATCCTGCGGTGTAGACGGCATCAGCTTCACCACAAGCTCGTTCAGCCCCTACATGCTCACATGGACGGCGAAGTCCTCGGGCGGCAGTTCTACCGATTCGCCCTCGACAGGCGAGAATATCGTAATGACCGCAGCCGCGATCTACGCTGTACTGTTCTCGCTCACAATGATCGGCATTACACTGATCAAAATCAAGATGTCACGCGGTCGCCGCGAGGAGGCATAAATAAAAATACTCAATGCTCACAGGAAATCGCATCTTATTTCCCGTGAACATTTTTGTTGCGTCGGCATTTACAAATCAAGACGAAATTTCCTTGCACGCTCGGACAATAATAGCAGTGTGTGGGATTTTTGATATAAAAATCAATGTCTGTATTGCAAAATCTATATAAATATAGTATA
>JBGUUQ010000052.1:0-14566 GCA_045133615.1 Muribaculaceae bacterium | reverse complement strand
CCGAGGTGTTTTTCATAATAAAAAAATGGGGCTTTAAAGCCCCATTTCCTATTCTAATTTACCAACTGTTTTTGGCAACATTACCATTTATTATGGTGCTTTTATAAAACACCACGACGAGCTTTTTGCCCGTCGTGGTCCTAAATTTAACCCTATTTTTAACGTTGTAACGGTCTCCGCCAGATGAATTATCTGTGAGAGCCGATTGTTACGTCGGAGTGATTGTAGGGCACCAAATTGCCGTTGAGGGTGACATTGTCGCTGTGGAATGTAGCGCTGACACGAGCAGAGGCATTATTGCTGCCGCTGTATAGAGTGATGCTTACTGACGATGATGTTCCCATAGAGGACACTGTCATCGAGATTGTCTTATTGCCTTTTTTGTCTGTTCTGACCTTGTATCCGGAGATAGTGCCGTCAATAGTGATTCCTCCAAGGCCGTTAGGACCTCCGCCAACTTTCGGTGAGACTTGTATGATGCCTTGGTCGCCATTGACAACTATGAAGTTAGTCGACGGAAGAACGGAATCAGAGCCACCTCTGCCATAGATAACCTGATCGGCCTGAAGTGCGAAATGTCGGTCATCGATGGCGCGCGACGAATGGATGAAATCGATTGAGTCGCGTTTTGCCTGAAGCTCTTTTTTCTGCTCCTTGGTCAGCTCTTTCTTTTCTTCAGCCGATATGCTTCCTATGGAGAGCATTACGGTCATTACCAATAGAAAAATTTTTGTTTTCATTCTACTATAATAACGCTTTTAAATTAGAATTTATTATGTAGACATATGAAGGATTGAAAGGTTTAATTGTCAGTCTTGACGGCGGTCGATATAACTTCCGATTACAACTTCGGTCTCGGTGTATGGTACGAGTGTACCTTCAACGGTGATGCCGTTGCGCAGACGCGCTTGTGCTTGTGATGAACCGTTGAAGAGGGTGATGTATATGTTGTCGCCGTTGACTTGCATTGAAATCTTTCGGTCTCCGTTTTTTTGAGTGGTAACTTTGAAATCTTTGATTGAGCCGTTTAAGGTGACACCGCCGAGATGGTTGCTATTGATTTTCTTTTTCTTTCCAGCATAGCCGGGAAGTTGGACTATGACCTCATCTCCGCGTACCATAATGAAGTTCATAGTCGATGCGATGTTGGTATAGCCTTTTGCATGCATGAATTTATCGACTTGAATTACAAATAGTTTTGAGTCGATGGCTTTAAGCAGTTTCTCAAAATTGATGGAATCAAGTTTTGCTTGCGTCTCTTTTTGGATTGCTTTGTCGGTTGAGTCACATTTTTCTTTCGCCGAGATTGTTCCCATTGAGATTGTAGTAACGATTGCCAATAGTAATAATTTAGTTTTCATAATGGTAAAATATTAATAAGTGAAACTTAAGTGATGGTTTTAATGCTAAATTAGTGATAAATTCGCATAAAAACAAACAATTTCAACTAAATTGGGAATAATGGCAAAAAACAGCACCGAATTTTCCAATTCGGTGCTGTTGAATAACCCTAATTAAAACCGTGTGATTCCTAACTAACCTTATATTATATTGCAATTATTAGTGCGGGCGGTTGTGTTACTCGGCAAGATCGACAGCATAATAGACTTTCTTTCCTGTCGGGTAGATACCTGTGATAAACATCACTTTATCATAATCGTTGCTCTTCATGATGGCGTTGTAAATGTTTTCAACGTCTTCGGGCGATGATACGCGGCTGTTGTTTATGTCGAGGATGATGAACCCTTCTTTGATGCCGGCCGACTTGAATTTGCCATCTTTCAGTCCGGTGACTTGCAATCCGTTGGAGATTTCAAGTTGTCGCAGTGTCTCGGCAGGAACGGTCTTGAATGCGCATCCGAGATTCATTACATCGGCGGCTTTGGTGATTTTGGTATCGCCTTGCGAGTTGCGCAGGGTGACGTTGGCAGTGTGCTCTTTATTGTCGCGGATGTAGGTCACTGTGATTTTATCGCCGGGG
The DNA here is from genome assembly GCA_045133615.1 of Muribaculaceae bacterium. Taxonomy (GTDB): domain Bacteria; phylum Bacteroidota; class Bacteroidia; order Bacteroidales; family Muribaculaceae; genus M3. The sequence continues at coordinate 12,585 of JBGUUQ010000052.1, read as the reverse complement.
CGGTATTTGTTGATCTGCTCTTGGAGTTGTGCAGTGTTGTGAGTTGCGGCACCATTGATTTTGATGATTACGTCGCCCTCTTTAAGTCCGGCTTCCATAGCTGCGCTGCGGTCTTCGATTGCTCCGACATACAATCCGTCGTTGACTGCGGTGATATTCTTCTCTTTAGCCAATTTCGGTGTGAGCTCTCCAAACTTTATACCGAGTACGGCTCGTTGCACAGTACCGTATTGCTTGATGTCTGTGATGATTTTGGTCACAATGGATGTCGGGATTGCGAATGAATAACCGGCATAGTTGCCTGTTTGGGAATAGATGGCGGTGTTGATGCCGACAAGCTCGCCGCTGAGGTTGACAAGAGCGCCTCCGGAATTGCCCGGATTGACTGCTGCATCGGTTTGGATAAATGATTCGATTCCCATATTGCCGCCAGTACGACCTGAATTGGTCATTGTGGATATGTTGCGTGCTTTGGCGCTGACGATTCCTGTGGTAACTGTGGAGGTGAATCCGAAAGGATTGCCGACTGCGAGTACCCATTCGCCTACTTTGAGCGCGTCGGAGTCGCCGATTGGAATTACCGGAAGGTCTTTGGCGTCTATCTTGATGAGGGCAAGGTCGGTAGTCGGGTCGGTACCGATGACTTTGGCGTTGAATGTGCGATTGTCGTTGAGGGTGATTTCAAGACGTTCGGCTCCGTCGATAACGTGATTGTTGGTTACGATATAGCCGTCGGCGCTGATTATTACACCAGAACCGAGTCCGAGTTGCTGTTGTTCGGGCTGCTGTTGCTGCTGCTGTTGGCGACGACGATTATTGCCGTTTCCGAAAAAGAATTCAAATAACGGGTCGGAGAACATCTGCTGATTTCCTCCATAATTGTAGCCTCGCGGAGTGGCATAGCTTTTAATGCTTACTACACCGTTGATAGTACTTTCGGCGGCATGGGTGAAGTCGGTATCGGGGGTGGGGCGTTGTGACGCTGTGTATAACGCACCTCCGTTGTTGGTCTTGTTTGATGCAATGACTGTGTCGCTGATGATTGAGTCGACTGACGCATCGTTGTTGGCGCGCATTGCCATTACTGTGACTGCAGAGCTGAATACAGCAACTCCACAAGCCAATAATGCGATTTTTCCGTAGATTTTCATATTTCTTTAGTGTTAAATGAAACTTCTGTTTAACTTTTGGACTGTTAAAATTTAACGTTTTACTTTATGACGGCAAAAGTAAGAGATTATTTTATATTATCGCATTAAAATACTCATTCTTAATGTAATTTAATATGAAGCTTCATGGAATTAAATCAATTTTACTTGTAGACTGTGAAAGATATTTAAATGCCATGCGTTGATACGGATATTGCGATGGAGATTTAGGTTGCGGCGTATAGGATGATATGGAGTAATTGGTTAAATTTGTACTCCAATTCATTAGCCATGTCCATGCGTATTGTCATACCGCTGTTTGTTGTCGCTCTGATGCTCTTGTCGGGGTGTCGGTCGTCGCGCAGCGTGACTGTGGATGATAAGGTATATACGGAGCGTGACGGGCAGTCGGTGATTGCGGATGTCGATCGACGGGCGATAGTGGAAGAGGCGCGGCGTTGGCTTGGAACAAAGTATCGGTATGGAGGAAACGACCGTTCGGGAGTGGATTGTTCGGGAATGGTGGCGCAAGTGTATTTGAAAGTGGCAAATGTGAAGTTGCCGCGTAGTTCGGCGGAACAGCAGAAATATTGTCGTTCTATCGGACGGAATGACCTTTGTGAGGGCGACCTTGTGTTTTTTGCTACGGGAAGCAATAAAAAGCGGGTTTCGCATGTGGGTATATATATAGGTAAAGATAAAATGATACATGCATCATCGAGCCAGGGGGTGATTGTAAGCGATATTAATGAACGATATTATTCGCGCAATTACCATTCGTCGGGGTGTGTGGATGCTGCATTCCGAACATCGTCGAAGTCCTCTACGCCGAGTCGGGTGGTGGAAGTGCCGGTCGAAAAGATTGATAAAATCATGAAAAACGATACTGTTGCATCGTCTCTTAATCAGGTTCTTGACCAAAAGGTTGATTCAATCTACTCCACATGGTTGGAATAATAAGGAGGAATTAAAAAAAGTATTAATTTCCATCGGAGGAATATCGAATACGCGTGGTCGGTCGATTTTCTTTTGTGGTGGAACATAATAACCATAATTTTAGGAATAAAATTTTATCGTTATTATGAAGAAGAAAATATTACAAGTGGCGCTGTTGCTGATTATTGGGGCAGTGTCAGTCCCTGAGGCGTCGGCTCAGGATTTTGAACCGCCAATGTCGGAACGCCGTGAACGACCGGCAGAAATGTCGGTAGATGCAATGACTTATCGCACGGCAGATGATATGCGCAATGAGTTTTCGCTCGACAACAAGCAATTTGAAAAGGTGTCGAAGGCGTATAAGGATTATTATAAGAAGTTGTTTCCTGAAACGACGAGTTCTCAACGTCCGATGGGACCGCCCCCCGGTGGACCCGGTGGGCGTGGCGGATTTGGAGGTCCCGGTGGTGGACCGGGAATGCCACCCGGAGGGTCGGAAAACATGAATTCGCGTCGCCCTGAAGATATGGAGGAACAAATGGAGCAACGACGAAAGGATGTAGCAAAGGCGGAGGAGAAGCTATCCAAAAAGATGAAGAAAATTCTATCGGAGGATGATTTTATCCGATGGCAACAGTGGCAGGCTGAGCGCATGCGTCCGAAGGAACCTAAACGTCCGATGTAGACAAACGAAAGACGTCTGACTCTCAGAGTCAGACGTCTTTCGTTTTGAGGTACCAAGCAGATTCGAACTGCTGTAAACGGTTTTGCAGACCGGTGCCTAACCCCTCGGCCATGGTACCTTGTTTGGGTTTTGCGAGTGCAAAGATACGTTGAGTTTTTTATTTGTGCAAGTGTTTTGTCGGAATTTTTATAAATTTGTTGTCGAGTAACAGAAAACTCAAAAAATTTATGTTGTGTTGCAACCTTTTGCATTCATTTGCGCGTCTAAGGGTAAAACAACAATAAATCAATTAAAGTTTAAATGACAATGAAAAAGAATTTTCTTAAATGTATGGCAGTAGTGGCAGTGATAGTTGCCTTAGTGGTCGGATTGACAAGTTGCCGAATGAACAGTACTTCGGTAGATAAAGCTGAAATGACTGAAGGAGTGAAAAAAGCGGTATCGGAGATGCTGAAGATGGAGAACATTAATAAGGATGACACGCTGATAAAACTCGATTCCAATAATGTAGCAAGAATTTCCGGAGTAGGAACCGATTCAGTGCAGTGGGATAGTGTGAATGCGTCCAGTCGTCCGATTCAAGTGTCGATATATACGGATTCGGGCAGTGTATTTGACAATGGTAAAGACTTTGTGGAGATGGTATCCGTTATTGCAGCTTTTGGTAGTATTTTCGGCGCTCCGGTATTGATACTAATTTTCTTATTCTACTATTGGTATAAGGCAAAACGTGATAGAAACAGAGTGATTGAAGCTGCTATAATGAATAATGTGAAGGTAGACCCGAATCTGTTTAATGATTATAAGACTCCGCGAACAAGATTACATTCGGCTCTCGTGTGGATGGCATGGGGCATGGGTATAATAATATTTTTCATCTGTGTAGATGCGGCGGAAGCGGCGGGACTTGGTGCAATACCGTTGTTTGTCGGTTTGGCCAAACTGATTACATATTTCATGGAGGATAGAAAACAGCCGACCGAAACCAAGAGAGAACAAAACGCAGATGCTGAGTAGAATAGAGGAACTTCAACTGATTGCTAAATGCGTGGCCGGTGACAATCGGCACGCATTTAGTCGATTGGTGGAAGAATATCAGGACGGGCTACGACGCTTCCTGTTAAACCTCACGCTTGGTGATGCGGCATTGACCGATGATTTGGCGCAAGAGACATTTATAAAGGTGTATGTGTCACTTCGTTCATTTAAGGGAATTGCTCGTTTCAAAACTTGGTTGTATAGAATAGCTTGCAATGAATTCTATAATTACCAACGACGGCGAAGGGAGGAGGCCTATGGCGATGAGGGTATCCCGATAGAGGAGGATACCGTATCATTGGCGGCGTCGGATGCTCATATGGACGTGGAAACATGTCTGAAAGCGTTGAATGAAAATGAAAGAGCTGTCGTGTTGCTTTTCTATCTTGAGGACCAACCGATAAAAAAGATTGTTGAAATCACGGGATTGCCTGACGGAACCGTTAAGTCGTATCTGTCGCGAGCAAAGCAGAAGATGGCTCAAGTGATGAAGTATTGAATATGTTTTTAAATTGAATATGGATAATGAGTAATGATATAAAGAATAAAAATTTTGATGATGACCGATTGCGGGAACTGTTTCGCAAGGAGCTTCCGGATGCGCCACGGTCGCCGTGGTTTACGCGAAAGGTGATGAATCGGTTGCCCGAACGAAGAGGGCGTGCGGTGTCGATACTCGAAATAGTAGTCGGAGTAATTGCTGCGATTGTGCTTGTCGCATATTGGATTGGCTTTTATCGGTCGATTGCATCTTCTCAGGTGATAACTGTCGGCGATGTGTGCTTTGTTGCGGTATTGGCGATAATGACGCTATCGCTTGTCGGTGTTTTTGCAGTGAGTGTATTCCGTAGGGTATAGACGATTGCCGGTTAATAGAAATAATTCGCCCCGATGGAGAGTTGTATCTGTCATCGGGGCGATGTGGTTTATCGACGGTTGTTTTGGTGCTTGTCTAACTGCTCTTTTGCATTTCGGTTGCCTTGGTTGGCTGATAGCTGCCAGTAATGGTTGGCTTTGTCTTGGTTGCGACTTACACCTTTTCCGTTGTAGTACATTTCGCCGAGAAGGTATTGTGCGTTGGCATTTCCGCTATTGGCGCTTTTTGTCAACCATTTCAGGGCTTCGTTGTAGTTGCGCTTTACGCCATCGCCTTTATAGTACGAACGTCCGAGTTCATATTGAGCTTGTACGCAGTCATTTTCTGCCGACTTTTTCCACCATTCAACGGCTTGCTGTTTGTTGCTTTCAACGCCTCTTCCGTAATAGTAGCATATCCCAAGCTGATACTGTGCTAATTGGTCGCCTTGATTGGCAGCGGAATAAAAGCCGTTGTAAGCTTTGCGGTAGTCGCGTTTGTAGCCGTTGGTGCCGTTGTAATAGTTCATGGCTTCATTGTAGCTTTTGCGTGCGGCTGAGTTGTTGGTTTTATATCCGGGCTTGCCGCGCTCTATGCTCCATTCGCCACGTTTGTTGTTATCGCCTACCGGATTGCGGGGAGTAGCCGACGATTGCTCTTGCTTTCCGCCTACGGGATTTTGTGGTTGTTTGGTCGGCTCGTTGCGCATCGGTTGTGCACTAATCAATATGGAGGAGGAGATGAACAGGCTTAAAAGTAATGATTTTTTCATAATCGTATGGTTTTAAATGGTTGTTTGTTATTATGACGGCTGTATTTGGAAAAGGTTTAATCGAGTTGGCACAAAAAAACAGCCAGACTCTCAAAGAGCCTGACTGTCGGCACACATTAGTAACACTATTCTGATCGTCTCGATCCGGATCAGTGAATGAAAACTCTAAATCAGTCTGTGTGCCAGGGTAAGCATCGATTAGTTGTATGCTGTTTCTCCATGTTCATAGATGTCGAGTCCTTCTTCTTCAACACGTTTTGATACTCGGAGACCATGTACTTTATCGAGTAGTTTGAATATTAAGTAACCCATGCCGGCAGCCCAAAGTCCTACGATGGCAGCACCAAATAGTTGTGCTCCGAAAAATGACGGACCGAATCCGTAGAGCCATCCTTCGCTTGTTGAAAACAATCCGGTGAGAATTGTGCCGAAGAATCCGCATACACCATGCACGGAACTTGCGCCTACAGGGTCGTCGATTTTTAACACGCGGTCGATAAAGTCTACTGAATATATCATCAATACTCCACAAATAGCTCCAATGATGACGGCACCGACCGGGGATACGGCATCGCATCCCGCTGTAATGCCTACGAGACCGGCGAGAATGCCGTTGAGTGTCAGTGAAAGTGACGGTTTGCCATATTTCAACCAGCTGATTGCAAGTGCGAAGAATCCACCGGCACATGCAGCGAGGTTAGTATTGAGGAATACCAAAGAGATGGCTACTTGGTCGTCGGCTGTGGCTGCGGCAAGTTGTGAGCCGGGATTGAATCCGAACCAACCAAACCAAAGAATGAAAACACCGAGAGCTGCAATAGTGAGGTTGTGCCCGGGTATTGCCTTCGATTTGCCGTCTTTGCCATACTTTCCGATGCGCGGACCAAGAATTGCTGCTCCGACAAGTGCAATCCAGCCACCTACAGAGTGAACGATTGTGGAACCGGCGAAATCATGGAATGTGGTGCCGAATGTATCCATCATAAATGAACCTTCATCGCCATTCATCAACCATCCGCCGCCCCAAGTCCAATGACCGGAAATCGGGTAAATCAAGACGCTGATAAATATGGTGTAGACGAGATACATTGAGAATTTTGTGCGTTCGGCCATCGCTCCCGACACAATTGTGGCTGAAGTTGCGCAAAATACGGTCTGGAATACCAAGAACCCTTCGTTGGGTAAGGTGTCGGGCAATCCGTTGCTGTCAAATATGTAGCTCATCAGATGTGGCGAACCGGCAAAGTCTCCGAGTCCGAACATGATGCCGAAGCCTATAAACCAATAAAGCAGAGAGCCTAACATGAAGTCGATGAAGTTTTTCATCAAGATATTGGCAGTGTTCTTGGTGCGGGTGAATCCGGCTTCGACCAATGCAAATCCCGGTTGCATGAAAAATACGAGCATTGCAGCCAACAACATCCACACAGTGTTTACGCCCATGGCAAGTTCGTTTGTGCTTTCTTCTGCCATGGAGGCTTCGACGACGGCGTCTTCGGCAGTTTCTACTATTGTGGTGATTGCTGCACTGTCGGCAGGAGTCTCTTGAGAATAAGTGAATGAGGCAAATAGCATTGCTGCTATGGCGATTGTGAAAATACCTATCGTTCGGTGGAATTTAATCTTGTTCATAGCTTTTTACCATTAAAATTGTACGTTTTGGTTTCTTTTGTGGCGAGGATTATTTTTCGTGCTCGGCATTATATAGAGCGGTGTCTCCTCGCTCTCCGGTGCGAATACGAATTGCATCTGAGACGGGTATTACGAAAATTCGACCATCTCCGATTTCTCCTGTTGCAGCAGAGTCTTGAATGACCTTGATGGTACGTTCAACGTTGATGTCATGAACCACGACTGATATCATCGTTCTCTCAATGCAACTGGTGTCGTACATTACGCCACGATAAATGCGTCCTTGCCGTGATTTTCCAATGCCTCTGACATCGTAGAACGAGAGCCATTCGATGTCGGCTGCAAGAAGTGCATCCTTCACTTCTTCAAATTTTGTCTTTCGGATGATTGCTTCAATCTTTTTCATAATCGTAAAAATTATAATGATGAATACTTTTGCATAGCAAGCCTGTCATTATGACGGTACAAACCTAAAAACGCAATCAATTTGCTTTGAATACATAGCAAAATTAGGCAAAATGATTTTATTTTGCAAATATTTATGAAAAAATGTTTGAGAAAAATTGATTTTGTTGGAAAAATGCTGTGGGTATGGTGTGTTTGAAAGCAAAACGCCACCAATGCTGTTGCATTGATGGCGTTCACAAAGAATGAGTAATTGTATTTTTATCGAGCAAGAAGTGCTTCCATTTTTGCTTGCAAATCGGCTTTGGGGAGTGCACCGGATACTCGTTCTACCATTTCTCCTCCTTTAAAGAAAAGGATAGTGGGAATCGACATGATTCGGAAATCGGTAGCGAGGTCGGTGTTGTCGTCGACATTATATTTTCCGATTGCGATTTGACCGGAATATTCTTCTGCAAGTTCTTCGATGATGGGGGCTACTCGTTTGCAGGGGCCGCACCATGTAGCCCAAAAGTCTATCACTACGGGTTGTCCCGATTCGATCATTTCCTTAGCGGATTGGTCATTAAATTCTATTGCCATGATATTGTATTAATTCGGTTTGTTATTTCTTTGGCAAAATTAGTGAAATTCTTTCGACTTCACTAATGATTGCCGTTATATTTTGAGGTTAAATTTCTCTTATTCGTTGATACGAAAATCTATGTTGAGATCTTGAAGGTCTTCGACTAATTTTCGGTTGATTGGAATCCTGACACCCGCGGCAAGTCGTACGGAGCGGTTTATTTCCGGGTCGAAAATGCGGAAATAGAGTCCGCCACGATTGTCGGTGGTGGATTTGAGCGCTTCTTGGATAAGACCGTGTATGGTGTCGTTGATTGTTTCGCGCGACAGATTGATGGTTATGTCGTGTATCAATTTGCCTTTTACATCTTCGAGTAGGCGGACATTGACGATGCTGAATTCTATGTCGCTGTTTTTGAATCGTCGTTGGAAACGTCCGGTAATCAATATAGGCATTCCGGGAATACCGAATCGTCCGAAATCAACAACGGCCTGACCAAAAAGACGAAGCTCTTTTGTCCCGGTGTAGTCTTCGACTTTGAGTATGCCGAATTGTGAGCCTCGGCTGGTGGGGCGAGTCTCATACGATGTGACAAGACCGCCAAACGTGACTTCGGTGCCTTCTATCGGTTCTAACTCGGCAAGTTGCTTGATGTTGGTGTTGCACCCGTAGTTTAGTTCCATGTAGAATGGGTCGAGTGGGTGGGCTGATAGGTACATGCCTACGAGTTCGCGCTCTTTTTCCAACTTTTGGGCGTCAACCCATTGCACGGATGGTTTTATTTCGGGGCGTCCGGCTGTTGTCATCGATGAGTCATCGCCGAAAAGCGACATGCTTTGATTTACTTGATCGTTCTGATACATTTGTCCGTATCTGATGAGCTGTTCGGAGAATGTTTCGTCGCGATTGTTTTTCTCAAAAAAGTCTTCGCGCTTTATCTCTTTGAAGCAGTCGAATGCGCCGGCCAATGCAAGAGAGTCGATGGTGCGTCGGTTGAGCGATTGCATCGGTACACGTTCGGCGAAGTCGTAGATTGATTCAAACGGACCTCCATTGTTGCGGGCGGTAATGATGTCGTTGACGACGTTCATGCCGACACCTTTGATAGCAGCCAATCCGAAACGAATATCGCCTTTTTTGTTTACACCGAAACGATTGAAACTTTCGTTTACGTCGGGACCGAGCACTTGTATGCGCATCGATTTACACTCATCCATGAAGCCGGTGAGTTTTGTGATATCGGTGATGTTGCGGCTCAATACGGCTGCCATATATTCTGCCGGATAGTTGGCTTTGAGGTAGGCGGTTTGGAATGCTACCCAGCTATAACATGTGGCGTGGCTCTTGTTGAATGCGTAGGATGCGAATTTTTCCCAGTCAGCCCAAATTTTATTGAGCGTAGCTTCTTCATACCCGTTTGCCTTACCGCCGGTAAGGAATTTTTCTTTGAGGGCATTCATCTTGTCGATAAGCTTTTTACCCATCGCTTTTCGTAGGGTGTCGCTTTCTCCTCGTGTGAAATTCGCGAGCAGACGCGACAAAAGCATTACCTGCTCTTGATACACGGTTACGCCGTAAGTGTCCTTTAAGTATTTCTCCATAATGGGGATGTCGTAAACTATGGGCGAGCGACCATGCTTGCGGGCGATGAAGTCGGGGATGTAGTCCATAGGTCCCGGACGGTATAGCGCATTCATTGCGATGAGGTCTTCAAATGTACTTGGCTGTAGCTCTCGCAAATATTTCTGCATACCTCCCGACTCGAATTGGAATGTACCGGTGGTTTTTCCGGCACAGTATAGGGCATAGGTTTTCGGGTCGTCGATAGGGATGTTGTCGATGTCAATGTCGATGCCTCGCGTCAATTTAATGTTGGTGAGAGCTTCTTTGATAATCGACAAGGTTTTCAGTCCGAGGAAGTCCATTTTGATAAGGCCGGTGTCCTCGATAACGCATCCTTCGTATTGTGTAACGAGCATTTTTACCCCGTCCTTGTCGTAGGCTGTCGATACCGGAACCCAATCGGTGATGTCGTCGCGGCAAATGATGACACCGCACGCGTGTACGCCGGTGTTGCGAACGTTGCCTTCGAGCTCTTTTGCGTATTTTAATGTATCGACTACGAGTTGATTTGGACCGCCAAGTTCGGTTTTGAATTCGGGAACATGTTCGTAGCAGTTTTTGAGCGTTGGTTTCAATTCTTTCCCGTTTACGACCGGCATGTGTTTCGGCACCAGATTGGCCAATCGGTTGCTTTCCGGTAGGGGTAGGTCGTGCACGCGGGCGACATCTTTGATTGATGATTTTGCCGCCATTGTGCCGTAGGTAATGATGTGGGCAACCTTTTCTTCACCATATTTTTCGGTTACATATTTAAGCACGTCGGCACGTCCGTCGTCGTCGAAGTCGATGTCGATATCGGGAAGTGATATACGGTCGGGATTGAGGAAGCGTTCGAAAAGGAGGTCGTATTTGATGGGGTCGATTTGCGTGATGCCGAGACAGTAGGCTACGGCCGATCCGGCAGCAGAGCCACGACCGGGGCCGACAGATACTCCTCGTTCGCGCCCGGCGGCAATAAAGTCCTGTACAATGAGGAAGTAGCCGGGGAATCCCATGTTTTTTATCGTATCAAGCTCGAAGTCGATACGTTCGCGTTGCTCTTCGTTAGGCTCTCCCCAGCGACGTTTTGCCCCTTCATAAGTTAGGTAGCGTAGGTAGTCGTCGTTGTTGGTGAATCCGTCGGGGAGGGGGAAGTTGGGCAAAATCGGTTTGTGGTCGATGGAATATACCTCTATTTTATCGAGAATTTCCATCGTATTGTATAATGCTTCAGGCACATCGGAAAAGACACTGTTCATCTCTTCTTGTGTCTTCATCCACTCCTGTTTGCTGTATAACATTCGGTTGTCGTTCAACTTTTTCCCGGTAGACACGCAAATCAGGCGGTCGTGTGCTTCGGCATCTTCTTCATTTACAAAATGTACGTCGTTTGTGGCAATGATTTTGATGTCGAATTTTCGAGCCATTCGGATTAATTCGGGGTTTACTTTCTCTTGTTCGATATAGACATCATGATTGGCTCGTGGTACGGTGGCTTTGTGGCGCTGGAGTTCCAGATAATAGTCGTCGCCAAATACGCTCTTGTACCATTGTACTTGCTTTTCCGCCTCTTCGATTTCGCCGGCAAGAATAAGTCGCGGTATTTCTCCACCGAGACAGGCCGAACATACAATAAGCCCTTCGTGGTGTTTTGCAAGCTCTTGTTTGTCGGTACGCGGATGGGAGTAGAAACCTTCGGTCCATGCACGCGAAACAATTTTGACGAGATTGTGGTATCCGGTTTCGTTTTTCGCGAGAACTACGAGGTGGCGACCTGTGTCGCGCTTATCGGTATGTTCTGTCAATACTGTGTTGGCGACATACATTTCGCATCCAAAGATGGGTGTGAATAGCTTTTCTTTTAAATCGGCTAATTCCTGAGTGAGTCGAGCGATTTCTTCTTGGTTGCCATCGGCAGTGGCTTTCTCCAATTCTCCTTTTGTGGCTTTTATCGCATCGTTGGTTTTTCCGTTTTTCTTTTTAGTGTAGTTGAAAAACTCTTTTATTCCAAACATATTTCCATGGTCGGTAATGGCCAATCCTTTCATGCCATCGGCAATAGCTTTGTCTACAAGTGCAGAGACAGAGGCTTGACCGTCGAGAACGGAAAATTGAGTATGGACGTGGAGATGTATAAATGGATGCATTTTATGTCTATATTATATATGTATGTTTAAGAGATTCCAAAGTTACGTCGTTTTTGTGAGATTTCATATATAGTGTTGAAAACTTTTATTACTCGACTTTTTTTCTTGTTGGATTGCTTTTATGTGGGCTTTATTGCGAGAATGGATTGTGTTTGAATGTTAAATTTACGGAGCTACGGAATTTGTAAATGCTTGAAATTCATGGACTGATGAATTTTAGACTGAAAAATCGTGAAAAAAAGTTCAAAAAATATTTGGTAGGTATCAAAAAAGCTTATAACTTTGCACTCGCTTTTGAGAACGAAAGCAAGTGAACATTGAAATACTTACAATAGACAAGAAGTAGTACAAGAGCGGAAATGCTCTGTCAGTTCTACAGGAAGTCAAGCGCAGTAAACCGGGCGAGGAAGAATGAAGCCGTTGAAGTATTTTTGATTTGTGTCTACAAAATTCTGAAAAGAAAAGAACAAAAATACAACAACGAAGAGTTTGATCCTGGCTCAGGATGAACGCTAGCGACAGGCTTAACACATGCAAGTCGTGGGGCAGCGGGGGTGAAGGCTTGCCTTCACCTGCCGGCGACCGGCGCACGGGTGAGTAACACGTATGCAACCTGGCCGTGACAGGAGGATAACCGGTAGAAATGCCGCCTAATACTCCATAATACTTTGCGGGGACATCCCTGTGAGGTCAAAGGAAGCGATTCCGGTCACGGATGGGCATGCGGCGCATTAGCTAGTCGGCGGGGTAACGGCCCACCGAGGCGACGATGCGTAGGGGTTCTGAGAGGAAGGTCCCC
>JBGUUQ010000051.1:0-87656 GCA_045133615.1 Muribaculaceae bacterium | reverse complement strand
CAAAAACACACATCAAGAAGTCCGGTAAAATTTTAAAAATCTGATTTTCAAGTATTTTATAGCACAATGCAATCTCTTATAAGGAGATTGCGGTCTAACTCTATATTACTATGTCGTATAATACCGTGATTATCACAGTGCTATACGTGTATTTTGTAAAACGATGAATAAGAAAAAATTCCTAATATTACCTTTGTCTATGTCACTGATGCTAACTGCTAATGTTTATGCATCGGATACGTACGACGGTGTTTCTAATAAAGAAAATACAGGTCTCTTGTTTTTCAAAAGCAAGAAAAATAAACGAAAGGCCGAATCAGCGGTGTCAGATAGTATTCAATCCGATAGCGCGCAATCCGGATATGCAAAAATCATAGATGGAGCATCCGACGTGAAAAACGGACTGTTTCGCGTGATAAAAAAGGGGAATGACTATTATTTTGAGATTCCGAAGCGATTGATGGGGCGCGACATGCTTGTCGTCAATAAGTTGCTACGTGTTCCGATAGAACTTAATGAAGCAGGAGTGAATCGCGGTATCAACTACGAAAATCAGATGATACGATTTGAATTTGATGATGCTGCCAAGCGGGTCTATGTTCGTCAAAGCCGTCCGCTGCCGATTGTTCCTGATTATGCATCAATTGCCAAGTCTGTTAACGACAATTATATTTCGCCGCTTATTCAGTCGTTTAAGGTTGAAGCGGAAAACAATGATTCCACCGCGGTTGTGGTCAAAGTTAATGATATATATAATGGTACGCAGACAAGTATCAACAATGTTTTCTCCAATATCAATCTCGATACACCTGCCAACAAAGATCTTTCGCGGATTTTGTCGGTGAAATCGTTTGAAAACAATGTCTATGTGACCTCTGAATTGACAACAAAAGTCACCGAAGGAAATACCTCTGTTTATGTGACTGTGGAAGTTGGGTCTTCGATATTGCTTCTACCCGAAAAGCCTATGGCTCGCCGTTTGATGTCGAATAAAGTAGGCTATTTTACGGAATCGTCACTCGTATATTCCGACGACCAGCAACGTGTGACACGCGATCGCTACATTACACGTTGGCGGTTGGAACCGAAAGTGGAGGATGTGGAAAAATATCTTAGCGGATGCGTTGTCGAACCGATTAAACCGATAGTTTTTTATATCGACAATTCAACTCCCAAGCAGTGGCGTCCATATATTAAACAAGGTATTGAAGAATGGCAGCGGGCATTCGAGATGGCCGGATTTAAAAATGCCATTATTGCAAAAGAAGTTACCGACAGCATGGAGGTTGATATGGACGACATGAATTATTCCGTGTTGACTTATGCTGCATCCACTAAATCCAATGCGATGGGTCCTTCTATTACCGACCCTCGGTCAGGAGAAATTCTCGAAGCTGATATTATATGGTGGCATAATGTGCTCGACATTCTTAATGATTGGATTGTGGTACAGACCGGTGCTACACGTCCCGGAGCGACAGGACCGAAATTGCCCGACGAACTCATTGGCGATGCAATGCGCTTTGTCGCATGCCATGAAGTGGGGCACTCTTTGGGATTACGCCACAATATGATGGCATCGAGTGCCATCCCTACCGATTCGCTTCGCTCTCCGTCATATACCAATATGCTCAATTCCACATCTTCATCGATTATGGACTATGCCCGATTCAATTATGTGGCGCAGCCCGGCGATGGAGTGACCGTATTCTCCCCGAATCTTGGTCCTTACGATATGATGGCTATTGAATACGGCTATCGTTGGTATGGAAAAGATGACCCGAAAGAGGATTACGCTATGCTTCAGCAATTTCTTGGCAACTATACCCACCGATTGTATCATTATAGTGAGGCTCAAGATGCTCGCGATGCAGTAGACCCACGTTCGCAGAATGAGGACTTGGGCGACGATCCGGTGAAATCATCCCGATATGGTATTGCCAATTTGAAACGTATAGTTCCGAATATAATCAGTTGGACCACTACGGGCGATGCAGGACAAACTTATGATGATGCCTCCCGATTATATTATTCTGTGTTGGGACAGTGGAATCGGTATATGTATCATGTGATGGCAAATATCGGTGGAATATATGTTGAAAACGTCACGGTTGGCGACAAACTTAAGTCTTATGAATTTGTCGATCGCAATCGCCAGCGCGAAGCGTTGAAATTTATTATAGATGAGGCGTTTAATGATAACGATTGGCTTTTTGATGCCGAGGTGGGTCGATACACATATTTACGTGCAAATACCCCGAACGGACCTGTGGAATATGCTCCGTCGTATATGCGCAACAATATGCAGTCCTATCTGTTATGGGATTTATTGTCCGACCGTCGTCTTATTCGTATGTTGGAAAATGAGTCGGTAAACAAGAAAAACGCCTTCACTGTGGTGGAAATGATGGATATGCTTCATAATGGCATATTTGGAGTGACTGAGCGTGGTGCGATTCCCGATGTGAAAACGCGCGTATTGCAGAAAAATTTCGTTGATGCTCTTCTCACAGCTGCTGCTGAAGTGGAAGGAGTTAAGATAAACAAAAAACTCGCCGACATCGATCCCCTTTTTGACATGAACCGCCATGTTTGCAGCCATGATGTGCAATGCGAACACGAGCAAAGCATGCGACGTGAATTGTCATTCTACGGTTCGCAAGCCAATCGTATCTCCGATGCCATATCTGTAAAGCGAGGTGAATTGATGAGATTGCGCACATTGCTGAAGTCGCGTCAATCAACGTCAGATACGGCAACTCGATACCATTATAGCGACCTTATAATGCGAATCAATACGGCATTGGGTCTTGAAATGTAGTAATAAATGTAATAATATAGCGTAAATGAGGAAGTTAGTACTTTGTTGCATAATGCTCTTGAATGTGATTTTCACATTTGAGACGTTGGCTGCAGGGCGAACAATCACAGGTGTGGTTGTGTCTGCCGATGATAATGAACCATTGATGGGTGCCTCTGTTGTTGTTACGAGTCAACAACTCAAAGACGCCGGAAGCAATATGGGCGCATTGGGTGTGTTGACTAATATCGATGGTGAATTTTCTATAACAGTGCCGTCGGGAGTGACCGAATTGCAATGTCGTTATGTGGGATATACTACACAGACAGTCATTCTTGAAGCCGGAAAAGATAGATACAATATCTCGATGTTGTCATCATCTACGATGCTTGACGATGTCGTTGTTACCGGTTATCAGACCATTGAACGACGCAAATTGACAGCATCGATTTCAAAACTTGCAGTGGATGATGAGATGCTTGGTTCGGTAATGAATATTGACCAGGCTCTTGCCGGTCAGGTTGCCGGACTTTCTGCCGTTCAGACATCCGGTACACCGGGTGCCCCGATGAAGATACGTATTCGCGGTACTGCATCATTGAGTGGCACTCAAGACCCTTTGTGGGTGATTGACGGTGTTCCTATGAATGGAACCGATGTCCCAACGATGGAAGATCTTAAAGATGTGGACAATATATACCAATCTTCGGTGGCGGGATTAAATCCTGCCGACATCGAGAGCATCACGGTATTGAAAGATGCCGCTGCAACGGCAATTTATGGTACTCGTGCTGCCAACGGTGTAATTGTTATTACTACTAAAAATGGTAAGGCGGGTAAGCCGGAAGTCAATTTCTCCACTCGATTGTCCTACTCTCCAAAGCCCGACATCGATCGACTTAATCTGCTCAATTCGTCAGAGAAGGTTGACCTCGAATTGGATTTGTTGTTGAGTGATTACACATATCGCGAAAACAAAGGCGGCGTATCTCGTATCCTTCAGCAAGCAGGGCAGTTTGATACCTATAAAACAGGAGGATGGAGCGCATTGTCGCCTGATGTGCAAGCGCAAATCAACAATCTCCGATTGATTAATACCGATTGGAACGACATCCTTTTCCGCAGTACGTTCAATCAGGAATATAATCTAAGTATTTCCGGCGGAAATGATAAGGCTACATATTACACCTCTTTTGGATACTATGATGAAAAAGGTAATGTGCCCGGAGTTGATGTCAATCGTTTCAATGTTGTTTTGAAGACGTCGTATCGTCTCAATAGTCATTTGAAAGTCGGAGCGTCATTATTTGCCAACCGTCGTAAGAGCAATTCTTATCTTACGGATGCCGACGGTTTCACCAATCCGGTTTATTATTCGCGCAGAGCCAATCCCTATCAATTGGCTTATGATGAAAATGGAAATTATGTTTATGACATCGATATTCAAGGTCGGGAAGACAGTGATTTGCAATTCAACGTGTTTGAAGAGCGCAACAATACCGACTATACTCAAGAATCGTCAGGCGTCACGGCATTGTTTGATATTGACCTTCGCGTCAATAATAACTTGAAAGCCTCCACTCAATTGGGCTTTCAACTCGACCATGCCGATACTCAATCGTACGCGGATGCCGACACCTATGCTATGCGCAAAGAATTTGAGCGTACCACTCTTGCCACTCTCGGAGGTGAAACATTCCTTCCCGATGGCGGACGACACATGCAAAGCAAAAGCACCAATAAGCAGATTAACTGGAAAGCACAAGTCGAGTATAACAATGAATTTGCCAATATTCATGAAGTGGAAGGTATGATCGGTACCGAAATTCGTAAGACATGGTATGAATATTTTTCAAGTACTGCGTATGGTTATGATCGTAAGACATTGACCAATAAGCCGGTTATATTCCCTAATGAATCATGGGCGCGTCAATATCCTCTTCATTCAGAGAGCTATTCCGAAAATGCTTATGCCTCATTCTATGGTACGGCATCATATTCATTGCTCCATCGCTATACACTTGGTGCAAGTATTCGTTTCGATGGTTCCGACTTATTCGGTGTCGACAAGAAGTATCGTTTCCTCCCGCTCTATTCGTTCAGTGGGTTGTGGCGTGCGAGCGAAGAATCATTTCTTCGTGATGTTGAGTCAATCAACAACCTTGGTCTAAGAGCCTCTTTCGGTATCCAAGGAAATATTGACAAAAGCACATCGTCCTATGTGATGGGATATTACAATAATGCATCGATACTCCCCGGTACGACTGAAGATGTCATCGTACTTGGCACACCGCCTAATCGTCGTTTGCGTTGGGAGAAGACCTACACGTTCAATACCGGTATCGATATGTCGGTCTTTGATAATGCGGTCTCTTTCTCTCTCGATTATTACCATCGTAAGGGCGACGACCTTATTGCATTGAAAATGCTCCCTCTTGAGACCGGATTTTCTTCTACCTCTGTCAATTGGGCAAGTATGCGGAATCAGGGTGTGGAATTGGCATTATCTACTCGCAACATCCACACAAAAGAGTTTACATGGACCACTAATTTCAATATCGCATACAACGAAAACAAGGTTCTGCAAGAAACCGTTCCGGCCAACCAGACTACTCCGTCGCGTGAAGGTCGACCGGTCAATGCGATTTTTGCATACAAAACAGCCGGGCTTGACGATGAAGGTTATCCGCTTTTTGTTGCAAAAGATGGTTCCAAAGTGACCGCTCAGGAGTTTTTGAAACTTAACAGTGCCGGTGCAAGTACGCTTACTGCCGAAGAGCAGCGCGAACTTTACACATATATCGGCTCCGGTGATCCGTTGGTGACCGGCGGTTTTATAAATACGTTTAAGTACAAGCAATTTGAGCTGTCGCTTAATTTTGCATTCAACTTGTTCATGTACACTCGTGTCACTCCCTCTTATTCCAATACGATGTTTGACCGAGGAATGAATACCAATCGTGACATTCTCAACCGATGGACTCCATCGAACAGTTCAAGCACCCTTCCGGCTCTGCTTGTTGAAGGAAATCGTCAGGCTGAATATGTACAATATTCGGAGTTCTCGCTCTATTCGATGCTCGATACTTGGGTTAAACGCTCCGACCATGTCCGTTTGCAAAATGTTCGTTTCGGATATTATCTGCCTCAAAATTGGATAACCAAGATAGGGGCAAAGAGTGCCGTTGTCGCCCTTGAAGCTCGCAACTTATGGGTGTTCGGATGCAACTACGACAACTATCTCGACCCGGAGACAATGGGAAATCAGTTTGCTCAGCCTATCCCAAAATCATATACATTCAGTCTTAATGTGACATTTTAAAGCGAAATAACACAGATATGAATAAAATCAAAATATCAGCGATACTGTTGAGCTTGATGTTTATGCTTGGCAGTTGCGACAGTTTCCTTGACATACAGCCGGTGGGAAAGGTAATTCCTACGACTGCCGATGAGTTTCGAGCATTGATTACGGAGGCGTATGTCACCGTCCCCGATGACCGTGGTCTTGCTTCATTCCGCAGCGATGAAATCACGATGGATGCATCCATGGCGGCCAATGACCTGAATTCATATAAGGACATTTGGATTTGGAATGATTATGCCGCATCGGAAAATACGGCTACATTCAAATGGCGTCAGTTCTATCACGTATTGTTTATCGCTAACTATGTCATCGAGTCGGAACAGATGATAGAAGATGGTACGAGCGATGAAATTCGTCAAATGGTAGGGGAGGCTTATATGCTTCGTGCCTATATGCACTTTTTGCTGGTGAACCTACATGCTCCGGCTTATACGATGTGTGAGCCGGTGACGACAAAAGCCGTCCCGCTGAAGCTTGATAGCGATACTGAAGAGACTTTGTCGCGCAATACTGTTGCCGAGGTATATGCCTCGATTGTTTCCGACCTTGATTCGGCTGAAGATTATCTCAATGTCGATGAGTGGGAACTTGGTCTCAACTATCGTTTTTCTACATTGAGTGTCAACGCTCTTCGTTCGCGTGTGTATCTTTATATGGGTGAGTGGAGCAAGTCTCTTCTTGCATCGAAAGCGGTATTGGCGCAAAAAAGCGAGTTGTCGGATGTGACAAAGACTCTTCCTAATGATTATCAGTCGATTGAGAGTATTGTTTCTCTTGAAGAGGTGATGAGTGCACAATATGCCCGCGCAATGAAAGTGTCGACATCGTTGTTTAAAATGTATGGTACAGGCGACCAACGCCGTACCAAATATTATAAGCAAGTCACGGCATCCAATATCCAACTGACCAAGGGCGGAAGCAACCAGTACAGTTGTACGCTGCGTGTGGGTGAGATGTATCTGAATGCTGCTGAGGCTGCATTGAAAGGCGGTTCGGAAAACCCCGCGGTCGATGCCCGCTCATACTTGCTCGCTTTGCAGAAGGCTCGTTTTAACGCATCCGGTTATGCTAAAAAGGAGGCTGCGGTAAATGCAATGACAGATGAAGAGTTGTTGCAGGAAATTTATGACGAACGCGCTCGTGAACTGGCGTTTGAAGGGCATCGTTGGTTCGACCTTCGCCGCACTACCCAACCGCGTATTGTCAAAACGTTTAATGGCGAAGAATTTGTCCTTGAGCAGGGCGATGGACGTTATACCATCCGTATTCCTGCCGAGGCGATAGAGGCAAATCCAAATCTTGCAAACTAAATTTTAGTATCAATCTTATATTAATTAAAAAAGAAAAGTATGAAAAAGTTTTTACTTTCTATGCTTGGCATGGCCGCAATAGTATCGGCAAATGCCTCTTCCGGTCCTGTATTGAGCACAATATGGGAAGATGACCGTTATGACCTTGTTTCTATTGAATCAGTGAATCATAACACTCCGATTGCAGTAACTGCTGCGGGAGATGTTTATGCCACCGGAGTGTTTACGGAGGCGTTTGAATTTGCAGGTTCTGAATTAACGCCGATTGCTGAAAGTTCGTATATCCTTAAGTATGCTGCCGATGGAACAGAAGTGTGGGGCGTGGCTATTGCCGGTGCGGCAACTGTAACTTCTGTAGCAGCTGATGCAGATGGCAAGTTGTATGTGGCAGGTACTTTTGCCGATGTAGTAAGTTTCGGCAGTACCGATGATAAAGCAGTAGAAAAAGAGGGAATGAAAGCCTCGGATGGTTCTTATTACGAAAAGCAAAATTCATCGTTTATTGCCATCTATAACGCGGATGGTACTATTGCAGGCGTAGACACATTTGTGCCTACTTATCATCCGTCATTAGCCGATATGGTAGATCTGTTATAT
This sequence comes from Muribaculaceae bacterium, assembly GCA_045133615.1. GTDB lineage: Bacteria > Bacteroidota > Bacteroidia > Bacteroidales > Muribaculaceae > M3. The sequence continues at coordinate 79,582 of JBGUUQ010000051.1, read as the reverse complement.
TATCCGAGTGATGGAGATGTCTTTTTCCATATTAACAAAATTGCGGTAGATGGCGGTAAAGTGTACTGCTCGGCAGATTTTACCGGTTCAACTACCAAAGGAGATGCATCATTCGTAGGTGGTACCTATGATATGGAAGGATGGGGATTCTATTACATGGATATTGAAGCCGGTGCAGTATTTAGTATTAACTCTGATTTTTCCGGTTGCAATGTATTGGCATCGGTGAAATTGACGACGGATTTTGACCCGGTTGCCGGCGTGGGTGTGCTTTCTTCGTCATTTACAGTTGCGGAAGATGCAGTGTATGCCGCTTTTACCTGTATGAACGACGTTACATTGACTATTGGCACAGAGACCAAGGATTGCTCTTATGCTAAAATCGATGACGATGGATATGTAGAGGTCGGTTACATTGTTGCTGCCGTAGACAAAGCTACAGGTGCAAGCAAGGCTATCAAGGAATTTACTACAAAGACCAGCAGTACTACTATAAACGACATTGTAAGCGATATGCAGATGTCGGGTGACAATGTGGTGGTAATCGGTACTTTCCAAAATACTCTTCCGTTTGATGCCGACATTACAGCTGTCGGAGATAACGATGTGTTTGTATCTACTCTCGACACGACTCTTGGCGTTGTAATGAATGCGACGAGTGGTGTGGCAGAGGAGTCAAATAAAAAGGAGGTTGCAATCTCAACAGCTGTATATCATAACTCTCTTTGGGTAAATACGACTATCGGTGGAAATTATGGCGGTGTAGATGCTGTAAATTCATATATGGTAGAGCTTTCTCAAAATCCATCGTTTGAAACCATCTCTCCGGTTGCTAATGCAGTGGCAATTAATGGCTCTTATATAGCTTTGGCAGCAACAGAAGTAGGCGATAATGTGGCAAATAAGTTTGGTTTGTATAATGATGAGTTGAGTGCAATCTGTAACGTAGAGATTGATACCGATAGCAATCTTCCCGTTAAGTACTATAATCTTCAGGGTGTTGAGGTTGTTGGAGAAAATCTTCCCGCCGGTCTTTACATCTCAAAACAAGGCGAAAAGACTGAAAAAGTTATCGTAAAATAATAGAAACACGCATAGATAGAAGCAGGGTTGGCGGATATTTTCTGTCAGCCCTGTTTTTTTGTTTGGAATTTTCACGGGGGAGAGGCGGGGGATTGTTGCGTAATTGTGGATTATGGTTTAATTTTGCCAAATATTTACAATCTTAAGGAATATAAGTATGAATTTCATCGAAGTGAAAGATGTGGTGAAGCAATATTCGGGTCACATGGCTCTTGACCATGTGAGTTTGAATGTGGAAGAGGGCTGCATCTATGGTCTGCTTGGACCGAACGGCGCGGGGAAAACGTCGCTTATACGTATATTGAATCAGATTACTTCGCCTGACAGCGGAGAGGTGCTTATCAATGGCAAACATGCTTCTGCTGAGGATGTTGCGCAGATAGGCTATCTTCCGGAGGAGCGCGGTCTGTATAAAAAAATGAAAGTTGGGGACCAGATTGTGTATCTCGGTCGCTTGAAAGGGATGAGCAAAGCTGATGCGACGCGCGAGATGGAGCGTTGGCTCGAACGATTTGACCTTTCGGAGTGGCGAAACAAGAAGTTGGAGGCTCTGTCGAAGGGTATGGCTCAGAAGGTGCAGTTTATCGCTACGGTGCTTCATCGTCCGAAGTTGTTGATATTCGATGAGCCGTTTTCGGGCTTCGATCCCGTTAATGCTGAGCAACTTAAGCGTGAAATCATCGAACTGGGCAAAGAGGGTGCGACAATTCTTTTCTCGACTCACAATATGGGTTCGGTGGAGGAAGTGTGCGAAGAAATCACGCTTATCAATCACTCGAAGGTGGTGTTGCAGGGGCGTGTGAGTGATATTCGTCAGCAGTATAAGAAGCATCTCTATACGGTGCATGTCAACGGTAAATTGTTTGAACCGAATGATGCGCTATACTCTATCGAGGAGGCTAATGTGCTGAAAACCGGTGGGGTAGATGCTACGATACGCCTCAATGACGGTGTGACGCTGCGCGATGCGATCACTGTACTTAACGAGAAATATGAACTTACCGGTTTCCAAGAACTTCTGCCGTCGATGCATGAGGTGTTTATTGAAACCGTAACCGGCAAAAATAATTAAAACAGAGTATGAACAGATATAGACTTTCATTGATAATACAGAGAGAATATCTCTCGATTGTGGCTAAGAAGTCGTTCATTTTCATGACGTTACTGATGCCTTTGTTGATTGTGGCGATTGGCGCGGTGCCTGTCTTGCTTCAGGAACTTAACAGTAGTGATGAGGCGAAGAAGGTGGCTGTCATCGATGAGTCGGGTAGATACGGCAAGGCGATAGAGAGCAATGAGGACTTTGAATTTCTGCTGCTTGACAGTGCTCAGGCACAGGACCCTCATGGGTATTATTCGAAGGCTGACGGCGATATTTATGCCATTGTGGTGATTCCCGGCAATGTGCTTGAGTCCAAGCAGCTTAGTGTGTTTTCCGACAATACGGTGAATATGTCGCTTATAGGGCATATGGAAAACTGCCTGAATGATGCTTTGTCGAAAGCTAAAATGGAATCGTATAATGTTGAGGGATTGAAAGATATAATCGATGCTTGCAATGTTGAGGTGTCGGTCAACAGTATCAAATGGGATGAGGCCGGTGAGGCTACGATGTCGTCGACGGAGCTGTCGATGGTAATCGGTATGGTGCTGGCGTTTGTAATCTATATGTTTGTGCTTGCTTATGGTGCGATGATTATGAACAGTGTGGTCGAAGAGAAGACCAATCGTATCGTTGAGGTAATCGTAAGTAGCTGTAAACCATTTGAATTGATGATGGGTAAGATCATCGGTGTGGCTTTCGTGGGGCTGACTCAGATTGCTATCTGGGCTGTGTTGCTCGGAGGGGTGAGTGCTGTTGTCGGAGCGGCTGTTGTGGCTCCAAACATTGACCCTGCGATGATGGCTGCCGGAGCTGAAATGCCGGAAGTGGATGGCGCAGCTGAGATAATGCAAATGATTGGCGGAGTGAACTTTATGCAGATATTGTCGTTCTTCGTGATATACTTTATCGGTGGGTTCTTGCTCTATGCTTCGCTGTTTGCCGGATTCGGTTCGGCAGTGGATGAGGCGAGTGATGCTTCGCAGTTTACGATGCCGATTATGATCGTGATTATCATTGCGTTATATGCCGGAATGGCTTGTGTGGAGAATCCCGACGGGCAGATGGCGGTGTGGTGTTCGATGATTCCGTTCACGTCGCCGATTGTGATGATGATACGTTTGCCTTACGATGTGCCTGTGTGGCAGATGATTGTGAGCATTTTGGCTCTATATGGAACGGCTGTGATGTGTATCTATCTGTCGGCACGAATCTATCGTACCGGAATATTGCTCTATGGCAAGAAGCGCACTCTGAAGGATGTGATAAAATGGATTAAGCAATAGCGCGTCGGCGCAAATTGGAATAATGGAAGGCGAGTCACTTTGTATTGTGGCTCGCCTTTTTTGTGGTGTGGCAGTGTAGCGATACACTGCCACTAAAATTTAGGTCCTTTAACAAATTTAACTTACATTATTTCCGAATATCAATGGTTATTCAAGAGGCAAATTTTTCAGGCATTTACCCATCTTCAATAAATACTCATTTGCATCTATGAGAGGAGTCGCAGTTCTACTTTTTGACTCTGTATATGGCAAATAGAATACTACCGGGCATTTGAGAGCATCGTAGTATAAATATAGACCTACGCCATAGTTAATTGTCGGAGAATTTTTCTTCCCTTTGCAATGACATAATATTACAGTTAAATCATCTTCATCGACAGAAAGAACGATGTATCTCTCCAAAAGAAATTCTGTAACATCAGCCATAACCGATGTTGAGTTTTTTAATATTACTGATGAAAAATATAATTTTCCATCAGTGAAAACATACATAACATAAGGAGCAGACGAATTGTTTGTTTTGTATATCAATGCATCGCTTGATGATGAATATGGAGTGCCATATTTTGCTTTTATAGTACTCATCGATGCACCAAAATCAACTGACGGCTCTTCATAAACATTGTAATTCGGAGAAACTTCAACATGGATGATATGCCCGGATGACGATGTAATTGTTGCTTTTCCTACTTTTTCGGTATAGATTAGTCCTTTGTCGATTGTTGCAACAAATTCATTGTCCGAATCCCATTCCAATTCATTGAGTAGCTCTTCATCTCCGGTAAAGGATATTTGGGTAACATCATCCGGATTTAATGTATAACTACTCTTTTCAATTTTTAATTCCGGTTTGGGTGTTTGGGGTTCATCGCTGTCACCACACGAGTAAAAACAGATTGCCATTACAAAAATGGACGATAATAATAATACTTTTCTCATAATTTTGTTTTTTATGGTTAGTGCAATATTGCCTTTGTCTGTCACAGATAGACAATATCGCCTATAAAAAAGAACGTAGTGCCTATCCACTCGTTCCGCAGGATTACCACATCCCATCCTAACAATGGATATGCACCACGTTTATAACGTGGTACACCCATGTCAGGATTAATAAAATAGCCATTTTCGGTCTATTGTGGTAATTTGCGGAACGATTAGGCTACACTAATATGTAATATCAACGCTTTAATAGCGTTAAAGTGCCACAAAGGTAATTAAATTTTGCTACAAATTAGCATAATTCGTTGAAAATAATCTGATTCCAATAGGATATATTTTCAACCCGACAATAATTCGGAAATAATTCAATCAATAGATGATATTAGTTCTATCATCTTATGTATTTTTTTGTTGTCTTTGTCTTTTATCTCTATATCAAGATTCCCATCAGTAAAAGGGAAACGAATTTTTTGTATAATGACATCTTTAATATCAGCTAATTCTATTGAACATTTGAAATAAATACCCAATTTATTATTTGGAGCATTTTCTGCCCATGCTCCAGGTTCTGCTACTGAATATTGCGTAACAATGCCTTTTATAACTCCATTAGGTGTTTTTATTAGAACTTCGCTACCTTGATTAATGGCAACTACTTCATTTGTGTATATTCTAAAAAGCAAAAAATTTGTTTCGTTTACAGCTTGTATTTGTAAACGTGTTTGATTTGCTCCTGTCATCCCTCCAGAATAAATTTTCTCCCAAGACGTTTTTACTACTTTTTCACCAGTAAAATCATCTATATTAGATTCTACTTTTTGGGAATATGCCATTAATGACATGATAAGACATAATATTAATAAACTTGTTCTCATATCCTATGATTTTAAACGTGATATTTCTTGTTCTATTGCTTGAATCGTTTTGCTCTTTTCGTTGAGAGCAGATTGCAGTATCGTAATGGTGTCTACAAGGCGTTCCGTTTTTTCCACATCTTCTTTTTTAGGAGTATCAGTCAATAACATTTCGCCGACCCCCCTCATAAGCCATTCTGAAGAAATCTCAGGAAAAGCCGAAGGTATGCCAATAACACAATTTAGGTTTAAGGCATTTATACCCTTTAACATTCTATCTAAGGTTGGTTGATTAACCCCAATCTTAATAGCAAATGCTCTAATAGAAAGATTAGAGTATGCTATAATATTTTTAATACGTGATACCATAGCAAACATAATTAATCTTTTTGAGATTTTATTGTTAAAGATTGAAATTGCACGATAATCATTGAAATTTTTCTTTTGGGGTATGGTTAGGCGAAGAGGAGGCGGACGGCTTCTTCGACTTTGGTGACTTGGTGGATGGTGATGGTGAAGCGGGAGGCGTCGATGCCTTTGAGGTTGTTGGCGGGGATGATGATGGTGGTGAATCCGAGTTTTTCGGCTTCGAGGATGCGCTGCTCGATGCGGGTGACGGGTCGGATCTCTCCGGAGAGTCCGACTTCGCCGGTGAAGCAGGTGGTGTGGGGAATGGGGATATCGACGTTGGATGATAGGATGGCGCAGATGACGCTGAGGTCGAGGGCGGGGTCGTTGACACGGAGTCCTCCTGCGATGTTGAGGAATACGTCTTTCTGGATGAGTCGGAATCCGACGCGCTTTTCGAGGACAGCGAGGAGCATGTTGAGGCGCTTGGCGTCGAAGCCGGTGACGGAGCGTTGTGGGGTTCCGTAGGCGGCTGAGGAGACGAGTGCCTGTGTCTCGATGAGGAATGGGCGGATGCCTTCGAGGGTGATGCCGACGGCTGTGCCTGAGAGGTCGTCGGGGTGTTGGGAGAGGAGGAGTTGGGAGGGGTTTTTGACTTCGCGCAGTCCGTTGGCTGCCATTTCGTAGATGCCGAGTTCGGCGGTGGAGCCGAAGCGGTTTTTGATGGAGCGGAGGATGCGGTACATGTATTGGCGGTCGCCTTCGAACTGCAGGACGGTGTCGACGATGTGTTCGAGGACTTTCGGTCCGGCGATGTTGCCGTCTTTGTTGATGTGTCCGATGAGGATGACGGGGACGGATGATTCTTTGGCGTAGCGGAGTAGTCGTGCGGAACATTCGCGGACTTGACTGACGGAGCCTGCCGAGGATTCGATGTCGGGGGAGGCGATGGTCTGTATGGAGTCGACGATGACGATGCCGGGGGAGACGGAGCTGGTGGCTTCGAGGATGGTGTCGAGGTCGGTTTCGCAGAGGATGAGGAGATTGTCGGAGAGTCGGCCTATGCGGTCGGCTCGCAGTTTGAGTTGCTGTGCGCTTTCTTCGCCGGATACATATAGGATGGTGCGGGAGCGGATGGCGAGAATGTTTTGGAGGATGAGCGTGGATTTGCCTATGCCGGGTTCGCCGCCGATGAGGGTGAGGGAGCCGGGGACGAGTCCGCCGCCGAGGACGCGATTGAGCTCGGAGGAGGGCATGGTGATGCGTGGCTCGTCGAGGGTTTGTATTTCGGATATTTTTTGTGGGGCGGACTTGGTGTGAGGGCGAGAGGCGGATGCTTTGGCGGCTTTGGCGGAGAGGCGTTCTTCGACCATTGTGTTCCATTCGCCACATGAGGGGCATCGACCTTCCCAGCGGGGAGAGTCGGCTCCGCAGTTGCTACAATACCAGATGCTTTTAGATTTAGTTGCCATGGGTAGAGGGGTTTATGATGTGGCTCTACGGCGGAATTCGGCAACGGTGATGGCTGTGGCCATTCCGACGTTGAGTGATTCGGAGGTGGGGGATTCGGGGGGATATGAGGGGATGAGGAGTCGGTGGGTGACGCAGTCGGCGACTTCGGGGGAGATGCCTTGTCCTTCGTTGCCCATGACGATGATGCCTGTCGGGGTGAGTGGGGTGCGGTAGATGTCGTTGCCATCGAGGAATGTGCCGTAGACGGGGACGCCGGAATTAACGGAGAGGTATTCGGGAAGAGAGGTGTAGATGACTTTGACACGGGAGATGGCACCCATGGTAGCTTGGATGACTTTGGGGTTGAAGGCATCGACGGTGTCGTGGCTGGCTATGATGGTGCGGATGCCAAACCAGTCGGCGATGCGTATGATGGTGCCGAGGTTGCCGGGATCTTGAATGCGGTCGAGAGCGAGGATGAGGTTGTCGGCGGGAGAGGGGGCGTCGGCAAGGGTGTAGACCGGAAGGTCGTAGAGGGCAATGACTTGAGGGGGGGTGGAAAGGTGGGACATGCGCTCCATGTCGGCTCCGGAGACTTGGACGGTGGAGGGGGAGGATGCGACGATGTCGGGGTGGGCTTCGATCCATCGAGCGGTGGCAAAGAGGTGGCGAGGGGAGAAGTGTTGCCATGTGTCGATGACGCATTTTGTGCCTTCGGCAATAAAGCATTGCTCGCGTCGGCGGGCTTTGGAGTCGGCGAGCGATGCAATCATTTTGCGTAGTCGGTTGGTTATTTCGGTCATTAAATTATCGTAAATATTGTTGAAAAACAAAGGTAGTGTAAACTTTTCTTATGTGTGGCATGGAAAAAGAAAAAATTTTGGCTAACTTTGCAAGACTTAATGCTGCATTGAAATAAGTATGAAATACGTAGGAGCTCATGTATCGGCTTCGGAAGGCGTGAGCCGCGCGCCGATAAATGCCCATGAAATAGGAGCAAAAGCGTTCGCTCTGTTTACTCGCAATCCTTCGCGCTGGGTCTCGAAAGAGATTTCGGAAGCGGAGGCGCGTCGATTTAAGGAGAATTGTGCGCTTTACGGATATACTCCGGCTCAAATTCTTCCTCATGACAGCTATCTGATAAATCTCGGCGCTCCGGATGCGGAGAAGTTGAGAATGTCGCGCGAGGCATTTCTTGATGAAATGCGTCGATGCGAGCAGTTGGGGCTTACGCTTCTGAATTTTCATCCGGGAAGTCACTTGAAGATGATGCCGATAGATGATTGTCTCGACAGAATCGCCGAATCAATCAATCTGACGTTGGATAAAACGTCGGGGGTGAAGGCGGTGATAGAGAATACGGCTGGTCAAGGCTCGAATCTCGGCTTTTCGTTTGAACAAATAGCTCATATCATCGATAAGGTGGAGGATAAGAGTCGTGTGGGTGTGTGTATCGACACGTGTCATGCTTTTGCAGCGGGCTACGATATTGCGACGGAAGCGGGGTATCGTGAGACTTGGCAGAGATTTGACGAGGTGGTCGGTATGAAGTACTTGAGCGGGCTTCACCTGAATGATACGAAGAAGGGGCTTGCGTCGAAAGTGGACCGCCATGAGAGTCTTGGCAAGGGGGTGTTGGGAACGACATTTTTCACCCTGATGATGCGCGACGAACGTATGGACGGAATACCGTTGATACTTGAAACTCCGAATACCGAGTTGTGGGCGGAGGAAATAAAGTGGCTATATTCACAAGAATAACCAAAAAATATATATAATTAATCAATCAAAAAAATCTCTTTGTTAGACAACATGAAAACAAAACCTGATTTGAGTTTTTGGAACCTATGGAATTTGAGCTTCGGATTCTTTGGTGTGCAGATTGCCTACGCACTGCAGAGCGCCAACATTTCACGCATTTTTGCTACACTTGGCGCGGACCCGCATGATTTGAGTTATTTCTGGATTCTTCCCCCATTGATGGGTATCATTGTGCAGCCTATCATCGGCTCGATGAGTGATAAGACTTGGTGTCGCTTCGGACGTCGCTTGCCTTACTTGATTCTCGGTGCTGCGATTGCTGTGATTGTGATGTGTCTGTTGCCTAATGCCGGCAGCTTCGGCTTGACAGTGGCCGGTGCGATGGTGTTCGGCTTCATTGCGTTGATGTTTTTGGATACATCAATCAATATGGCCATGCAGCCGTTTAAGATGCTTGTGGGCGACCAAGTGAATGAAAAGCAGAAGGGTCTTGCGTATTCAATACAGAGCTTCCTTTGCAATGCCGGTAGTCTTGTGGGCTATCTCGCTCCTATCGTCTTCACTTGGATCGGTATCAGCAACATTGCTCCTGAGGGTCAGATACCCGATACGGTGACTTACGCATTCTATGTGGGTGCTGCAATCTTGATACTTTGCGTAATCTACACGTTCTGGAAGGTGAAGGAGATGCCGCCGAAGGAATATGCAGAGTTCCACGGTTTTGCCGAGGATAATAATGCTAAGGAAGAGAAGAAGGAGTCGATGATTTCGCTTCTCGTGCATGCACCGAAGGTGTTCTGGACTGTAGGTTTGGTTCAGTTCTTCTGCTGGGCAGCATTTATGTATATGTGGACTTATACGAATGGTGCAATCGCTGATACAGTATGGGGTACGACCGATACAGCTTCAGCAGGGTATCAGGATGCCGGTAACTGGGTAGGCGTGTTGTTTGCAGTGCAAGCAATCGGTTCCGTGGTATGGGCTATGGTGATACCTCAGTTCAAGAGCCACAAGGTGGCATACGTAGTGAGCCTTGTGCTTGGCGGTATCGGATTTATTTCGACAATGTTTATCAATGACCAATATCTGCTCTTCGTGTCATACTTGCTTATCGGATGCGCATGGGCTGCGATGTTGGCTCTTCCGTTTACGATTCTTACCAACTCGATCTCGGGTAAGAATATGGGAACTTATCTCGGATTGTTTAACGGTACGATTTGCTTGCCGCAGATTGTGGCTGCATCGGTGGGCGGTTTGCTCCTTTCGCTTGTAGGAGGTGCTCAAGTGAATATGCTTGTGCTTGCGGGTGGCTTGCTTATCGTAGGTGCGGTGTGTGTGTTCTTCATCAAGGAGACTTATGCCGAATCAACCGCTGCGAAGTAAAAAATAATTTGACGAATTCATAATAAGAAAAATCCCGGCTCCGGATGTGGAGTCGGGATTTTTTTGTATGTAAAGGGGGTGTCGTAAATCAGATGATTCCGACGATGTCGTTGATGTCGGCAATGGAGTGGCGGGTGCAGTAGTCGTCGATTTCGTCGATGATTTTCATTGTGACAGCGGGATCGACGAAGTTGGCGGTGCCGATTTCAACGGCACGCGCTCCGGCGAGCATGAACTCGATGGCGTCGCGTCCGTTCATGATGCCTCCGAGACCGATTACGGGGATTTTGACAGCGTGGGCTACCTGCCATACCATACGAACGGCAATGGGGCGTACGGCGGGCCCTGAGAGGCCTCCGGTGATGGTGGAGAGGTAGGGGCGCTGACGCTCTACGTCGATGGCCATACCGAGGAGGGTGTTGATGAGCGAGACGGAGTCGGCTCCTTCGGCTTCAACGGCACGGGCAATCTCGGTGATGTCGGTGACGTTGGGGGACAGTTTGACGATAAGAGTCTTAGGATAGGCTTTGCGCACGGCGCGGGTGACTTGAGCGGCTCCGTCGCAGGTGGTACCGAAAGCCATGCCACCTTGCTTGACGTTGGGGCAAGAGATGTTGACTTCGATGGCGTTGATGCGATCGAGGGGCGCGAGTCGCTCACAGACGGCTACATAGTCGTCGATCGTGGCTCCGGAAACGTTGACGATGACGTGGCTGTCGACGTCTTTGATGCGAGGGTAGATGTTGTCGATAAAATAGTCGACGCCTTTGTTTTGCAAACCGACGGCATTGAGCATTCCTGACGGAGTCTCTGCCATGCGCGGATAGGGGTTACCTTCGCGATGGTTGAGTGTGGTGCCTTTGATGATGAATCCGCCGAGACGATTGAGGTCGATGAAGTCGCTGAATTCTTCACCATAGCCGAATGTTCCGGAGGCGGTGAGTACGGGATTTTTCAGCTCTAAGTTCCCTATTTTTACGTTTAGTCTTGCCATGTGAGTTGATTTATGTTGAATACGGGACCTTCGGTGCATACGCACACGTTTCCTTTCACTGTTTTTTCGACGCAACAGAGGCATGCACCAAGTCCGCACGCCATCATGTTTTCGAGGGACACTTCGCAATCGGCTCCAATGCTGCGAGCAACAGATGCAACAGCTTTCATCATGGGAGCGGGGCCGCAGCAGAAAATTTTGTCCCATTTGTGAGTGAGAGCGGAGTGTTTGGTGACGAGTCCTTGTTCGCCAAGAGAGCCGTCTTCGGTGGAGATGTGTACTTCGCCGATGGATTTGAATTCGTCGAGTTGCAGAACATCAACGGCGGAGCGTGCACCTAACAGAAATTCGGGTTTGTAGCCTTGGGAGCGGAGGTATTTGCCGAAGTAGAGCATGGGGGCTACGCCAACGCCTCCGCCGACGAGCAGAAGGCGAGCGTTTGTGTCGTCGGGCGCGGAGAAAGAGTTGCCAAGCGGGAGGACAATGTTGACAATCTCTCCGGCGGACATGTCAATGAGCCGGGCGGTTCCGTCGCCGGCACGACGAACGAGCAGCCATAATTGGTTGTTCTCGCGGTCGACGTTGTTGATAGAAATGGGGCGGCGCAAAAATGTGGTTTTCGAGCCGTCGACAGCTACCTGTACAAACTGTCCCGGAAGCATTTCGGGCAGAGAGCCTGAAACGGGGGATAGTTTCAGTAGCGAGTAGATGTTGTGGAGTTTTATGTTTTCCACAATTTTGAAGTCGAGAATATATTTCTTCATTGGTTGGATATATGTGATAGTCGATTGATAGAAAAAATCCAATTCTTTGTCGAGTACAAATATCGGAAAAGAATTGGATTTATTGAAATTAATCGGATGGAATGTTTGCTATGGTTTGATGGGGGTGAATTGCTGAAAACTGTTGTCGCTGTAAAATACCATAATGTTGACAATCTTTTTGGAGCTGTCGGCACAGAATGAAATTGAATTGGATTGTTGTGCTGTCTTTTCAGTCGATTTGATTGTAATTTCTTGTGCTTCTGGCTGATTTTGGTCATCAGTTTGCGTTTCTGAATTTTCTGACATGGAATCGGAAAAGTTTTCATCGAAGTCAATCGATTGCATAATGCCCTCATCGACAGATATATGCGGGTTGTCGAAGTCGATTGTGTCTTCGTTTTGAGGCTCTGAGATTTTAATATTTGAATCAATCACCATCTCTCCCTCGCCAAACATCAGCCAAAGGACGGAAAGCGAAGGGTAGGCTTCATGAATTTTGCCAATGATTTCATCGCTGATCTTTTTATTGCGTCCGTTTAGGATCTGAGAAATTGTAGGGCGGGGAATTTTACATGTATCTGCAAATTGAGAATTTGCAATTTGCAGGTAATTCATGAAAATTTTGATTCGTGAAACGATGTCCATTGTGTTTATAATTTAAAACTTTCGATATGCAAATGTAATTATTAAAATTGGAATTTCCAAATTTGCAAAGATAAATGATCCAACTTGAGTAATTTAATAATGAGAATAGTCAAATTATGGGGTAGGGTATAGAGAGTGGATTTTGTTAAATAAATCGTTTACGATATTGCTGTAATTTAGTGGGTATTAGTGTATTACTACGGCGATACATGTGGATGCTGGCGGAATTTGGTATGGTTTATGCGATATATTAAACTAAAAGATTGATTTTTATGTATAATTAGTATGAATATCAGTAAATTACGATGATTGCTAATTAATTAAAATGGATGAAATTAAAGAATGTAACCACGATGATGGGCTGAGTAAACAGGAGTAAATCGACGATACGAATGTAATTTTGCTGTTCTGAAAGATAAACAGAAATACGAATTTACAAACGCAAAGCGAGTGGTTTGTGAATTTGGAAATTGAAATTGCGGTGCTGAACATGTTAAAGCAAATGTTTGTATGTGATTGTAAATCGCAAGTATGTAAATGTAAATTAATGGAGGTGTCAGATGTTGAAATTGGTTGTAGTTATATAATAGTAAGCGTAAATTACTGAAAAACAGACGAATAAGTAGAAATGTGAGAAAAATATGTTTTATAACATAATGAGAATTGCGTATTTTAAATTGCAAACAAGGATGAGCGTAAAAATCAAAAAATTTTTTACGCCTATAAAAACGGATTAATCAAGAGAGATGGACTCTAATTTTGGGAAAGAGAGATTTGGTGTAGATGTTCAGAGCTCAGCGCGTATGAATTCGGCTGTCGGGGAATTTCCCTCGGCAATCTGTTCGGGAGTGCCTGTAGCGATGATTTTTCCGCCGTTTTTACCCCCTTCGGGTCCCATATCAATAATATGGTCGGCGCATTTTATAACGTCGAGATTGTGCTCTATGACAAGGACGGTGTTGCCTTTATCGACGAGACGATTGAGTACGCCTAAAAGAACGTTGATGTCTTCAAAATGGAGTCCTGTAGTGGGTTCGTCAAGGATGAACAGGGTCTTTCCCGTATCGCGTTTGGCGAGCTCGGTAGCGAGTTTTACACGCTGATTTTCGCCTCCGGAGAGTGTGCTTGACGGTTGTCCGAGTTTGATATATCCTAATCCAATGTCTTGCAGAACCTTTATTTTGTTGAGAATATTGGGTATTCCGGCAAAAAATTCGACAGCCTGATTTATTGTCATATCAAGCACGTCGGCAATGGATTTGCCTTTGAAGCGCACTTCAAGAGTTTCTCGATTGTAGCGTTTTCCGCCACAGACTTCGCAAGGGACAAGGACGTCGGGGAGGAAGTTCATTTCGATGGTCTTATAGCCATTTCCGTTGCATGATTCGCATCGACCGCCGGATACATTGAAGGAGAAACGTCCCGGCTTGTAACCACGGATTTTGGCTTCCGGAAGGTTGACAAAGAGACTGCGGATGTCGGCGAAAACACCGGTATAGGTGGCCGGATTTGAGCGCGGAGAGCGTCCTAAGGGTGATTGGTCGACTGTAACGACTTTATCGATGTTGTCGATTCCGAGAATCTCCTTGTAAGGCAAGGGCTCTTGGTTGGAGCGATAGAATCGTTGGCTTAGAATCGGTTGCAGAGTGCCGTTTACAAGGCTTGATTTGCCGCTGCCAGACACTCCCGCCACGCATACAAATTGCCCCAACGGGAGGGTGAATGTAACGTCGCGCAAGTTGTTGCCGGTGCATCCTGAGAGGATGATATTTTTCCCGTTTCCTTTACGTCGAGCGGTAGGTACGGGGATGGTTTTGTTGCCGTTGAGATAGTCGGCTGTGAGAGTGTGGGTGGAGAGCATCTCTTTCGGAGTTCCCGAAAATACCACTTCACCCCCTTTTCGTCCGGCTTTCGGGCCTATGTCGACAATATAATCGGCTTCGAGCATCATGTCTTTGTCGTGCTCAACGACGATAACAGAATTTCCGGCATCGCGCAGGCGTTTCAGCGAATCGATCAGTCGCTTGTTGTCGCGTTGATGTAGTCCGATGCTTGGTTCGTCGAGTATGTACATCACGTTGACCAGTTCGGAGCCTAATTGAGTGGCAAGTCTGATGCGTTGGCTTTCTCCTCCGGAGAGAGTGGCAGAATTGCGATTGAGAGAGAGGTATTCGAGCCCTACGTCGACGAGAAATTTAAGACGAGTGCGAATTTCTTTGAGAATTTCGCCGGCAATGATTGCTTGTGAGGGGCTTAGGAGGCTGTCGGCCGAAAGCGCCCACCGGTATAGGTCGGAAATATCGAGAGCAGAAAGGTCGGCAATGTTTTTATCGCCGATGAAGAAGTGTAGAGCTTCACGGTTGAGTCGCTGTCCATTACATTCCGGACATACGGCTCGCGAGAAGAACTGTCCGCTCCATTTTTGAGCGGCAGATGATGCTTCGTCGTTTTGCTGGAGTTCGATATATTTTACTATTCCTTCGTAGGAGAGGAAATAGTTGGAGGTGCTAAGAGTCTCTGTTTTTACAGCGAGTCGCTCGGTAGTGCCGTTGAGAATATCGTTGATAGCTTCTTCGCAAAGGTCTTTAATCGGGGTTTTGAGTGTGTGGCCGTATTTCTCGCATATAGCCGCTATCTGCCAGAATATCATGGCATTCTTGTATTTTCCAAGGGCGACTATTCCGCCGTCGTGGATAGACAGCGAGTTGTCGGGGATAAGTTTGTTTCTATCGACAATATTTACGTATCCCAGTCCTTTGCAGCATGGGCAGGCTCCTTGCGGAGAGTTGAATGAGAAGTTGTGAGGAGCCGGCTCCCGATATGAAATACCGCTGACAGGATCCATCAACAGTTGGCTGTAATGGCCAATGGAGTCGGCATCGACATCATATATCATCAGTTGCTTGTCGCCTTGCTTTAGGGCGGTGCTTACGGTGTCGCGCAGACGCTCGGCATCGCGAGAGGAGACTACCATTTTGTCGATGACGAGTTCTATGGAGTGGTTTTTGTAACGGTCGAGTTTCATTCCGAATGTAATCTCACGAATCTCACCATCGACACGAACATTGAGGTAGCCCTTTTTACGTTGAGTCTCAAAAAGGTCTTTGTAGTGGCCTTTGCGGTTTTTGATGAGTGGCGCGAGGATGTATATGCGACGACCATTGTATTTTTGGAGAATGAGGTCGATAATACGCTCTTCGGTGTACTTGATCATCGGCTCACCGGAGATGTAGCTTCTGGCGGTGCCTACGCGTGCGAATAGGAGTCGCAGGAAATCGTAGATTTCGGTAGTGGTGCCGATAGTGCTTCGCGGGTTGCGATTGATAGTCTTTTGCTCAATGGCAATCACGGGACTAAGGCCCGAAATGTTGTCGACATCGGGACGCTCCAATGCCCCAAGCATGTTGCGGGCATAGGAAGAGAAAGTCTCAATATAGCGACGCTGGCCTTCGGCGTAAATGGTGTCGAAGGCAAGAGAGGATTTTCCGCTGCCACTCAGTCCGGTGATGACCGAAAGTTTGTTGTGCGGAATGGTCACGTCAATGTTCTTGAGATTGTTGACCCTTGCGCCAAAAATTGACAAGCTATCAATAAATTCACCCATAATGAATAAGCTATTAGTCGATTACCCAATTAGGATTGTAGACAGACTGTTCCTGACGTGAGCGGTAAAGACTGCTTTGTTTCGGAATCTTAATGGTGTAGGTCTTTTTTGTCTTGTTGGTGAGCTTTTTTGCGCGAATCCAAGGGTTGTGTTCGCGTAGTTGGGCAAATGTAATGCCGTGTTCTTTTGCCCATGTGGGCCAGTCTTCAACGGCGTCATCGACGGTGACTTCGGTGTATTCGACCGGTTGGTAAAGTTGGTGTTTTGACAGTCGGAAACCGAAGCGAGCGGGATTTTCCATGATGACTTTCATTGCCAAAAGTCGGAACATATAGCGTGAGGTTTCGTCAACGAGGTAGAGATCGTAGGCCGAGGATGCTTGTTGCGAACTGAGTTCGTTGCTGATACGGGCCATACCGCCGTTGTAGGATGCGGCTACCGATTCCCAATTGCCGTATAATTCGAGGGCTTTTTTGAAGTATCGACAAGCGGCAGCGGTCTCTTTTTCGATGTGGTAACGCTCATCGACTTCGTCGGAGACTTCCAAGCCGTATTGCTTTGCAGTGCTTGGAATGAATTGCCACAAGCCGGCAGCTTTTGCCGATGAATAAGCTCGAATATTAAGTGTACTTTCGATACATGCGAGATATATCATATCGGCGGGGATGCCGTTTTTCTTGAGGATTGGGGCAAGTATGGGGAAATATTTGTTGGCTCGCTTGATGACTAACAGGGTGTTGCCATGTGTGTAGATCATCGAGGTGAGTTCACGATCGAGACGTTCGTACATGTCGGTACGATCCAAGTCGATTTTTTTTCCAGCAAATTCCATGGAACGAGGAATTTCCGGGTTTTCAACACGAGAAAAAACGGCGCTTTTTGCACTATCGTCGGCTGCTACGGCCGCGATGGATGATGCTCCAAGGATTGTGGATACAATCAGGGAGCGGGTGATGTATTTTAAATTCATTCTGTTGCGGGGTTTGATGTGGTACCGTTGAGAGTACCGTTGTAGTTGATAATGTTGATGTCGCCTTTAAGGTCGTAGTCCCGACCATCGGCACCGCGGGCTTTAATAACGTAGTAGTAAACGCCAGCCGGAACGAGTTTGCCGTTGTGGCGGCCGTCCCATCCTTGAGAAGGATCGGAGAATTCGGCTACTTTTATGCCCCATCGGTTGAAGATGTGACATTCAAAAGATGTGATGGATTTGTAGCTGACTTTCCACTCATCGTTGACACCTTCGGTGGCACCGGGGGAAAATGCGTTGGGACATTCCAATCGAGATTCTCCGACGGAGATTTCGTAGGTAGCACCGTAATAGTCGCATGTGCCGGCATCGTTGCTTGCCATGAAGCGAACGTAGTAGGTGCCGTAGTCCAAGAAAGTGTGGGTGGTCTCAAGTTCGTTGAACCGCATCGATATGTTTTCAAATTCGATGTCTTCGGAAATCTGCCATTCGCGATATATGGCGGCATCGGTTACTGCTGCCTTGAATGTGATCTCTACCGGAGCGGAGCCTCCAAGAGCGGCTCCATCTTCTTTCTGCTCATTGTCGTTTTCGCGTGTGGTCTGTGTGGCAGATGTTTCGGCAGCAACGGCTATGGTGGAGAAAGAGGGGGACACTATGGTTTCAGCTTCGCCCCATTGACGCAGGAAGCGGTCGCCGGAGAGTGAGAAATCGGTGTCGCAAAGTGGAGCAGCGGTATAGATGACGGAGGGGAGATACGAGAAGGTCTCGGTGGTTTCGACTTGGACATAGGTTTCGCTGTCGGAATTCCATTCGAGGGTGGAATATTGCAGCGAGAGTTCGCGGTCGAGTTCCATCTGACGGCCGTTGATGGTGTAGTATAAGATTTTATCACCATTGCCCATAGTTTCGAGTGCTGTCATCGCGCAATCTTGCTCGGCAGAGACTGTAAGCGACTGCAAGTCGAGATAGTGAGCGGCATAATCGACTATCCAAAAATAGGTGCGTCGGGAGCCTTCTTCGACGATATATCCCATGTCGCCTTCAACCGAGGGGAGTGTATATACGGACCCTGAATGTGTGATGCCGGAAATCGGCTCTGCATAGGCTCCTCCGAGGTTGCTGAAGCGATACCAAGTGATGGCAGAAGAGGATGAAGAGGCGGTGTAGCTTATGGAAACACCGTTGGTGTCGTAAAGGACGTAGATATTATTTAGTCCGGTCGAAGCCTGAGGGGAGACGGTAATAACTTCGCGACTGTTGCCTGAGAAAGAAATTTGGGCAATGGCGGAGTTGACAGCGAGCAATGCAGCGACCGAAATGACGATTTTCTTCATTTTAAATAGATAAATAATCTACAAATATAGCGAAAATTTTTGCAAGATGAAGTGTGGGAGGATATGAATGCGCCGATATTGCAGATTTTTCGGATTTTAGGCTTGTTTGTCGGGAGTCCGAGTCAGAGCATTGGTGATATAGATGGTGAAAACGGGAAATAAGATGAGTCCTTCGGCTGATAAGATGACAGCAAGTATCATGCCGGTAGTGGTGATGGCGTTGATGTTGCAGCCGACTGTGGTGACGTTCATGAATGCCCACCAAAGTGAGTTCCAAAAGTCGGTGACTAAGGGATTGACATAATGTTCGGTGATGTAGAAGATGATGGCGGAAAAGTAGACAGAAGTGAGCAGCAGGATGATGTAGCATGAGAATAGACCGGAGATGCGGTCGGAAGATAGAAGGCGGGTGATGATGGCAAGTGCATAGGCTGCACGCAACATGGGGATGAAGCGAATGGCATAGGATAGCGATTCGGGTATCTCGATATGGTAGTGGTTGATGATGTTGAGATATGGGATACTAACGAGCAGAAAGATGGCGCGTGTGAGGAGATAGTGCCATTTGCGAGGCGAGAATATCCATTCGACGAAGAAATCGAGCATGAAGAAGATGCATACCCAGAATTGGATGGTGAGGTACCAACTGTCGGCAAGAAAGGATATGTTGGTGAAAGCATCGTAGGATATGACTACGATGAGAATCAGTGCAGCGATGAGGGTGAGGATATGGAATGAGAGCAGAAGTGGGCGCATGGGAATTGAAAAATTGAGAGTTTCGATTTGTGGTGTGGGAAAGAAAAAGAGGGCTGCTCACGCAGACCTCCTTCTCCATTCATCACATTATGCTTATTAAGTGCTAAAGTTAATGTACGCTATGCGTTAAATCCATATGAGAAAAGTACGAAAATTCGTAAGAAAAAAAGGATTAGTATCGACTGCTAATGATGTCCCAATCGACGATGTTCCAAAGTGCATTGAGGGCATCGGCACGTCGGTTTTGGTGGTCGAGATAGTAGGCGTGTTCCCAGACATCGAAGGTGAGCAAGGGGCTTAATCCGCTTGTGAGAGGATTGCCTGCATTGCTTTCCTGAGTGATGACGAGTTTGCCTTCGGAATCTTTGGAGAGCCATACCCAACCGGAACCGAAAATCTTTACGCCGGCTTCGACAAATGTCTTTTTGAAAGTTTCAAAAGAGCCGAATTGGGCGATGATGGCTTCAGCGAGTTCTCCTTCGGGTTCGCCGCCTCCAAAGGGGGAAAAAGAGAAGAAATAGAATATATGGTTCCACGCTTGGGAGGCATTGTTGAACAATGGGCCTGTGGCGCGTCGGATGATTTCTTCGAGTTCGAGACGTTCGAATTCGGTGCCTTTAATCATGTTGTTGAGATTGTCGATATAGGCTTTTTCGTGTTTACCATAGTGAAATTCGACAGTCTTTTTGCTGATAGCAGGCTCCAACGCATCGGTGGCGTAAGGGAGTTTGGGTTGGGTGTATTCCATTGTTGATACGTTTTTTTGTTTGTTTGCAAGTAAAACGCGGAGGGGTGTCGGATTGTTCATGTAGGGATGAAAAAAAGCCTCCTCAAAATTGAGAAGGCTGATGAGTGGATTGAGGAGTATTCGGTTACGGAATTGTCGCGTAGCGGTTGAGTCGAGCCAATGTGAGGTGGTATTGGTATTCGACTTCGAGCATGTCGGCTACGGCTTCTTGATAGAAGTTGACTTCCTGTATGTAGCTGATGAGAGTCATTTCTCCGCCGTCGAGGGCTTTGCGCAAGAGAGAGAGGTAGCCGTCGTCGAGAATAGTGCGGTAGTCGGCTATTTCGCGGAAGAGGGAGGTGGCTATCGCGTGGTCGGCGAACATTGTGGCGGAGCGGTCGACTTTTACTCCGTTGAGGTCGGCAACATAGGATTGCTGCATGATTTCGGCTGCTTTGGCTTTGTGGCGAGAGGAGAAGAACGGCAGGGTGACGGAGAGAGAGATGCCGTTGAACGAGTGTCCTTCTTCGCGGGCATGGGCATAGCCGATGGAGAAAGAGGGGTAACGGCTCAGTTGTGCAGCTTTGGCAAGGTGTTGCTGCGACTCGATTAGCGATGATTGATAGTTGAGTTGCGGGTCGTGAGTGGCAAGAAGCTGCTCGTAGTCGGCGATGGAGAGAAGCGGCTCATCGGGATATTCGGATAGAAGAGCGAGAATGTCGCTACAATCATTGCCGCCGTTCAGAGCAGTAAGGGAGCCTTTGAGGACTTCGAGTTGTGAGTCAAGCGATGCGCGACGACGGGTGAGGCTTAATTGCTCGACGCGAATTTTATTGATGTCAAGTCGCGTAAATTCGCCTTGCTCGTAACCTTTTTGATAATGAGAGAGGAGGTTGGAGAATAAATCGAGACTTGTATCACAAAGGGCGAGCAATTTGCGGGTGTTGATGATGTCGATGAACAGGAGCTTTACTTCGAGAGATTTGTCGATGTAGCGACTTTGACGAAGGTAATCCATTGCCGATGATGCGCTACGATAGGCTTTGCTGCGGGCCTGATAAACTCCCGGCCAGTCGAATGACTGGCTGATAGAGGCATTCCATTTGTTTTCGACACCGGAGGGCGCCCACATGTGCTCAAATCCGATTTCGGGGTCGGCGAGATTGTTTTCGCTACGCAGATTGAGCAGTTCGCTTTCGGCGGAGGCGTTGGCGGAGATTATCTCCGGATTGTTTTCGACTACCTGACGAATCAAGGCGTCGAATGATTGCGCTCCGGCGAGGCAGGCGGTCGCGGCGCAGCAGTATATGGAGAATAGGATTCGTTTCATTTTGATACGTTTTCTTTGTTTCGATATGTGAGATAGTAGACGACGGGAACGACCAATACGTTGAGAATGGTAGAGGTGAGCAGTCCTCCGAGGATGACGATTGCCAGCGGAGATTGGATTTCGTTGCCCGGTTCACCTCCGCGCAGGGCGATTGGAATGAGTGCCAATGCCGAGGTGAGTGCTGTCATGATGATGGGGTTGAGACGGTCGGCGGAACCAACGAAGATGCGTTGGCGCAGTGGCATTCCTTCGTCGCACAGATGGTTGTAGCGCGACATGAGCAGCATGCCGTTGCGGGTGGTGATGCCGAGAAGCGAGATGAAGCCGATGATAGCCGGAATATTTAGTTCGCCGGAGGTGAGACAAAGTATCAGTACGCCTCCAATCATGGCCAACGGCATGTTGAGGAGGATGATGAGCGACTGACGGATGTTGCGGAACTCTTGGTAGAGGAGCATGAATATCACAATCAGTGCGCCGATGGAGGTGAGTGCCAGTGTGCGGGAGGCTTCGGCTTCGCTTTCAAACTGTCCGCCGTAGGTGATGTAGTAGTTTTCGGGGAGTTCGATATGTTCGGCGATGTGCTCTTGGATGTCGTTGACTACGCTGCGGAGGTCGCGGTCGTCGACGTTGGCAGAGATGACGATGCGTCGGCTGACGTTTTCGCGGTTGATAGTGTTGGGACCGGATGTTGAAACGATGTCGGCAACATAGCTTAGGGGAATTTTACCGACGTTGCTGTCGATCATCAAATCGGAAATCTTGGCGATGGAGTTGCGGCGGTCGTCGTCGAGGCGTACGGTGATGTCGTAGGGTAAGCCTTGTTCGTAGACCTGCGATACAACTTGTCCGGCAAGTGTGACATCGATGAAGTGGGTGAATTCGTTGACCGGGATTCCGTATTTGGCAAGCATTTCGCGACGAGGACGGATGTCGAGTTGCGGACGCTCGATTTGTTGCTCTATGTTGACGTCGGCGATGCCTTCGACATCGGATATCGCTTTTTTGATTTGGCTACCGATGGAATAGAGCCGATTGAGGTCGTCGCCAAATAGTTTGATGGCGATTTGGGCTTCAGTACCGGAGAGCATGGCGTCGATGCGGTGGGAAATCGGTTGCCCAATCTCGATGTTTACGCCGGGAAGTTCGGACAATTTAGCTCGGAGCTCGCGAACGACTTCTCCGCGCGAACGATTGTCGAGGATGTAGGGGGCTTCAATCTCAGAGACGTTGACACCAAGCGAGTGTTCGTCGAGTTCGGCTCGACCTGTCTTGCGGGCAACGGTCTGCACTTCGGGGATGGACATGATGATCTGCTCGGCTTCACGTCCGATGCGGTCGCTTTCGTCGAGCGAGATGCCGGGAAGGGTGCTTACGTTGATGGTGAAAGAACCTTCGTTGAAAGAGGGGAGAAAGCTTCGACCGAGGGTGAAGAACAGAATACCGGCGAGGAGGAATAATCCGCCAGTCCCGCCAAGAAGAATGCGTTTGTGGTCGAAGCACCATTGCAGAACTTTGGTGTAGCCGACCTTTAGTTTTGTGGTTGTCCACGGCTCTTTATCCAAAGAGTTGAGGGCTTTCGGAGTGCCGAGCATGTAGCTGCAAAGGACGGGGGTGATGGTGAGGGCTACGATGGTGGACGCAATGAGTGCGACGATAAATGATATGCCGAGGGGTATCAACATGCGTCCTTCGATGCCACTGAGGAAGAAGAGGGGAAGGAAACTCGCTATGATGATGAGGGAGGAGTTGAAAATGGGCATGCGGACTTCGGTGGATGCGTGGAAGACGATGTCGAGTGTGGAACGGCGTTGCTCTTCGGGCAGAGAGCGGTTGGCCCGCAGGCGTTTGTAGACGTTTTCGACATCGACAATTGCATCGTCGACAAGCGATCCAATGGCTATGGCTATACCACCGAGGCTCATGGTGTTGATGCTGAATCCCATGAAGTAGAGGACGAGTACGGCGATGATGATGGATAGCGGGAGCGCGACGAGGGAGATGATGGTGGTGCGCGTGTTCATCAAGAAGAGGAAGAGGATGATGATAACGAATATGGCACCTTCGATAAGCGACTGCTGTAGGTTGGAGATGGAGTTGTCAATAAAGTCGCTTTGCTTGAAAATGTCGGTGGATACAACGATGTCGGGAGGTAGATTTTTTTGCATCGAAGCGAGTTCGTGCTCAATCTTTTCGGTCAACTCGATGGTGCCGACGGCGGGTTGCTTGGTGCAGGTGATGAGTACGGCGGGTTGTGCCTTAACGGAAGCGACACCAAGTCGCGGCATTTTGTTGCCAATCTGTACGGTGGCGATGTCTTCGAGGAGAATTGTGCCTTGTTGGTCGCTGCGGATAACGGCTTTGCCAAGGGCTTCGGTGGATGTGGTGTTTACGTCGCCTTTGATGATGTATTCGTTGCCGTATTCGTAGAGTACGCCTCCGGCAGCATTGTTGTTGATGCCTTCTACGCATGATGTGACCTCATCGAGGGTTACATTGTAGTGTTTCATGCGTTCCGGAGCCAATTGGATTTGGTATTCTTTGATGTCACCTCCGATTACGGCTACTTGTGAGACTCCTCCGATGGCGAGTAATCGCGGGCGGATGGTGCGGTCGGCAAGTGTGCGCAAATCGCTCATGGATGTGGAATCGGCAGTGAGTCCGATAATCATGATTTCGCCAAGAATGGATGATTGCGGACCAAGAGTGGGGGTGTTGACTCCTGGAGGAAGCTGTTCGCTTACGCTTGCAATCTTTTCGGATACAATCTGTCGGGCTTGATAGATGTCGGTACCCCAATCGAATTCTACCCATACGACGGAGAAGCCTGTCGCTGACGATGAGCGTACACGGCGTACGCCTGTAGCTCCGTTGACGGAGGTCTCGAGGGGGAATGAAACGAGTTTTTCGACTTCTTCAGGCGCAAATCCCGGTGCTTCGGTCATTACGACGACTGTGGGGGCGTTGAGGTCGGGAAATATATCAACTTCGGTGCGTGTGAGAACGAATACACCGGCGAGTGTCAATAGTCCGGCAAGGATTAGGACTATGATGCGGTTGTTGAGTGAAAACCGTATGATTTTGTTAAGCATGATGATACGGCATTAATGGTTATGGCTATGTCCTTCGGGGATAACTCCGCTTGACTCGGCAAGTTTTACGATGATAGCTCCATGGGAGACAACGTTGTCGCCGATATTGAGTCCGGACAAAATTTCGACTTCACTTCCGTTGGATTTGCCTAATGAAACGAGGCGTTTTTCGTAACATTCTTCATCGAGACGGACATAGGCGTAGTATTTGCCTTGCTGCTCGGTGATGGCTTCGATAGGGACGACTATTGCGTTTGGACGGGTGGCTCCGATGAGATATATCTCGGCAAATGTGCCGGGAATGGCAGAGCCGTCGTTGTCGAATGAGAAGTAGACGGGAATATATCCGGACTGCGACGGGGCAGCGGAGGAGGATGCGGATATGACTGTGCCGTTGATTTTGCTTAATGATATGATTGAGTCGGAGTAGGAAGGGCGGAAATTTGCTGTGGTGATGGTGGGTAGGAAGTTGTAGTATTTTTCCGGAAGGTCGGCGCGTAATGTGAGTCGAGAGTTTTTAGATATTACGGCTATGGGTTGTCCGGCTTCGACAAATTGGCCTTGCTGAACGAGAATCTGGGTTATGACTCCGGCTATCGGGGAGGAAACTGCGCTACCGGATGAGTTGCCGGAATATGCTGCGCGGGCGAGTTCGTAGGCTTGCTTGGCGGCATTGAAGTCTTTGGTGGAGACTATGCCGTCGGCATGTAGAGGGGTGATGCGGTCGAGTTCGCGCTTGGTGGCATCTAAGTTGGCTTTTGCGGTGGCGTTGGGATCGCCTCCAGCCATTTTTTGTGCCGATATATGTGCTATGGATGTTCCTGCGGAGATACGACATCCTTCTGTGATGCCGCCGGCGATGGATACGATGCCTGCCGATTGGGCAGATGCGACACCTTGGTCGCCGGGTGCGGATATGATTTGTCCGGAAACTTTAACAATTTCGTTGAAGTCGCGAGGCGTAATTGTTTGTACCTGAACGCCAAAACGGTGAGCAGCAGAGGGTTCGAGTACGATTTCATCGTTGCTGTGAGCGTCTTTGGCGTGCTCGTGTTCGTGGTGATGACCTTCGGGCTCTTCGTGATGACCATGAGTGTGGGCGGGTTCTTCGTGATGATGATGGCTATGGTCGTGGCCCAGACCATCGTCTTTGGCTGAATGTGAGCAACTAAGACATGCCAAGGCAAGTCCTATAGATAGGATAGAAATATGTAGTTTCATGAAAAAAAAGAATTTGGTTAGTAGATAAGTGGTTGATATATAACTATTTGTATTGGGCGATTGTCGGTGGTGCTCGCAGCAATGAGGGTAACTGCGAATTGGGGCAGATTAGGAAAAATATGTGTGTATTGTATGAAATATGAGTTTCATTTTGCGGTTTTTGCAATTCAAGAATGTCTGCCAAAATATATGACAAGTCGAATGACGGGGAGGCAACGGATTGCTGACTTTGTTTTGTGGCTTTGGAAATGGCGATGTGAAGTGCGCAATTTTCGTGGTCGTTGCAATCTGTGGTGTGGTGATGGTCATCGGAATGGTTACATTCGTCAATGTGCAGACCGGAGTATCCGAGCGCAATGTCGTCGAGTGTGGTCAGATGAATGTAAATGTTGCCATCGCAATCGTGGTGATGAAATTGCAACAATGAAGCCATCACAACTGTAATGGAAACAAGTGTTGATATGATTTTTGAGGGCAACGTCATAATTCAAAATAAGAATTGCGATGTAAAGATAACGATAATTCGTGTGTTATGCAATTTGTGGAGGTGGTGATGTGAATTTTGTCGCGGTTGAGACGGAAATATTTTTCTTATAACTTACAATAGGTTAATTAGATTTAACATGAATTTAACATGAGTGAGCAGTTTACAAAGGTAATATTTTTCTGTCACTTTTGCTATAATAAGCCAAGGAAATATTGTTCGCGGGAGCAAGAGCAAACCGCGAACCCTTTCGGGCAAAAGTGTAATGGCTTCGCATCAGAGTAGGGCGGTCCCGCTCGCTTCGCTCGACGGGATGCACTCCGTCCGTATTTTCGTAGAGGTCTCGCGCGGTCTTCCGCGCTCGGTGTTATTTCCGAAAATGGAGACGCTTCGCTTTTTATCTTTTTACGGGCTTCGCGTTGTTCCGTTTTATTCCAATAAATCGAGAGAGCTGAAGCTGATCAGCCCTCAATTTGTCGACTTTTAGGATAATAAACAACAGGCGCACACGTGTAGCACGCGCGCGCCCGAAGTGTAAAGGGTAGGGATTATTTCTTTAATTCTTTAATAATGGCTTTTACCAAAATGATAATGAGCCAAATAGCGCCTAATATCATTACCACAAAGAGCAACAAGAAAGGCACAAAGGGTCCAAATGTTAAAAAAATATCCATACCACAAAGATAATTTATTTAGCCGAATTAAAAAAGGGGGAAAGTTTTTGTCCATATTCGCTAAATTGGTCAATAAAATCATGAAAATAGCCCGTAACTCCAGTTTTACGGCGTTTAGCGGTTTTATAATCGTGAATAGCATCAATTTCACGAGTAGGATTAATCCACGTATCTTGCAATTCGGCATCAAATAACATAGATTCAGCCAAATAGCCGCCAAGCGATTCAAGTATTTTTCCGTCTTCCTTAGTTTTAAATCCTTCGAGAAATGCTTTTTTATTGTCAAGGTCAAGCTTATCGGATTCATTCTTAATGTCTTGACCTTCTTTTTGAGAGTTAAGAGCATTAGCATGAGCAATATTTACCATGAGATAACGGGTGAAATAATTTGCCAAATCCTTAGCTTTCATTTTGCCATCGAGGACAAGATTACTATACATCACGCCTTTAGTCATCATATCTAATTGCTTTTCGCCGGGGAGATAAGCGTTAAGAATGGTTTGCTTTTCTATGTCTAAAGACTTATAAGCAAAATCGGCACGAAGCAAAGCTATTTGAAGTTGTCGCGTTTCACGTCCGTAGGTAACATCCATAGCCAAAAGGTCATTATTATACTTCTTTGTCTCAACATCTTCAGCAAAGAGCGTAGGAGCGTATTTGTTAACTATCTTCTGATAGTTAGCTTCAAAACCAAGTTTAACGGCTTGATTGTTGTTGACGTTTGTACCGGAGTTCAAATTGTCAATCGTAGGGCGCATTAGAGCAGCCTTATTAATGCCGTCTACCATGGTTTGAATACCTTGCATAGCGTTCTGCCAAGCGACTTGAAATGGAGAGGTAACGGTTGTTCCTTGCATGGTGGGTGCTTGAGCGGGAGTAGCGGAGGCGGAGGAGAGCGAACCGACGGAGGGAGCAGAGGTAGCATTACCGGCAGCAGTCGAGGAAGTGAGAGCGAGTTGTGGATTGAAACCGGCGTTTAACAACCTCTCGGCTTGTGCCGAGGGGTCATTATACGCGTTTTGCATATTCCACATGTCTATAGCTGCCTGATTCTCCATATTAAACATGTCGATATTCGCCTGATTCTCCATGTTAAACATGTCGATATTATGCTCTTTTTGTTCTTGCCAAATCTTGTAGTTTTGCTCGTTTGTCTCGCGGGCTATCTGCAAGTTGGTAGCGTTGGTGTCTTTTTGAGAGGAGGAACCGAAGATACCACCAATAACCGAGGAGCCAAGAGACGCAGCAGCAGAACCAATGATAAGGTCATCAATTCCGAAGAGATTGACTTTGGTATCGCCACGGATACCAATGGTCCCATATTCGTCACGAAATATTATATGCATAGTTATTTGTCGTTAGATTTATAACCGATTTTCTTGTAGAAGTCAGCGAGGCTATTTTTGCGACTGACGATTTCCTTTTGTTTGGCTTTTACCTTATCACCATTCTCTTTAAGGTAGTTAGCAAACTCATAAGCGGTAGTAAGGTTGTTGACTTCCTTAGGCTCTATGAGGCTGAAAAGTTCTTCGTCGGAGAGATTGTCGTGAGGCACGAGGGAGGTACCATGCATAGCTCTTTGTTGGTCGAGGTAGGCGCGGATAGACTCAGCACCGATAGTTTCCTGAAGTCTGTTTTGGCGGAGCAGTAAATAAGCATCCGAATGTCGCTTGAGAAACTTACCGTCTGCATCTTTATCAATGAGAAAGGGTGCAATTACGGAGGGTTTATATTCCTTAGTATGACTTATTCCGTAAGTCATGCATGAATGTAAAGTGGTTGTTTCCATAATGAATAATTTAAAAAGTTAATTAATAGGGTACACCGTTGTAGTCGAGGGGACGAACTGCATTTACTTCAAAGTTGCAAAATACTTTGAATTGGTCGGAGGTTACATAGTCTCGGTCGATAGTGTTGGAGGTTCCAACTTGACGGTAGAAAATGGGGTCAAGGATAGCGGGGTTTACTTTAAAGAAGTTGGCGTTAATGTATAAGCGATTGTTTGAGACGTAGTTTTTGAGATAGTCGAGATTTACGGGAGCTATCCAATTAACATCAGTTTCGCGGAGGTCGCCAAGGGTTTGACCAAGGGAGGTCTTATAATCATAATAGCGGGTAGTGTAGCCAAGGTTATTTACACCTGTGTAGCGGGTTCCGCCTGAAGTATAATCATAAGCATGGGGGATTGTACAGTCAAGGAAGTAGCTCGGAAGTTCTTCGAAGCCAAGTTGGTCGAAAATAGGATTGGCGTAGTCGTCATATTCGGTCTTAACGAGGTCGAAATGGAGGGCGGTCAAGGAGTATTCTACAACGGGTTGGCAGTGGTAAATACACATGATTAGTCCATGTTCTGCGGGTACTTCAAATTCGATTAGGTCGGAGTCACCTGAGCCGGTACCTTTTCCTTTGATAAGGGCTTCAGAGTCTTCGTCAGCGAGGTTACTGTTTGTTACTTCGGAGATTTTGACAACGGAGGAGGCGCCACCGAGGTAGATAGGTATATTGGCGAGGGTGTCAGAGACGGAGGTACCGAAAATTTTTTCGATACGTGCTTTGTAATCGTTTCGTCCGGAGCCGATGATTTCTTTATACTTTTGCAAAAATTGTGCTTTGCGGAGTTCAAGGATAGAGAAATTGGCGGTCAAGGATTGTTCGAGAGATGAGAGTTGGGCATAAAGTGAGCCGTCGGCAGTAGAGTCGAGGAGTCCTTTGGCGTAATAGCGGGAATCTGAAGAGCCGGCGGTTGTGGTGATAACGTTGGGATTGACAGTAACGGCATTTCCGTCGGAGTCAACTACGGGATTGTTGGTAATGTCGTCGGATGCAACAGTAGAACCGGTGATGTCGACAACGGCTTCGTCACCAAATTGGGCGTCGGGGAATACACCGAAAATTAGGTCTTTAGGGTAGTTGGCGTAGCGGATGTCAAAGAGGGTAGGATTGTTCCAATAGTTAATCCATGAGGAGGAAAGGGCAAAGTCGATAGGAAGAATAGCGGAGGTACCAAGATAGTCTACATTATAGTTATAGGGTTGATTAGTTTCCCATTGTGTGTTACGGAAGAAACTATAATAGATGCATTGATACGCGAGTAGGGGATAAGCGGAGAGGTACTGAGGTCCGTAGTAGTCATCGAAATCGTGGTCCTTAATTTGGTCGGAGGAGATGTAGGGGAAGCCAAGATGATTCAATAGCTTTGCGGAGAGGGCAGCACGGTTATAGCCGAATTCGTTTTTAAGCGTTGAAAGGATGGAAAGTCCGGAGTCGCGCCATGCTTCGTAGTCGAATTGGGGGGTAGCGGTACCGATAGAGCGGTTGGAGGTGGGAGAGGTAGCGGTAACGGGGTTCTTAAGATTGTTGGTGAGAATTTGGGGAGATTCTTTCCAAAGTAAGCGGTAAGGCACAAAGAAGAAGTCGAAGTACTCTTTAATTTGGGTTTGTGCAGCTGTGTTAACGGAGGAGGTGCGGGTAAAGTGTGATTTACGGATGCGGAATTTTTCACCGGGCATTACGGTACGGTGGAAGATTGGGAGGAGTTCGCCTGCTTTTGCTGTGAAGTTGCAAGGTGCGGAGAGGTCATAACCGTTACGGGAGGGGTTATGCTTTAAGTTTAGTTCTTGAAAAAGTTTATTAGCCATAGTTATACAAATATTAAGTTAGCGTCATTTTGTTGTTTGTGTTTAATCATTTTTTCATACTTTACATCTTTTTGGTGGTTGATGTGCTTGATATAAGAAGATGATGAGAGTAAAGAGTTGTAATGGTCGGTAGTCGAGGAAGCGGGGTAAAATAGTGAGTAGTCATCGTTACATGTGATTAAGTTATATTCTTGAAGTGCTTCAAGTTGTTGGCGGAGTTGGTCGAGTCTGTGGTTTTGATAGTGTTGCTTGATGAGTGACAAGACGGTGCGGGGAGAGTAGTTTTGACAGTTCCATTCTATGAAGTTTTTGGACATTAGAATAGTGGAGTAGACACGAGAAAAGATTTTACGTTGGTAGGAGAGTGAAACCGATTCGTCGATTTCACTCTCGGTGAGAGTAGCGAAGTGGTCCCATGAAGTGGGGATTAAATCTATATTGAGGGAGGAGTAATTATTAGATAGAGTAGAGAGGGAGTAGTAGGGGGATTGTTGGGGGGTTCCTATGTCGAGGAGGTTAAGGAGGGTTCTATTGTAGAAGTTGTCGGAGTCTGTAAGGAGGTAGTAGGAGAGGTCGGTGCATTTGTCTGTATTGTACGTTTGTGATAGTTTCGTGAAGCATGTATATATTTTAAGTAGGTCCGTATCAGTTTGACGGTCATAGTTGTAGCATCGGGGGTATATTCTACGCATAAGCGAAGCGGTAGGGAAGTAATGAACAGTTTGGTCAGGTAGTCGTACATCATGTTCAAAAGCGGAGCAGTCGGGATTTTCATAAAGATAGTCTCGAAGTGGTGCGAAAGTCGAAGTACCGTAGTAAACGGAATGCGACGAAAAAGGCTTGAGGACATCAAACCTAAGATAACGAGGGAGGTGAGTAAAGGAATTGACATAGCCCGCAACGTAGCTTGAGACGTCCGAAGGTTTGGTAACAGCGGAAAATTTACGTACAGTTCCAAGTTTCCAACTTTCACGCACAAATTTTTCAATGATGGCGGAAGTTTCGGAGTCATAGACGTGTAGCAAGATGTGGAAATGTGGACGGAAGGTGTCGGGCCCGTATTCACCGCAAGCGTAGAACGTAATCGGCGAGTAGCCAAGGCGAGAAAGACGGAAGCGTAAGCGCTTAAAAAAGTTCTGTATGTCCTTTTTACGGATATAGCGAACAATTTCATGTGTCTTGTAGTATTGTATTTGTTTCTTTGTGGCATATTTGGGTAATATTGAAGATTTTTGTATAAAGTCGTTGAAGTTGGCGGGGTCGGCAACATCGAAAGAGGCGAGAGGGGTATTATATTCGGGGAGTAGCTTAAATCCGCGGGTTTTGGTTGGGCGTGAGGTTTTATCTATATAAGTAACTCGTAAGCGTCCATCATCACGCGTTTCACGGAGAACATGGGCGCGGGGTATGTTATACTCGTTATAGGTGAGAGTAGCAAAAAAGGTAGCAAAAGATTTACGTTGCTCTGATACGCACATTTGAGTGAGGTGAGCGGAACGGGAGGCGAGGCAATCAGGACATCTACCACAACGAACGGAGATACTCCGTCCATTACGGTAGATGATTTGGGGTTGTCGGCAGTTACTTATAAAGTTTTCGAGTTTCATTTGAAAATGGATAAGATTGCTTTACAAATCTTGATGATGAAGTTGAGAATTGAGATGATTTTTTTCATAAGGCTACATGTATAAAATTTGGATATCTAATTAATTCAGTGTGGGGGAGTTGCTGAAGAATATCATAAAGGCGGTCAAGTTTATTTTGCCATTCTTCAGAGGTGTTGCGATAGGCAATGGGGGCAATATCGGCAGCGCGGGCTTGCATGTGGTAGGAGTTCTTAGCACCTTTGACGGCTTTATTGAGTTCAAAAGAGCGGTAACCGCTGTTTACTCGAATGGGGCAGCCGAGTTGCTCACGAGCGGGGTCGAGGACCGTTAGAACGAGGTTTTGTAGGTTGAGCCACAAGCAATTAGGTATCTTGTTGTTGATACCTAATTGTTTTGCGGTCTCTGAATACTCAAACTCTGCGGGTACGAAATACTTAAAGTTCATTTGATACAAAGTCGATTTCTTGGACGGTGTACTGTAGAATGTCTTTGTAGTTCTCGTTGCGCCACTTGCTGAACGCTTCGTAAGATTCAAAGGCGATTGTTTGAGGACGATTGGCGGTTGCCATGAGGATGGATACAAGTTGGATACGTTTCATTGTAGTTTTGAGATTTTAATTGATTGTTCGGGATTATTTAAAATGGTTTTTACAAATTCAAGCAAAGCGTTGTAAGACATCACAAGGGAATTATATTTGCCTTCCAAATCAAAAATAATATCATCGCGCATCTCAAGTTCAGCGCGTAAATTGACGGCGTCGTAGCGGTCAAAATCGATTTGTTTTTTCGTTTGTTTGTTCATGTTTGTAAATGATTTTAGAATTACGAGAGCAAATGTATAATATTTTTCTTATAACTTACATTATGTTAAATAGGGCTTATGGAGGTGTGCCCTGTTGTGTGATTTCTCTCGTTATAGTGTCATTAATTTGCAAACAGACTTCGAGATGCTCGAAATTTCAAAAGGAATGGATGTAATTTCATTGATAATCAATAACAATTCTTTCAGAATTGAATTGTTTAGGCGAAAATACCGGGCATTGAAGTACGAAAGCACTTCAATGCCCGGCTATTATCTAATGATTGCTTCGCAATCGTTATCGACATCTGTTATCCTTGACGTATTCGCCAATATATTTTATTCGGCGAAGTATGATGCGGGAAGTGTGCGGCAGTTGTATTGCGATGCCATGATTTCGCCGTAGGCTCCTGCGGAACGCAATGCGAGAAGGTCGCCACGAGAGACTCCTGGCAGTTGCTCTTTTTCACCGAAGCAGTCGCTTGATTCGCAGATGGGTCCTACTACGTCGTAGGTGTCGACGGGGGCGTTGCTTGTGATGTTTTCGATTTTGTGGTGAGCCTGATACAATGCCGGACGAATGAGTTCGGTGAAACCTGCATCGACGATTGCAAATTTCTTTTCGAGTCCTTCTTTTACATAGAGTACGCGGGTGATAAGTGAACCGCATTGTGCTACAACGGAACGTCCCAACTCGAAATGGAGCTGTTGGTTGCTGCGTAGTTTGAGGTTGCTTCGGAAGGATTCAAAATAACCTTTGAAGTCGGGAATCGGGTTTGCGTCGGGGGTGTCGTAGTCGATGCCGAGACCTCCTCCAACATTGATGCTATGGAAGGTGATGCCTTTTGCTTCAAAATGGTCTTGGAGAGCGTTGATGCGCTCGCAGAGGATTTGGAAGGGGGCATTGTCGGTGATTTGTGAGCCGATGTGGAAGTGCAAGCCGATGAGATTGATGGCGGGCAGATTGAGGCATCTGTCAACGATGGTGTCGAGCATTTCCATCGAGATTCCGAACTTATTTTCAGCCAATCCGGTGGTGATGTAATGGTGGGTGTGTGCGTCGATGTTGGGGTTGACGCGGAGTGCTATATTTGCGATTTTGCCTTTTGCTACGGCGAGTTGATTGATGATTTCAAGTTCGGGGGCTGACTCGACGTTGAAGCATGCGATGTCGTTGTCTAAACCGATGTTGATTTCCCAATCGCTCTTCCCTACTCCGGCATATACGATTTTGTCGGCGGGGAAGCCTACTGCGAGTGCGGCATTGATTTCTCCCCCACTTACGCAATCGACACCGAATCCGGCGGCGCATATCTCTTTGAGAATGACCGGATTGGCATTGGCTTTGATGGCGTAGTGAACGCAGTAGTGAGGTTCGGGAGAGTATGTTTTTATAGCCTCAAGAGTGAGTCGAAGGAGGCTTAGATCGTAGAAATAAAGGGGAGTGCGCTGTTGTTGCAACTCCCCTATTGGAAAGTTTGCCATATTAATTAAAGGCTACGTTTTTTCTATTTTTTGTTTTTGAAGAGTCGGTCGCTAAGAAGATTGAGCGCTTGTACTTTGTCTTCTTTACGGATGAGGAATGAGATGTTGTAGTTGCTACCGCCGTATGAAATCATGCGGACGGGGATTTCTTTGAGTGCATCGAGTGCTTCGGCTTCAAATCCGCGGTTTTGCCATTCGAGGTCGCCTACAACGCAGATGATAACCATGTCTTTGTCGACGGTCACGGTGCCGAATTTCTTGAGGTCGTCGAGAATGCCAGAGAGGTTGCGCTCGTTGTCGATAGTGACAGATACACCGACTTCGGAGGTGGTAATCATGTCGATCGGAGTCTGGTGAGTCTCGAATATTTCGAATACTTTACGAAGGAATCCGTAGGCGAGCAACATGCGGCCGGATTTAATCTTGATGGCGGTGATGTTGTCTTTAGCTGCAACGGCTTTGATGGTGCATGATGCTGAGGTGTTGTAGATGAGTGTACCGGGAGCATCGGGCTGCATGGTGTTGAGCAGACGGACGGGGATGTTGTTGAGCTTTGCAGGGAGTATGCAGGTGGGGTGGAGAATTTTTGCTCCGAAATAAGCCAATTCGGCTGCTTCTTCGAAGTGGAGTTGGCTTACGGGCTCGGTGCCTTCTACGAAACGGGGGTCGTTGTTGTGCATTCCGTCGATATCGGTCCAAATTTCGATTTCTTCGGCGTTGATGGCAGCACCGATGAGAGATGCGGTGTAGTCGCTACCACCACGTTGGAGGTTGTCGATTTCTCCGTATGCATTGCGACAGATGAATCCTTGGGTGATGTAGATGTCGGCATCGGCATGCTTTTCGAGCTGTGAGCTGAGCTTTTGCTTGATGTATTGTGCATCGGGTTCAGCGTTTTTGTCGGTACGCATGAAGTCGAGCGCCGGAAGCAGTTCGGAGTTGATGCCTTGTTCCTGCAAGTAGAGGTTCATCATTGCCGTAGACATGAGTTCGCCTTGTGCGAGGATTTCTTTTTCTTCGAAAAGGGTGAAGATGTCTTTGGTGAATGAACGGATATAGTTGAAGCAAGCTTTAACTTCTTTGAGTGCTTTGTCTTTATACTCTTGCGAGTTGTAAAGCTCATCGATGGTTTTGGCGTATTTACGCTCTAAAGCGTTGATAGTCTCTTTGGCTCCGTCGATGTTCTTTTTGTAAAGATAGTCGGAAATTTCAACAAGAGAGTTGGTTGTACCGGACATGGCGGAAAGTACGATGATGTTTTTCCCGCGCTCGGTGACGAGCTTAGCTACTTCTTTCATTCGCTGTGCCGACCCTACTGAGGTGCCGCCAAATTTGAGGACTTTCATTCTTTAGAAATTATAATTTGTGATAGTTATTAATATCTGTCGAAAAATTTTTGCAAAAATACGAATTTGCCATCAATTTACCGCTGTTTCGGTCAAAAATATGGAAGATTTGACTGATAGCGAGTCAATTTTCATCGGACTCGGATGAGGATTGAAAGGCTCCTTCGATAATCTGCTTGTTGTCGCATCGGATGACTCTTGCCGGGAACTGGTCAACGAGGGCGTGGTTGTGGGTAGCCATGATGACAGCGGTGCCGTCTTGAGCGATACGATGGAGGTGGCGGACGATTTGTTCGCCTGTTGCGGGGTCGAGATTGCCGGTGGGTTCATCGGCAAGAATCAAAGCGGGCCGATTGAGCAAAGCGCGTGCGATTACGATGCGTTGCTGTTCGCCCCCTGAAAGTTCGTGAGGCATTTTGTAGCTTTTATTGAACATGCCAACTTCTTTCAATACGCTTTCGATGCGTTCGTCAATCTCGTTGTTGTCTTTCCATCCGGTGGCTTCGAGCACGAAACGAAGGTTGTCGTAGACGTTTCTGTCGGTGAGCAGTTGGAAGTCCTGAAATACGATGCCGATGGAGCGTCGGAGCATCGGGATGTCTTTGCGTCGAATGGTCTCGATGTCGAAGTCGAGGACTTGAGCGTGACCTTGCGATATGGGAACTTCGGCGTACATGGATTTGAGGAGGCTGCTTTTGCCGCTTCCGACTTTTCCGATGAGGTAGGCAAATTCGCCTGCTTGCAGTTCGAAGTTGACATGCTTGAGCACTACGTGCTCTTTACGCAGAATTTCGACGTCGGTGTATCTAACGATGCTCATGATTTCAGGTATTTCGATGGTGGATGGGTATTATTCTTTGTGACGCTTTACGAGTTCTTCGGCGAGCTCTTCGATGCGGTGACCTTTGGATGTGAGGAGCACGATGAGGTGATAGATGAGGTCGGATGCTTCGTAGATGAGTCGGTCGTCGGTGCCGTTGGTGGCTTCGATGACTGTCTCTACGGCTTCTTCTCCTACTTTCTGCGCCATGCGGTTGATGCCTTTTTGGAAGAGAGATGTGGTGTAGGATCCTTCGGGCATTTCGTCGTGGCGGCGTTGGATGAAGTCTTGCAGGTAACGGAAGAATTCAACGCCCCAGTTGTTTGATTCGCCCCAGCAGGTGTCGGTGCCGGTGTGGCAAACGGGACCAACGGGGTTTACTTTGATGAGGAGTGTATCGTGGTCGCAATCTTCAGCGATGGAAACGACGTTGAGGAAGTTTCCGCTTTCTTCGCCTTTGGTCCAAAGACGATTTTTGGTGCGGCTGAAGAATGTCACTTTCCCAAGTTCGAGAGTCTTGTTGTAGGCTTCTTCGTTCATGAAACCGAGCATGAGCACGTTTTTGGTGCGTGCATCTTGAATAATGGCGGGAACCAATCCGTCCATTTTGTTGAAATCTATATTCATATTGAGATGGTTTTTATAAGCGTATATCGATATTGCGACTGTGGAGATATTGTTTTAGGTCGCTGATTGGAATTTCGTTGAAGTGGAATATGCTTGCGGCTAATGCGGCATCGGCTTTTCCTTGTGTGAATACGTCGTGGAAATGAGAGTAGTCCCCTGCTCCACCGGATGCGATGACGGGGATGCTAAGGATGTCGTGAAGCCGGGCAAGGGCTTCGCAAGCGAAGCCTTGCTTTACGCCGTCGTGGTTCATGCTGGTGAAGAGGATTTCACCCGCTCCGCGTTCCTGGGCTTCGTGTGCCCAGTCGAAAAGACGGCGCTCGGTGGGGATGCGACCTCCGTTTACGTAACAAATCCATTCTCCGTTGTCGAAGCGTGCGTCGATAGCGGTGACGCATACTTGATTGCCGAATCGTCGGGCTATACCGTCGATTAAGTCGGGATTTCGGAGGGCTGACGAGTTGATGGATATTTTGTCGGCTCCGGCGTTGAGGAGTTTCTCGACGTCTTCGACTTGGTTTATGCCTCCACCGACTGTGAATGGGATGCTTACGTTTTCGGCAACGCGGCGAACGAGGTCGATGAATGTTTTTCGGCCTTCGTGGGATGCGGTGATGTCGAGGTAGACGAGTTCGTCGGCTCCATCTTCGCTATATTTCTTGCCGAGGGCAACGGGGTCGCCGGCATCGCGGAAGTTGACAAAGTTGACACCTTTTACAGTGGTGCCATCTTTTACGTCGAGACACGGTATGATACGTTTGGCAAGCATAGGCAGTTATCGGTTGAGGTTGATTCGGGAAATGTCGTTGAGGGAAATGCGACCTTCGTAGATGGCTTTTCCGACAATCACTGCGGGGATTGACGCTTGGTCGAGATGCTCGATGTCGGCGATGGAGCTTACTCCTCCACTTGCTATGATGTGAACATCGGGAATGGCATCGGCAATGCGGGTGTAGAGGTCGATCGATGGTCCTGACAGTGTGCCGTCGACGTTGATGTCGGTCGATATGACTTGTCGGATTCCTTTGGAGACATAGGATTCGATGAACGGAATTATGTCGAGATCGCTGTCGGCAGTCCACCCTGAAGTGGATATTTTGCCGTTGCGAGTGTCGGCCCCGAGGATGATTCGGTCGGCTCCGTAGGTTGAAATCCAATGGAGCATGGTGTCGGGGTCTTTTACGGCAATGCTACCTCCGGTAATCATTGCAGCTCCGCTTTCAAAGGCGATGTGCAAATCTTCGTCGCTTTTGAGCCCACCTCCGAAGTCGATAATGAGTTGGGTGGAACCGGCAATCTGTTCGAGTACTTTGTAATTGACGATATGATGCGATTTGGCTCCGTCGAGGTCAACGAGATGGAGTCGGCGGCACCCTACGTCTTCAAAACGTCGTGCTATTTCAAGCGGATTTTCGCCATAGACGGTCTTGCAATCGTAGTCGCCACGTGTGAGACGGACACATTTGCCGTCGATGATGTCGATGGCTGGAATTATATCTATCATAGTTGTATGAATCGTTTGAGAATCAGTTCTCCAATATCTCCACTCTTTTCGGGGTGAAATTGGGTGGCGTAAAAGTTGTCTTTGTGGAGAGCTGCACTAAATGGTACGATATAATCGGTTGTAGCCACGGTGGCCGGATTGACCGGTACGTAGTAGCTGTGGACATAATAAACGTATTTTCCGTCTAATTCACGCGGTATGAAGTCGTCTTTGATGTCGACCAATGTGTCCCACCCCATGTGAGGTATTTTAAACTCAGGTGAGGGGGCGTTGAATCGGCGAACGTCGGTATCGAATATGCCAAGACAATCGGTGTCTCCTTCTTCTGAATGGGCGCAAAGCAACTGTTGTCCGATACAGATACCGAGAACGGGCTGTGTGAGACTTTTTATGAGTGAATCAAGGCGGTGACTGCGCAAGTAGGTCATGGCTGAACCGGCCTCCCCTACTCCGGGAAATATCACACGATCGGCGGCACGGATAATGTCGGGATTGTCGGTGATTTCGGCCTGCAATCCGAGGCGTTTCAGCGCGCACTCAACGGAAAAGATATTTCCTGCGTTATATTTGATAATAGCTATTTTCATAGCTTAATTAGCTGAATACTACGGTTTTGTTTTTATAAGTGAGAATTTTGCGTTGAATATGCTTTTCAACGGCGCGAGAGAGGACAATCTTTTCGAGGTCGCGTCCTTTTTTTACAAGGTCGTCGATGGTATCTTTATGGGTGATACGCACGATGTCTTGCTCGATGATGGGACCGGCATCGAGTTCGGTGGTCACGTAGTGACTTGTGGCACCAATGAGCTTCACACCGCGTTCGTAGGCTTTGTGATAAGGTTTGGCTCCGACGAATGCGGGGAGGAATGAGTGGTGGATGTTGATGATGCGGTTGGGATATCGATTGATGAAGTCTTCGGAAAGGACTTGCATGTATCGCGCAAGGACTATAAAGTCGATGTTGTAGCGATCGAGTATCTCAAACTCGCGTTGCTCCATTTCGGCTTTGTTGTCGCGATTGACCGGAATAATTT
Source organism: Muribaculaceae bacterium (assembly GCA_045133615.1). Classification (GTDB taxonomy): domain Bacteria; phylum Bacteroidota; class Bacteroidia; order Bacteroidales; family Muribaculaceae; genus M3. The sequence continues at coordinate 39,916 of JBGUUQ010000051.1, read as the reverse complement.
CATATGGGATATTGAATTGCTCGGCGACAAAAGCCAAGTCGGGATGATTGCTTATGATGACGGGGATTTCGACGTCCCACTCTCCGGCGGTGTATCGTGCAAGGATGTCGTAAAGACAGTGGGACATCTTTGATACGAATATGGCCATGCGCTGACGGTGGCTAGTGAAGCTGAGTTTATAGGTCAGTTGGTAGCGTTGACCGTAAAGGGTCTGGAAATAGTCGCTGATTTTCTCTGCGGGAATGATGAAGTTGTCGAGATCCCACTCCACTCTCATATAGAATATGCCGTTTACTTTATCGACATATTGGTCGAGGTATTCGATGTTACCTTGATTGGTCGTAATAAATTCGGTAATTACAGCGATAATACCTGGTTGGTCGGGGCAGTGCATACATAACACTGCTGTATTTTTATTATTCTTTTCCACCTTAAAATTGTATTTTGAAATGCAAAGATAGGAATAAACGATTAAAGGAGCAACAAAAATGTATGTAAATTGCGGTTTTTATTGGCTTTTTGTTATGAATGGCGAAAAATTATGCGCAAATTATAAGTATGAAATGAAAAGGAGCGACAGAATTGTAATATGCTGTCGCTCCAAGTATGGAAATGGTGGATTGTTTTTTTAGTTGCCCATTTCGGATAGGAATTTAATGCGGACGAGTCGGATTTCTTCTTCGCTACACTCTCTTCCCAATTCAGAAATTGCGGCTTCGAGGTCGTCGCTTTCGCTTTCTTTGAAGTAGTCGAAAATATCTTCTTGGTGGTCTTCGTCCATTATTTCATCGAGGAAGTAGTCGATGTTGATTTTTGTGCCGGAATATACAATGGCTTCTATTTCATCGAGCAGTTCGGCAAAATCAAGGCCTTTTGATTCGGCGAGTTCGTCGAGTGCAATCTTTCGGTCGATGCCTTGGATTATTGAAATTTTAAGCTTGCTTTTGTTTGCAACGCTGCGAACTCGGAGGTCTTCGGGACGTTCGATTTCGTTTTCATCGACGTGAGTCTTGATGACTTTGACAAATTCTTCACCGTATCGTTTTGCTTTGCCGGCTCCCACACCCGGAATGTTCTGCAATTCTTCGATATTTATCGGATAGGTGGTTGCCATTGCTTCGAGAGACGGGTCTTGGAATATTACGTATGGTGGTAATTCCAATTTTTTAGCCAACTTTTTGCGCAGGTCTTTGAGTATTGAATAGAGTTCGGGGTCGACAGCGCAAGAGGCTCCGCTCTTGACAACGATTTCCTCTTCGTCTTCGTTGAAGTCGTTGTCCTCAACAATTTTAAATGAAATAGGTTTTTTGAGATAATTCTTGCCTTTATCGGTAACTTTAATTGTTCCGTAATTTTCGATGTCACGGTCAATATATCCGGCAATAATGGCTTGTCGGATAACTGCATTGAGGAGACGTCGGTCGCTACTTTCGGTGCAACCGAATACGTCTAATTCATCGTGACGGTAGGATTTGACATCGTTGGTGGCTTTACCCATCATGATGTCGATAATGTAGTCGGCTTTGAATTTTTCTTTCAGTGCGGTGACGGTTTCAATCACGGCGCATAATTCGTCTTTTGCTTCCACTTGTTTCTTGGGGTTTAAACAATTGTCACAGTTTCCGCAATTGTCCGAATGGAACTCTTCACCAAAATAGTGCAAGAGGGTCTTGCGTCGGCAAACGGACGACTCTGCATAGGAGGCGGTTTCGATAAGAAGTTGCTTACCGATTTCTTGCTCGGCAATAGGCTTGCCTTGCATGAATTTTTCCATTTTTTGCAGGTCTTTGTTTGAATAGAATGTGATGCATTGACCTTCTCCCCCATCACGTCCGGCTCTACCGGTCTCTTGATAGTAGCCTTCGAGTGATTTGGGGATATCGTAGTGAATTACAAATCTGACATCGGGCTTGTCGATACCCATTCCGAATGCAATGGTGGCAACAATTACATCGACTTTTTCAAGGAGGAAGGCATCTTGATTTTCGGAGCGAGTGACTCCGTCCATGCCGGCATGATATGGCAAGGCTTTTATGTTGTTGACTTGCAACAGTTCGGCAAGTTCTTCAACTTTTTTCCTGCTGAGACAATATATGATGCCTGATTTTCCTTCTTGATTTTTAATATATTTGATGATGTCGCGATCGATATTTTGAGTTTTCGGACGTACTTCGTAATACAGGTTGGCTCGGTTGAATGAAGACTTGAACACGGCAGCGTCGGTCATTCCTAAGTTTTTTTGTATATCGTGTTGGACCTTAGGAGTGGCGGTGGCTGTCAACGCAATAACGGGACGTTTGCCGATTTCGTTGATAATGGGGCGGATGCGACGGTATTCCGGACGGAAGTCGTGTCCCCATTCCGAGATGCAATGTGCTTCATCAACGGCGTAGAATGATATAGAAACTGTTTTTAAAAATTCAATATTTTCTTCTTTTGTAAGTGATTCAGGTGCTACGTAAAGCAGTTTTGTCTTACCGGCGACAATATCACTTTTCACTTGATCGATAGCCGCTTTGTTGAGTGATGAATTGAGGAAGTGGGCAACATTGTCGTCTTCACTGAAATTTCTCATTGCATCGACTTGATTTTTCATCAAAGCGATGAGCGGAGATATGACAATGGCAGTCCCTTCCATCAGTAGCGACGGCAACTGGTAGCAGAGCGATTTTCCTCCTCCGGTAGGCATCAATACGAAAGAGTCATTACCATTGAGCAGATTGGTAATGATGGCTTCCTGATTGCCTTTGAAAGTGTCGAATCCAAAGTGCTTTTTTAGCTCTTCGGTTAGTTCTGTCCTGGTTACCATGGCTTTAGAATTTTATGTTGGTATCAATCAAATTTAGAGAATTGTCTATGAATTGAGTTCAAAATTGGCTTTGCGCAACTTTTCGAGGGCATAATCTTTTGTCACCTCGAACTCTTTGATGTCGGTAGACGGAACGTCGTACATTGCATCTACCATAATTGACTCTACAATGGAACGAAGACCGCGAGCACCTAATTTGTATTCGATGGCTTTGTCGACAATGAGGTCGAGAGCTTCGTCGGTGAATGTCAATTTCACGCCGTCGATAGCGAAAAGTTTTTCGTATTGTCGAACGATTGCGTTCTTCGGCTCGGTCAAAACACGGCGCAATGCACTTCGATCCAATGGGTCGAGGTGGGTCAATATGGGCAAGCGTCCGATAATCTCGGGGATGAGACCAAATGATTTGAGGTCTTGCGGTGCTACATATTGGAGATAGTTGTCGCGCTTGATGCTTTGCTTTGCGGTGTCGGTGTTATAGCCGACCACGTGGGTGTTAAGTCGCTGGGCGATTTTCCGTTCTATGCCATCGAACGCTCCTCCGCAGATGAAGAGAATGTTTTTGGTGTTGACGGGTATCATCTTTTGCTCCGGATGTTTGCGGCCGCCTTGTGGCGGTACGTTTACGATGGAGCCTTCAAGGAGCTTCAAGAGCCCTTGTTGAACACCTTCGCCACTTACATCGCGAGTAATCGACGGGTTGTCGCCTTTTCGGGCGATTTTATCGATTTCATCGATGAATACGATGCCTCGCTCGGCTTGCTCTACGTTGTAATCGGATGCTTGGAGAAGTCGAGTCAACAGGCTTTCGATGTCTTCGCCTACATATCCGGCTTCGGTGAGTACTGTGGCATCGACTATTGTGAACGGGACGTTGAGCAATTTGGCGATTGTTTTTGCCAAGAGGGTTTTGCCTGTTCCGGTAGGTCCGACGAGAATGATGTTGCTTTTTTCGATATCAACATCATCGTTGTCGTCGTGTTGTGCGATGCGTTTATAGTGGTTGTAGACAGATACGGAGAGATATTTCTTGGCACTGTCTTGTCCGATAACGTAGCGGTCAAGAAATTCGTTGATTTCTTTGGGTTTGGGGATATTGTTGATGTCAATATCGTCTTTCTCGTTGCTTTTTGACGAGGGTTTTGTATCGGAGAGGAAATCCTTCAATGCGGTATGTATGTTCTCAACGCAGTTGGAACATATATAGGCATGTTGGTCGGGTGCGGGTATGATGACTTCGACTTCAGATGCCGGACAACCACAAAATGCGCATTTAGGCTGTTCTTTTTTTGCCATATCGGGTGATTAGTGGTTGGACTTGATGAGTACGTCGTCAATCATTCCGTATTCTTTTGCTTCGGCGGCTGTCATCCAATAGTCGCGGTCGGAATCACGTTCGACTTTTTCAAATGGAACTCCGGAGTGGTCGGAAATGATTGTGTATAATTCTTTTTTGAGTTTTTGGATTTCACGAGCGGTAATTTCGATGTCGGATGCTTGTCCTTGTGCTCCACCCATGGGCTGATGAATCATGACACGAGAGTGCTTTAACGCGAAACGTTTGCCCTTTTCGCCGGCAACCAAAAGTACGGCGGCCATAGATGCTGCGATGCCTGTGCAAATAGTGGCTACGTCGCTGGAGATATATTGCATGGTGTCGTAGATGCCTAAACCTGCGTAAACCGATCCGCCGGGTGAATTGATATAGATGGACACGTCTTTACCGGGATCAGCCTGATCGAGGAAAAGGAGCTGTGCTTGTATTACATTAGCTGAGTAATCGTTGACATCTGTCCCAAGGAATATGATGCGGTCCATCATGAGGCGAGAGAATACGTCCATTTGTGCGACGTTGAGTTGGCGCTCTTCGATGATGGTGGGAGAAATGTAACTTGCGTTGATGGATGATGTGTATTGGTCTAATGCGAGACCATTCATCCCAAGATGCTTTACTGCGTAATTTCTGAATTCGTTATTCATAAATATGTAATGCCTTTTGTTTTACTTAGTCAAAGATACAAATAAAATCATATATCACAAAAAAAGTGGAATAAATACTTTCTTGACAAAATAAAAGGGCGTTGATTTTGTCAACGCCCTTTTGTGTATATATCGGTGCTTGGATTATGCGTTATTGGCCATTTCTTTGAATTGGTCGAGAGAAACGGTGGTGGTGTTGATTGTTGCTTTTGCCTTGATGGCATCGAACAATTTGATGTCGCCTACTTCTTCGATGATATGGGGACGATAGTTTTTGTCTTCGAGGATGCGTTTTGCATAAGTGGTGAGGGTTTCGTCGTCCATACCGGTCATGCCGTATTGAGCAAATTGATTTGCTGCAATAGCTTTGGCGTGAGCAAGAACATCGGCTTCTTCGATTTTCACCTCGGCGAGAGCGGCAATGCGTTCTTTGATGAGTTGCCATTTGAGGGAGGGAAGCATCTTTTCAAATTCGCTGTCGATGTTTTCAGCATTAAGACCTTCGTTGCGAGCTACAAGCCATTTTTTGAGGAATTCTTGGGGAAGTTCGACATCTCCGTATTTTTCAAGGAGAATCTTTTCGGCATCTTTACGGAACAAAAATTCGCTGTTTCCAGACAATTGACGTGCAATCATGTCTTTGATGGCTGCGTAGTATTCTTCTTCGGTCTTTACTTTGTCGTCACCGAATACGTTTTTGAAGAATTCTTCGTTGAGGTCGGCGAGTTTAACAACGATGATTTCGGCAATTGAAAGTTCGAAATCGGCTTTGACATTGGCTGCTTTTTCTTTGTCGATGTTGAGGAGCGATGCCAATTCAGCAGCGTTTCCATTCCAAGCGTTAGCGGGGTTGAAAACAACTTTGTCTCCTACTTTTTTGCCGTTGAATTTTTCTGCTTCTTCGGCATTTTTGAAGTACATGGGAGCGAGAATGCCGCTTACAACTTGGATGGCATCTTCACCTTCTTTAATCGAACCATCTTCATTGAGTTCCATGAGGGAACCTTTTACGAGTGCTTTGGGTTCGAATTCTTCGCCGGGAACTTGAGCGCCGAAGCGTTCGCGGAGGCTTTGGCTCTGTTGGTCAATCATTTCTTGAGAGACTTCGATTTCGTTGTAAGGAAGTTGGAGATCTTTGTCTACAGAAACGTTGATTTCGGGAGAGAGACCGATTTCGTATTGGAAAGTAAAGTCTTTTTGATTCTTAAGGTCGAGCTCTTTAACTTCGATGGGGAGTGGCTCACCGAGAATGGCGAGTTTATTGTCGCGGATATAACCGGTGACAGCGTCGTATACTTCACGATTGATAACGTCGCTTGTAACTTGCTTGCCAAAACGGCGATTCAATTCGCCAAAAGGAACGTGACCTTGACGGAAGCCGGGGATTGAGTGACGCTTGCCGATTTCTTTGAGGTCATTTTTTACTTTGTCTTGGTAGTCCTTTTCTTCAACCGAAACGGTGAGGATTCCGCTCACATTACCGGTCTTGTCCAATGTTACGTTCATATAACTCTATTTATCAATTTAATATGCGTGATTAATTTCGAGGTGCAAAATTAAGTCTAAAAATTTTATTAACCAATTTCACAACGTTATTTTTACGTTTTCGAGACTTAAAATGCAAAAATCGAGCCAAAAATAAGAAAATGCGATGTCGAAAAAAGAGAAAATAGGAAAATATTAATGTAATATAATTAGAGAAAAACGTCGTAATTTGCTGAAAAAATAGTAATTTTGTGACCTAAATTTCAGAAATATCAACTATCAATAACAATAGAGCATGGTCGTATTTTTCAAAAAAGGCGCAACTCTGGTTTATGCCGTAGAAACTACTCATAAGTTTTCTGATGTAGAAAAAGAGAAGCTGTCGTGGCTTTTCGGTGGTGCAGTTCCTTTGGTAAGTACCTCTGTTAAAGGCCGATTTGTAGGCCCTCGTAAAGAGATGATAACTCCGTGGAGCACAAATGCGGTGGAAATCACTCAAAACATGGGTTTGGAGGGAATTTCCCGCATCGAACAGTTTCATTTGAGTAAGGAGGAAAATCCTCGGTTTGACAAGATGTTGGAACGAGTTTATGATGGACTCAACAGTAAGACGTTTACGGTAGATAAGACTCCGGATGCAATCGTGTATATCGATGACATCTCGGAATATAACAAATCGGAGGGCTTGGCATTAAGTCCCGAAGAGGAGCAATATCTGCGTGATTTGAGTCAGAAGCTCGGACGACCGTTGACTGATAGTGAGGTGTTTGGGTTCTCACAGGTGAACTCTGAACATTGTCGCCATAAAATTTTTAACGGAACGTTTGTAATCGATGGCGAAGAAAAGCCGATGTCGCTTTTTAAGTTGATTAAGAAGACTTCGCAAGAAAATCCGAATAAACTTGTTTCTGCATATAAAGATAATGTGGCTTTTGTGAAAGGCCCGAAAGTAGATCAGTTCTACCCTATCAATCCTGACCGACCTGATTATTTTGAGGTAAAGGATCTTGATACGGTGATTTCTCTTAAAGCGGAAACTCATAACTTCCCGACAACGGTTGAGCCGTTTAACGGTGCTGCAACCGGTACGGGCGGAGAAATCCGTGACCGTTTGGGTGGCGGAAAAGCCAGCTTGCCTATTGCAGGAACGGCTGTGTATATGACTTCGTATCCTCGAATGTCGGCAGAGCATAAATGGGAGCAGATGATGAATCCTCGTGCATGGCTTTATCAGACTCCGTGCGATATTCTTATTAAGGCATCCAATGGAGCATCGGACTTCGGTAACAAGTTCGGACAACCGCTTATCTGTGGTTCGCTGTTGACGTTTGAACATGAGGAGAACGACAAGAAGTATGCCTATGATAAGGTGATAATGCTTGCCGGAGGTGTAGGTTTTGCCGGAAAGAAAGATGCGATAAAGGGAGAACCTATTGCCGGAGAAAAAGTAGTGGTAATGGGTGGCGACAACTACCGTATCGGAATGGGCGGTGGAGCGGTCTCGTCGGTAGAAACCGGACAGTATGACAATTCCATCGAGTTGAATGCAGTTCAGCGTGCAAATCCCGAAATGCAGAAACGTGTGTCGAATGTGATTCGTGCATTGGCTGAAAGCGACAATAATCCTATTGTGTCTATTCATGACCATGGCGCAGGCGGACACTTGAATGCGTTGTCGGAATTGGTGGAAGCAACCGGTGGTCATATCGATATCGATTCACTCCCTATCGGAGATAAGACTCTTTCATCGAAAGAAATCGTAGGAAACGAGAGTCAGGAACGTATGGGTATGATTCTTAAATCCGATGATATAGAATATGTGTCGCGTATTGCCGAACGTGAACGCGCTCCGCTATATGTGGTTGGAGAAACGACCGGTGATGATCGATTTGTCTTTGAGCAAAAAGATGGTGTCAAACCTATCGACCTTGCTATGGCTGATATGTTCGGAAATTCACCGAAGACGGTGATGACTGACAATACCATAAAGGTATCGTATTCGGATGTAGAATATGACGAAGCAAACCTTGACCAATATCTTCGCGATGTGCTCAGCATTGAGGCTGTAGCATGTAAAGATTGGTTGACTAATAAGGTTGACCGTTCGGTGACAGGAAAAATTGCCCGTCAACAATGTCAGGGAGAAATCCAATTGCCGTTGAGCGACTGTGGTGTAGTGGCTTTGGACTATAAGGGAAAAGCCGGTATCGCCACTTCAATCGGTCATGCTCCTCAAGTTGCGCTTGTAGATTCAGCAAAAGGTTCTGTGATGGCTATTGCAGAGGCGTTGACAAATATATCAATGACTCCGATTGCCGATGGCATTAAGGGTATCTCGCTTAGTGCAAACTGGATGTGGCCGTGTAAGAATCCGGGCGAGGATGCAGCATTGTATAAAGCTGTAGAGGCTTGCAGTGACTTTGCTTGTGCACTCGGTGTTAATATTCCTACCGGTAAGGATAGCTTGTCGATGACTCAGAAATATGGAGAGGACAAAGTGTTTGCTCCCGGTACTGTGATTATTTCGGCAGCCGGTCCGGTTACGGATGTTCGTAAAACGGTGTCGCCTGTACTTAAGGCTAAGAAATCAACATTATATTATATAGATTTCTCTTCGGATGCAATGAAACTCGGAGGTTCGGCTTTTGCACAGACATTGAATCGTCTCGGCGCCGATGCTCCTACCGTAAATAATCCGGAGCAGTTTGTGAAAACGTTTAATGCAATCCAGAAACTTGTAGCAAATAAAGCAATTCTTGCCGCTCACGATGTTTCTGCCGGCGGACTTATCACAACGTTGTTGGAAATGACGTTCGGAAATGTGAACGGAGGTATAAATCTTTCAACTGAAGGTTTTGCTGCATGGAATGAAACGGATTTAATCAAGATACTATTTGCAGAGAATCCGGCTTTGGTAATTCAAGTTGCTGATGCTAAAACAGAAAAGGTGGAGGCTGCATTGAATGATGCCGGTGTTAAGTTCTGCGAAATCGGTAGCCCGTCGGACGAACGTACGATAATGGTGGCTCACAATGGCACGGAGCATATGCTGTTTATCGATTATCTTCGAGATGTGTGGTTTGAATCATCGTATCTCTTGGATTCGGTACAGAGTGGTGAAAAATGTGCAAAGGCTCGTTTTGAAAACTATAAGAAACAACCTATCCGATATAAATTCCCGACAGGATTCAAAGGCAAGTTGGCTTCAAGGGGTATTTCATTGCGTCGTGATGGAAAAAGCGGTGTCAGAGCTGCAATTATCCGTGAAAAGGGCGTAAACGGAGACCGCGAAATGGCTTATACTCTTTATCTTGCCGGATTCGATGTGAAGGATGTGCATATGACAGACTTGATGTCGGGACGAGAAACACTTGAGGATGTAAATATGATTGTGTTCTGCGGCGGCTTCTCAAATTCGGATGTGCTTGGCTCTGCCAAAGGTTGGGCCGGAGGTTTCTTGTGGAATGAGAATGCCAAGCGTGCTCTTGAAAACTTCTATAAACGCGAAGATACGTTGAGTCTCGGTATATGTAACGGTTGCCAGTTGATGATTGAATTGGGATTAATCAATCCGGAACACGAGAAGAAAACTGTAATGGAGCATAATATCTCTCATAAGTTTGAATCTCAATTCCTCGGAGTGACTATTCCTCAAAATAATTCAGTCATGCTCGGCTCAATGGCCGGAATGAAGACGGGTGTATGGGTCGCTCACGGAGAGGGTCGATTCATGTTGCCGGAGTCGCTCGACAAATATAATGTAGTGGCTAAGTACAATTATTCGTCTTATCCCGGCAACCCCAACGGGTCGAAGGCTTCGGTGGCAGGTATTGCATCGGCAGACGGTCGTCATCTTGCAATGATGCCCCACCCCGAACGTGCGATATTCCCGTGGCAATGCGGATTCTATCCTGATTCGCATAGAGCCGATGAGGTGACGCCGTGGATTGATGCGTTTATCAATGCACGCCGTTGGATAGAAGAAAAAACTAAAGCATAAAAATAGTAACGAAGTGGAGATCAGGCATGATGCTTGGTTCCCACTTTGTCGTTAAGATATACGTACAAAATAAAAAGATTTGTTATGGGTGGTTTTTTTGGCGTAGCCAAACAAAAACATGAGGAGTGTATCAATGAGCTGTTTTACGGCACAGACTACAATTCTCACATGGGAACGAAGAGAGCCGGTATTGCTACTTGCTATGAGGGTATATTTACCCGCTCGATTCATAATATAGAAAATTCGTATTTCCGTTCTAAATTTGAACGTGACTTGGCGGATTTCCATGGAAGTGTCGGCATTGGTGTAATCAGTGATACGGACGCTCAACCTATTATCGTAAATTGCCATTTGGGGAAGTTTGCGATAGTAACGGTAGCTCGAATAAATAATATTGTAGAACTGGAAAAAGAGTTGCTCGCTAAAGGTCATCATTTCTGCGAACACAGCTATGACATCATTAACCCGACGGAAATGATTGCTGCGTTGATCAGTGAAGGCTCAGACTATGTTTCCGGTATTGAAAATGTGTATAATCGGATTAAGGGCTCTTGCTCAATGTTGTTATTGACCGAAAACGGAATTATAGCAGCACGCGACAAGTATGGCAGAACTCCGATTATCATCGGGCAAAAAGAGGGTGCACATGCTGTTACATCGGAATCTTGTGCGTTTCCTAATTTAGGCTATTCAATAGAATATACCATGGGTCCCGGCGAGATTGTGGAAATTACGGCTGACGGAATCAAGCAATTGAAGGAACCGGGAGAAAAAATGCAGATATGTGCTTTCTTGTGGACATATTATGGCTATCCGGCTTGTGAATATGAAGGTCGCAATGTGGAATGCATGCGTTATGATTCCGGATTGGCGATGGGCAAGGAGGATGATACCAATATAGATATAGTAAGTGCTATACCTGATTCGGGTATCGGAATGGCTTTGGGATATGCTCAAGGAAAGAAAGTGCCCTATCAACGTGGTATTGTAAAATATACTCCGACATGGCCTCGCAGTTTTACTCCGAGTACACAAGAGCGTCGCGAACTTGTGGCTAAAATGAAGTTGATTTCAAATAACTCGGTTTTGAAGAACAAAAAGGTGGCTTTTTGCGACGATTCGATTGTTCGCGGTACTCAGCTTCGCGATAATGTGAAGGATATGTATGATGCCGGAGTTGAAGAGGTGCATATGAGAATCAGTTGTCCTCCATTGATATATCCGTGTAAGTTTTTGAATTTCACGTCGTCGAAAAGTGATCTTGACCTTATCACGCGACGTGTGATACAGGAATTGGAGGGTGATATGAATAAAAACTTAGAGGCGTATGCAACAACCGGTTCACCGGAGTATGAAACAATGGTTGAGCGGATACGTGAACAGTTGAATATCACGTCGTTGAAGTTTAGTTCGATAGAAAATGTGGTAGAGGCAATCGGATTGCCAAAATGCAAGTTGTGTACCCATTGTTTTGATGGGTCGAGCTATGAGTAGTAGCTTGTTTCACAATTTTTTAGTTGTGTAAATAGACGATTTGCGTTATCTTTGTGAGATAATTTATCAGTAAGAATAAATATAACTATCTAATATCCTTATTAATTATGAGTTTGAACATCATCGTGCTCGCAAAACAAGTGCCCGACACTCGTAATGTAGGCAAAGATGCAATGAAGGAAGATGGAACGATTAATCGTGCGGCATTGCCTGCCATCTTCAATCCTGAAGACCTCAATGCGCTTGAACAAGCCCTTAGAATCAAGGATGCGAATCCGGGGTCGACTGTAACGTTATTAACAATGGGTCTCCCCCGCTCGGCAGAAGTCGTTCGTGAAGGAATGTATCGCGGAGCAGACGGCGGAATTGTGTTGACTGACCGTGCTCTCGGTGGTGCCGATACATTGGCAACATCGTATTCGTTGTCGGCAGCAATCCGTAAGTTTGGAAATTATGACTTGATTGTGTGCGGACGTCAGGCAATCGACGGCGATACCGCTCAGGTAGGACCTCAAGTTGCAGAAAAACTCGGTCTTCCTCAGGTGACCTATGCAGAAGAGATTATTGAAGTGAAAGATGGCTATGCTATCGTTAAGCGTCGTCTTGAAAACGGTGTAGAGACAGTGAAGGCTCCCCTCCCCTTGGTGGTGACTGTAAACGGTTCGGCAGCAGATTGCCGTCCGCGTAATGCACAACGCATCCAACGCTACAAATATGCAGTTTCGACAAGCGAAAAGGCAGCGTTGACTGATGAGTTGAAGGCTATCGTGGAGTCTCGTCCGTATCTTAATATCAATGAATGGAGCGCCGCTTATGTTGAAGCAGATCCCGAACAAATCGGTATGGCGGGTTCTCCTACAAAGGTGAAAGCAATCGAAAATGTTGTGTTTACGGCAAAGGAAAACCTTGTGCTTGAAAACAATGACGAACAGATTGAAAATCTTGTTAAGGACCTTATTGCTAATCACACTATTGGCTAACGTTTAATAATCTTAAAATTATCATGTCAGATAACAACAATTTAATAGTATATTGCGAGTTTGACGATGGCAAAGTAGCCGACGTGAGCCTTGAGCTTATGACTAAAGGTCGTCAGCTTGCCACCCAACTTGGGGTTAAGCTTGAAGCTCTTGTGATTGGCGACAATCTTGAGGGTATTGAAAATCAATTGTTCCCGTATGGAGCGGATGTAGTATATAAGGTGTCGGACAAGCGTTTGTATCCTTATACTTCCAATCCTCATGCAGCGGTGTTGATCAATCTTTTTAAAGAAATCAAACCTCAAATTTGCTTGATGGGTGCAACTTGTATCGGTCGTGACCTCGGTCCTCGTGTATCATCATGCTTGCACAGTGGATTGACAGCGGATTGTACTTCGCTTGAAATCGGTGATCATGTTGATCCGAAGACTAAAAAAGAATATCAAAACTTGTTGCTTCAAATTCGTCCGGCTTTTGGCGGAAACATTGTTGCAACAATTGTTAACCCCGAATGCCGTCCCCAAATGGCAACCGTGCGTGAGGGTGTGATGAAGAAAGAGGTATATGATGCAAACCATAAGGGAGAGGTAATCAATCTCGATGCATCGAAATATGTAAGCGATGAAGATTTCGTAGTAGAAATCATCGACCGTCATATTGAAAAATCGAAGATTAATATTAAGAACTCGTCAATCATCGTAGCCGGTGGTTACGGTGTGGGAAGTAAGGAGAATTTTGAATTGCTTCACCAATTGGCTGATACTCTCGGTGGCGAAGTTGGTGCATCACGTGCAGCAGTGGATGCCGGATTTACCGAACATGATCGTCAAATCGGTCAGACCGGTGTGACTGTTCGCCCGAAATTGTATATCGCTTGCGGTATTTCCGGTCAGATTCAGCACATCGCCGGTATGCAGGAAAGCTCGATTGTGATTTCAATCAACAACGATCCGAATGCTCCGATCAATACAATCGCTGATTATGTAATCAATGGCGACATCGAAGATGTAGTGCCCAAACTTATTAAGTATTACAAGAAAAATTCTAAGTAAATCATGGCAAACTTTTATACTGACAATGCTGATCTTAAGCATCACCTTTCTCATCCGTTGATGCGTAAGATTGTTGAACTTAAAGAACGCAATTATACTGATGCCGAGAAGTTTGACTATGCTCCTTTCAATTATGAGGATGCCATGGACAGCTACGACAAGGTACTTGAAATCGTAGGAGAACTCGGTGGAACAATCGCTGAAAATGCAGAGGGTGTGGATCACCAAGGACCTCGCGTAGAAAATGGTCGTGTAATCTATGCGGACGGAACGAAGGCTAATCTTGAGGCTTGCCGTAAGGCCGGTCTTATGGGGATGTCGATGCCTCGTCGTTACGGCGGTTTGAACTTCCCTATCACTCCGTATATCATGGCTGCCGATATCGTAAGCCGTGCAGATGCCGGTTTTGAAAACCTTTGGGGTCTTCAAGATTGCGCTGAGACGATATATGAATTTGCTGATGAAGAACAAAAGCAAAAATATATCACTCGCGTATGTAACGGCGAAACTATGTCGATGGACCTTACCGAACCGGATGCTGGTTCTGACCTTCAGTCGGTAATGCTCAAGGCTACTCCGCAAGAGGATGGAACATGGTTGCTTAATGGTGTGAAGCGCTTTATCACAAATGGTGACAGCGATATACACTTGGTATTGGCTCGTTCGGAGGAAGGAACGAAGGATGGTCGTGGTCTTTCGATGTTCATCTATGACAAGCGCGATGGCGGTGTGACTGTTCGTCGTATTGAAAACAAGATGGGTATTAAGGGCTCTCCGACTTGTGAACTTGTTTACAAGAATGCAAAAGCGGTGTTGTGTGGCTCTCGTCGTCTTGGTCTTATCAAGTATGTGATGGCTCTTATGAATGGCGCTCGTCTTGGTATTGCCGCTCAGTCGGTGGGTATCAGCGAGGCTACATATCGTGAAGCTCTTGCATATGCTAAGGATCGTCGCCAATTTGGAAAGGCAATCATCGAATTCCCAGCTGTAGCAGAAATGCTTTCAGTGATTAAGGCTAAACTCGATGCTTCTCGTTCGCTTCTTTACGAAACTTCACGTTTCGTGGATATGTATAAGATTTATGAAGATATAGCCAAAGAACGTTCGCTTACCGCTGAAGAGCGTGCTGAGATGAAGAAGTACAGCAAACTTGCTGACGCATGCACTCCGATGGTTAAAGGTATGTCGAGCGAATATTGCAATCAGAATGCTTACGATTGTATTCAAATTCACGGCGGCTCCGGCTTCATGAAGGATTATGCATGCGAACGCATCTATCGTGATGCTCGTATCACTTCTATCTATGAAGGTACTACTCAACTTCAAGTCGTAGCTGCAATTCGCCACGTGACAACCGGAACTTATCTCAATTTGATTCGTGATTATGAGAAGGAAGCTGTGGCTGAAAATCTTCAATCATTGAAGAATGTGTTGGTTGGTTTGACCGATAAGTATGAAGCAGCAGTGGCTAAGGTAATGGCTGTCAAGGAATGTAATTACAATGACCTTATGGCTCGTCGTCTTGTGGAAATGGCAGCAAATATTGTGATGAGCTATCTGTTGCTCTTCGATGCAACTCGCAACGAGGCGTTTACACGTTCTGCAAATGTGTATGTGAAGATGGCTCAGGCAGAGGTAGCCAAGCATGCTGAATTTATCAATAACTTTGATCCTGAACAAGTTTCAGAATATCAATATTAATTGATATAGATACTATACAGAAGGAGTCGCAATCTTAATGGTTGCGACTCCTTTGTTATTTGATGATTTCGTTGAATAGTCGGAGGTAGCTGTCGGTCATTGTCGACAGGGAGTAATTGTTGATGATGAGGTTGCGACATGGGTTGATGAAGTTGTTTTTGCCGAGGGCTTTAATCCGGCGGATGGCTTCGATGGTCGCGTTAATGTCGGAGAAATCTACGACGAGACCTGTCGTCGGTGAGGTAACGGTTTCGGGTAGTGCCGTATGGCAATTGACAATTGCCGGAGTTCCACATGCCATAGCCTCAATGGTAGTCATGCCAAAGGTTTCTTCTTCGGATGGATTGAGAAAAAGGTCGGCATCGGAATAGATTTGTGCTAATTCCGCGCGATTGTGTATTCCGCTGATAAGATTTAGGGTTTCGTCGGAGTTCAGATGCGATTGTAATCGAAAGAGGTGTTCCCGGCCTTTGTTCAGATTCCAATTGGATGCGACTGCTATTATGCGAAAATCGGGATGAGGAGCGATCGAATACGGGCGGAAGATGGTTGTGTCCACTCCATTGGGAATTACTTTTATCGGATAGTTTTTCAAAAATGATTGGCGTGCTTGTGCTGCCTGCCACTCAGAAACACATACGATTGTGAGATTTGGAATATCGGAAAATGATTTGTGTTTGAGTTGCCAATTGATGAGACTGTTGTCGCGAAACCACGATTTCGGATAGCTGCCGGTAATAGGACAATCATGGCATCCGGACTGCCATTTGTCGCATTTTGCAGAGGTGTAGTGTACGCAGTGACCTGTCCATGCCCAACAATCGTGGAGAGTCCATACTATCGGAATGCCCGCTGTACGGAGAAAGGAGAAGAGAATCTCGTAGTTGATATAGTGTCCATGAATGTTGTGGATGTGGATTATGTCGGGGGCAAATGATGTGATATCGTCGATGAGACGATATGTCGCTGATTTGGAGTGTAGCCCTTCGGAATCTGTGATACGGCTTAAAAATCCATGGATGTATGTGTGCAGTCCATGGCGGGTGTAGAAACGAGAAGTGCCACCGATGCTTGTCATGGCATCAATGATGTCGAGCATAATGCGCCCCGGAGCATTATCACGTCGAGCGACCGTATTTATTGCGTATAATTTCATTTGCGGATTCAAACATAGCTAAAAATCGGATTATCTGCAAGAAAAGAGGAGTAAAAAGCTGCGAAAATGCGGGATGGTGTTGCTTGATTAAATAAAAAATCGTAACTTTGCACCGCTTTTTAGCATCCCGTGTGATGGGAAATTAAGGAGCATAACTTAATTTTGAGTAACACAAAAAAATTTAAAAACAATGCAAGTTTACAAATTGTCAGCAGAGCCTCGTACCAACCTTGGTAAGAAAGCAGCTCAAGCTCTCCGTGAAGAGAACAAAATCCCCGTAGTACTTAACGGTGGTGAAGTAGTAACCCTCCCCTATTCAGGCACTCTCGCAGCCGGTGAAAAGTTGGTGGAAATCGGTAATGGAAAAGGTCTTATCACAACTGACCTCGTTGTAACTAACGAAGCAGTTCGTAAGCTTATCTATACTCCCAATATCTATGCTATCGAACTTGATGTAAATGGCGTTAAGAAGATGGCAGTATTGAAGGATCTTCAATTTGACCCTGTAAAAGATACCATTCTCCACATCGACCTTCTTGAAGTAAATGACAAAAAGCCTGTTACTATCGAAGTTCCTGTTCAACTCGAAGGTCACGCAGAAGGTGTTAAGGCCGGTGGTAAGCTTACTCTCTCTATGAAGAAGCTTAAGGTTAAAGCTATCTATACCGATATTCCCGAACGTTTGGTAATCAATGTAGACAACCTTGGTCTTGGTAAGACTCTCCAAATCGGTGAGCTTCACTTCGAAGGTCTTGAATTGATGAATGCCAAGAACGCAGTTGTATGTGCTGTTCAGCTCACTCGCGCAGCTCGCGGTGCTCAAGCAGCTCAAGCTAAGGGTTAATCACTCTTTGACAGCTTAAAATGAAATATCTGATTGTCGGGTTGGGTAACATTGGTGCCGAGTATCAAGGAACCCGCCACAACATAGGATTTAGAATATTGGATGCCTTAGCTGAGGCGTCCAATATTTCTTTTACGACGGAACGTTATGGCGACGTGGGGCGTATGCGTCTTAAAAACAAGCAGTTGGTGCTGTTGAAGCCTTCGACGTATATGAACCTTAGCGGAAATGCTGTAAGATACTGGAAGGAGAAAGAAAATATCGAACTTGACCATATATTGGTATTGGTAGATGATATTGCTCTTCCTTTCGGTGCGATTCGTATAAAAGCAAATGGGAGCGATGCCGGTCATAACGGGCTTAAAAATATAGCTCAAATGCTCGGAACACAGGCTTATCCTCGCTTGAGATTCGGTATTGGTGGAGATTTTCCGCGCGGATGTCAGGTGGATTTTGTGCTCGGGCAATTCACTCTCGATGAAAGACAAAAACTTCCGGTAAGAGTCGGTGTTGCTGTCGATGCAGTAAAAGAGGTGTGTCTCGCCGGGTTGCAGCGAGCGATGAATACTTATAATAATAAGTAACCCAAATGGCGAAGTCGGAAGTAAGAATAGACAAATGGGTATGGGCAATGCGCATATTCAAGACTCGAACGATTGCAGCGGAAGCGTGTAAAAAAGGGCGGGTAATGATTGGAGATGTCGTGGCCAAACCATCGAGGATGGTAAAGGTGGGCGATATAATTAATGTGAGAAAGCCTCCGGTTACGTATTCTTTTAGGGTGAAAGATTTGACTGAAAATCGTCTTGGCGCAAAACTCGTGCCTGAGTACATGGAAAATGTAACGCCTCAATCGCAATATGATCTTCTTGAAGTGGTGAAAATCTCAGGATTTGTGGATCGTCGGAAAGGGCTTGGACGTCCTACGAAACGGGAGGGACGCGAGTTGTCTCGTTTCAGGGAGGAGAGCTACAATGACGACGGATGGGATTTTGACTTCGATTTTGATGACGAAGAGGATGAGGACTAAAATAGGATGGCGAATACGATGGTGTGTTCGTCATCTTTTTTATGGAACGGGAATAATTGGTTATTTAGAATGAATCTTAATAATAAGATTTTGAGATTCGACCGAATATCACTATCTTTGAGGAAATTATATTGATTAAAAATATGAATTTCAGACGACGCTATTCTGCCAAGGATAATATGGTGGATCTTATAAATGAAAATTACAATATATTGCCGGTATTGAGCCGGTTTTCGATTCCGTTGGGGTTTGAAAACAAGCGAATTGTCGATGCCTGTAAGGATGCTAAGATTGATACGGATGTGTTTTTGTTTATCATCAATTTTATATTGTCGGGAAAAATAGATGCAGATAAAATAGACTCAATTTCTCCGATAGAGGTGGTGAATTTTTTACACAATTCGCATGATTATTATTTGGATTATAAGTTGCCACATATTCGCCAAAATCTTCTGAATGCGCTCGATGAGCATCATTCGGATATAAATACGGCAATCGTAAGCTTTTTTGACAGTTACATTGAGCAGGTGCGGGAGCATTTCAAGTATGAAGAGAATGTGGCGTTTCCGTATATTAGGGATTTGCTGAATGGCGTGGTGTCGAAATACAGTATTGATGTTTTTAAAGACCATCATGATGATATAGATGAAAAGTTGTCGGATTTGAAAAATATCATATTACGATACTATACAACATCGATGCCAAATAAGATGTATGATGTGTTGGTCGATATATATAACTGTGAGGAGGATTTAGGAACTCATACGAATATTGAGAATCATATTTTGATTCCGATGATCTCGCATATTGAAAAGCGGAACGGAGGGATCGGAAAATGAAGCATATAAAGGTCGCCATATTAACTCCCTCTCCTATTATTGAAACGGCAATTGAAACATACATATCACGATTGGCGTTGAATGTGTGTATTGAGCCGGTTTCGATGGAAAATCCTATGAGTGATATTATCAGGATTAATCCGTCGATATTGATAACGGAGCCTATTGCGTTGTCGCCCAATGATATTGAATCGCTGAGGATGGAAACATCATCGAGAATGCAAGTTGTAGCTGTGTATCATACAGCGTTGCCCTCATCGATGGTAAGGGCATATGATGACACAATATCAATATATGATACGGAAGATGTGATAAATGAGTCGTTGAGTCGGATTATTTCAAGCCGTGAAGAGGAGGATGGTTCAAAGGCGTTGAGTCAACGAGAGAAGGATGTTGTGGTAGGAATCGTAAAGGGATTGTCGAATAAGGAGATAGCTCAAGAGATGAATGTGTCGGTAAATACGGTGATGACTCATCGACGTAACATCGTATCGAAGTTGCAGATTCATTCTCCGGCGGGACTTACGATATATGCAATAGTCAGTAAGTTGGTTAGACTTGATGAAATCAAATCAACGCTGCCTATTTAATCAGTTCGAGAAATTCTCGGCGCAGGTCGGGATTTGTTGCAAATTCTCCGATGTAGTCGATTGTGGTGGTTGAAGAGTTCTGTTTTTCGACACCTCTCATTTTCATACACAGATGTTGAGCATTGCATGTGACGATGACTCCTTTTGCCGACAGTGTTTGCGAAATTTCTTTGCAGACTTCCGCTGTGAGACGTTCTTGTACTTGAAGACGACGAGCAAATACGTTGACTACACGAGCCAACTTGCTCAGACCAATCATATTTCCGTTGGGGATGTAGCCTATGGACACGGTGCCAAAAAATGGGAGGATATGATGCTCACAGAATGAATAAAATTCGATGTCTTTGACTATAATCATTTTTGAGCCGGCATATTCAAATATGGCCTGCTTCATGATTTCAGATGCATCCTGACGATACCCTTGTGTTGCATAATATAGGGCTTTGGCTGCTCGTATGGGGGTCTTTGCCAATCCTTCTCTTTTCGGATCTTCACCGATAAGTCGGATTATGCTTTCGTAGTGTTGAGCTATCTGTTCAATCGTTTCTTCTGCGGTCATTATAGCGGATGTTTTTATAGCGATGCGTTAATGCGGTCGCGTACTACGCGAATTTCCCGACTATATGCAGGAAATGCTTTTTTTATTTCTTCGGCAGCGTGAACTGCATCTTGCTGAATCCGAAAGTCCCCTACTCTAAGACGCCAAAATGGCGAGTTGTAGGTGACATAGGTGCGGTATTGGGGGAATTGTGACTCAATATCGCGAGCACGAGAACGTGCATTGCTTTTCGCTGTGCGCGGATTGTTGTCGGAAAATATCTGGATGCGATAGCCTGCGGTCTTTGTGCTTGTCGGTCGTCGGTCGTTGTCGTCGGAATACCCTTCGATAGGAACTAATCGTTGCAATAATGAATCAGGTTGAGACACGGTATTATTATAGCCTTCTGTGATGTGGTTTATGATTGTGGTCGGCTCTTGAGCAGAAGCAGAACCGATACAACTTACGAACAGAATGGATGAAATAATAAGTTTGTGCAATCGCATGAGATATATAATATAAATTAGGCTACAAAGATACGAAAAAACGCCTTTGTAGCCTAATTTATTATTAAAATAGCTTTTTATTAAAATGCAGTCACGATGCCCATGAATGATTCTGCCTGAAGAGCAGCACCACCGATAAGACCTCCGTCAACGTTGGGTTTAGCAAAGAGAGCTTGTGCGTTAGAGGGCTTGCAGCTTCCACCGTAAAGGATTGAGGTGTTTTCAGCAACTTCTTCGCCGTATTTAGCCAAGATGGTGTTGCGGATGAATGCGTGCATTTCTTCAGCTTGGTCGTCGGTTGCGGTTTTGCCAGTACCAATAGCCCATACGGGTTCGTAAGCCAAAACGATTTTACCGAAGTCTTCAGCAGAAAGGTGGAAGAGAGCGTCTTCGATTTGAGATTTAACAACGTCGAAGTAAGTGCCGTTTTCGCGTTCTTCGAGAACTTCACCGATGCAGAAGATGGGAGTCAAATTGTTTTCAAATGCGAGAGCTACTTTTTCTTTCAAAGTTTCAGAAGTTTCGCCGTAGTATTGACGACGTTCGGAGTGACCAAGGATAACATAGTTGGCACCGGTAGATGCAACCATAGCTGCAGAAACTTCGCCGGTGTATGCTCCTGATTTGTGATCAGCGCAGTTTTCAGCACCAAGACCGAGGTTAGCGTCGATAACGTTCTTTACAGAAGCCAAGTGGGTGAAAGGAACGCAAATTACAACATCACATTTGGGAGTAACGGCTTTGAGTGAGTCGTTTACTTCTTTTGCAAGTGCAACACCTTCTTGAAGAGTGGTGTTCATCTTCCAGTTACCTGCAACAATTTTCTTTCTCATTTTAATTTGAATTTATTTATTGTCAATAAAAGATTAGTCTTTTTCTTTCTGCAAAGTTACAGATTTATTTTTGTTTTTGCGGTATAAATACCATTTAACTACGTATCCGCCTCTATTAAGAGCCCAAAGAATGCACATAAATACAATCAGGATAGCGGATATAATAGAGAATCGTTGCCAACCTGAAATGTATAGCTCGGATAATGGTTCTTTATCGGTTGGCGATACGAACAAAGCGGGGTCGATAGACAGAATGGTACGTTTCCATTGGATAATGCCGTCTTTTAAATAGAGGAGGGACATTTGTCCGCGTGCAATCTCTTTTAATGAGGTGTCCTCAACGGAATAGAGCGGATATGTGGCCAATGAGAGGTCTTTCCATAGCTCAATACCTCGACTGTCGGTGGCAAGCAGTCCAACGAAACTGCCGTTGCGGGCTGTGATGTATCGATGGATTTCGTTGATGAGATAGGTGTATGCGATATTTACATCGGATATATCCGGAATGATGAGTAGTATTTCTTCTCCGGTATCTGAAATTGCCAAATCGGTGACATCATCATCGTTATCGTATATTGTAAATCCATGAGAGTCGAATCGGTTTTCGAGTTCAACTCGCTCAATGAATGTCCATGAGCTGTCGGGAAGATTGTCGATGGTGAAAATGGATTGTTCTCCATCTTTTTCGTAGATGAATGAAATGTCGTCGGAAGCAGAATCGTCGGTCGATGTCGCAATTATCGGAGTGCCTATTTTGTAAGGGCGGAAATCGAGCAATGGTTGGACTGAATATCCTTCATATCCAATGACCGATGCGTAGATGAGCAGTGACGTTACCTGTATCCACTGAATATATTTACTATATAGTCCCAATACTCGGCTGTTGAAGATTGACAAGTAGACGAGGGCTACTGTGATAATGAGATTTTTGAAAAATGTCGCGGTGTTTGATATTATCCAAAAATCGCCGAAGCAACCGCAATCGCTGACCGGGTCGGCAATGGCTATATAAAGACTTATCGGTAACATGAATGCCATTGTCAACAGCAGAAGCCATGATGATGTGCGCTTATAGCTCCCGGTAAACAATAGCGCTCCGAGAGTAAATTCGGCGAAAGATATGACAGTGGCAACAAATAAAACTATTGAATGCGGTTGGGAGATATTCCAAACGTTGAGATATTGCTCAATCTTGTATGTGAACCCCCAAAGGTCAATGGCTTTGACTATTCCGGAGAGGATGAATGTGACACCTATGATAAAGCGAAGAGTCCAAACGATTTTTGTCAAATATCGTTCGTTCAACTCTTTTAATTTATTCATTTTTCAGATTCAGTAAGTTTGATTATTCCAAATACGGAATAATTAATCATGTCTTTGTAATTGGCATCGATACCTTCCGAAACGAGGGTCTGCCCTTTATTGTTTTCAATCTGCTTTGTGCGCATTATTTTCATCAAAATGAGGTCGGTATATGAATTGACTCTCATCGAGCGCCATGCTTCGTCGTAGTCATGATTTTTGGCAATCATGAGTTGACGTGTTTCGGCAATATGTTTGTCGTAAAGTTGGGTTGCCTGTTCGGCGGTAATGTCCTCGTGTTCGGCAAATCCGAGTTCGAGTTGAATCAATCCAATTACTCCGTAGTTGACTATGCCTATAAATTCGGGAAGGATGCCCTCACCTACTTTTGATTCTCCTTTGATTTCCAAAGAACGGATGCGATTTGCTTTGATGAAAATCTGGTCGGTGATGGATTCGGGACGCATAATGCGCCAAGCAGCACCATAGTCGTGGAGTTTCTTTACATATAGCTCTCTACACATTTGTAGAGCATTATCAAATTGGTCGATTGTATTCGGCATGATTTATATCAGTATTTAAGTGATAGACAAAGTTAGCTAAAATG
Source organism: Muribaculaceae bacterium (assembly GCA_045133615.1). Classification (GTDB taxonomy): domain Bacteria; phylum Bacteroidota; class Bacteroidia; order Bacteroidales; family Muribaculaceae; genus M3. Next base: position 16,170 of record JBGUUQ010000051.1, on the reverse strand, counting down.
TTGTAATGGGACAAAAAAATAGAGGAGCCTTTAAAAGACTCCTCTAAATATATAAGTTTCGTTGGTGGATTAATATCCGCGTTCGAGTTGTTCGAGTTCAGCGCCCATATTCAAGTCGTAATAGAGGCGGCGGAGTAATTGCTTGTAGTCGGTGTTGTCTTCGTCGAGCGAATATGCTTTTTGCAAATGAGGAAGAGCTTCTTTCAACAATGGAGCAACTTGTTCGTCGTGTATTTTTGTATAAGCTGCTTGGTCGAGGTTGGATGCGCCTTCGCTGATAGTAGCAGCTTTGATGTAGATAATACGACCGACATCATAAGAGTGTTTGGCGGTAGCGGGATCCAACTCAAGAGCTTTTTTGTAATATTCGTAAGCTTTGTCTTGATCTTTTTGAGACTCATACAATACGCCCATCACATTGTAAAGTTGTGCGTTTGTGGGATTGTTGTTGATTGCAGTCTCCAACAATGACATTGCATCGGAGTAGTTTTCTTTGATGATGAGATCGTTGATTACGATTGAGATGTACTTGGAATCTTCTTTTCCGTATAACTCATCAGCGCGTTTTGCGATAGCAACAACTTTTTCGTCGTTTTTGAGTTGTGCGGCAACGCTCATTGCATAATCATAGAGGTTTTTCTCTTTGTAGTTAAGAGCGATGGCTCTTTCAAAAGCGCTTAACGCACCGGGAAGATCTTCTCCTTGCCAAGCAGCTACGCCCTGATAATAAATAACCTGTCCCATTGTAGAGTCAGCCGGCGCTACGGGTTTTGCTTTGCCGAGTTGCTCGTTGTAGGGCAATTGAGTGTAAATGCCCCAAGCTTTTGCAGCTCCGGTAAAGTCTTTAGCATCGTAAAGGAATTGACCTGCATTGAGGAAGTCGTTGAAGTGTCCGCTGATGGCATTTACGATTTCTTTTGAATATTTTGTTTTGACTTTGACACTTCCATCCTTATTTAATTTAGGAGTTCCGTCTTTTTCTGTTTCGGGAACAGAATCGAGGGGAAGTGCTTTCATGTAATATTCATAACCATTGATGAGTGCTAATCCCATCTCTTTTTGGTCTATGTCTTTTTTGCCAATTGCCATTTTGGCATATTGGTCGTCGTAATGACCAAATTCTTTTTTGCCGGCTACGTACCATGTGTAAACATCGTTGGCTGTTTCCGGATTGGTCAATGCCGGTGCGATAATAGTGCGAGCATCTTTAATGGTTGTAGCTCGTTCTGCTTCTTTTACTACATTTTTTTGTGCAGATACCGATGCTACGGTAAGGAAGCAAAGTCCTAAAATGCTAATTTTCTTCATGATCTTAATAGTTGGAAAATTTATTTATCGGGTTTGTTATTGTTCGTCGTCAGTGATCTCATCGTCAATTTCATCGTCGGTTGAAACTTCAGAATCGTCAATGTCTTCTGTAGTTGCTTCGAGGACTTCTTGTTCGGATTCGTCGACCAAAATATCTGTGTCGATTTCTTCTTCCGGGTCGGAGTCTACGCAACATACGGATGCAATTTCGTCGTTTCTCTTTTCGAGATTAATAAGGCGCACACCTTGTGTTGCACGACCCATCACACGAATGTCTTCTACTTTGATGCGAAGTGTGATGCCCGAACGATTGATGATGACAAGGTCGTTGTTGTCATCGACGCTCTTAATCGCAACCAATCGGCCGGTCTTTTCGGTGACGTTTATTGTTTTGACTCCTTTACCGCCTCTATTGGTGATACGATAGTCGTCGATGAGAGAACGTTTGCCATATCCCTTTTCGGAGATAACCATAATGTTTTTCTCGTCATCGGCTTTCATGCATATCATTCCTACGATTTCATCGTCGCCTCCGTCGAGAGTCATTGCTCTAACGCCGGTGGAAACACGTCCCATTTCTCTTACTTTGCTTTCGTGGAAGCGGATGGCACGGCCGTTGCGGTTGGCAAGGATGATTTCGCTATCACCATTGGTGAGCTCTACTCCAACGAGTTGGTCTCCTTCGCGGATTATAATGGCTTTTTTGCCTTTGGAGAGTACATTGGCGTATTCTCTCAAACTTGTTTTCTTTATGACGCCATTTTTGGTGGCGAAAACAAGATTATGACTTGATGTGTATTCGGGGTCGTTAAGGCCTTTTATACAAATTACGGCATTAACAGAGTCTTCGGAATCGATGTTGAGCATGTTTTGAATTGCACGGCCCTTGGTGTTTTTAGCGCCTTCGTTCAATTCGTAGACTTTCATCTTGTAAACGAGTCCTTTCTGGGTGAAGAAGAGGATGTCGTTGTGCATAGATGCCGAATAGATGTATTCGATGAAGTCTTCATCGCGGGTGTCGCTTCCTTTGGCTCCTACTCCACCGCGATTTTGCGCACGGAATTCGGTGAGAGGTGTGCGTTTGATGTATCCCATGTGAGAGATGGTGATAATCATGTCGTCGTCGGCATAGAAGTCTTCGGCATTAAAGTCGCCGGCGGTGTAATCAATGTCGGTGCAACGTGCATCACCATATTTATCGCGAATTTCAATCAGTTCATCTTTGATGAGATTGCGACAAACGGTGTCGTCGTTCAAAATTGATTCCAAGCGGGCGATTTGTGCCATGAGTTCGTCGTAGGATTGACGCAGTTTGTCTTGTTCCAAGCCGGTAAGTTGTTTGAGACGCATTTCGACAATCGCAGTGGCCTGAGCGTCAGAAAGGTTGAAGCGAGCTGACAATGTGGCACATGCTTCTTCTGTAGAGCTTGAAGCACGAATGATTCGAATCACTTCGTCGATATTCTGTGATGCGATAATCAAGCCTTCGAGGATATGAGCACGCTCCTGCGCTTTTTTAAGCTCGAACTTAGTACGGCGAATTACCACGTCGTGACGGTGGTCGACAAATGCTTGGAGGATTTCTTTGAGGTTGAGTGTCTTTGGACGTCCGTTTACAAGCGCAACGTTGTTCACGCTGAAAGATGATTGCATTGCAGTCATCTTGTAAAGCTTGTTGAGGATTACGTTGGAGTTGGCGTCGCTCTTCAACGTGATGACAATTCTCATGCCGGAGTAGTCGCTCTCGTCGTTAAGGTCGGCAATGCCATCGATTTTCTTTTCAGTGACAAGGTCGGCGATGTATTTGATGAGTTCGGCTTTGTTTACTCCGTAGGGAATTTCTGTAACAATAATGTTTTCATGATTGCCCTCTTGCTCGATTACGGCTTTGGCACGAATAACTATGCGACCGCGACCGGTTTCGTAGGCTTCTTTTACGCCATTGTAACCATAGATTGTACCTCCGGTAGGGAAGTCGGGCGCAGTGATATGTTTCATCAATTCGGGAATGGTTAATTCCGGGTTATCGATGAGGGCAACGCAGGCGTTAATCGATTCGGTGAGGTTGTGAGGAGGCATATTGGTTGCCATACCGACTGCAATACCGGATGCACCATTGACCAACAGATTAGGAATACGTGTCGGCAATACTACCGGCTCGAAGCGAGAGCTATCGTAGGTGGGTTGGAAATCGACGGTCTCAGAGTCGATGTCACGGAGCATTTCTTCTCCAATCTTTTGGAGTCGAACCTCGGTGTAACGCATTGCTGCGGGACCATCGCCGTCGACAGAACCGAAGTTGCCATGTCCATCGACGAGCATATAGCGCAAAGACCATGGCTGAGCCATACGGACAACAGTGAAGTAAACGGAGGAGTCACCATGGGGGTGATACTTACCAAGTACTTCACCGACAATACTTGCCGATTTCTTATGTGGGCGGTCGGATGTGTTGCCCATCTTGTTCATACCAAAAAGTACGCGACGATGTACGGGCTTCATACCATCTCTTACATCAGGTAGCGCACGCGACACAATAACCGACATTGAGTAGTCGATATATGCCGTCTTCATTTCATTCTCGATGTTGATCTTTAAAACGCGATCTTCTTCCAGCATGATTTATAATGATGTGTTAATTAGTCCATTAATGCGATATCCGGAATTATTGGTACCGTTTTTCGCGAAAATACATATATTAATAATACACAAAGATAGCAATTTTTCGTGAGAAAAGAGTACTTTTGATGTAAGAAGATTGTTTAAAAAAGAGATTTTGGCATAATTATTGCAATTATAGAGTAAGAATCATTTACAATGATACATAATATTAAGTATGGATACTAATTTTTCAAATGATATTAAGGTGGTTTTGGACAACAGTCGAGTTGTGGCTGTTCGTCATAACAATAAGACCATTCGTCCGGAACATTTGATGCTGGCGATAATGCAAACATCTAATTCAAAAGCATTTGCATTGTTGGAGCGGGCATTGAAGGCCGGATATGCGATATATGATTTGCGTACAGAGCTTGACAGCGAACTACATGAGGCGGCTACCGATTCTCATGAATTGACGGTCAGCGATTTGGCTAATAGAATAATAAAGCTGAGTGTATTGGAGGCTCGAATGTTGAAATGCGATGAAGTGAATTCGGAACATTTGCTGTTGGCTATATTCCATAATAGCGAGGCAAACTCTTCGGAATCATTCAGTAAGTTGCGCGAAGCCGGTGTCTCGTATGAGGTATTGTATAAATTGGTTGCAAATGTGGCTGATGCACCTACGGCAGGCGCCGGATTTACCGGAGAAGATGAAGACGAGGATGAAGAGGAGATTTTCGATAAAGAAAATACTGCATCTGAAAGCGGAAATCAATCAAAAACATCGACATCGGGGACAAAACGTGGAAACGATACACCTGTGCTCGATAAGTTTGGAAACGATATGACTCGTGCTGCCGAGGAAAACCGATTGGATCCTGTGGTGGGTCGAGAGGTGGAAATAGAGCGTCTTGCTCAAATTTTAAGCCGAAGAAAGAAAAACAATCCGGTATTGATAGGTGAACCCGGAGTGGGAAAATCGGCTATCGTAGAGGGACTGGCGTTGAGAATTGTGCAACGCAAAGTGTCGCGATTGTTGTTTGACAAACGGGTGATTTCTCTCGATATGGCATCGATTGTGGCCGGAACAAAATATCGCGGACAGTTTGAAGAACGAATTAAGGCTATCCTTAATGAGTTGTCAAAAAATAAGAATATAATATTGTTTATCGATGAGTTGCACACGATAGTGGGAGCCGGTAATGCAGCCGGTTCTATGGATGCTGCTAATATGCTGAAGCCGGCGCTGGCCAGGGGTGAAATACAATGTATCGGAGCAACGACTCTTGATGAGTACCGTAAAAATATAGAGAAAGACGGTGCATTGGAGCGTAGATTCCAAAAAATTATGGTAGAACCAACAACTGCAGAGGAAACCCGCCGAATCCTTGATAATATAAAGGATAAGTATGAGGAGCACCATAATGTGAATTTCACTGCCGAGGCGTTGGATGCATGTGTGAAACTTACGGAAAGATATATAAGTGACCGTAATTTCCCGGACAAAGCAATCGATGCGATGGATGAAGCCGGTTCTCGTGTTCATATTACGAATATTACCGTGCCGAAAGAAATCGAGGCAATCGAGGAGGCAATCGAGGAGGCAAACAAAAATAAATTGAAGGCTGCTCAAGCTCAAAACTTTGAGAGTGCAGCATCTTATCGAGATAAGGAGCAACAGTTGAAAGTCGAATTGGATGAGGCAAAGCGTCGTTGGGAGAAGCAACTTGATACGATGCGGGAGACCGTTGATGAAGATAAGGTGGCAGAGGTTGTGGCCATGATGACCGGTGTTCCGGTACAAAGAATAGCGCAGGCCGAGGGTAAGCGACTCAAGGCAATGGCTCCGATATTGAAAGATGCAATTATCGGGCAAGATGCCGCTATCGAGAAGATTGTGAAAGCGATACAGCGTAATCGTGTGGGATTGAAGGATCCGAACAAGCCAATCGGAACGTTTTTGTTCTTAGGTCCGACCGGTGTAGGTAAAACTCACTTGGCCAAAAAGTTATCGGAATATTTGTTTGATTCAACCGATGCGCTGATACGTATCGATATGAGTGAATATATGGAAAAATTCACGGTATCGCGACTTGTCGGTGCACCTCCGGGATATGTGGGATATGAAGAGGGCGGACAGTTGACGGAAAAGGTACGTCGACGTCCCTACTCTGTCGTTCTGCTTGATGAGATAGAAAAGGCGCATCCCGATGTGTTTAATCTGTTGCTTCAGGTGATGGATGAGGGCCGTTTGACCGATAGTCTCGGACGAAGAGTAGATTTTAAAAATACGATAATAATAATGACTTCGAATATCGGCTCTCGCCAGTTGAAAGAGTTTGGTACCGGGGTCGGCTTCAATACGAAAGCAATCGATAAAGAGTATTCACACGGAGTGATTCAAAAGGCTTTGAATAAGGTGTTTTCACCTGAGTTTTTGAACCGTATCGATGATATTGTGATGTTTGATGCTCTTGACAAAAATGCTATATTCAAGATTATAGATATTGAACTTGACGGATTCTACAAGAGAATAGATGCACTCGGTTATAAACTTGAAATAACCGATGCGGCGAAGACGTATATAGCAGAAAAGGGATATGATTCGCAGTATGGTGCTCGTCCGCTTAAGCGTGCAATTCAGAAGTATCTTGAAGATGAATTGGCTGAAATGATTATCGATGCAACAATTGCGCCAGGTAATATTATCTATGTGGATTATGATGCTTCGACCGATAAGATTGTGACGGAGATAAAGAGTCCCGAATCAAATAATGAAACAAAAACAAACGACTAAAATACATAGATTATGAGTCAGCAAAAAGGAACTATCGGAGTTACTACCGAGAATATATTCCCGGTAATCAAAAAGTTTTTATACAGCGATCATGAGATTTTCCTTCGTGAACTTGTCTCAAATGCTATTGATGCAACGCAAAAGTTGAAAACCTTATCTTCGATTGGCGAATATAAGGGAGAACTTGGCGAAATGAATGTCAAAGTGTCAGTCGATAAGGATAAAGGAACGTTGACTGTCAGTGACCATGGTATCGGAATGACTGCCGAGGATATCGATAAGTATATCAATCAGATTGCTTTTTCGGGAGCAGAGGAATTCTTGAATAAATACAAGGATAACGCAAATGCAATAATCGGACATTTTGGCTTGGGTTTCTACTCGGCATTTATGGTAGCAAAGAAGGTTGAGATTGTCTCTTTATCATATAAAGACGGAGCTGAAGCTGTGCGCTGGTCGTGTGACGGATCTCCCGAATATACGATGGAACCGACGGAAAAATCGGAAAGAGGTACGGATATCATTCTTTATATAGATGATGATAACAAGGACTTTCTGGAGCAGACCCGTATCGATTCATTATTGAAGAAATATTGTCGATTCCTTCCGGTTCCGGTAATTTCCGGCAAGGAGCAGGAATGGAAAGATGGAAAGTATGTGGATACGGACAAGGACCGTGTGATTAATGATACGGAGCCTATTTGGACGAAGAAACCATCGGATCTGACCGATGATGATTATAAGAAATTCTATCATGAATTATATCCCGGTCAAGAGGATCCGTTGTTCTGGATTCATCTTAATGTTGATTATCCGTTTACATTGACCGGAGTATTGTTTTTCCCGAAAATCAAGAATAATTTTGATATAAATAAAAACCGAATTCAACTTTATTGCAATCAGGTGTTTGTGACGGATTCGGTAGAGGGTGTTGTTCCCGAATTTATGATGTTGCTTCAGGGTGTAATCGATTCTCCGGATATTCCGCTGAATGTGTCGCGCTCGTATTTGCAGAGTGATGCTGCAGTAAAGAAAATATCGGGTTATATTACGAAGAAAGTGGCATCGCGCTTGGAAGAGATATTCAAAAATGATCGTTCGGAGTATGAAAGTAAATGGGACGATATTAAGCTGTTTATCGAATATGGAATGCTGACAGATGAAAAGTTCTGTACATCAGCAATGAAATTTGTGATGCTTAAGTCTACCGATGATAAGTATTATACTCTTGACGAATACAAAACGCTGATAGAAGGAAATCAAACAAATAAGGAGGGCGAGTTGATATATCTATATGCAACTAATCCCGTAGCACAGTTTAATTACCTTAATGCAGCGACAGAAAAGGGTTACAGTGTATTGTTGATGGATGGTCAACTCGACAGCCATTTTATCGGTATGCTTGAGAATAAGATTGAAAAGTCACATTTTGTGCGAGTGGACAGTGATGTGGTAGAAAATCTTATAGCCAAAGATGATAAGAAATCGGTAGAGTTGTCGTCGACACAGCGAGATATTTTGACGAATATGTTCCGTTCTCAGTTGCCTAAAATCGAGAAAAGTGAATTTTTAGTCAGCTATGAGGCATTGTCGGCACAGGACTCCCCTATCGTAATCACTCAAAACGAGTATATGCGTCGAATGAAGGATATGGCGGCAATGCAACCCGGAATGGCGTTTTATGCAGAATTGCCCGATAGCTATAATCTTGTGGTGAATACGGAGCATCCAATCGTAAAGAAAATTACGGAAACGGCCGATAGTGAATTGGCTAAGGATGTAACTCCATTGCTAACCACAATTGAGGATGCAGAAAAGACTATCAGCGGTATTCGAGATGCAAATAAGGATGGCAAACTCGGAGAGGAAGATGATAAGAAAGTAAAGAGTTTAGAGACGAAAATTACTGAAACTCGTAATGCCGAGGAGGCTATGATTGCATCGTATGCAGCCAAGCAACCGGTAGTGAAGCAACTTATCGATTTGGCATTGTTGGGTAACGGTTTGCTGACCGGTGCGGATTTGAGCGCGTTTATTAAACGGTCGGTGGATTTGTTGTAAAACATTAAGCAAAACAAAAATAAGGCTCGAAATCGGATAATTTCGAGCCTTATTCATTTTTCAGGGTGTGTAGTTCATAGATCGCATAAGATAGCTCCTTCTTGAGTTTGTTTATAACGAATAGAATCACGTTTTACATAAAATCGTATGACTGAGTATAGCATCTCTTGCATAGGAGATAATGAATTACAAGAATCCGAACCGAGTATCATTTCAGAAGCAAGAGCTTGTGCAATGGCATTGCGTTCTTCAACGGGAAGAGCGTTGATGGTGTTGATGACATGAGAGCTGATAAGAATAGATTTGTCCATGATGAGGTAGAGTTTAAAGTTTGTTTTGATGTTACAAATATAGCAGTACCCATGGGCAAAAATCAGCAGTCAATACGGTTAAATTATGTAAAATATGCTACTTTTTATACTGAGGCAGCAGAGGCACTGGAAATTTACTGAACAATGTCTGTACGGCTTGCGCAATGCCACTGAGATCGCGGAATTGGCTTTGACCATTATCGATTATGGTCGCTACCGATGATGAGTATAGTGGTAATTTTCTGTCGATATTAACTATATCCATAGTCAGTACTCCTTCTTTGTATATTCCGGTAATGACTTGGGCATTGGCATAATAAGAGTTCCAGTAGGAATTTCTCGGATACATGAAGTATCGATGAAAACCCGGAGGTGGAGGAACTCCGGGACCGGGAGATGGCGCCCAATATCCGGGAGGTATTGCCGGTTCTGTTGCAATCTCACGATGTATCGTAAGTCCGATGTTGATCAGCAGCGGTGAATCAGAAGATTCAGTGAATCCTCTCTCAATCATTTGTTCTCTAATGGCGGCTGCGATATTGTAGTATGTCACCATCTGCATGCCCGGAGGCAAAGAGCCGTCGGCCGGTGAGACAATGCGGAATGTGGAGTAAGAACTCAGGTCGGCATTATTGTATGTTTCGCTGTTGACGAGAGTGTAGGGACTACAAGCGGTCAATAATGCAGTTGTAAGAATGAATAAAAGCGACTTTTTCATACCATTATATATTTATAACCGAATAACAAAAATAAATAATGGAATGTTTGAATTGTGAAATCGCGCGATAGTTGTATTTACCAAAATTTATTAACTTTGCAGCATATGCGCAGCTTGCTTTACATATTCATAGTGACGGTTCTTACCGGGTGTAGTTATTCGGGTTATCAACCGAAAGAATTAGATGATGCCCAACGTCTTATGGCGAGTGATCCCGAAATGGCATTGTCGCGACTTAGCGGTGTGGATATTTCTGAATTGCGGGACTCTGCCACGATGGCGAGATGGGCATTGCTATATAGTGAAGCGATAGTTGCCAATCGTCTCACCGCTCCGACAGATACAATAGTCAATATTGCGATTGACTATTATGGTCGTCATGATATGAGTGATGAGTATCAAAAAGCAATAAGGCTTAGAGAGTTGAGTCATGCTTCGGATACGCAAAATGAACTTGCCACGTCTATTTATTTGCGAAAAGAGACGGAATTTATGCTATATAAGGAGCGGGTAAAACGTGAGCAATATGTTTTTATCGGTATTATTATTTTGCTTATTGCCGTAGGAATAATAGAGTGGATGCGTCAACGTCTTAAGTTACAGTCTGCTCAAAATGATATATTGATGGCGGATGTGTCGGGTTTGAAAAGTCAGATAGAAGCCCGTTGCAATGATATAAACCGCTTGGAAACGACTCTTTATTCTCAACTTGAAAATCGCTTTACGCTCATAGATTCTCTTTGTCAGGTATATTATGAATCGCAGGGATTGAAAAACGAACGGAAGGCGATATTGAATAAAGTGAAGAGCGAGATAGAAGCGGTACGCACCGATTCGTTTCCAGAAATGGAGCGAGCAGTCAACAGTTGTCGCAATAATCTGTTGCAACGAGTAAAAGAGGCTATTCCCGGTATTAAGACGGAAGATTATCAATTAACGGTATTTCTTGCGAGTGGTTTGTCAATACGTACAATAAGTCTTCTTTTGGGAGAATCTATAGATGTTATATACAAAAGGAAGTCGCGATTAAAAAAGCGGTTTTCAGCGGTCGCAATTTCAGAAAACGCAGATTTTGAGAGTATTTTTTGATTTATATGACCATCGGTCAGAGTTTTGGGGTTGATGTGTTTGTAAGTTGTTGATTTTGTTATAGTTATAAATGGCGCGGTCAGATTGTTGTTTTGGTATAAAGTGTTGCATGTCTGTAATTTTGTAAGAAAATTACAGACATGAACACAAAAAGACTTTTTCAAATTATTACGACATTCATTCTTTCAATCAGCGTCAATGCTCAAAATGAAGAGCTAACAGACAGTATTGCGATTAAGCTCCAAGAGGTGGTGGTGACAGCAAATCAACCTGTCTCGAAACTTGAGGGAACTACTCTTGTTTCTACGATACCGGGTAGTAATCTCGTCCACCTCGGTAATGCTTTCGATCTTCTTGCCCAATTACCGATGATAAGTGTGTCGGATAATACTGTGAATGTTGTTGGGCGGAATAAAATAGAAATCTATATTGACGGACGTCAGATAAGCGATGAGTATGACCTATATCAAATACTTTCGTCGGACATCAAGAAGGTGGAACTTATGATGGTGCCCGGAGTTGCCTATAATAGTACCACTGATGCCGTAATTAAAATCACGACTAAACGAAGTTTTATAAAAGGGCTGTCGGTGAATAATCAATTTCAATTGCAATGTCGTCGCAAATGGTCGGTGAAGGATTTTATTAAACTGAATTATAGTATAGGAGGTGTGGATTTCTTTTTGGATGGTTCATATAATCATAATAATATGCTGATTACCGGCATGACGACCAATTCACTATTATATAATGGAAAGGAAACCATAGTAGGGAGTCGCCAGAATAACAGTTATTGTTCAAATGTAGGTGCAATCAGGGGCGGATTCAATTATGCCAAAGGGAATCAATCGCTTGGAGGTTATTATCGTTATAATCCTGAACATGGCAATTTTGGTAATACCGGAGCTGAATGGATGGATGAAGAATTGCCACTTCAACGAAATATTGGCAAGGAAATAGATGCGTACAGTCATCTTGTATCGGTTTATTATGAAAATAAATTTGCAGACAAATTCTTACTCCATTTTGATGGAGATTACAAACATTCGGTTGTGGATAATTCGGTTGTCACTACATATCCATCGAAGGAGTGTGAAGATGTAAATTCAACAGATAATCGTCACTCGACACTTTGGTCCGGGAAATTATACTTGAGTTTCTCCATGGCAAAAGGCGATTTTACTGTCGGAGTGCAGAATAGTTATACCCACACGGCACTTGATTATCGAATGCTTAATACTTCGGTCGGCGAATATATTCCGTCATCTCTGACAGATGCCCGACAGACTTCGGCGGCGGTATTTGCTTCGTGGGCGCGTCGGTTTGGAAATTTCAGTTTGTCGACAGGGATGCGATATGAATACATCGATTACTCTTTTATTGTGGATGGAAATAGAGATGATGATGCGAGTCGCAAAGATAATATACTTACTCCGGATATATCACTCGGATACTCTTTTGACAATGGTTCGCAGATCAGTCTTAATTATAAAATGTCAACTGTAAAACCTCCGTATTCTCAACTTACCGGGGTGCTGAATTATGTCGGTCGACATGAGATAGAGGGAGGCAATCCGAGTCTTCGTGACGAGAAAATGCACGATATAGGTATATTCGGGATGTGGCATGACTTTATATTTCAAACGGATTTGACTCGCAGTCTTGATACGTATGCTTTTGTAAAGCGACTTTATCCGGCTGAGAATCTGCAACTCCAACTACATCCAATCAATATCGATGTAACATCGGTTAGTGCGTATTTGGTGTGGCGTAAGGCTATACGATGTTGGACACCTAATATAACAGCCGGAATCTACAAGCAATGGTTGAGTATTGATGGTACCGATTATAATAAGCCGATTTTCTCATATTATTTTGATAACACATTTGCTTTGCCGAAAGGTTGGTCGATAACGGCTGACATTCGCGGTAGTACAAACGGAGATATGCATACTAACAGATTTGGAACAACATGGTTTACAATGGATGCTTCTTTCGGCAAAGTGTTATTTAATAAGTCTTTGACAATAAAAATATCGGTTACTGATATTTTTAATACGGCCAACAATGATTGGAGTATGAATACTTATGGAGTATCGGTGAAAAAATGTCAGAGATATGATAATCGTGGCATTTCATGTAATATTATATATCAATTCAATCCTCGAAAAAGTAGATATAAAGGCGATGCGGCATCGGAATCGGAGATGAATCGACTTTAGATTGTGGTATCGGTTATCGGATTTGAAGTATTGTACACCATTATTTCTATGAATAATATCTAAAATATTTGCAAGATATTGATGAGAGTGTTATATTTGAAGTATCATATTACACGTTTATGTTTTTCCTGCAATAGGAGCATCTAATTAGTATTCTATTAATCCTAAAGATTATGAACGATATCACGCAAATTTTTCATGATATGCTAACTCAGCATCATAGCGTAGACATCGCTGAAGCTGAATTTAAAAAATTGATAAATGAGGACTCGGATTTACGTGACCAATACCGTGAATGGTGTGATGCCGTCGGTAGTAGCGAAAAAAACGGATTTCGCGACTATTGCGATGAGTATATGGAGTCGCAGGATTCGATATGGGACTCACTAAATGACTTTGATGAATAAAGAAAGAATAGAACAATCCATAGAACGCAGATTGCCTGCCGAATGGGAAGCTCATGGGGCTGTGCTTTTGTCGTGGCCTCATGCCGGTACGGATTGGGCTTATATGCTCGAAGAGGTGACCGGTTGTTTTGTGAAAATAGCGGAAGCTATAGTGGAAGATGAGTTGCTGATTGTGGTGGCTCCGGATGTGGAATTGCCTAAAAAACATTTGTCTCATCTCCGACAAGACAGAATAACGTATCTATCAATCCCGACAGATGATACGTGGGCGAGAGATTTTGGCGCTATCGTCACTTATGAAAATGGAGAAGCGGTAATAAATGATTTTAAATTTAACGGATGGGGACTGAAGTTCCGTTCGTGCAATGATAATCTTATTACTCGTGGAATGGTTGATGCCGGGGTATTGAAAGGGAAGTATTGCAATCGCCTTGGTTTTGTTCTTGAAGGCGGCTCAATAGAGAGCGACGGACAAGGATTGTTGCTTACGACTACGGAGTGCCTGATGTCGCCAAATCGTAACGGAGATAAAACGAAGGAGGATATTGAGGCATATCTGTCGGATGCATTCGGACTGAGAAAGATGCTGTGGCTTGACCATGGAGCATTGGAAGGCGATGATACTGACAGTCATACGGATACATTGGCTCGATTGGCTCCCAATAATACGATATTGTATGTAGGCACTAATAATGAGGACGATTCGCATTATGAAGGTCTTAAGAATATGAGGGAGCAGTTGGTCGGATTTACAAATGCTGACGGACAACCGATGAATTTGATAGAACTGCCTCTCCCCGACCCGATTTACGATGAGGATGGACAACGCTTGCCGGCAACGTATGCCAACTATTTAGTGACTCCGAAATCGGTGTTGATGCCGTCGTATTGTCAAGATAGAAATGACGTATTGGCATCTCAAATATTAAAAATCGCATTTCCCGACCGAGAGATTAAAATGATTGATTGTCGTGCTCTTATTAAGCAGCATGGTTCGTTGCATTGTGTGACAATGCAATTGCCGAATGAAGCATTAGCATTATGAACAGAACGTTGAAAGTAGGAATAATCCAACAACATAATATATCCTCGATAGAGGATAATATCGCACGATTGGTTGCCAAAATGAAGCAGTTGGCTGCCGATGGTGCAGAATTGATTGTAAATCAAGAGTTGCATGATTCGTTGTATTTTTGTCAGACTGAGGAGACTGATTTGTGCGGTCTGGCTATCGGAATTCCATCGAATCGGACCGATATATATTCAGAATTGGCGAAAGAGCTCGGTGTGGTGATTGTAACGTCGTTGTTTGAACGCAGAGCTCCCGGATTGTATCATAATACGGCGGTGGTGTTTGAAAAAGATGGTTCGATTGCCGGGAAGTATCGTAAGATGCATATACCGGATGACCCTGCCTATTATGAAAAGTTTTATTTTACGCCCGGAGATATGGGCTTTGAGCCGATTGATACTTCTGTAGGACGGCTTGGGGTGCTTGTGTGTTGGGATCAATGGTATCCCGAAGCTGCCAGAATGATGGCGCTCCGAGGGGCTGAGTTGCTGATATATCCTACCGCTATCGGATGGGAAAGCAGTGATACGGATGATGAAAAAGCCCGTCAGAGGGAAGCTTGGATTACAGTACAGCGCGGTCATGCAATAGCAAACGGACTACCGGTAGTTGCAGTGAACCGAGTTGGTTATGAAGCAGATCCGTCGGGAGTGACAGGTGGTATATCGTTTTGGGGCAGCAGTTTTGTAGCCGGTCCACAGGGCGAATTTTTGTATCAAGCACCGACTGATAGCGAAATTCAGGAGATAATAGAAATCGATATGAGCCGGTCGGAGCATGTGCGCCGGTGGTGGCCATTCCTACGAGATCGTAGAATCGATGCTTATGGCGGTTTAACTTCTCGATTTTTAGATTAAGTATTTTACTTGCCTGATTTTTTCAGTGAGTCCTGATATGCTTTCAGGCGCTTTTTCCATGCGGCCTTTTTGGCTTGCTCCTTGGCTGCTTTTTGCTTTAGGTATTCGTTATACCGATTTTCTAAAAAGTTGTCGGCCATAATTATTTAAGATAAACAGATTAAATACAACAAAAGCAGAGAAATTTCTCTGCTTTTGTAAAATAAACATCTTTGTTGATGTTGATGAGTGTTGCTTATTCTGCGCTTTCAGCGGGAGCGACTTCTTCAGTAGCCTCTTCAGCAGCGGCAGCAGCTTCGGCTTCAGCCTTAGCAGCAGCAAGTTCTGCTTTCTTTTTAGCTACGAGTTCAGCTTTAGCCTTGTTTTTGGCTTGCTCTTCTTCTAAGCGAGTCTTAGCAGCTTGTTCTTTTTTGTCAGCCATTGCGCTCTTTTGAGCATCAACAGCAGCTTGCTTCTTGCTCTTCCAAGCATCGAAACGCTTTTGTGCTTCTTCTTCAGAGAAAGCACCTTTCTTAACACCACCTTGGAGGTGTTTCATCAAAAGAACGCCTTCTTGAGAGAGAATGTTGCGTACGGTGTCGGTAGGTTGAGCACCATTGTTAACCCAATACAAAGCCCGCTCGAAGTTTAAAGTTACTGTAGCAGGATTAGTGTTCGGATTATAAGAACCTATCCTTTCAATAAATTTACCATCTCGTGGTGCCCTGCTATCGGCGATAACAAT
>JBGUUQ010000050.1:0-1845 GCA_045133615.1 Muribaculaceae bacterium | reverse complement strand
ATCAACCTCGTTACGAAAAATTCTCCACACAGATTTACTGTCGGAGCCGTAGCGGGAACAGGCTACAACTGGATAAGCCGTAAGGCGCAGATGAATTTCGGACTCACTCTCGGTAACCGTTTCTTCAATGACCGCTTCGGAGTGATGCTTGCAGCCTCCTATAATAATGCGCCAGCCGGATCATATAATACAGAATTTATATGGGAAAAGGATGACGACGGCAAAATCTATGTCAACGACTATCAGATAAGGCAGTATTTTGTCACCCGCGAGCGTCAGAGTTATTCGTTGTCGTTCGACTGGAAGTTCAACGACTACAACAAGATATGGTTCAAAGGTATCTTCAACAACCGCAACGACTGGGAAAACCGCTACCGCACGACGCTGAAAGACATGACCCCGGAGGGGAAAGCCGATGTCAGGGTGCAGACCAAAGGTGGCACGCCCGACAACCGCAACGCCCGTCTGGAACGCCAACGCACCATGGACTTCACTCTCGGAGGCGAGAACCGTCTCGGCATTTTCGGTATTGACTGGAAATTAGGATATGCGAGAGCCTCCGAGGAAAGGCCTAACGAGCGCTATATCGATTATCGTCTGAAAAAACAGAAGTTCAGTATTGATCTGTCGAATCCGCGGGAGCCGCTTGCCACTCCGGAGGAAGGCTCCACTATTACACTCAATGATGATTTCTCACTCAAGGAACTGACACAGCAGCAGGAAGATATTGTCGAGAAGGACTTCAAGGCAGCTCTTGATTTCAAGACAAAACTCAGCGACAGGGCAAAGCTCAAATTCGGCTTCAAATTCGTCAGCAAGTCCAAGAACAAAGAGATAGACTTCTACGAATACACTCCCATTGATGAGAAGGCCTTTGACAAGGATGCTTTCGCCCATACTGTCGATATGACTACAGACCGTTTTATGCCTTCGGCTAAATACAAGGCGGGAACATTCATTGACAAATATTTTCTCGGCTCTCTGAATCTTGATGATAAAAATCAGTTTGAGAGCGAACAGGTGGCTGAGGAACTTGCGGGCAATTACCACGCCCGAGAGAATGTCACTTCCGGTTACATGCGCATCGACTCACGGCTCGCGGACAATCTTCAGTTTATGGGTGGATTGAGAGTGGAGAACACCGACTTGCGTTACATCGGCAGAATCTATGACGACGAGACCGGAGAGGTGTCGAAAACCGCGCCGGCAACTTCAAGCTACATAAACTTCCTCCCATCGCTTCTTCTGAAATGGGAGATAAATAAGGATTTCCTGTTCCGTGCGGGCTACAACCAGTCAATATCCCGTCCAAAATATTCGGCACTCGTCCCGGGAATGAAAATAAGCCGCGGCGACAATGAGATAACGGTGGGCAACCCCGGTCTGAAGGCAACCACATCACACAACATAGACCTCAATGCCGAATATTACTGGAAGTCGATAGGACTTGTGTCTGCCGGTCTGTTCTATAAACGCATTGAGGGCTTTATTGTCGACGAGGTGGCCTACAACAAGGAATACGAAGGGAATTTATGGACGAAATTCACTCAACCGAAGAACGGCGGCAATGCCAATATATTCGGTGTTGAGCTTGCATGGCAACGCGATTTCAGTTTCATCACACCGGCGATGAAATGCCTCGGACTTTATGCAACATATACCTATACACGTTCACGCATCACCGATTTCAATTTCGAGGGTCGTGAAAACGAAAAAGGTCTAAGTCTGCCCGGTTCCCCTGAACATACCGCTAATCTATCGCTATATTTCGACAAGTGCGGTTTCTCCGCAAGAGCCTCATTCAACTATGCCTCGGCATTTATCGACGAAATGGGCGCAAGTTCG
>JBGUUQ010000049.1:0-16338 GCA_045133615.1 Muribaculaceae bacterium | reverse complement strand
ACCAACTTTTGATATCTTTGCAAATAGAAGAAAAATGGTATACTTTTAGATTATTTTTTGGTATACTTTCATGTTATTATTTACATTCTCTATATCCCAGTTAGATTTATTTAATGAAGAAAGGTCGCCATATCTTATGCCGATATGAGCAGCAATTATAAAAATATCTCTTGTTTCCTCATACTTAGCATTGGGATGTAGTTTTATAATGTCATCAAAATTTAGATTATAGATAGCATTGAGTTCATCTTCGTTCAAATATATATGCTGTACATCTGCTCCTTTTGACTTCCACGAATGGAAAGATTTGTCTGAAATCAATCCTTCTTCTTCGGCTTTCTTCAACCAAACTTTCATAACAGAAAAAGTCGCAGCTACCGTATTTGCCGAATACTCCTCAACCCCTAACATCCATTGTTCCATCTCACTCTCAAAATTCTTATTGAAAATTGAGAAAGATGAGGCTACCCAATGATTGTAATTTAAAAACCGTTCAAATCGTTTTAATACTATCTGATGATGTCCAACAGTCTTACTTTCGATGACTTTACTAGTTCTTCGTATAACCTTTTTAGGCATTTCATCTACAACCCTATGAAAAAAATACAGTGGAGTTATGACTTTCTTTTCTTCTTCTTGTTTCTCTTTGCCATGTAATAATTCGATACGAACTTTAACCAGTCCTTTTATATTTATATCCTTATCACAATAGTTGGGATGATTAGGGTGAAGTACGATGGTATCTAAATCTCTTTCAAATAAATCAAGAAATTTATTAACCCTTTTCATTTGTCGTTGTAATGTTTGGGGTTGCTGATTGCTTACAATAGCACGATTAGTTTCCGTGTCCCAATATATGGGAGGAACCTTTACACCCAAACTAAGCTTATAACGTTTCCTATTGAAGGTAAACATAACATATAACAATGTAGCCTCTGTTTTATCGCTAATTGTCTTCAATGCGTAGTTGATTTTCAATCTTGCCATTGTACTGATGCTTTAAATCTCTGGCTAAATTACTTAAAATAATTGTACCCAGCAAGCGCAGGGTACAATTTTAGGGTACAATTTTAAGAAACTGGTTAAAAAAACAACCACTTAGCAATCAGTATATTCCGTGCTAAGTGGCTGATTTATATTAGATAGAATAGATTTTCTATTGAAAATCAGTATGGGTCAATTATTCCCACTCGATGGTGGCCGGTGGTTTGGAGGAGATGTCGTAGCATACGCGATTTACTCCCTTGACTTTGTTGATGATGTCGTTTGACACTTTTGCCATGAATTCGTAGGGGAGGTGTGCCCAATCGGCAGTCATGGCATCGGTAGAGGTGACGGCGCGGAGAGCTACGGCGCGTTCGTAGGTGCGTTCATCGCCCATCACTCCTACGCTTTGCACGGGGAGTAGAATCACACCGGCTTGCCATACTTTATCGTAGAGGTCCCAATCGCGGAGTCCTTGAATGAATATGTCGTCGGCATCTTGGAGAATGCGCACTTTTTCGCGAGTGATGTCGCCGAGAATGCGCACTGCAAGACCGGGACCGGGGAATGGATGACGCTTGATAAGGTGTTCGGGCATTCCGAGTTCGCGACCTACGGCACGCACTTCGTCTTTGAAAAGGAGACGGAGCGGTTCGCATAGGCGCAGATTCATCTTTTCGGGGAGTCCACCTACGTTGTGGTGGCTCTTGATGGTGGTTCCGGTAATTGAGAGAGATTCGATGCAGTCGGGGTAGATGGTGCCTTGGGCGAGCCATTTCACATCCTTGAGCTTTCCGGCTTCAGCATCGAAAACGTCGATGAATCCTTTGCCGATGATTTTTCGTTTGTTTTCAGGTTCGGTGACTCCGGCGAGTTCGCTGAAGAATTTTTCTGACGCATCGACTCCGATTACGTTCAGACCAAGACATTCATAGTCGTGGAGTACGTTGGTAAATTCATTCTTGCGGAGCATTCCGTGGTCGACGAATATACAGGTGAGATTTCTTCCGATAGCTTTATTGAGAAGAACTGCCGCAACCGAGGAGTCAACGCCTCCGGATAGTCCGAGCACTACTTTATCGTCGCCGAGTTGGGCTTTAAGTTCAGCCACAGTGCTTTCGATAAATGATGCGGCACTCCAATCTTGTTTACCACCGCAGATGTCGACAACGAAGTTTTTAAGAAGTTGCGTACCATCTTCGCTGTGGAATACTTCGGGATGGAATTGTACGCCCCAAAGTTTCTCTCCCTCTGCCTGATAGGCAGCGATTGCCACTTTGTCGGTAGAAGCGATGGCCTTGAAATTAGCGGGGATGGCTGTGATGGTATCGCCGTGGCTCATCCATACTTGCGAATTGGGACGGATGCCTTTGAACAGCGGATTTTCAGCATCGAATGAGGCTAAGTGAGCACGACCGTATTCACGTGTTCCGGCCGGTTCTACACGTCCGCCGTTGGTGTATGACATGAATTGCGCACCATAGCAGATGCCAAGAATCGGGTATTTGCCTCGAATGTCGGTAAGGTCGACTTTGAATGCGTTTTCGTCGTAAACGGAGAACGGGCTGCCTGAAAGGATAACACCAATCACCGACTCGTCGCCGTGGGGGAATTTGTTGTAAGGGACGATTTCGCAATACATATTCAACTCGCGCACGCGACGACCGATGAGTTGGGTGGTCTGTGAGCCGAAGTCGAGGATGATAATCTTCTCTTGCATTGATTTATGTTGTTGATTGAGTTTATGCTTGCAAAGTTACGACGAGTAGTCGGCAAATGCAATATTTTGAATTGTTTTTGTGGCTTTTTGTCGCGAAAAAGTTGAAACGTGTGGAGTTTTGTCTATTTCGAGCCGAGGACAAGGAGAATGAGTCCGACAAGGAGTATTGTCAAATCGATGAGTTTAAGGCGGACATTGCGTTCGCGTAAAACAATCACGCCATAGAGGAATGAAACAATGACGCTGCCGCGTCGTATCATCGATACAACAGAAATCATGGAGTTGTCGAGCGATAGAGCGTAGAAATAGGCGATGTCGGCAATGGTGAGAAACAATGCAATGCAAGGAATGGTCCATCGCCAAGTGAAAGGAGTGTTGTCTTTGTTGATACGCTTAATGATGAGTATCGCCGCTCCCATAATGATAAATTGGTAGAATGAATACCATGCCTGTACTTCAAGTGGCAAGTAGATACGTAGAAGATATTTGTCGTAGAGTCCGCTGACTGCTCCAAGCATCGTGGCACCGAGGCTCATCCACAGCCATTTGCTATGCCGGAATGAGAAGCCTTCACGAGAACCTATGCGGCTGATGAAAAACAATGACAATATCCCGAGTGCGATACCTGCCCATTGCAAAAGATTGAGACGTTCGCCGAAGATGAGCAATGCTCCGATAAGCACGAGTACGGGGCGAGTGGCATTGATAGGTCCAGCAATGGTGAGAGGAAGATGCTTTATGCCGAAGTAGCCGAGAAGCCAAGAGGAGAGGACTATCAGGGCTTTAAGGATGATTGCGGCGTGACCTGTGAATGAATCTCCGAGACCGATGGTGCCATCGAGAAGGTTTGTGATTATGATGGGCGACATCAACAACGAACCGAAAAGGGTGTTGAGAAACAACACCGACAGTACGTTGTTGTCGCGGAGGGAGAGCTTTTTAAAAATGTCGTAAAACCCTAAGCAGACCGATGATGCGATGGCAAACAGTATCCACATGGAGCAATTACTTTAGTTGTGCTATGATTTTCGGGTCGCCTACCACCCACAAGATGTCTTGAACATTGAATTGGCATGTGCCGTCTGGTTGCTGATAAGAGCCGTCGGCATGTTGGATGGCGACAAGTAGAGTGGAGTAGTCCTCTCTAATGCGGGATGTGGCAGAAGTCTTACCAATCAGAGGAGATGTTTCGCTGAGTTGAATCGACGTAAATTTAATGTCGCGTACGTCGGTAGTCTCCGTCTCTGTTTCTTCGTGTGGATTGCCTATCACGTCGGACAGTTGTTGTATCTGTTCGTCTGTGCCGATTATGCCGAGTATATCTCCCGGAAACAGCCGAGTTTCACCTTTTGGAACGAGTATAGTGGCGGAGCCTCGCTGAATACTTGAAATGTTCACCCCATAACGCCGGCGAATATCGGAATCAATGAGTTTCTGACCTACGAACGGGCAATTATATCCGATTTCCATATAAGCGAGATGAAGGTCGGAAACGAGGCTGTTGTTTTTGCCGGAACGGCGCAACTCGCGTTCGTTGAGATTGTCGAGAAATTTTGATTCTATATCACGCATGCGTCGGCGAAGTTTTTTCGACAGGAACACTATGATGATAGCGAAAATGATAAATCCGAAAACAAAACCTGTGACGATAGAGTATAATGAACAAAGGAGATAGATTACAAAACAAAGTGCTATAAGCGGACGAAGTATCGACATGACTACGAGTGGCAAATCGAAATGGGCATTGGCTTCTCGCAGACGCTTGCGCTCCACTTTTTTTGACGATGGGGTGGAGAGTGCAAGAAGGAACGGTGACATTGCTCCCAACGATATTACTGCGCATAGGAATCTACCCCAAGTGGGGAGCCAATCGGTAAGAACCGGGAGCAACCATTGTGTTGCCACGAGAATAATGGCAATCAGCACGATGGAGTAGAGCATAATACGCCAAATGTAACGTTGCAGCACGGATTTCCATAATGCGGTGGTTTCGCTCTCGGCGGCAACTTGCGACGAGTAGCGGTCGATGAGAAAATGCAATCGACCGGGAAGGTGGCGTTCGATAAAGTCGGCGACAGGGTCGGCCATTCGGATGAAGTAAGGAGTGGTGAAGGTGGTAAGAACCGAAACCGCAACTACGATAGGATAGATTGTAGTGTCGAGCACTCCGAGCGACATACCGAGCGACGCGATGATAAATGCAAATTCACCGATTTGTGTCAATGCAAATCCTGATTGAATGGCTACGCGCAACGATTGTCCGGTGATGAGCATGCCAAATGTGCCGAACAGAATCATACCGATTATGACGACGAGGGAGAGTATGAGTATCGGTGACCAGTAGCCGGCGATGATTGTCGGATCTACCATCATGCCGACAGAGATGAAAAAGACGGCTCCAAAGAGGTCTTTGACGGGGGAAACGACGTGTTCGATACGCTCGGCGTAGCTTGTTCCGGCAAGAATCGAACCCATTACGAATGCTCCGAGAGCAAGGGAGAATCCGCAGTAAACGGAAAATACCGCCATGCCGAGACACAATCCCATGGAGATGATGAGGAGGGTTTCGTTGTTGAGAAATTTGCGGGCTTTGCCGAGAGCACTCGGAAGGACAAATACGCCGACCAAAAACCATATAATGAGGAAAAATCCGAGTTTGCCGATGGAGAATAGCATTTCTGAACCTTCGACGGAGTTGTTGATGGCTATGGAGGATAATATCACCATCATTAGGACAGCGAAAAGGTCCTCAACGATGAGCACGGCAAATATCATTGAGGCAAATTTTTTCTGCTTCAGATTGAGGTCGGTCAATGCTTTGATGATGATGGTGGTGGATGACATCGACAGCATTCCGCCGAGGAAAAGACTGTTGATGTGGGAGAATCCGAGAAGATGGCCTATGGCAAATCCCCCTCCCATCATTCCGATTACGATAATCAAAGCTGTGACGATGGCAGAGCCTCCAACGTTGAGCAACTTTTTGAAACTGAATTCCAGACCAAGCGAGAACAGCAAAACGACGATACCTATCTGTGCCCAAAAATCGATGTTGGATATTGTGGAGACCGACGGCAGGTACTCGAAATGCGGACTTGCGAGAAATCCGGCAACGATGTAGCCGAGTACCACAGGTTGTTTCAGCCATTTGAACAATAGCGTGACTACAGCTCCGAGAATTAAGATAAAAGCGAGGTCGGAAATAAGCCCCTCGATATTGAGTTCGGCTGAACTTTCTGCCACTTCTGCAAGCTCGGTGGCTGTGTCGGGACTGATGAATGTAAGGACTGAAAAAATGGTTGAAAGTAAAGACATTTTTAGTGCTGATTTTGGTGTGTCGGTCAGATATTCATCTGGTTGCCGAGTGAGATGGATTGAGTCGGATTAATATCGCGCAATTGCTTGAACAGTGCGAGATAGTCGGTAGATTCTTTTATGAGAACGACTAAATTGAGCCGAGTAACCGGTTCGTCGTAGTCGTATTCGACATATACGTTGGAGAGATGCACGTTGTTGGTCTTCAAAACTTCACGATAGTCGGAGATATCCTCGATTATGGCTGCGACTTTGATGCGGATGATGCGCGATTCTGAGCCTATGCCTGTACGGTGTTCGTATCGGTCGAGGAATACGAGAATAAACATTATCAGAGCTGTGGCGATGATGGCAAGCAGAAACATCCCAACTCCGACAGCCATGCCTATTGTGGCAATCATCCAGATACCGGCAGCAGTGGTAAGCCCTCTTACGGAGCCTTTCATCTGTATGATAGCTCCGGCGCCGAGGAAGCCGATGCCGGTGATGACTTGTGCTGCAATACGTCCGGGATCGCCGTTTTTAAGTCCCATATATTCTTGAGGGACGTAGATGGACAATATCATGGCGAGAGTAGCTCCCATAGATATAAGTGCGAATGTGCGCACTCCGGCTATCTGCCCTTTGCGTTTGCGCTCGAAGCCTACGATACATCCGAGCGACAAGCTGAGGCATAGCTTGAATATCGCAGATGCAGTGGTGACTTCGGCACTGCAAATGGCTGTGTAAAAGTCATTCCAAAGACCGGTGAGTGTTTCAATCATAGTCGAGCCGATAAGTGAGTGTCTTATTTTGTCATTGTGAATTTTTTCGATACAAGTCGATAGTTGTCGGCAAACAACTCGACAGTGTATTCGCCCGGTGTGAGTGTGGTGTTGACATCCCAATATATTGTGATGCCAGATATTTCTTCTCCGGCATATTCAATTGATTTTCGAGCGGAATAAGGCACTTTGCCTCCCTCGAAACTGAATGAACCGGCATTGCCGAGCAATGAGCCTTCCGGCGAAGTAATACGCAGATATATCATCTTTTCACCTACGGGTGTTGAGTGGTTTTGAGGAATGGTGAAAGTGACCATGAGTTGCTTGGCCTTGGTGATATTTTTTTCGGTTTTACCGTTTTTCTTCAGAGCGGTGAGTGAGACGCCAGTTACGTTGAGCTTTTCTGCAAGAGTCATGCGTTCGGACAACTCTTCGTTTTTCTTTGAGGTATCGGCTACGCGTGCTGACAAAACTTGGTTGGCTTCTTTAATCTCTTGATTTTCGGCACGAAGACCTTCGTTTTCTTTACCGAGAGCGTCGATTTGTTCTACGTAGTGGCGCAATATGCCTTTGAGAGTTGCGATTTCATCTTGCAACTCTTTGATACGTTTTTGGCTTTTCGTTTTCTCGTTGTTGAGCTCTTGAAGAAGTTTCTCAACTTTACTTTTTGCTGCTGCATATTTAGTGATAATCGAGTCGTTGGCAAGCATTTGCGACTGATTCTCATATTGTTGAAACTCTACATTGAGAGCCTGATATTCGTTGGCAAGTTGCAGTTGCTCGTTGGTGAGCTGAAGTTGTTCGTTGGTAAGTTGAGCCTCTTCGATTTTACTGCTCATAGAGGAGGTTGTGACTATGAATGCAATGATAGCGATGACCAACAGTGCGCCAAGTCCGATGACGCCCCACAAAAGATATTTCTGCTTATTCTCCATATTGCTTATAATGTAGTTGTTTTCAGCCGACAAAGTTACGAAATAATGCTCAAAGACGGAAGAGTATTATTGGAGGATTTGGCGAATTTGCATATTAAAAAAGCGCGGGCTTCATGAAGTCCGCGCTTGCAAGCTGTTGAGTTAGGAATTATGGTGATGCCGACCAAACGTAGGGCGGCTGTCACGTAGCACTATTATTTTGCGCCTTGCTCGTATTGGAGAGTGAGAGAAGGTTGGTCGCAAACTTCAGCGGGTCCGAAATATTGGATGGGACCGGGGTACATGTAGCTTGTTTCTACTGCCCATTTATCGCGCTTGGATGCGAACTTGAGGAAGGGTGCACCATCGAGACGAACGAGAGCCTTTTGTATTACGGGCTTCATTGCGCCATGGCGACGTTCCATGTTCATCATCATGGTGATGGGGATACCACCGGCAATCCATTGTACTGAGGGGTTGGTGAGGTTGCGAACCGATGACATGTAACCGGTTACACCTGCATTGATAAGGCATGCAGCGTTGAAACCGAGTGCATAGCAGTAGTCGGCGTCGAAGTTTGAAGGATCGGCGCAACGACCTTCGTAACCGAAGAAGTGGAAGAGGGTGGCAAATTTGCCTACATATTTACCTTCAGCCTTGAGTTCGGCGAGGCGTTTTGCAACCATTTCGCCGAGGAGCTTTTCGGTCTCGATGAGCGATACTTGCACGTTGCCGTGGGGGTCGCGGTCGAGGCTGAGCTGACGAGCCACGCCTTCGGGAAGGCTTGAGTAGATGGCTGCGTTTTCTGCCGAGAGATGGTCGATGATGAATTGACGGAGGTTGGCTTTGTCGATTCCTTCGTTGTGAGCAAGGAGGTCGTTGAGTTCAGCGATGAGAGCTTTCATTGCGGGGATGAACTCGATAAGACCTTCGGGAATGAGAACGGTACCGAAGTTGCAACCGTTTTCAGCACGCTTGGCAACAACGCCGGCGATGTAGTCAACAACGTCGTTGAGGGTCATGTTTTTAGCCTCAACTTCTTCTGATACGATGCAGACGTTGGGTTGAGTCTGAAGGGCACATTCGAGTGCGATGTGGCTTGCAGAGCGACCCATCAATTTGATGAAGTGCCAATATTTTTTAGCAGAGTTACAGTCACGTTGGATATTACCGATTACTTCGCTGTAAACCTTAGTTGCGGTGTCGAAACCGAATGAAGTTTCAATCATATCGTTCTTAAGGTCACCGTCGATAGTCTTGGGACAGCCGATTACTTGAACGCCGGCACCGATGGCTTTATAATATTCAGCGAGGATGGCAGCGTTGGTATTTGAGTCGTCACCTCCGATGATTACGAGAGCCTTGATGTCGAGCTGCTTGAGGATTTCGAGACCTTTGTCGAATTGTTCTTTAGTTTCGAGTTTGGTACGACCGGAACCGATGATGTCGAAACCGCCGGTGTTGCGATATTCGTCGATGATTTCGGCAGTGAGTTCCATATATTGATGGTCAACGAAACCGCCGGGACCCATAAGGAATCCGTAGAGACGGCTGTCGCGGTGAATTTTCTTTACACCGTCGAAAAGACCTGAGATGACATTGTGTCCGCCGGGAGCTTGACCACCGGAAAGGATTACGCCTACGTTGATGGGCGATTGCTTTTCGGGAGATGCGTTTTTCTCGAAACGGAGTTCGGGGAGACCATAAGTGTTGGGGAACAAGTTTTTGATTTCTTCTTGGTCTGCTACCGATTGTGTGGGAGCACCTTCAACTGCCTTAACTGCGCCTGTGAGGACGATGGGCAATTTGGGTTGGTAAGCCGCACGGGCTTTTTGCAAAGCACTCTTCTTCATTGGATATTGAGTATAATTTATAAGTTAGAAATTTACCTACTAAAATGTTTATTGATAATTTGCTTGCAAAGGTCGGAAAAAAATTTCTTTTTTTCAATACATACGCAATGTATATTACAATTTTTTTACGGATAGCATGTTTTTGATGAATACTGAATTTGCAAAGCGAAAAATCTACTGAGGATTACCGGCGATAACGGTGTAGAGGCGCGAGATGTCGAGATGTCTTGCAAGAGATGCAAGTCGCGAGGGGGAAAGTGCGGCAATCGCATCTTGTTGACAATCGAAGTAGTCGGACGGGGTGTTGGAAAGCAGATGATTACGGTAGTAGTCTGCGATTGAGAACGGGGTGTCGAGCATTGATGCGAGTTGCGACATGGCGTTGAATCGCAGGCGTTCCACTTCAGTTTCGGTAAAGTCTCCTGATGCAAGACGTCTTATTTCATTTTTCACTTCTTCAATAAGTGGCGCGACGTAAGAATTATCACACTCGGTGTTTATCATCATAATTCCACCTTCGCGGAATCCAAGCAAGTGTGCCTGAATACCGTATGTATAACCTTTGTCTTCACGCAAGTTTAGCATAAGTCGACTTCCGAAATATCCGCCAAGTGCCATGATGAGCAGTCGTAAAGCGGTGTAGTCGGGATTGTCGCGTCCTATCGTAGGAATAGCGAGTCGTACAGCACTTTGTAATGATTCGTCGCGTGTGATTACGGCGCTCTGTCGTTCGGAGGGGCTGAACGGGACTATATTCAGTTTTAACGGACTATGGTCGAACTTGATGGAGCCGATGTGATGGTTGACAAGATTTTCTACTTGTGGTGAGATTTTTCCGGCAAGGTAGATGTGAACCGGTGCGGCTTTGAATACAGATTCCCAAAATGATATGACACTGTCGCGAGAGGTGGCGCGGATGTGTTCGGGAAGGGACTCGACGGCCAATGGGTTATTTTCGCCCATGATGAGTCGGTTCATCATTGTGACGGCTTGAAAATCAACCTTTTCGCGTTCGATTTCGAGATTGCGAGCTTGGTTTTCCCGCAAAACGTGTAATTCGCGCTCCGGATATGTGGGGTTGCAAAATATATCGGCAATAACGGGAAGAACATATTCCAATCTCGAATTTAATACTGTGAGGTCTATACGGGTGAAATGGGTGGATGGCATAATTGCCAATTGAGCGCCGTTGTATTCGAGCGTTTCCGCAATCTCTGCGCCGGAGCGGTTGGCAGTACCTTCTCGCATGGTAAGCGCGGTGAGTGTAGCAACTTTTGGCGATGGCGCTTCGGCAAGACCTCCTTGCCAAACGATAGACAGCAGGCAGACGTCGTCGGTGCCTTGGTCTACGATTGTCGTCGGAATGCCATTGTCGAGCGTTGAATGTCGCGGTTCTGGAATTGTCAGTCGGCCGAAAGAGCTTATTTTCGGGGGAGTGGTTCGGTCGGGATGTGTCATTGTTTTTCGATTGATGCAACGAGTTGGCGAGCGCGTTCGAGATCTTCAGGCGTGTCTATGCCTATAGTCGGAGTCTCGGTGATTCCCACTCGTATTTTATATCCGTTTTCAAGCCAGCGTAATTGTTCGAGCGATTCGGCTATTTCGAGCGATGACTGTGGCAGACGTGTGATTTCGCCAAGAGTTTCTGCTCGATATGCATACATCCCGACATGCATATAAAATTTGGCATGTTCGAGCCATTCTTTCCATTCGTAGTTGCGTACGTAGGGGATAATGGAGCGAGAAAAGTAGATGGCATTCATCGATGCATCGAATGTGACTTTGGGCTTGGAGCTATCGAAAAGTGCATCGAAGCCGAGTTGCGGGTCGAACGGGCGCACAAGTGTAGCAATGGTTGTGTCAGGATGATTAAAACAACGTTTCACTTCGGCGATTTGCGTCGGATCGATAAATGGTTCGTCGCCTTGTATGTTGATGATGACATCGGCAGATGAGCCTATGTTGAGGTAGGCTTCGTAGCAACGGTCGGTGCCACTGCGATGTTCGGTGGAGGTCATAACTACTTTGCCGCCAAAAGCACGTATTGCATCGGCAATACGCTCGTCGTCGGTGGCAACATATACTTGGTCTAATTCTTTTGACGCTTGGCGATATACACGTTCGATCATTGTCATCCCGCCGATGTCGGCAAGCGGTTTGCCGGGAAATCGTGTTGATGCGTAGCGTGCGGGGATGATTCCTATAAATTGAAGTTGTTGCATGTCTTATGATTGTTTTTGGGGAATTACATATATTTGAGCGTTTTCGTAGCGAACTACTTCTACAATGGTGTCGGCCTCGATAAAATCCCGAAGAGATACGGCATCATATATAGTTCCGTCGATTTCTACTTTTCCGGCCGGACGTAGGACAGTGACAGTTGTGCCTGTTTTGCCGATAAGTTGCGCGGGAGTCATTGATACTCCGATGTAACCGTCTTCTACTCGTTGTACTTTTGTCAGTCCGATTTTGTTTGGGATGAAATTGTAGCCCAATTTCCATACACAGAAGCAGATGAGCACGATGGCCAGTAGAATTCCGATGGATACAACCATCAGGGCATCCATCACTTCGCTACCGTGGTAGGGGGAAAATGTGAAATTGAATCCATCGAGCAGGGCGGCAAAAAGGGATACGAACATGAGTACTATTCCGGAAATTCCGGCTATGCCGAATCCGGGAATTACAAATAGTTCGAGAATGAGGAGAATCAGTCCGACAACAAACATCAGTATTACCCATGGCTCTGCGATGCCTTCGATATATAGTGGCATGAAATATAATACGGCGGCTATCAGTGATGCTGCCGACGGAAATCCGATGCCGGGCGATTGCAATTCAAAATATATTCCACCGATAATTATCATGATGAGGACGGCTTGAAATGCCGGATTGGTGAGAAATCCGATGAAATAGTCCCAAAATATAGGTTGGTAAGTGGAAATAGTGTAATTGTCGAGGTGAATACGTTCTCTTAGAAGTTGGTCGACGGATTCGGCTTCACCTTCCGAAAAATTCCATTTGCGGGCTTCATCGGCGGTGAAAGTCAAAACGCGTGTCGAGTCGATGAGACCGGGCACTTCGACTCTTGAATCAACCATAGCCTCGGCAATGAGCGGATTTCTCCTGTTGGCTTCTGCTGTGGAACGCATTGTTGCTCGCATATAACTCTGGTATTTGTCGGGCATTTGCTGTCCCTGTCCGTCGACTACGGTGGCAGCTCCGATAGAGGCTCCGCGACGCATATAAATACTGTCGCAAGCAATCGAAATCAGGGCTCCGGCTGATGCGGCATTATTGTCGATAAATGCTATTGTGGTGCGGGGATAGTTGAGTAATGCTGTGCGAATGGAGTCGGCATATACCACAGCACCGCCGTAGGTGTTTAGATGAACGAGGAGGAGGTCGGCGTTTTGTGCAGTGGCAGCGTTACATCCCTGACGTACTGTTCTCCATGTGGTCGAATTGATTTCGTCGTCAATGGGAATTACATAGACTTTGGTTTGCGCCAAAGCGACGGCTGTAATTGAAAAAAGCAATAATAAGTTAATTATTCGTTTCATCATGATGGGGATTTTGAGGGTTTGAGGATTCGGCATTGCGACGAGCCAACCGGCGCAGCAATCCGGGAAATATGCAAGCGCCTATCACTAAATATGTATAATAGGATATAATGCGCCAAAATAGTGCGATGATGAGGGTGATGCTTTGTGCCGATTCGTGGAGCAAATCACCATAATATTGAGCAAACAGCCATTCGCTGATGCCGCTTCCGCCAGGGGTGGGGCTTATCATGAGGATGACCCATACCACGACTTGTCGACCGAATATGATGATTTGGTCGGCGTATGGGGCAAATCCCCAAAACAGAGCGTTGACAACCATGTAGCGCGACAGCCAACTGAGAGCCGTGGCTGCGAATGCTTCAAGCCACCAACGAAATGAGCGTTGCTTCAACTCGGCAGATGTGGATTGCATATTGTCGCCGAGGGTAATCATTTTATGATGCCATCTCCGTAGTGGTCGGAATTTAAACAACCATGCAAGAAAATGGGCTACGGCTCGCGGCTTTACGAATAGTCCGAAAAATAAAATAGAGGTCCAAATTGTTATTCCGGCATAGACAAGCCAAAAAAGGAGGTTGAGACCGGTGATGAAATAGGAGTCGGCTGCATTGTTGAAGCCGAATAAATCTGTATAAGGGATTAATGCGACTACAATCGGGCATGTGATAACGAAAAAAAGTTCATCGAGAAACAGTGTCGCCATTACCAGCGTTGTAGCACGACCAAGCGACAAGCCTTCGGCATACATATATAGAACGGCAAAAGAGCTACCGCCGACTGCCGATGGGGTGACTGCTGATGTGAACTCGCATAGGTAATTGACTCGTATGGCCTGATGCCAACGCAATTGCTTGTCGGTGATGACTCGAAATCGCCAAAAATGTCCGAGGTCGCGACCGAACATGAATATAATGGCTGCTATGATGCATACCAAAAGGCGGGGCGAAAATTCCAATGATTGGAGGGCCTCCATCTTAAACTCTCGCGCAAACAGCCATGCAATTACGGCTAATCCGATTATTACCGGAATGAAGACTTGTGTGGTTCGAATAGGGGATTTTGCTTTGTTGTTTTCGTTCATTAGAATAGAAATGAGACACAAAGATACTCAAAAGAGGGGAAAACGCAAAGATGTCGGAAAAATACAAAGGTCTCGACTACACAGCCGAGACCTTCGTGACTCCTACAGGATTCAAACCTGTAACCTTCTGATCCGTAGTCAGATGCTCTATTCAGTTGAGCTAAGGAGCCGAGCGATTAAGGTTTTACATTCACATTTGTTGCTTTGGAGTTGTATGTGACTCCTACAGGATTCAAACCTGTAACCTTCTGATCCGTAGTCAGATGCTCTATTCAGTTGAGCTAAGGAGCCTTATTGCTTTTGCGACTGCAAAGTTAGTGTGAAATTTTTAATCTGCCAAAGAAAATTGAGATTATTTTTATATAAATTTTTAAGTAATGACTCAAGTGTCAAGTTTTGAGCGCGTTATGTGTGCAAGTTCCTTTAGGTCCGAAATGAGTCTGGTTGCAGCCTGAGATAGGTTGAAAGCGGCATCGTCATGTGAAATTAATCTGTCGGGATGGTAGTCGCTTGTCGGAATGACTCTAAAAAATGAATCGTAAGAAGAAAATGACGGAGATATACACCCTCCGATGGCAATGACCGGAATTGAGTGTAATTGTGCTTGTCGAAGTATCTCGGCTACGGCTTTGCCTTGCATGGTTTGGTCGTCGAGGCACCCTTCTCCGGTAATGATTGCAGCAACATCGGGAGCAAACATGTCGGGCATCATATCGATTATCCAATGTGAGCCGCTGTCGACATTGCATCCGATTGCGGTGGAAAATGCAAATCCGAGACCTCCTCCGGCTCCGCCAAATGGTGCTTTGGGTGCGTCTGGGCGGCAAGCTGCTGTTATAGCTTGCCAATGATGCAGAATTTGTCGCAATTCTTTGATGTTGTCAGATGTGGCTCCTTTTTGTGGAGCAAAAGAAAGTGCATCCATTCCGTCGTGAGACAATAATGGCAATTTTACATCGCAATGGGCGGAAAGGTGTGAGCGTAGATTGTCTACCGAGGAAAAATCGGCATGGGAAATTGATGGAATGTCGCAGGCGCGGATAGGGGATGTGATAAGATGGTGGCTGTGGTCGTAAAATAGTGTGCCGAGGGCTTGAAGCATTCCAACTCCTCCATCGCAGCAAGCAGTGCCACCTATTCCTATATGAATGTGTTCTATGTCGGATGCGAGAATGCGTTTGATGGCAACGCCGAGAGAGTAGGATGTGGCGGAGAGCGGATGTCGCAGCGAAATGGGGATGTTTGTAAGGCCTACGCATGCACTGCTGTCGATGACGGCTTCTCTCCGGTCGGCAGATATTGCATAATTAATCTTCGGCAAGGGGCGAAGATAGGCGTCGGTCAAGCCGTCGGATAGAACGGCGGTCGACATATTCATTGTTTGCATTACGGCATTGGCTGTTCCTTCGCCTCCGTCGGCCACCGGATAACAATCGACGGTAATGTCGGGAATTTGGTCGCTGATGATGTCGGCGATTATTCCTGCGGCTTCGAGGGACGATAGAGTGCCCTTGAATTTGTCGACGGCGATTGCGATTCGAGGATGTGTCGGACTATTCATATTAATGAGTGATAGGAATCCAAAATTAGTGGAAATATTACGAATGTCAAAAATGAGTGAGATTTTTTTTGAAAAATTATTTGCGGAAGATGGAGACATATTATCGGTTATGGTTCACCGAGTTATCTGCCGAAAATGGCTTCCGATGCGAGACCTTGATAAAAATATTTTCAAAAAAAATGCGCCAAACGCTTGCCAATTCAAAAATAAGTCGTACCTTTGCATCGCAATCACGAAAAACGAGGTTGCCCAACGCGAAAATAGCTCAGTTGGTAGAGCACAACCTTGCCAAGGTTGGGGTCGCGGGTTCGAGTCCCGTTTTTCGCTCAAAAGAGAACAATGAAATAAAGTCAACGATGTCGCAGAGGCAATACTCGCGAAAATAGCTCAGTTGGTAGAGCACAACCTTGCCAAGGTTGGGGTCGCGGGTTCGAGTCCCGTTTTTCGCTCAAACTCTCCGAAAATCGAATCTCTGAAGATGTCAGTTGATTGCTCGTCCGGGTGGTGGAATTGGTAGACACGCTACTTTGAGGGGGTAGTGGCCGTTCGGCTGTGTGAGTTCGAATCTCATCTCGGACAC
>JBGUUQ010000048.1:0-5712 GCA_045133615.1 Muribaculaceae bacterium | reverse complement strand
ATGCATTAACTTAACCCCTAAGGGCATGATAGGAATATTTCCCCAAAACAATTTTTTGTCATTCTGGCATTCTGTCAAAAAAAAAATTCCACATTCTGCATGGCAATTATGAATTATGAACTATGCATTAAGAATTAAATTAAACCACCTCCCGGCGTCGCCGTATTGACAATGTCTTCAATGGGCGGCACTCGGCAATAATCAAGCAAGCCTGATATATTGCCCTCGTTGGCTCCATTGTTCCTCCTATCCACTGCGTGGCAGGAGGAGAGTTAAGCTTACGCTTTAGGACTTATGAACTATGACTTATGCATTGTGCATTAACTTAACCCCTAAGTTCAAGGGAGGAATATTTCCCCAAAATAACTTTTTGTCATTCTGGCATTCTGTCAAAAAAAAATCCACACTCCACATGGCAATTATGCATTATGCATTATGAATTACGAATTGTCTTTGGCTATTTTTGTAATAAATTTTATGGTGGGGGTAGATTTAAGTGATAAATTGTAGGTAGGTTGTGGATTTTTTAATAACTTTGCCATGTCAATAGAATTCTATATAATCAATCATATTTCACGATGAACAAAATAGTTGAAAAGGAGCATTTCTCTGAAAAAGTTGTAAAACTTGTTGTAGAAG
This sequence comes from Muribaculaceae bacterium, assembly GCA_045133615.1. GTDB lineage: Bacteria > Bacteroidota > Bacteroidia > Bacteroidales > Muribaculaceae > M3. Next base: position 5,073 of record JBGUUQ010000048.1, on the reverse strand, counting down.
CTCCGCTTATCGCTCGTTCACGCCGTCCCGGGCACTTCGTTATCGTGCGCACCGGTGAGCATGGTGAACGCATTCCTTTGACAATCGCTGATGCCGATATCGAAAAAGGAACAATCACCCTTGTGGTTCAAGCAGTGGGTGACTCATCATCAAAAATCTGCACTCTTAATGCAGGCGACTACCTCACCGACGTGGTTGGTCCGCTCGGACAAGCTACTCATATAGCCAACGTAGGCACCGTGGTGTGCTGTGGCGGTGGCGTGGGTGTGGCTCCACTCCTTCCTATCATCAAGGCTATGAAGCAAGCCGGCAACCGTGTTATCTCGGTTCTTGCCGCTCGCACAAAAGACCTCATTATCCTTGAAGACCAAGTGCGCGAATATTCCGACGAGGTTATAATCATGACCGATGACGGATCATACGGAACAAAAGGTCTTGTAACAAATGGTATCGAAAGCGTGATCCAACGCGAAACAGTGAACCAAGTGGTTACAATCGGTCCGGCTATCATGATGAAATTTGTGGCATTGCTCACTCAAAAATATGAAATCCCCACTGTGTGCTCGCTCAATACTATTATGGTTGACGGTACCGGCATGTGTGGAGCTTGCCGCATCACAGTTGATGGCAAAACCAAGTTTGTGTGCATCGACGGTCCTGAATTTGATGCCCACAAAGTGAATTTCGACGAAATGCTTATGCGTCTTCGCTCTTATAACTAATCTCAAAGACTATAATCACTATGAGTGAACAAATAACATCGGCTCCTCGTGAAGCCCAATGGCGCGAAGAGCTACGCAAAAAACATACTGCAAAAGAACGCACTGCAATTGCTCGCGTGAAGATGCCTGAGCTCGACCCTGCTTATCGCGTTACTTGCAACGAAGAGGTAAACCAAGGTCTTAATGCTGAGCAAGCTGTTATCGAAGCTACTCGCTGCATGGACTGCCCCGACCCTCAATGTATCAAAGGCTGTCCGGTAAATATCAATATCCCCGGATTTATCAAAAATATCGAACGTGGCGACTTCCATGCCGCTGCTGTGGTGTTGAAAGAAACAAGTGCGTTGCCAGCTGTGTGTGGTCGTGTGTGCCCTCAAGAAAAACAATGCGAATCAAAGTGTATTTACCATAAAATGAAGAAAGAACCGGTGGCTATCGGTTATCTCGAACGTTTTGCAGCCGACACTGAGCGCGAAAGTGGCAATACTGCCGTTCCTGCTATGGCTGAACCTAAAAACGTGAAAGTGGCGGTGGTTGGTTCAGGTCCTGCCGGGCTATCATTTGCCGGCGATATGGCAAAGCGTGGTTACGATGTGACTGTGTTTGAAGCGCTCCACGAAATTGGTGGCGTGTTGAAATATGGCATTCCCGAATTCCGTCTCCCCAACGCTGTTGTTGAGGTTGAAATCGACGGATTGCGTAATATGGGTGTGAAATTTGAAAAAGACTGCATCGTGGGTAAAACCCTCAGCTACGACAACCTTCACGAAATGGGATTCAAAGGTGTGTTTGTGGCATCGGGTGCCGGTCTTCCTCGCTTCATGAATATCCCCGGCGAGAACCTCAATGGAGTGATGTCGAGCAACGAATACCTCACTCGCGTTAACCTCATGGGCGCAGGCCGCCCCGATTGGGACACTCCTGTGTTACGTGGCAAGCGTGTGGCTGTGATAGGTGGTGGTAACACTGCTATGGACTCGGTGCGCACAGCTCGTCGCATGGGTGCTGAAGTGGCTATGATTGTGTATCGTCGTAGCGAAGACGAAATGCCTGCTCGTGTTGAAGAGGTGAAGCATGCCAAAGAAGAAGGTGTGGAATTTATGACACTCCATAATCCTATCGAATATCGTGCCGACGAAAACGGCCGTGTAAATATGATGGTAGTGCAACAAATGGAGCTTGGCGAACCAGATGAATCGGGCCGTCGCTCTCCTGTGGCTATCGAAGGGGCTATCAAAGAAATTCCGGTTGACTTGGTAATCGTGAGCGTTGGTGTATCGCCCAACCCACTTATCCCTAACTCCATTCCCGAACTCGAAGTATCACGCCGTGGCACTATCGTGGTCAACGAAGAAACAATGAAATCATCACTCGGCGACCTCTATGCCGGTGGCGACATTGTGCGTGGTGGTGCTACCGTAATCCTTGCCATGGGCGACGGACGCCGTGCGGCAGCAGCCATGGCCGAAGCTCTCGGATAATCCTTTGGCGATTTAGACAGAAGAAAAACTACATAAGCAAAAAGGACAGAAGAATTTTTCTTCTGTCCTTTTTGCATTTATTGTTGAAATGAGGGTTTATTCGGGTTTGTAATCTTCGTCGTACCATTTTGAGTACATGAGGTAGTTGCGGGCTATTTTCTGATTTATCTCGCGGCTTTGTGCCGGGTCTACCATCTTGATGAATTTGGCTGGAGCGCCTCCCCAAAGCTCGTTGGGGCCGATTTTTGTTTTAGACAACACGACGCTGCCGGCTGCCACTAATGCGCCTTCGCCCACTTCGGCGTCGTCCATCACCACAGCTCCCATGCCAATGAGTGCGAGGTTGTGGATTTTTGCACCATGAATGGTCACGTTGTGGCCTATCGACACATCGTCGCCAATCTCGATAGTTGATTTTTGGTAGAGGGTGTGAAGCACCGAGCCGTCTTGAATATTTACGCGGTTGCCTATGCGGATAGAGTTGACGTCGCCACGCAACACGGTGTTGAACCAAATGCTACATTCGTCGCCCATCACCACATCGCCAATGATGGTGGCGTTGTCGGCGAGAAAACAGTCTTTTCCTATTGTAGGGGTAATGCCCAAAAGTGGTTTTATAAGTGCCATATTATATATAATAATGTGTGATTATCGAGTTAATTTAGCTGTTTTTGCTTCAAGCCATGCAGCTTGTTCGGCATTGAGGTGAGGGGTGAGGCGAGTGCGCACCATGTCGTGATACTCGTTTACCCAAGCAATTTCTTCGTCGCTCATTATCGAAGTGTCGAAGAGGTTGAGGTCGAATGGGAAGAGTGTCAATGTCTCAAATTTGAGGAACTCGCCAAACTCGTTAGCGAAAGCTGGAACGGTCAATACCAAGTTTTCGCAACGAATGCCATATTCGCTTTCGCGATACACGCCGGGTTCGTTAGAGGTAATCATGCCGGGCATGAGTGGAGTGGGGTTCTCGTTTAGGCGAATGCTTTGAGGTCCTTCGTGAACATTGAGGAAGTGACCCACGCCATGCCCTGTGCCATGAAGATAACTCAATCCTTCGTTCCAAAGGAATTGGCGAGCGAGGGCGTCGAGTTGTGCGCCACGTGTGCCGGCGGGGAATATCATAGAGCCAAGGGCAATGTGTCCTTTCATCACAAGAGTGAAGTCGCGTTTCTGTTGCGCAGTGGTATTGCCGAGCGACACTGTGCGAGTGATGTCGGTAGTGCCGTCGAAGTATTGAGCTCCTGAGTCGAGAAGAAACATGTTATCGGGAGTGAGAGTTGCGTTGCTGTCGTCGGTAGCTGAGTAATGAACGATTGCGCCGTGAGCTCCAAATCCGGCAATAGGGTCGAAACTATCGTCGAAATAAAGGTCGCTTTCGCTACGATATTGAGCAGCGAGATTTCCCACTTCGATTTCAGAGAGTTTTTCGCCATTGCTTAATCGTTTTTCAATATCCATGAAAAGTTTCACGAGCGCCACTCCATCGCGAATCATTGCTTTGCGAGTGCCCTCGATTTGAGCCTCGTTTTTAATTGATTTGAATAAGGCAATGGGCGATTTGCCACTTACAATGCGGTTGCCTATCATGGGGAGAATGGCGATGGCTGTGTGAGGGATGTCAATTAAAATCTTTTCGTCGGCGGGGCGATTAGACAAGAAACCATTGATTGAGTTGTAAGGGGCGGTTGCTACGTTGCAGTCGGCAAGGTGTTGTTTTGTCTCATCGGTGAGTTTTGCATCGTCGATGAATAGGGTAGAGCCTTCGTGTGAAATGAATAAGAATGATGTGGCAACCGGATTGCATTTCACATCACGAGAACGAATGTTCAATACCCATGCAATTTCGTCGAGAGCCGAAATAAATGTGCTGTTGGCTCCTTGAGAAGCTACTTCGGCTAATGCCTTTGCTATTTTGCTGTTGGCTGACTCTCCGGCATATTTTTCGTCGTGAATGATGATTTTGCAGTCGGGGAGCGTAGGGCGATCGTTCCACATCTGAGGAATGGGATTGAACGAGTCGTTTAGGTTAATGCCGTGAGAAGCAAATACGGCTTTCATGCTTTCGGCCTCGCTCGCTGAGTAAATCATGCCGTCAATTCCGACTGAAGAACCGGCCTTGATGTTGTCGACGATATATTGAGTGATAGATGGAGTGTCGATTAGTCCATCTTTCATTAATTTAATGTTAGTGCCGTCGAGTTGTTCGGTGGCTTGGAGGAAATATCGCGAGTCGGTCCAAAGAAGAGCTTCGTTGTTGGTGACTACAAGCGTACCGGCCGATCCGGTGAATCCGCTCATCCATCGGCGCACTTGCCAGTGGTCGGCGATATATTCGCTTTGGTGAGGATCGGATTGAGGTATAATCGCTACAGCGATATTTTGTGCAGCCATTTCTTTGCGTAGAGCCGAAATGCGTTCAATGTATTTAGTTTTCATATTTATATATATAGTAAAAGTTGAGATGCAAACTTACTAAAAAAAAAGGATATATGCTAAATTGAAGGCGATTTAAATGTCAAATGTTGCGAATAATGGAGGAACGGGGGTGATTTAAGATTAAAATGAGCTGGTATTATATTTAAATATGATAGTGAAATAAAAAAGTGAGAAAATGTTGCGTAATTTGAGGAATGTTTATATCTTTGCATCGCAAATGCGACGATGAGTTGTGTTGCCTAAGATTTTTGAGATGTGTAAAATCAAGAAAATGAGGGTGGTTTTGAAAAACTTGAAAAATTTCTTGAAAAAATATCGAAAAAAATTTGGTAGAACGAAAAACTTGCTGTACCTTTGCACTCGCTTGAAGGTTGGAACGCAACTGAAAAGCAAAACAACGATAATGCCTCTTTAGCTCAGTTGGCCAGAGCACG
>JBGUUQ010000047.1:0-1634 GCA_045133615.1 Muribaculaceae bacterium | reverse complement strand
CTTTTTATTTATGAAACAATAATTTTTCGTCGAGCTTGCTCGCCGTCGGCATTGAGCTTGCTCGTTTTCGTTGCCGAGCTTGCTCGCTGCCTTCACTATACTTGTGAAATCGGGTCGGGGGTTTACTGATACGAAAAGAGCAACCGCCCGTCGTGGGTGATTGCTCTTTTCGTGATGTGTGATGGCTGATGGCTTATGTCAGACGTTTTCCTTAATGATTCGGTCGATGAACTCCGATTTGTTCTTGACGGTCTTCAGCTTGTCGGCTGCTTCCTGACTGATGCGGATAGTAACCGCTACGTTTCTGTCAGTCACAGGGCGACCACCGCCACGACTGCCGCCCCAGCCTGGGTGTTGCTCATTCTGTGCCATTGTCGTAGATATTAAATTCGTAATCTCCAACTTCGTGGTTAGTACCATACTCTTCGTTATAATCTTCGACACATGTTTCTGGTATGTAAGAATCTCCATCAAATATGAAGCGTCTTTCTTTCAGAATTTTCATTAACACGTCAAAGCTTTCTTCTCCATCAGAGAATAAAGTTTCAATCTCTTCCTTTGTGCCCTTCAGCGTTACACCGAGTCGCATCCAAATACTTCTTTCTTCCATAGTTCCTTTGCTTTAGAATGTTATTATTGATGTTTCTTGATGCAAAGGTAAACATTTATTTTGGTTTATGCAAGCATTTAACAAGAAATCATCTTGTTTTTTGCAATAATTAACTCTTGGTTGTTTATTGCATCTAACCGAACAATGTTTGTGTTGCGTTCAGTCTCTTTTCGATGATGTTGCAATATTCGGAAGAAATCTCAAAACCGATATAATGGCGACCGAGCGCACGAGCGACCTTTGCTGTTGTTCCACTCCCCGAGAACGGGTCGAGCACCGTTTCTCCCTCATTGCTCCATGTACGAACATGATCAGCTGCTAAAGCCTCGGGGAAAATGGCAGGATGCTCAAAGGCAAATTTGTCAGTTGCTGAATTGCTACCAACAGCATACTTCCATATATTACCCCTCACTGTGTACTCGTTCTTCGGTACATACATATCGTAATGAGCCTCGCCAGTCCTGTTCGATTTGCATTTTCTCGGTTGCATATTATGCACCTTTACATCTCGAATAGGATTGAATGTCTTCGGCTTGCCTTTGCTGAATACAAACATATACTCGAAATGTTGTCTGTACCTCATAGATGTTTGGTTCCATGTCGGTATCTCCTTGTGGTATATCATCGTGTCATGCAATCGGAATCCGCACTCCTTAAAGAAGAGTGCTTGCCTGAATGATGTGCCAGTCTCGTCACCATCAATCGTTGCGTCACCGACTACCCACACGACCACACCGCCCTGCTTTGTCACTCGGTACAACTCCCGTGCGATGTTCTCAAAGTCGAAGCAATAGCCGTTGTATGTTCGCAGATTGTCGTATGGTGGCGATGTCACCGTGAGGTCAACGCTCTCGGCTTCCATTTGGCGCATCCCCTCCAGGCAGTCCATGTTGTAGATGTTGTCAATCTCCATAATTCGTTCAATTCGTGAAATTCGTGTTCGTTTTGCCCTTAGGCTTACGCCGCTTCCCGATTAACGGGAACGCTCAAATATTTTCGGGGTTTATTTCTTCTTCATGATCTT
>JBGUUQ010000046.1:0-3972 GCA_045133615.1 Muribaculaceae bacterium | reverse complement strand
CCTCCAGGAAATGGATCTTAAGATCGAACTCGACGACACCCTTGACGGCGAACTCGGCGAAATCGACTACGAACTCGTATCAGCCTTCGAAAACGGCGGTTACGTTTCATTGTCACAAGACGTAGTTCTCGACAAATCACTTGTTGCAGCAGCCGGCAAAAACGTAGTACTTGATCTTAACGGACACAACATCACCATCAACAATAATAGCGCAGAATTAGGCGAAGGCGATGGTATTATCGCTTATGGTAACTTGACTATCAATGGTGAAGGAACAATTACAGCCAATACCCGTGCCGTATGGGCTCGTGGTACGACCGGTGCTAACGTTACCATCAATGGTGGTAAATATGTTGGTGCAGCATTGGCAGGCTCAAATAGCGAAGTAATCTATGCAAGCGGCGATGGTAAAATCGTAATCAATGGTGGAGAATTTGAAGCAGTAAACATCTGCGAAAGCGGATTCGCACAGCCGCAATATGCAATATTGAATCTTCAAGGCAATGGCAAAACCGGTTGCGACATCACAGTATATGGCGGTACATTCCACAAATTCAATCCCGCAGACAACATCTCGGAAAATCCGAAATATAGCTTCGTAGCCGACGGATATGTAGTTACCGAAATTGCAGAAGAGACATATGCAGTAAAGAAAGGTGTAACTGCTGACGATGCAACTTCATTGCAAGAAGCTCTCAATAACGCTGCTGCCGGCAGTGTAATCGTTCTGTCTGAAGACACCAATTATGAAACAATTACTGTAGGAGAACTTAGTGATGTTACAATTGTAGGTAGTGAAAATTCTGTTATGATTTTCAAAACAGATGCTAATACCAAGATTGAGAATGTAACCATTAAGAATGTAAATTTTGAATATACCGGAGCTACAGTAGATTGTGGCATTGTAGTAAATGCAGAAGCCCAGATTGACAATCTTGTTATTGAAGGCTGTACGTTTACCGGTACCGGGAGAAAAGCAGGACGTGCTCTTTCCGGTAAAAATGATAACGCTTCTATCGAATTTAGAGGCTGTACGTTCAAAGATTTAGGTTATCCTATCTATGCATGGGGTGGATATGCGTCACTCATTATTGACCAATGTGTTTTTGAAAACATTCAATCTTGGGCTATTATGCCTCAGAGTGGATTTGATGGCGATTTAACTGTTACCGGCTGTACATTTAAAGACTGCGATGGCGGAGGTTTGATCAAAGCCGGAACTTTGACCGCAGGTCATACTTTCACTTTCACCGGTAATAAAATCACCAATTGTACTAAAAAAGGTGATCACAACTGGTTCCAATTCAATGTCTCTGCAGGAACTGCTGTTATCAGTGATAACACGTTCGATGGTGAACCTTGGACACCCACAGCGTCAGATGGTTTGACATTTTAACAATATGAAATGAAATGTACGGGCGAGGGATTTCCTTCGCCCGTTTTTTGTTGCATAGTTGCTGTAGCGTCAGTAAATCGCCGGTGATTGTGAAATTTAAAATAAAACAGTTATACATTATCTTTTTTGTTTTATTTTGCGATTTCATAGCAAAGGTGTAACTTTGTTGTAGCCATGTCATACAAAGCATTACGACAACTACGCATTGCGCTCTCGCTGTTGCTGTTTGCAGCGATTACGTTTTTGTGTGTCGACTATAGTGGATATGGCTCGCGATTCCTTTCAGTATTGGTCGGCTGGCAGTTGGTTCCCGCAGCATTGGCATTTTCCGTATTCGTGTTGGTTTTCTGGATGTTTGCCACAGTGATTTTCGGACGCATCTATTGCTCATCGATTTGCCCGATGGGAACCCTTCAAGATATAATAGCCCGAATGAATCGCCGGCGCACCTATCGTTATCGCAAGCCGATAGAGTGGCTGCGTAGTACGGTATTGGCCGTAATGGCAGTAGGAATAGTCTGCGGTATTGCCGGAATACCGGCTCTTCTCAACCCTTACAGCCAATATGCACGCATTGCCGAAGAAATAATCAAGCCTATATACGGATGGTGTCACAACGGCATATTGTGGATTGGCAACACCTCCGGGTTATGGGAAATGCCAATGGTAAAAATAGTTGTTGCATCATCATTGGGACTTGTCATTGCAATCGTCACACTTCTGATTGTCGGCATACTTGCTTGGCGCGGGGGGCGAACTTTCTGCAATACTATCTGCCCTGTTGGTACAGCTCTCGGCATATTTTCCCGCAACTCTATTTGGCATGTCGAAATCGATACCGATAAATGCATCCACTGCGGAAAATGTGAGTCGGCATGCAAAGCGTCATGCATCAATCCTGCCGACAGCACCGTCGACACATCGCGTTGCGTCACCTGCTTCAACTGCATGCCCGTATGCCCTAACGATGCAATAACCTACACTCCTCGCCGAAAACAGCTGTCAATCCCCATGATGCAACGCATCACCCCCGATCTCTCGCAAGGCATAACGAAAGCGATAGAATCGCCGACAGCACAAACAGCAACCCAACCGACTAATTCCAAACAAAAATGAAACAATATCTCGAACTGCTCCAACACGTCAAGACCAACGGTGTCGACAAAAGCGACCGCACCGGTACCGGTACCCGCAGCGTATTCGGATACCAAATGCGTTTTGACCTCTCTCAAGGATTCCCCCTGCTCACCACAAAAAAGCTCCACCTCAAATCCATAATTCACGAACTTCTATGGTTTCTCAAAGGAGACACCAATGTGCGCTATCTTCAGGACAATGGAGTAAGAATTTGGAACGAATGGGCAGATGAAGAGGGCAACCTCGGACATATCTACGGCTATCAATGGCGTTCATGGCCCGACTACAACGGTGGGCATATCGACCAGATTTCGGAGGTTATCGACACTATTAAAAACAATCCCGACTCACGCCGCATTATCGTCAGCGCATGGAACGTTGCCGATATTTGCAACATGAACCTTCCGCCATGCCATGCATTCTTCCAATTTTATGTGGCCAACGGTCGACTCAGCCTCCAACTATACCAACGCAGCGCCGATATATTCCTCGGTGTGCCGTTCAACATAGCATCTTACGCACTGCTCCTTATGATGGTGGCACAAGTCACCGGACTTGAAGCAGGCGACTTCGTTCATACCCTCGGCGATGCTCATATCTACAACAATCATTTCGAGCAAGTCGATATTCAACTTTCCAGAGAGCCTCGACCCCTTCCCCGCATGGTTATCAATCCCGACGTAAAGAGCATTTTCGACTTCACTTACGACGATTTCCATCTCGAAGACTACGACCCGCATCCCCACATCAAAGCTATCGTATCCGTATGACGCCTCTTATATCCATCATTGTAGCCACAGCCCGCGGCGGAGCCATCGGGCGCCGTGGCGACCTCCTCTTCCACATTTCCGACGACCTCCGTCGGTTTAAAGCGATCACCATGGGACACCCCATTATCATGGGGCGCAAAACGTTTGAATCATTTCCGAAAGGGGCGCTTCCCGGACGTCGCAATATCGTCATCACCCGACAGTCCGACTATTCCGCCCCCGGCATCGAAACAGCCTCAAGCCTCGATGACGCCATAGCCATGGTCGGTGATGTCGACGAACTGTTTATCATCGGTGGTGGTGAAATCTACCGCCAAGCCATCGACCGCACCCACCGCATCTACCTTACCGAGATAGATGCCGAAGTAGCAGATGCCGACACTTTCTTTCCGGAGATTTCAGATGATTTCACCGCAATTGACTCCGGCGAATGGACTACCGACCCACGCTCCTGTGTCTCCTATCGCTTCACCACCATCGAGCGATAATATGAAGAAAATGCGTTGCAGAATTGCAGTTTTGCGCCACGAATTGATTTAAATTTCGAGAAAATCAAAAAATTTCAGCCGAAAAGTTTGTCAGTTCAAAAAATAGTCGTACCTTTGCATCGCTTTCGACAGAAACACGGGCGTTTAGCTCAGCTGGTTTAGAGCATCTGCCTTACAAGCA
>JBGUUQ010000045.1:0-3651 GCA_045133615.1 Muribaculaceae bacterium | reverse complement strand
GAACCTAAGAGGTGTTGTTGACAGAAAGTTCTTCCTCTTTCGCATTGCAAACCTATACGCCTATCCCCACTGATTTTCTACTGTGCCATAATCCGCATGGGTGGTGCCGATAGTTGTTTGGCATGAATTTTGATGGATTATGACTGCGTTTCATTAATATAACTGATAATGCATGACAGATTGGTGATTCGGACGAAATTGGTTCCGAAAGGGATATGTCTTAATTTCTTCGGACTGTTTCTTACGCAGGATAAAACGTGGATTGATAAGTATGTCATCAATCATGAGCTTATCCATACTGCCCAACAAAAAGAGCTGCTGTGGATACCGTTTTATATTGCCTATGTGATAGAGTGGATGATTCGACTCTGTCGGTATAGAAATTGGCATAAGGCATACATGAATATTTCATTTGAAAAGGAGGCTTACAAACATGGTAATGATTTGAATTATCTCAAGGATCGTAAGCATTATGCTCAATGGAGGGCGGCCAAGCGGTAGCGAGGTTGCCGGGTGATTGTAAATGGGTAGAGAGGGCTATAAAAACAATAAAGCCACTTCTCACGAAGTGGCTTGATATTGTTGCCTTCAGTGAAGGCTTAACCTAACATAAAACACATTTACTAATCATGCAAATTAATGCATACTTAATTCTAACAATCTATACTAACCCTAAAAATACTAAGCGAATCATTTTACTTCTTTGTCTATCATTTCTGATGACGATGTAAAGTTAGTGCGTTTTGCAAGTATGTATAAGTGTTTATAATATCGATATAAATGAAATCGAGGAGATTAAAATGCTATTTTATTGAATATCAATGGTGTTGTGGTAAAAATAATTTTTCATAATATAAATCAAATTCAAAGTGATTAGCCGGTATAAGTAGTAAAGAATAGATGTGATTTTGTGGTTATGGAGGTGAAGACAGACGGGAAAAGATGAAAAACGGTGTGTGGGGAGTCGGAATTTATCATTAATTTTGTAATGGCAACAAGGGATTGCAAGGGCTTGTTGGTAAAATCAGGATATGAAAAATCATTATAAAGAAAAAATTATCTCTTTTTTGTGGCAACATTTGTTGCTTTTAGTCTCATTGTTTATAATGACATTGGGTGTGGCATTTTGTGTGCGGTCGAATATCGGTAGCGGAGTCATATCAACCATTCCATTTGTAATGGCTCTTGCCGGAGAGGCAGATATGGCGCCAACGTTTACGATTGGAGAATATACTTATATAATGAATTTGTGTTTTGTAGGGATTCAAATTCTCATACTTCGCAGGAGGTTTCCTCTTGTGCAACTTTTTCAGTCGGTCATAGGCTTTGTGTTCGGTTTTCTCTTGGATATAAGTATGTGGCTTACATCAATAATAATGAGTGATGCCATATTATGGGAGGTCGCGATACAGTTGACGGGGTGCATATTGATTGCTATAGGAATATCTTTAGAGGTGCGGTGTGGTTCGGTTACTATGCCGGGAGAGGGGATAGTGGTTGCAATCAGCAAAGTTTTCAAAATTCCATTTGCCAAAGCTAAAATCGTGATGGATATTACTATGGTAGTCATCGCGGTGGCTTTGGGCTATTTCTATTTTGGAGCGTGGCAATGGCAAGTGGTTGGCGTGGGAACTCTCATGGCGATGATAATAGTGGGGGCGATGGTGAAATTTTTTGATAAGCGACTTGAATGGTTCAGTCGATTGCTATATTATCGTCCGGGATTTCGTCGATACATATATGGATTGGCTCGGTATATCTACAGGCAGTTCAGATAATTCGGTGTATAGTATGGTATATAAGAGAAATCGTCTCGCCCGGGGAGGGTGAGACGATTTCTCGATATGGGGGTGATGTAATAGTTGGGGCTGGGGATTAGAATGTGGCGCGTATCATTCCGGCGATGCGGTTGTTGTGGATGGCGTCGCCAGCGAATGTGTGCTTGATACCGTAGTTGTATTCGACGCCGAAGTTGATGTAGCTACCGGCTTTCCAAATAAGGTTGAGTGCGCCGTATTGTTCGTATTTCATGTGTTCGCCCCAAGCTTTTGTGCCTTGGTCGTAGGGGTCGACGTAGTTGCGCATGTAGCCGTACATGGCAGTGGAGAAGAGTTTTGGGGTGAAGTTGTATTGGAGGGCCCAAAGTCCGCCCCAAGATTTGGTGCGGTTGAGGCGTCCGGGTTCGTCGACAGAAGGTGTGAGGTCGAGGAGGTATTCGTCGTTGTTTTTGAGGTAGGATGCGATGCCTTGTCCGGCTTGAGTCATGAAGTAGCCGACGAAGTTGCCTGCTTTGAGGTTGGAGGTGAGTTTCAATCCGTAGCCGAGTTCGGTGCGGTTTTTATCGGCAACGACGTCGCGATAGGTCATGGTGCGGAGAACACCGGAGAGTCGGAGGTGGCCGATATTAGCCCATGAGTATTGGAAGTAGAGGGGTATGTCGGGGACACGTTGGTTGATTTCGAGGTCTTCGAGTTCGGGATTGCCGTAGGTGTAGCTTACGTCGGGGAGTTCTAATCCGACACCGATTTTGATGTGTGGATTGAGGTAGCGTTGGTAGCCGATAATCATGTTGGAGTGTGAACCAGATGCTCCGGGGCCGTTACCGTCGACGATGTAGGCGTCGGCAGAGTTGTCGTCGTAGATGCTTGATGTGTAACCGACGGTGAGTCCTCCGAATTTGAGGTATGCGTGGTCGCAGGTGATGCGGTAGTCGTTGCCTACGCCACCTCCGAAGCCGAGAGCGACGAATGCACCGATGCGATATTTATGCTTGGGGAGAGCGACGAAGTTGAAGCTGACGGTGCTTGATTTCATGGACATTTGCCATAGTGCGCCGTTGCCGGGGGCGGCATAGGAGAAGTCGCTTACTTTGAAGTCGGTCTCGTTTTTATACGGGTTTCCAAAGTCGAATGATGTAACTGCTTTTACGGTGGCGCCTACGCTGAAGTAGTAGAGGCGGTCTTTGTCGACGATGGCGAAGTGAGGAGTGGAGAAGTCGGGGTCGATGGGGGTATTTTCCATAAGAATGTCGTATGGACTGTTGACGCTGTCGTTGAGGGCGTCTTGAGCACCGACGATGAATTGGAGAGTGTTTTCTTTTGATGCTGTCGGATGGCGTTGCGCCTGCATGTTTACGCTGCAAGAGAGGGCAGCCAATAAAATTACTAATCTCGATAATAAGTGTTTTTTAACCATAATTGAATTATAAATAATTACTTTTTCGGCACAAAGATACGCCAAAAAGTTAATATACAAAACTTTACTAAATTAATATTCCGCGATGTAACATATTTAAGCATTTTCCGTCTTATTTATGAGATGAAACAAATGGAATTTGGAATATTAGCGAACGATATCCGTCCAACCATTTTCGAGATGGCTTGGCGACATTTGGGCAACGAGGATGAAGCTGACGATGTGGCGCAAGATACATTGCTTAAGTTATGGTGTATGCGCGACCGACTTGGTCAATATCGCTCGGTAAAGGCTCTTGCGATTGTAATTGCTCGCCGGCTTTGCATCGACAGGTTACGCTCTATAAAAGCGATTTCAATAGATGATGTGTTGTAAATAATAACATGAAAGTATACCAAAAAATAATCTAAAAGTATACCATTTTTCTTCTATTTGCAAAGATATCAAAAGTTGGTT
>JBGUUQ010000044.1:0-22090 GCA_045133615.1 Muribaculaceae bacterium | reverse complement strand
CATCGACTCGAATATGCTTGTATCAACTTTCTCCTCCCTGGTGAGAGCAGTCAACTCCACTTCGTTCTTCGGAGCGTAATATCGGCGGGGGATACGTTCCAGTTTGATAAGTTTGCTAAGATTAGTCTTCATCGTTAATATATAGAATTGTTAGATTACTTGTATTGGTCGCTCTATTTATAATAAGACATTTCTACTTCGGGATTCCCCCATCGCTTAATGTTTTTTAATAGAACTTCATTTTGGGAGCGGGAGCACCGGCATAGTCATCATTGACAAAAACCCTCACCCACTACCGATTCTTCGACCATGTTGCCCCCTACATGGACTTCATGAAGCAAGAACTCGCTGCCAAACGTCCCCCTGCCAACGTGATGCAACTGTTAAAAAACAAATGAGCCTGTGCCGTTAAATTTTAGCGACACAGACTCATTGAGACGAATTGCAATTATCGTTTATCCTCAATACCGAAATCAATCCATCGTAATTGGTCGAAATTTTTCTTTACGACTGACTTTACATCGCGCATACGATCTGTCAGGTCGAGTAGCGCAGCACGCGCTATTGCTGCTTTCTCATTCACCACCTTTCGCAACTCATCCACCTCAGCGCTCTTCACCGCCACATCATCGGCAGTAGCAGCAAGAGACTCGATTGCATCTTTATTCACACCATAAGCCGTCAGTTCATCCAAATGCTTGGCAATGCCGTCGGCTATCATACGTGCTTTGCGCACATTTTCGTCATACGTTTTCGACATAATTATCTGAGTTTTCATTAATTTCATAGTAAATTTACTCAAAATCCGCCTCTATGGCAAGCATCATAGTACAATATCATACGCAATAGCATAGTCAGTAACAGCTTATGAATCAACAACTTGAATTTTAGTTAAAAAATCACAAATTTCAAACACTCTATGCTCTATCCTACATTATCGCAACATATTCAAACACGTAAACGCATAAAAATCAACAAAATATTTTGAAATAGCGCAAATTTTCAGTACCTTTGCACCCGATTTTAAGATTTAGGTAATTTAGATTGTTTATTTTAAATTTATTGTTGCACTATGAACTCAGAAATGATTGGCACTTGGGCAGGTCTTGTATGGAACGCCATCAACGAAGCTGAAACCCTCGGCACAAAGCAAATCAAAAAAGTCACCAAACTCAAAGACAAAGAGCTTTACGCTGCTCTCGGATGGCTTGCTCGCGAAAACAAAATCGCTATCGCCGACGGTGAAGACAAAGAACTTCTCATATCTCTTGTCTAAATCCTCATTACCACATAGCAAAAGCGCATCACCCATTGAGTGATGCGCTTTCGTTTTATCTAAATATCCTCTATCCTATTTCAACAATGCCGCCGCACGCTTCGGGTCGGCTCCGAGAGATATAGCCTTACGCTTGTCATTCTCGGCATCCTCATGATGATAACGGCATTTATGCAGATAAGCACGATACAGATATAACTCCGAATCCGATTCATCAAGTTTCAATCCGGCAGCAATATCATCGGCCGCCTCGCCATACCGCTCAAGCATCAGCAAACAGGCCGCACGCCCGCCGTAATACACCGCCGACGGAGTTTTTTCTATTAAAATCGTATATTGTTCGACAGCCTTATCCAACCGACCGGTGGTCTGATACATCGACGCTCGTGCAATTGCCAACTCTTCACTATCGGGAGCCATCTTATCCAACATATCAATATCCGTCTGCGCGGCTCCCAAGTCGAGATAATTAAGCGCAATCATGCAATGGAGGAATCTCGGTTCAAGCAAAGTCGAGTCAAGAGCGATAATCCGCGTATAGTCATTATATGCATCCTTATCCCGTCCCATCGAGCGATACACTTTCGCGCGATTTTCCAATACAACGACCGATGCCGGAGCTATACGATGAGCCTCTTTCAAAGCCGATAGCGCAAGGCTGTCCTCTCCGAGATTAAATCTCACAATACCCAAATTTGACAGCAGCAATGCATTCGACGGATTTTGCGGCTCCAATTTGAGCGCATCTATTATCACATTCTCCGCATCACGCCATCGATGCTCTTTTATCGCCTTATCCGCCTCCTCTGCCAAAGCAAAATAATCGATTTGCGCCGAAAGACCGATTGTCGTCGCAATAAAAAGGGAAAAAGCTATAAGTCTCATAATATTTCGATTCATAACAACTGCAAAATTATACTAACCACGCATACCTTCATCCCTATAATAGACTTATTTAGCTATTTTTTAGAAATAATCGCTTAATGCCCACTATTCAAAGAAGCCAAAATGATGGATTTTCAGTAATTTTGCAGCATGAAATCATTTAAGACAATCCTTTTAATCACAATATCGCTACTGATGGCAGCATGCAGCAGCGACGATGAACCGCAACAACCGACCAAACGCACCATTTTGGTCTATATGGTTGCATCCAATTCGCTCGGCAACGGCAAATTCGATGAAAAAGACATCGAAGAGATGACTCAAGCCATCCAAGCCGACGGACTTAACGGATGTAGATGGCTCGTCTACCACATGCCTTTCGGAAGCAGTTCTCCCGAATTAAGGGAATACACCAAGTCGGGAGTCAAGACTCTTGCCTCATATTCTTCATCCGACTATGCCGTCGACCCTACCGTCATGAGCCAAGTATTTTCCGATATGAAACGCCTTGCTCCTGCCAACGACTACGCGCTGATTCTATGGAGCCATTCCGATGGATGGGTCACTCCGACCAACTCCATCGACAACCGCTCATTTGGAGAGGACAGAGGCTATAGCATGAGTATTCCCGACTTGGCATCGGCAGTAACCGGGCAAGATTTCAGTTTTATATATTTCGATTGCTGCTATATGGCTAACGTCGAAACACTATACGAACTGCGCAATGCCACCCCACTCATCGTAGCATCAGAGACCGAACTTCCCGCCAACGGAATGCCCTACGACCAAAATCTCCCGATATTCTGCGCCAACAATGTTGATTTGAAAAAAGCATGTGAAAACACATTCAACTATTACAACGACAATGAAAGTCCGAAGTGGCACTCATGCTCCATTTCGCTTATCGACACCCGCCACCTCGAACAGCTTGCATCTATAAGTCGTTCTATATTCGCATCCGGAGCCACCCTTTCCGCCGACTATATTCCTCAACAACTGCAACCGTCGGCACCGTATTTCCTTTACGATTTTCCCGATTATATGCACTCTCTCGACGCCACATCGACATTCCGCACCGACTTCGATGCAGCCATAGCCGACGTAGTGGTCTACACCCGGCACACCGAACGCATGTGGCCCACTTTGTCATATAGCTGGAGCCTCGACCGATGCAACGGTATTTCAAGTTATATCGTCCGCACGGCCGATGAAGCCGAATATCGTGGCTATAAAACTCTGCAATGGTGGAACGATGTGGTCAGCGTTGCTTTTCCCAAATAATCTTCATAACGTCAACTCTTCACAATGACAACAACCGATACTTCTGCTCTCACCGACTCAATCGCAGCGGCAAAACAACAAGAATTGGAATTACTGAAAACCATGCCCATCGACGACCTCATCGAAACCGCAGTAAACGGCATGGTACACTTTGCCATCAATTTGGCAATAGCCATACTCGTATTCTACATCGGAAAAATCATCATCACCAAAATACACAAAATCACGTTGGCGATTTTCATACGCCGTGAAATCGACCGCTCTCTCGGCTCATTCATCTTGAGCGTAATGCGCATGGTGATGTATTTTATCCTCATCACAATCGTTATCGGCATACTCGGCATAGAGACAAGCTCATTCATAGCCATCTTCGCTTCAGCGGGAGTTGCTATCGGCATGGCCCTCAGTGGCACATTGCAAAACTTTGCCGGTGGAGTCCTGATATTGCTGCTTAAACCATATAAAATCGGCGACTATATCGAAGCCCAAGGATATGCCGGAACCGTCAAGGAAATCCAGATATTCCACACCGTCATTACCACCCCCGACAACCAATCGATAATCATTCCCAACGGAGGCTTGTCGACCGGAAGCATCAACAACTATTCCAAAGAAGACTATCGTCGTGTCGATTGGACCATATCGATTGCCTACGGCGACGACATTGATATTGCCCGCAAGGCATTGTTAAGCATCTTGCACAGCGATGAACGCATCGTAAAAAAATACATTGAAGACGACCGAGTGAAACACCCGACACCGACCGAAGAGCCACAATCCACACAAGAAGCGACCGAAAAGCCTCGTCGATGGTGGCAACTTCGTCGCAAAAGCAGGGCAAAAGAAGCTTTTGAAAAATGGCAGGCAGCAAAAGCCGCCGAAATCATCGCCCGCATACCGCGAGTCGATCGCTCCCCCTCTGTTGTTCTTAAAGAACTTGCCGATAGTAGCGTCAATCTATCCGTCAAAGCTTGGACCCGCAACGCCACATATTGGTCAGTCCTTTACGACATCAACGAGCGCATTTACAAAGAGTTACCCACCCACGGCATCAACTTCCCATTCCCGCAGATGGATATCCACATCTCCCGCGAGGACAATTAGTCCTCGCCTTTGGTTCAATCCAATCATATAGAATTATTATAAATAACCTTAACACAAACACATTATTCCAAAAAGAATAGTTATATTTGTGTGATTATATTTGAGGCAACCTATGCGGTCGGTTATGACCTCGACATTTACTTGTCAAGAAAGCGAATCTACACCTACCTTAAATGTGCCTCATGACAAATACCTCGGCTTATCCATTCCCTCCTCTGATACAACGTGGAAGCCCGACACTCCTCCTCTTAGTCCTGTACATCGGTATGGGACTCGCGACGTGATAAAAAAATAAAAAATAACATAAATGATAAGTAAATGGAATTACTTACCCCTTACTACAGACGAACTAAAATTAGAGACGCAGTTGGCGAAAGAGTTTGCCAATTGTCCGCCCGTTAGCGAGCTATTGGTACAGCGTGGTATCACATCCATAGAGGAAGCTGAAAAGTTTTTTCACCCCTCTTTGAAAGATATGCACGACCCGTTCCTAATGCCCGATATGGACAAAGCTGTAAACAGGCTTAATAAAGCCATGGGGTCAAAGGAGAAAATTATGGTTTATGGTGATTACGATGTCGACGGCACCACATCGGTTGCTCTTGTCTACAAGTATCTCCAAAACTTCTACTCCAACATCGATTTCTATATCCCGACACGTTACGACGAAGGATATGGAATATCCAAGCGTAGTATTGACTATGCCGCCGAACTCGGCGTTAAACTCATCATCATTCTCGATTGCGGCATCAAAGCAATCGAAGAGATTAAGTATGCCAAGACTTTGGGCATAGATTTCATCATCTGCGACCACCACGTTCCCGATGATGAATTGCCCCCTGCCGTAGCCATTCTCAACCCGAAACTTGAAGGATGCACATATCCGTGCACCCATCTGTCGGGATGCGGAGTCGGCTATAAATTCATGCAGGCATTTGCCATTTCCAACGGAATAGTCGGCAACGAACTCGAAAGTTTGCTCGACCTTGTAGCCGTAAGCATTGCCGCCGATATAGTCCCAATGGTTGACGAAAATCGCATTATGGCCTACCACGGATTGCGACGTATCAACTCCAATCCCAACATGGGATTGCGAGCCATCATCAAAATCTGCGGTCTAAGCAATCGAGAAATCACCATCTCCGACGTGATATTCAAAATCGGCCCGCGCATCAACGCATCCGGACGAATGCAAAGCGGTCGCGAAGCAGTGGAATTGCTTGTCGCCCGCGACATCAACGACGCATACGAGCGAGCAAAAGACATCGACCGCTACAACCAAGACCGTAAGGAACTCGACAAACGCATCACCGAGGAAGCAAATACCATTCTCGAATCTCGTGGCGAAATCCACTCCGAGAAAAAATCGATTGTCATCTACAACAAAGATTGGCATAAAGGCATCATAGGCATCGTAGCATCACGTCTCACCGAACTTTACTATAAGCCCTCAGTCGTATTGACGCTGTCCAATGGCCTGGCCACCGGCTCATCTCGTTCCGTGCAAGGCTTCGACATATATAAAGCCGTCGATGCATCACGCGATTTGCTTGAAAACTTCGGCGGGCACACCTATGCTGTAGGTCTGTCGCTCAAAGAAGAAAACATCCCCGAATTTACACGTCGATTTGAAGAATACGTAGCAGCCAACATTCTTCCGAGCCAACTCACACCGCAACTCGACATAGATGCATTCCTCACCTTTGCCGAAATTACACCTGAGTTTATCTCGACTCTACGTAAATTCAATCCCTTCGGGCCGGGAAATACCAAACCGATATTCTGCACACGCAGCGTGATGGATTTCGGAACAAGCAAACTCGTCGGACGCAATCTGGAACATATCAAGCTCGAACTTGTCGACAACACTTCCGGCAAGGTGCTCAACGGCATTGCGTTCAACGCAGCAAAGCACTTCGAGCATATCCACGACCGCAAACCGTTCGACATCTGCTACACCATCGAGGACAACAAACATCAAAACTCCCTGGCGGCAATACAACTGCTCGTAAAAGAAATCCACGTTCAATAGCGCCTATATGCGCACCGACATCTGCGACATACTCTCCCGTTATTGGGGCTACGATTCGTTCCGCCCCATGCAGAAGGAAATTATCCAGTCGGTACTTTCCGGCAACGACACTCTCGGACTTCTTCCCACCGGAGGAGGCAAATCCATCACATTCCAAGTGCCGGCACTCGCCCTCGACGGTCTGACCATCGTGGTCACTCCGCTTATTTCCTTGATGAAAGACCAGGTAGACAATCTGCGCGAACGAGGCATCAAAGCCTTGTATCTGCATGCAGGACTCACACGGTCCGAAAATCGTCTTGCCCTCGACAAATGTCAATATGGCAAAGTAAAACTATTGTACGTCTCCCCCGAAAAATTGCAATCAGAGCGCTTCATCGACCAATTGCGATTTCTCGACATTAGCTTAATTGTTGTTGACGAAGCCCACTGTATATCACAATGGGGCTACGATTTTCGTCCGTCATACCTACGCATCAGTTCTTTGCGCAAACTGTTTCCATTGGCACCGGTTCTCGCCCTTACAGCCTCTGCCACACCGGAAGTGGTCGACGACATAATGGCGCGACTGCAATTCCGGTCGCACAACCTATTTTCTCGCAGTTTCTCTCGCGACAACATCAGTTATATAGTTCGCAACGGCGACGACAAAGAACGACAGATGCTCCGCATACTCAACGCCACAAACGGCTCGGCAATCGTCTATGTACGTTCTCGACGACGCACACGCGAAATCAGCGAATATCTCCAAAAAAACGGCATCTCAACCGATTTCTATCATGCAGGACTCGCTCCGGAGGACAAAAGCGACAAACAAAATCGATGGAAATCGGACGAAACGCGAGTTATAGTAGCCACAAATGCATTCGGGATGGGTATCGACAAACCCGATGTGAGAGTTGTCATACACTACGACCTCCCCTCTTCGCTCGAAGAATACTATCAGGAAGCAGGACGTGCAGGGCGCGACGGTCGCCCTTCCTATGCCGTACTGCTCGCCTCTCGCACCGACAAAGCCCGGCTCACACGACGTATTTCAGAGCAATTTCCGCCAAAAGACTACATCCGCCGCATATATGAATTAGCCGGCAATTTCGTTAATCTTCCTGTAGGCGAAGGCTACAACCAACTTTATGAATTCAATTTCGCTCTGTTTTGTAAGCGATTCGACCTCCGCCCCATTGAAGCCAACAGCGCACTACGTCTGCTCACACAATCAGGCTACATGGAATTTATCGACGAGCTTTCCACCGGCTCTCGCATCATGGTTTTACTCACAAAGCAAGAGCTATACGGGATACGCCTTGATGCCGATACCGACCGAGTGTTTCAACTCATTTTACGCACATACACCGGATTGTTTGCCGACTACGTATATATCAGCGAAGCCGTTATAGCACGTCGCACAGGACTATCCGAACAAGCCGTCTACGAGGCGTTGCTGCTGCTGACCCGCATGCACGTCATCCACTATATCCCCCGCAAATCCACGCCATATCTATACTATACGACATCGCGCGAGCTGCCTCGCTACATCGACCTGCCACACACCGTCTACGAAGATATGCGCAATCGTCTCGAACATCGCATCGATGCCATGAAGCAATTTGCGTTCAGCAACTCAGAATGTCGAGTCAACATCATGTTGCGCTATTTCGGCGAGCAACCGGAACATCAATGTGGCAAATGCGACATCTGTCGCGAACGCACACGATTACGCCCCGACACCACCCCGGCAGTTCCCCTCCGCGACTCATTATTATATATGACCGGACAACAACCGCGCACCCTCGACTACCTTATATCCACAGCCGCCGCACAAGAATCGGAAGTAATCGAGACTGTCAGAGAGCTACTCGACGAGGGTTTGCTCACCACCGACGGTTACACCTACTCCGCCCGCATTCAGGCTTAAACAATATTTAATCTCTTTTAGCTCACAGTCTGCATCCATTTTCCAATGCCGATTGTTTTCTATATACATTTCACGAATCACGCAACGAGAAACCCGCTTTTATATCCCTCGTACTCCATTGTACGGTTAGAGATAATAGGCAATGGAGTCTCATAAATAAATAAATAGTTGAAACGTGAGTGGAGGAATCGGCCGTAAGTCGGTTCCTCCTTTTACTCCTTTTACATACATCAATTTTAAGAACCCTATTATATTCTTTCCGCGTTTTTTCGTAAATTTGCATCCGGAAAAAAGAAATCTCTATAAACAATTAAGACTATGGCTAAAAAAGCTTTGTTAATGATCCTCGACGGTTGGGGCATCGGCAATCAGTCAAAAGGCGATGTTATCTTCTCAACCCCAACTCCCTATTGGGACTCTCTTATCAGCAAATACCCCCACTCTCAGCTTCAGGCGAGCGGAGAAAACGTAGGTTTGCCCGACGGACAGATGGGTAACTCCGAAGTCGGACACCTTAATATCGGTGCCGGTCGCGTGCTATACCAAGACCTCGTTAAAATCAACAAAGCCATTAAAGAAGGTACAATCCTCGACAACCCCGAAGTGAAAAGTGCGTTCTCTTACGCAAAAGAAAATGGTAAAGCCATCCATTTCATGGGCCTTACCAGCGACGGTGGTGTACACTCATCACTCGACCATCTTTTCGCTCTTTGCGACATAGCCAAACATTACGGTCTTGAAAAAGTCTATATCCACTGCTTCATGGATGGTCGCGACACCGACCCCCGCAGCGGCAAAGGATTCATCGAAGCACTTCAAGCCCACTGCGACAAGAGTGCCGGCAAAGTAGCTTCAATCATCGGTCGCTACTACGCTATGGACCGCGACAAACGTTGGGAACGTGTCAAAGTTGCCTACGACCTTCTTGTCAACGGTCAAGGCGAAAAAGCAACCGACCTCGTTGCTGCCATGCAAGCATCTTATGACGCAGATGTGACCGACGAATTCATCAAACCCATTGTCAACGCCAATGTAGACGGAACCATCAAAGACGGCGATGCTGTGATTTTCTTCAACTACCGTAACGACCGTGCTAAAGAAATCACCACCGTCCTCACCCAAAAAGATATGCCCGAAGAAGGCATGCACACCATACCCGGCTTGCAATTCTATTGCATGACCCCCTACGATGCATCGTTTACCGGCGTTCACATCCTCTTTGATAAAGAAAACGTCAACAACACTCTCGGCGAATACCTCTCAGCACTCAACAAGTCACAACTTCACATTGCCGAAACAGAGAAATATGCCCACGTAACATTCTTCTTCAATGGCGGTCGCGAAACTCCCTACGAAGGTGAAGAACGCATCCTTGTTGCTTCCCCCAAAGTAGCCACCTACGACCTCAAGCCCGAAATGAGTGCATATGAAGTAAAAGACAAACTCGTTGAGGCCATCAAGAGCGAAAAATACGATTTCATCGTCGTTAACTACGCAAATGGCGACATGGTAGGTCACACCGGCATCTACGAAGCTATCGAAAAAGCAGTAAAAGCCGTCGACGACTGCGTAAAAGACACTGTCGAAGCCGCTAAAGCAGCCGACTACGAAGTGATTATCATCGCCGACCACGGCAATGCCGACAATGCCATCAACCCCGACGGAACTCCCAACACAGCCCACTCTCTCAACCCCGTGCCCTGTGTTTATGTCACCGCCCGTCAAGACGCCACCGTTGCCGATGGTATTCTCGCCGATGTCGCTCCCACTATTCTCAAAATAATGGGCATCGAGCAACCCGCCGAAATGACCGGTCACGCCCTCATCGGCTAACCGATTTATCATATCGTCCTCAAATAGGCTGTACCAAAATTTTCGGTACAGCCTATTTTTCTATATACATTATACCGACATCCCAACGGGATGTTACATATCATCTTTGATGCGAGGTCGGGGGAAGGAGTTATGATTGCCCTTTATTTAGCAATATTAACAAGTTTTAACGGGGGGGGGTATTTTTCGGGATTTATTTTATACTTTTGTCGCAAAGCCATTTTATATGCCAACCCTACCATTCCACATATTACGAATAACCATATCAATCATTCTGTCGATTTGCGTCGCAGGGTGTGGCAACAAAAACTCCACTGTAAATATACCGACCGAATTAATTACCGAAGGTGATATTGCATTCCGCCGTGGCAATAGTTTGGTAAGTCAAGCCGTATTGTATGGCGATGCAGACGGCAAATATTCTCACGTGGGAATAGTAGTCAATATCGACGGCAAATGGCATATCGTACATGCAGTCCCCGGCGAACATGAATACGAAGGTGATATCGATCGAGTGAGAATCGTCAGTCTCGACGATTTCTTTTCCCCACAAAACGCCGAAAGAGGGGCTATAATGCGCCTGCCTCTATCAACCGAAGATGCAATCAAAATATCCAACAACGCTATCCGGTTGGCAGACAGTCACATTCCATTCGACCACAATTACCGACTTGACGACCGATCCAAACTATATTGCACCGAGTTGATTCAAATTCTCTTTCTCTCCGTAGGAAAAGATCTGTCGCAGGGCAGAACCACTCAAATGAACATACCGGGCATCAACGGTGAATTTCTGATGCCGTCCGACATCTACCTCAACCCTTCATTGCAAACCATTTTTATATTTTAAACCAATATTGTTTAACTAAAATCATTTTAATCATGAAAAAATCTATTCTATTCCTCGCATGTGCAATCGTTGTGGCATTACTCTCTGCTTGTGGCGGTAGTAGCGCGTCTACTCCGGCAGACGAAGCGTTGAAGTGCGCCGAATTTGTCAAAAACGGAGACTATGAATCTCTCGTAAACGAGATTTCATTTCCTGAAGGCACCACAGAAGAACAAGCCGAACAAAGCCGCGCCATGATTCTCTCTATGGGAAAAGAGAAGGCAAAAAAAGAAGCGGATAAGAGACAAGGCATTGCTTCTTACGAACTCGCTTCCGAAGTGATTGCCGAAGACGGCAAAACCGCTGTGGTAAAAGTTAAGTTCATCTACGGTGACGGCTCTGAGAAAACCGAAAAATACGACCTCGCGCTCGTCGACGGCTCTTGGAAACCCGTGATGAAGAAATAATCAGCATCGCAATATTATAGGTCGCATAGAGGTGTCTGTGCGACCTATATTTCTCTTCCCCCCAAAAAATCAGCCAACATGAAACATAACAAAATCACATCCTTTATTGCATTTATTTTTTTGATATTTGCATCAACGCCTTACGATGCCAATGCTCAATTTTTCAAAAAGTTGAGCAAGGGACTCGAAAAAGTAAACAAAACCTTAGAAAAAGCCAATGATGAACTCGATAAATTAACCACCGGGAATTCTTCGGAAAAAGAATCTCAATCATCAGAAAAGACAGCCACAACACAAACCGGCAAATCTGTGATTGATGATAGCAGATGGAAAGATGCCGAGCCACTTTACAACACACCATATATCACCGAAAACACCAAGTTTATGCAACTTGAGCAAGGAGATAAATTCTCATCTGTGAATGATGGTGTTTTTGCTATCAACAGTCGTGGTGCTCTATCGTTTTGGAAAATCACAGGCGAAAAGCTATTCGATGCAGAGTGGGAATATTGCGGCAAAGACGTTTCAACGACATCTGATTTTCCCATTTTCTGCAACGGTGTAGCTCCGGCTCGACGCAAAAATCCCAATTCCAAAGGGCAAAAAGGAATTTGCCTTCTTTATACCAATGGCGCAATCAAAGAACTTGACCCGACATGGGATCTCGTGTCGAATTTTGCCGACGGACTTGCCATGGTCAGAATATCCGGCACACGCAAAGACACATATTTCTATATCAACGTAAAGGGAGAAAAAGTATATCCGCATCTCACACTTTATGGAGATAAAGACAAGGCAATGCGTCCGTTAAGTGATGGATTGCGTGCATTTCCCGCCTCCAACAGCAGTTGGGGCTATATCGATGCAACTGGTAAAGTAGCAATTCAACCAATCAAACAATGCTCATTTGCCGGTAAGTTCAGTGAAGGCTATGCTTGGATAATAGCAAGCGACGATCCAAACAAACCGGCGTCTATCAATGGCAAATACTATCTTATCGACAAAACCGGTAAAATCGTGTTTAATCCGGATTTGCTAAGTCCCGGTAAAGTATCTACGGTAAACAACGGCATATTTTATGTGTATAAAAACGGGAAATACAACTATTACGACACGAAATTCAATCTCTTGGCATCATACGAATATGCCACACCTTTTTACGACGGATATGCCTATGTGTCAAAAACAGGCAACTATGGCGAGGGCATAGATGTCATCAATACCCGGTTTGACAAATCAGAAAATTTCACATCAAGCAGTTTTAATGGAGTTACTTCATTAGAATATCAACCCCGATTCGATCCATTGGGATTTGGGCTGATTGAAGACTCCGATATCGATAATTATTTTATCAATGCCAATGGGAATATCATTCTTCATAATTATGAAAGCAAGGAGCTGAACATTGAGCATTTCAAACCATTTACCAAGTCAGAGTATGCTCAATTTGGAGTAGGTAAATGGGGATATGATGAATATTGTGGATTTTTGCAACCCGATGGAGAAATTGTGTTGGTTTTGAGTTTTAACGACATCGCAGACGCACGAAACAAGCCGTGGCCAACGCCGCCGGTTCGCCCATTTCCATTGCCATGGCCACCCGACACGGTTGTCATCGTCAAAGAGCGTCCGCCCATCGGTCCGATTATCGTTGAACAAACATTCTATAACGTAACCGTATCAACCGAAGGAGAGGGCAGTGCTAAAATATCACCAACAGGACGATTCGGATTTGGCGACAACGCAACATTGAGCGTATCGCCTGCCAAAGATTGGGCTGTGGCAAGTATCACTCACGATGCGGAAGGAATGGGCAAAATATCTGCCGGCAACGCATTCAGTGTAACATCCAACGTTCACATCAAAGTGAAATTTGCCAAGAAAGACGACGACCAAGCGCCACAACACACCGGTTGCTTCCAAGGCGCAAAAAGGTTGGTTGTCAATGATGATGATTTCGGTAATGTAACATATTACGCCCAAATCAATTCACTGCAAACCGACTCAAATCCATACGGCGACAACACCTACGGCTTTATCACTGCAATGATTGATCCGACAAAAAAATATGTCCAACCCGACTTGTCGTGCTATCTGTTCTCGGCTCCATTCCGCATCAGCGGTTATCAACTCGACCCTGAAACAGGCAACAAATGGATGGTTCTTGATGGTGGCTCCTTCTCTGTTGGTAGCCTCAAAATGAATCCCAATGGAAACGCTCTTGCCGGCACATACTTTCAAATGATAATGGCAATAAACGGGTTCAGCCGACCGAGCATCAATCCTCGCCACTATCGGTTGAAAATGATTGACCATAACGAAGATACCGGCGAATTTACCGCCGGAATATTACAAACCTACTCACCTAAATATGGTTGGCTTGATGGCGGAGATGAGCGTCTTAGAGAAACGACTAAAGGATTTATGGTGAGCAAATCCGATTGCGGAATTCCCGCCAACTACTTCCAAGGCGTCACATTCAAACCCTCTCAAAAACGCGACGATGTGTATTGGTACCCGCCTGTCGAATGGTACGATAACGACCAAGACACTCTCAATGGCATAATCGAAAGCATGAGCGAAGTGTACCGCACCTACAAGAGCGACTACGACGAAATGTTTAACCCGTAGAACAACGAAACAGTGTCATACGATTTGAAGAGTTTCCCAAAAGTTTTTATGTCTGACTTTTGGGTGACTCTTCAATATTTTCACAAATAATACAAGCCTTACCTCACTCATCTACAACGATGGCGCATTAAGTCAACTATCATTTTGACACAAATCAAAAAGCAAAAGCAACAAAAGCAAAGCTAATCATCGCTTTTTAAATCGTTTTGCTTAAACTTTGTTAATCGCCTGCTTTTTTATCCTCAAATATTTGCGCTATTATTGCAAAGCCGTTACCTTTGCAACGTGTTTTTCATGGTATTAGATTTAAGGTTAACGAAGATTGGTTGTCGAGATGACACCCAATTTTTTTTTTGCACCTACTTCTGATTATTTTTAAATCCAACGTCCTCGAAGTTTACGCATCTCGTCGGTCTCTATCAAAATACGTATAAATTCCTTGACCGACTCCTTTCGATAAGAGTCTTTGAGAATATGAAACGACCCCTCCATACGGCTGTAAGGACTTTCTATGGGAATCGCCCTCAACTCAGGATACATGTTTATCGTCGTACTCGACAACACAGTGGCAAGATACTTGTTGTGTATCAAACGCATCAATGGTGTCACTTGATTTAATTCTATCTGAGCCTCAAGAGTCATTCTATTTTCGTCAAGAATACGTTCAAGCACATTTCTTGCTTGCAGACCTTTCGCAGGAAGAATAAGCCGACACTTTGCCAAGTCATTGAGGGTCACACTATTCAACTTTGCCATCTGATGTTCCTTATGGACAATCAGCGACAACACATCTTCAAATATCACGTGCGACTCTATTTGAGGGTAATGCTTGTAAGGTTTATACGACAACACAAAATCCAACTCCCGCTGAACAAGTAAGTCAATCAACTCTCCCATCGTCTTATACACCACATTCAAGCGAATATTAGGGTACACCTTTATAAACTCGGAAAGAGCCTCTTCATTAATCCGACTGAACGAATGAGTCACCCCGATATTAAGACTGCCGCATCGCAATCCGTTAAGGTCATTCATTCTATTCGCACAATTTTCCGACTGTTGCACTGTATTGCGGGCAAATGGCAAAAGTTCTGCTCCCGCCTCGGTCAAAAGCACCTCATGGCTGTTGCGGTAAAACAATTGCACCTTCAATTCATCCTCAAGTTGCTTCACACATTGCGACAGCGTGCTCTGCGTCATAAACAATGATTTAGCCGCTTCCGAAAAATTCAATGTCTCGGCAACCTTTATAAAAGCCCTTAATTGACGTAATTCCATATCATTCACTAATTACTGCAAATATAACCATTTTATCGCGTAGCCGAAAACGAATGTGTCCTAAAAATGAATATCGGAAGGGTCACTCCGATTACCATCAGACCTATTGTCAGCACACATACCATCCAATTATAACTGAACAAATTAAAATATCGGGAAAACACCTCCTCGCTATGCTCACTGAAGCACATCATTAGCGACTGTACACTCCGATAGGCATACATTCCCGGAATCATAGGCAACAACGCTGGAAACGACAACACCTCAGCCGGACATCGAAATTTACGCGATGCAGGAATCGAGAGCAACCCTATACTTATAGCACCCATAAAACTGCTTGAAATTATAAACCACCCGCATCCATCCATAAGCACATATCTGAAAATATGCCCTACGGCAGCAAGCAGTGCACACCCCAACATGCTTTTCTTCGGAATATTGCTGATACTGCCAAAGCCGATAGCAGCGACTGCCGCCAACAATCCGTCCTCCAATAGTTCAATTGTATCCATCTCTATACCACGTAAATATTGATAATAAGATAACCCAAGCAAAGTCCTGCCGACAGGCAGATTGTTATAATCGAAGCATGAATAAACCGACTTATTCCACACACATAATGCCCCTGAATCAAATCACTCATTGAGTTGAGAAACGGAACACCGGGCACCAAAAACAGCACTCCGGTACCAAGAGCGATATCCGGCGTAGCGCCAAGATGAAACACATAGCCCGAACTGGCAATTATGGTCGACACTAATGCAGCCGCAACCGTCACCACACGCAAGTCCCAATGCAGCTCTCCATGCAACTTGTTTTTCAGATAAAATCCATTCACCGTAGCAACAAAAACAATCAACATCGACACAACATCACCCCCGAAAATCCGGCAGAATGAAGCATTTGCCAAACCTGTAAGAATCAGCACCACAGTAGAGTCCAATCGTTTTCGAGCCACTATCGCTTGAAACTTACGTTGAGCCTCTCCCAACGAGATACGAGTATCATGAATCTCCCAACTGAGTTTGCTCAACAGAGTATTTTTGTCAAAGTCCACTCCGGCTTCATTTATCCGCTCACTCATCGTATATGAATGAGCATGCTCTTTGTCCCAAAGCGTCATCATCACATGCAGCGGCATTATCGTAACGTCAGCCTTCACGCCGTAGCAAGCAGCTATGCGCTCAACATTTTTCTCAATACGAATAGTCGTCGCACCGTATGCCAACAACTTCAACGCATACTCTACCATAAATTCGCACAACGGTTGAAGGTCCTCACCCACTGCCGCATCACCACTCATCGTCTTCGTCGCCATAAGCATTTAGAGTCGGGTCTTCATATCCGAATGAGATAAATTTGTGATGGTCACCACTACCTTTTGTCGTTTTTGCAGCCACAAAAAATATCGGCATCATCAAACAGCCGATTATTTCAACCGGAGCGTAATGGCTGATCATCGATACGACTACTGTCAAATTGTCCATAATGAATCCTTTTATTTTTCGGGGGCAAAATTAGTCACGATAATTCCGCCAAAACAGCATCGGTTATTAAATATTCCGATGCTCGCAATCACAAATCCCGCATCACAATCCCGCCCATATATTTTTTCTGATTAGAGTTACATTATAGAAAATCCATTCTCCATATATGCATAATCAATACAGCCCGGCTACTAAAAGTAAACCGGGCCGTATTGATTATATAATTATTTAAGTGAAGCTACAAAAGTGTTCTCATAGTCAATTGCCGTAGCGTTTTTCCAATCCTTGTAAAATAGTTGTTTTTTGAGATCGTAAATTTTTAAATAATAATTGTGTATTTGAGGATTCAAATAATAACTGTGTATTTGAGGAATCTTGCCGTTTTGCCGATTCCCGGCATGTTTCGTTCCTTCTTAGCCTTACTATTTTTTTTGAAGCAGAGTCTTCTCGACATTCACGGCAAGTGGATGGCTTCTTCCCTCATGCCTTGTCAAGCAGCGTCGGCACTGATGTCTGTACTTGACAATCATCGCCACTATTACGGGAACTATCAGACACACCGCAATCACTATCGGTGCTTCGTCGCTTACCGCCGACCCTACTACTGTTAGATTATCCATATCTGAGTCCTTTAATTTTTCCGATGCAAAGTTAGAAACTCACATCGTTTCCCGCCCCATAGCGGTTATTAATAATTCCGATAGCGGCTATCGCCATAGTCAAAATGCGTTTTATTTGCAATTACCGCAATGATATGTTACCTTTGCTATACATTTCAAAATAATATTATGAACCGATTAACAGCAATTCTTTCTATGGCATTGATTGCCGGCAACACACTTGCCTCCACCCCTATTAAATATCCCCAAGCACCACAGTCCGACACAGTCGACGAATATTTCGGCACAAAAGTGTCCGACCCGTACCGTCCGCTCGAAAACGATACTGCAGCTGCTACAACCGCATGGGTAGAAGCCGAAAACAAAGTCACTCAAGACTATCTTGGTCGCATCCCATTCCGTAAAGCCATCAAATCCCGCCTCACAGCACTCAACAACTACCACAAGCACGGTATGCCGGGCAAGCTCAACGACGGATATTACTACTATTTTGAAAACGACGGACTCCGCAACCAATCATTGATATATCGCATGAAGCAACTCGGCGACGAACCCGAAGTATTTATCGACCCGAATGCACTGTCCGACGACGGCACCGTTGCCCTCACCGGCATCAACCAGTCAAACGACGGCAAATACACCGCCTACACTATCTCTCGCAGCGGTTCCGACTGGACAGAGATATATGTGCTCGACACCGCCACAAAGCAACTTCTGCCCGACCATATCGAATGGGCTAAATTCACCGACGCATCGTGGGTGGGCGACGGATTTTTTTATAGCGCCTACGACCGTCCCGAAGCAGGCAAAGAGTTTTCCAATTCCAACGAAAGCCACCGCATCTACTATCATCGCATCGGCACTCCGCAATCCGAAGATTTGCTGATTTATTCCGACCCGGAGCATCCGCTGCATTTCCATTTCGCCTACGTTCCTGAAGACGAAAGCGCATTGTTCATTTACGGTGGCGGCGAAGGCCTCGGCAACTCCATCCATGTAAAAAAGATGGCCGATGTATTCGATTCGTCAAAACCATGGATCACTATCGAGCCGACACAAGACATCGAATCAAACATCATCGACGTTATCGACGGCACACTATATATCTACACCGCATGGGGTGCCGAACGCTACCGCCTCATGACAGCAAGCATCGACGCTCCTCAGCGTGAAAACTGGAAAGAGCTCATTCCCCAGCAAGAAGGCGTATTGGTAGGAGTATCGATTGCCAACAAAGACAAAATAATACTCACCTACGACCGCGATGCCGCTCAACGACTCTACATCCACAACACCGACGGTTCATTAGTAAGAGAAATAGCCCTCCCCACCTACGGTTCGGTAGGCATTTCCACATCCAAAGACTCCTTAGAAATGTTCTACGCATTCACATCGTTCACCTACCCCACAGTCATCTATCGCTACGACATCGCCGACGGCAATTCCCAACTTTACAAAGCGACCGAACTCGCAGGGATAAATTTCGAGGACTACGTGACCGAACAAGTATTCTACCCATCGGCCGACGGCACAAAAATCCCAATGTTCATCACATATAAGAAAGGACTTAAACGCGATGGAAACAATCCCGTATATCTGTATGGCTACGGAGGTTTCAACGTCACACTCAACCCCGGATTTTCCGCTCAGCGTCTCCTTTGGCTCGAAAACGGCGGCATCTACGCCCAAGCCAACCTCCGAGGCGGTGGCGAATATGGCGAGCCGTGGCATCTCGCCGGCACAAAAATGCAGAAACTCAACGTATTCAATGACTTCATCGCTGCTGCCGAGTATATGATTGCCGAAGGATGGACCTGCCCCGACCGCATCGTCATCGAAGGCGGTTCAAACGGCGGATTGCTCGTTGGAGCCACTGTCAATTTGCGCCCCGACCTGTTCCGTGTTGCCATTCCCCGCGTTGGAGTGATGGACATGATGCGCTACCACCTCTTCACCATCGGTTGGAACTGGGCATCCGACTACGGTACCTCTGCCGACTCCAAAGAGATGGCCGACTATCTCCTCGCCTACTCGCCAATCCACAACATCAAAAACGATGGCACCCGCTATCCGGCTATTCTCGTCACCACCGCCGACCACGACGACCGTGTTGTTCCCGCCCACTCATTTAAATATGCAGCCACACTTCAGGCTGCCGACACCGGCGACCGTCCTAAGCTCATACGCATCGACAGCAAAGCCGGACACGGCGCGGGAAAGCCGATTTCAAAAGTCATCGATGAGTACACCGACCTCTACTCATTCATCTTCTTCAATTTAGGAATCACCCCATCCCAACCGGAAAAATAACGATGAAGAAAGCAGTAACTTTCCTCTTCTCAATCTCCTCTCTCCTCCTCACTACGGGATGCTTTACCGGCATTGAAAGCACCCCGAAAATCACCGCTGCCGACGTAAAGCAAGAAAACGTAGTCATCACCGACGAAGACCGCTATCTCTCCGACATTTCGGCAGAGCCGTTTGCTAAATGGTCGCCGGGAAAGCAGTTTATTGTCACTGATGAAAAAATTTCGCTCATATTCGGAGCCTCGGCATCGCAAAGCTCACCCGCAGCAGGCTCCGTAATCACCTACAGCGGTTATCGCGAAGCGCCCGACCTCACAGGCTCCACTGCCACCGACATCTTATTCACATCATCCGACGGCGCTGAATACAGCTATCGAATCAGTGCCTCTCCCGATGAATTGTCGAAACGCGGAAAAATCAACATTCCGTTCACCATCGAGCAAAGCATCGTCGACGCCACCGCCGGCCAACTTAAAGACCGAACCTTCTACATTCGCACATCCGTATGGTACGACGACTCCGACCGTCTCACCTACGGCCGACGCTTCGTACCGGTCACCGTCACCGACGTACTGCCGGGCAACTCCGTGTATCCCGTAAAATTGGTATTCACCGACAACACAGGCAACACCGACAAGGCCTATCACCTATTCCTATCGGTAGGCGACAGCGACAATTCTACACGCAACTTCGCTTCGCTCTTCTATTTTGACAATCCGCGCAAACTATATCCCAACATCACCGACACAAATTGGCAAAATATCATCAACGGTCGCGTTGCGCTCGACATGACCCGCGAAGAATGTCGCCTTGCTCTCGGCTCACCCTCCGACGTCGTGCGCCGCCCCGACTACGACAAAGTGCAAGAAGTGTGGAGCTACGACGATGGTGTCTACCTGATGTTTGAAGACGGAATATTGCGCAACTTCCGAAAATAATCGCACAGCAATGATAATCCATAACGATTTCGACCTCGCCACAGTCACGACATTCCATCTGCATGCCAAAGCCGACCGCTTCATCGAATACGAATCAGTCGACGAATTGCGTGGCATCATCGCCGACTGCATTGCCCATTCGCGACCGTTCCGCCACATCGGCAGCGGCAGCAACCTCCTGTTTACCGGCGATTTTCACGGCACCATTCTGCACTCTCTCATCCGCTTTATTGAGATTGCCGACCAATCCGACCGATCCGTTCTCATCCGTGTCGGCTCCGGAGTCGATTGGGACAGCTTTGTCGCATGGTGCGTCGACCGGCAATACTACGGAGCCGAAAACCTCTCCCTTATTCCGGGCGAAGTAGGAGCGTCAGCCGTGCAAAACGTCGGAGCCTACGGAGTCGAAGCCAAAGACATCATCCATTCCGTACACACCATCGACACAACCACAGGCACCGAGCGCACGTTTCTCAACGAAGAATGTTGCTACGGCTATCGCGACAGCATTTTCAAACGCCCCGACATGTCAGGTCGCTACATCGTCACAGCCGTAACCTATCGACTGTCGAAAGTACCCGCCTACAATCTCCAGTACGGACCCCTCAGAGAACTCGCCGACCACCCCTCCCTATCGCTCCCGCACATTCGCTCCCGCATCATCGCGATTAGACAATCCAAGCTCCCAGACCCCGCCGAAATCGGCAGCGCCGGCTCATTCTTCAAAAATCCCGTCATCGATGCCGACACATTCCTGACGCTGCAATCGCGCTACCCCTCGATGCCATACTACATCGTCGGCGACCGATATAAAATCCCCGCCGGATGGCTCATCGAAAATGCCGGTCTCAAAGGCGTCACCATCGGCGGAGCGCAAGTCTACCCCAAGCAGTGCCTCGTCATCGTCAACACCGGCACAGCCACATCCGCCGACGTAGTTGCCCTCTACCGGCATATAATCGAAATCGTCAAAAACACCTACGGCATAAACCTATCGCCCGAAGTGAACGTTATCTAAGAAAATCACGATTGCAACTATGAAACTGAAATTTTTAGGAACGGGAACATCCACAGGCATTCCGCAGATCATGTGCAAATGCCCCGCATGCCGTTCGGTCGACTGTAAATAATAACATGAAAGTATACCAAAAAATAATCTAAAAGTATACCATTTTTCTTCTATTTGCAAAGATATCAAAAGTTGGTT
>JBGUUQ010000043.1:0-1758 GCA_045133615.1 Muribaculaceae bacterium | reverse complement strand
TTCTTTCGCCTAAATGCAAACTCCAAGTGAATGCCTCTGCGTTTCAACTCCTCATTAAATTCCTCCCAAGTTTTGCATCGTTTCAATGCAGCCTTTACAGCATTATGAATCTCATATTTCACTCGCTCAGGGTCGTGGAGTTTCTGCACATTGGTCTTGCTCTTATCCTCAGCGTAAGTCAATCCGTATTTGTCTTTCAACTTCTTTGTGGCTATCTCATTACGCTTAAAATCATTCTGCGAGGAGATTACTTTGCCATCGTAGTTGATGCGATTATAGACCAAATGGCAATGCGGATTTTCGGTGTTATGATGCCTTACCAAGATGAATTGAGTATTCTTAATTCCCATCAAGCTCATATACTCTAATGCGATTTTAGTCATCAATTCATCGGTTAATCGTGGTGCATCTTCGGGCTTAAAACTTAGTGCAATATGTCCTAACGGTTGCTTAATCTTCGGATTTAAGAGGCATTGACAATTGAAACTATCAATCATCTCTTTGTTTGTTCCGAGCAATACACCGTCCGATGCAAGGATTTTGGCATCGTCTTTACCCATCACATAGCGTACGCATCCGCCAAAGGATTTACCCTTCTTGATTTTTCCTATCATCGGCACCTCCTTTCCGCTGACTTATAGTCATTCATTATCGACTTGAGTTTTTCGAGTATCTCCATCACTATATTCTTCGTTCGATAGAAGCCCGTCTGATGCGATAGCTTTGTCAGCTGATTGAGATTGTTTGCCATACCTATGAGGTTGCGGATTACGGCTGCATCCTCTACCGAATGCTTGGCTACGATTCGGGCATCAAAAGTTGCGTCTCTTATATACTCGGCAAGCGTGCGGTTGGCATTCTTGCTTCGGTGGCGAAGCTTCTCATAGTCGGGCTTCGAGAACTTCACCGTTACCGACTTTGTAAGTCGTTTAAGAGTGCTTACCTGTGGTCTGCCTCTGGGCTTTGTTTTGTTTGTTTTCTTATAATTCATCATTGCGATTTTTTACTTGGTTGTTGATTTTCAATTTGGCTTTTCACAATCTGCGACCATCGGGAGCTGATTGCCTCCACTTGGGAGTGGAGCGAGGTTTTCGGGTACAATGGCGGCTCGTCCGACATTTTTCGGCATCCCGAAAGATAACCTCGCTACACCCCAAGACTGAGGTCATGTTGCGTCCACCGTCATTGACGGTTTTCGATTGCAGAGAGAGCCTTTTTCAGTCGCTGATAATGGTACCGTGAGCGGTATATCGGTTGCTTCCATTATTCCGTGCTTCCGACTTCTTGCTGTCTCACCTTATCGCAAGCCGGATGGCCAGCCTGCCTGCCGACATGCTGTATGGTCGGCATTACGGCATGCAGTTTTACATCACAACTTTCTCCACTGCTCAAAGTCGGCATCGTAGGTGTCGAGATGCTGACGGGCTATGTTCTCAAGCAAGCCAGAAACACTCATCTTACGACCTCCAAGTTTGCGTACATAATCTTCAAGTCTATCCCTTACCTCACAACTGACGAATACTGGTTTTCGGTCGATAATGATGGGTACTTTCAGATAAGCATTGCGGTACTCCTCCAATGAGAGTTTGCGTTGCTTACTGCTGACTCTGCGTTGGATGGTGGGTGGCTCCTCAGTAATGATTGAAACATCCATAATGGATTGTGGCTCGGCTACTGCCTCCTCATCGATTACAGAGTCTGCAATACGATTCTTTGGCGTAAAATCTTGCAATGCCATTTCAACACTCTTTTTAACTT
>JBGUUQ010000042.1:0-2730 GCA_045133615.1 Muribaculaceae bacterium | reverse complement strand
TCGTCGGAGCTGTGTGGGCAGGCTATGCGAATTTCGCTTTGATAGGCGATATATCAGGCGTGTATAAAATTTATTCCCGCAGTGTGTCCGAGGTTGACCTCAGCGGCAGCGATATAACCGATTTTTCGGGGCTTGGCAGACTTGATAAGGCTAAGACGATCGACCTGACCAATACATCTGTCGATGATCTGTCGGTGCTTTATGACTGCGAATCGCTCGAAACTGTCATTATGTATGACAAGGTACTGCCCGCAAAGCAGTGCGTCGAATTTTACGATTTCTTCCCGAACGCTACATTGATATGCAGCATTGATGTGAACGGGGAGGTCTACAACTCACGCGTTGAGCAGGCGACAGTCAGCGGCAGTGACTTGAGCGACAGCTCGGTAAGGCTGTTTGCCGCTTTGAAGAACCTGAAAAACCTCGATGTGAGCAAGTGCGAGGTTTCCGATAATACATATGATTATCTCAAGAACAAGCTGACCGAGTGCGATATTCTGCGCAATGTGGATTTCAACGGCAGCGAGTACCGCAATGATGTAACGACTGTCACGATGACCTCAAAAACCTCCGAGGATGAAGTGGAGAGACTTAAATATTTCCCGTCACTCGAACTGGTGGATGCCCGTGAATGCGATAATACCGAGCTGGTGGACAAGGTCGCGGAGCTTTATCCTGATGTCGATATAAATCGTTCCATGACTTTCCTCGGCGTTAAGGTGGGTACAGCGGACGAGCTGATAGATCTGCGCGGAAATAAGTATACTTTGGATGAAGTCAAGACTGCGCTGGATGAGAATTTGAAAAATTTCACCAGACTGAAAAAGATAGACATGTGCGGCTGCGGTCTTACTAATACCGAAATGGAGGAGCTTACCAACACTTATCCCGATATAAAATTCGTTTGGATAGTCAAGTTCCACCGTTGGAAAGTCCGCACTGACGCAGTAGTGTTCTCGGCGCTCAACAGCAACAACGAGGAGATTTATGATGAAAAAGATTATGCCCCGCTGTTGAAATATTGCACCGACCTCATTGCTCTTGATCTCGGTCACAGCCTTATCAAGGACATATCGAGCGTCGCAAATATGAAGAATCTGCGCGCGATCATTCTGACCGATAACAAGATAACCGATATTTCGGCGTTTGCAGAGCTTAAAGACCTCGAATTTATCGAGATGAATATAAACCGTGTCAAGACGGTTGAGCCGTTGAAGGACCTCACAAACCTGAAATACGTCAATCTCTGGTCCAGCAAGTCTGCTACCGACCTGTCGTATCTTTACAATCACGAAAATCTGCTCATCACTATATTCCACAGAACGGTTTCGACAGAGGAGCGTCAGCGATTCAGAGAGTCGAACCCGAATTGTGATGCATACTTTGTCGTGGATTCCGAAAAAATCACCACCAACAAGGCATGGCGTTCAAATCCCTACCGCATTGACCTCAAGAAGGCTTTCTCAAACTGGAAAAAGGTCGTTGGATGGAGTGAGGAAACCGGCTATATCTTCGACGAAAATACCGATCAGTACAGCATTACATAACGTAAAAAACCGATGTCATTCATTGATTTGAATGACATCGGTTTTTGAATTTTTGAAGCAGTTAATCGTCGCTTCCTCCGAATTTTTTATTTTTCATATCCACATAATTGCCAATTATATCGAGCGTTGCGACGTGGGTATCATCGAGCTGTCCCGTGGCATAATCGGCGGGCTCGTGAATATTATACATAAAGCCCTCCTTGCCGAATCGCTTGTCAATGCCCTCGACGTATTTTTCGTCAGCCGCGGCATGCAGCACGCGTCCGATGATCATTGAGTTGATTCCCTTGCGCGACAGATCGACGTTGCAGGCAAGCTGGCATTCGAGCGAGAGAAAGCTCTCCTTGACGCGGGGAGTCTTAATTTTCAGCGAATTCTCGGCAGTGAAATGACCTGCGAGAAACTCGTCATCGTAATGGTTGTTGTGGGTTATCGTGGCGATACAGTTGGAATAATAATCCGCGCTGATAAAATTGATGCAGAATTCCCCCTCGCGGACGATATTTTCGTAGGTGTGGGAGGTGTGGGCGACATTCTGCATTACAGCGAAGTATCCGCCCGCATCGCCGCCAAAGCAGCTCCATGAGTGGAAGCAGAGGTTCGGCATGCCGTTTGATTTGACGGTCGAGATGAGGAAGAGCACCTGCGGAATGGCGCAGGCGAATTCCATGTGTGAAAATGTATCGAACTGGCCCGCCCAGTTTTCATAGAGCAGACCGGAGTTTTCTATGCGTATTTCTCGTTTCAATTTGCTGAATTCCCCTCCTTGCAGGCTTATTCCTTGACTAACCGCTGGAATTCATCGCCGCGCACCTCGAAATTTTTGAACATGTCATAGCTTGATGCGGCGGGGGAGAGCAGACATATCTTGTCCTGCGCGGTAACTTCCTTTGCCTTTGCCACGCCCTTGTCGAAATAGTAGCATGGGTAGACGGCAATGCGCTTGTCGATTTCGGCTTCTTCGAGCAGCTTCTGCATGCGCTCGGTGGTCTGACCGACCAGCACGATGTTGTCGATTTCGGCGGTCTTGAGGAAGTCCATCAAATCTGTGTAGTCGATACCTCTGTCCATGCCGCCGAGAATTATCGTGCCGACATTGCCGAGAGATTTTACAGCATTGATTGCCGAGCGGCAGATGGTGGAAATGGAATCATCGTAGTAGGTGACACCGCCGAAGGTGCCG
>JBGUUQ010000041.1:0-13533 GCA_045133615.1 Muribaculaceae bacterium | reverse complement strand
TCCATACCTTTATACACAAAGGCCGAATACGATAATAAGGTCGCTGAACTCGTTCGCAAACGCTACACAGCCGACGAAGAATTTGCCCTGCAACGCAAAATGCTCAACGTAACGATACAGCCAGCTACATTCAGCGCAGATACATCGGATGCCATTGTCGCGGAATACGCAGCATACAATGAATATGTAGAGCAGTGCAAGGCCGAAGCTCCCGAACTTCTCAACGCCGAAAAGTTGGCGGAAGCAGAGCGCGAACTTAATGATGGTGAAGAACCCATCGACAAAGAATCCACCGAAGAACCATCTGACGTTGCCGAATGATTAAGCAAGAAGTCTACATAAAGGAATACGATTGGTGTGTTGATATATTCTATGACGTCACGCCAAGAGATACGGATGCCATATTAGACGCGCTCGATGACATCCACTGCGCCCCTAAGTATTTGCGGAAAGCCGAGAATCTGTTGCTCAGTAATGATGATAATATCGGTTTGACTTATAGCTGTGATAAATGCCATAAAAGTGTTGTTGTAGTTGGTCGTGCGACAAGCGTAGGTGAATTTTTATCTACGCTCTCGCACGAACTGCAACATATTGAACAAGCGTTCAGCAAGCATTATGGCATGAACCCTTATGGAGAGGACATCGCATACGCATCCGGGGCGATTGCAAAAGCCATATTTGAAAACGCTTGGCGCAATATGAGGCGATTATTCCGCGATGTAGGCGAACGCATTGTAGATTCATATTATGCCATTTAAAGACAACAAAATAACTGCGCCGGTATCTGTATCTGATGTGCAGGCCGCATTACAGACTAATGATACGTCGATTGTGCGCTTATGCTCTAATGAGGCCATAAATATATGGTCGCTACGCAAGCCGGTCATTCATAATACGCTTGGTGGGATTACTGACGAGCAGCTCAAAGAAGCCAACTTTGGCTTTGCATTTCATTCCAACACGTCGGGTGCAGGTTATACAACCCCATTAGCGTTATACCAAGCCCTACAAGATGGTACAGCATGGGAGTATCTGCCGCCTGACGGCACTCGCACGGAGGTTAATGGCGTTATCGGAGGTCAACCATGCCGACTGGGCGACTTCCGGGGTTACAATCATGCTGCCACACCGTTTATTGTAGGGCCGGGCAATGTGATGTTCAATCCAGCAAGGGACTCTTACGACTTTTTCGGCACATACGTCATATCTCCCGACCCCAATTTATCATGGACTGACATGGCGATTGTGCAGGGTAAATATCCATGCGTTGTTATAATAAATACAACCGATAACAATATTAGAGGGTATAAGACCGCCGCGAGTCCATACGGAGAAGTCGGGAGTCACGTTGTGAGCGTTAGCAATGATGAGCTTTCGCTCTCAACTAATAAGAGCTATAAATACATGATGTGCCTTTGCAGCGCAAAGAAAACATCCTTTGATGCTACGGCTACATCGGCACGATTCTATCCGATACCTGCATCACCTGAGTTATTTGGTAACACCGGGTATTCAACCATCATAGACTTCCTCGAATTTGAGATTGTGGGCGTGCTTGGTAATACTGCAATACAGGCTAATACGTCATACACATTTGAGAATCCACAGGATTATACGTTCAGCACAGTACCAGGCTCGGCACGCTATTTAGGCGTCGGCACTTCCGGCCGTTTAGCTATCCTTATCAAAATTACAAATACGAGTGATACTGCGGTCAAGACCACGTATATTAATATGCACTCAATGCCTACGCTTAGTTCGGGGTCTGAGCAAACGGAGAGGCCGACAATATACAACATTGACCTACATGCCGAGGGTGGCAGAACTGCAAAGACTGGTAGCCAAATAACGCAGGTTGAAATAGGCGTAAACAAGAGTATTTATTTGGTAATGTATATGCCAACGTTACTTGCCAAGCCAACTGGCTCGGTTAGCGCGAGCGCACAAAAATTCATAACCCTATCTCTTGAATGGAATGATTCTAATGCAAAGCAAAATGTAAGCAATGGTAGTTTCAATGTAAAAGGTGGCGCATCGACTTGATGATAACAAAAATAATCGCTACCTTTGCAGTGTGAAAGATTTTCATTGGATAAGTAATGTGATTGGAAAAGCAGGGCATACGTGATGTACACCCTGCTTTGATTATATATGCACCAATCAATCTGTCGCGGTCATATTGTCGAACGCCTTTTGAGCGTTTTCCGAGATAATGTTATCCTCTATATTTTGTTGCGTTTCGGGCTTTAATTCGGCGTTTTCAACGTCTTTTTCGATGCCATCTTGGAATGTCGATAGAATCTTTATGGCAATACTAAACATCGCGTCTTGTGAAAGGCAAGCAAATATAGGCGCTTGCATAACATACATTATAGCCGAGCATATCAGTGCGTCTGCATCATCGCCCTCGGCAATCACATTCTTGCCGGTCGTATTGGTCGAGGCAACATATAGCGAGTCTAACATCTCATAGACACCACGCAATCGCATGTCTACGAAAGTTTGCATACCACCTTTAACAGTGTAGAGGTAGCCGCGAATGGTTTTCTTCAATTCGCTATTACCGAGGTCAACGGAGCCTAACACTTCACTGGTAGGCACGATTATTTCCACCGGCTCGTTTAGTGATTGCTTTTGTAGTTTAATGAAGTTATCGA
The DNA here is from genome assembly GCA_045133615.1 of Muribaculaceae bacterium. GTDB lineage: Bacteria > Bacteroidota > Bacteroidia > Bacteroidales > Muribaculaceae > M3. Next base: position 10,873 of record JBGUUQ010000041.1, on the reverse strand, counting down.
GCAACGCTTTGGATTCTCGATTACCTCCCATTGCTTCAAGCACTCTTTTTTTTGCGGCCCTTAGTTCGCTCTTTAATTGCTTTTCCATCGTTGTGTTTTTGTATTTGTCGTTTATCGTCATCTTGAATCTCAGCGGCCATACGATAGACTATTTCGTTAATTTTTCGACGTATCTCCATTCTATCGTCGGCAATCTGTTGTTGCGTCTTGCCGTAGGTACTGAGCAGTTTGTCAACGGTCACCTCGTCGAACTTATTACGCATCAAGAATTGCTTTATTTGACCGTCGTTAACGAATTTCGGGTAGTAATGCTTGCTTACCTGCATGTATGGATAGACTTCTACCACGCCAAGAATTGCGGCCGATGGGCCAAATATCTGTTTGATTATCGGCTTGTATCCGTCATTCTCGACAATGGCAAATGTTTCGCCAAACGCAGTACGTAATTTTGCGATGCCTCTAATCCATATCACATCCGCCGTCGGCATAAACGGTTCGGGCAGATGCGCGAGGCCAGCGACCCGCAAACAATCTTCAAGTGCTTTATTCATAGGTTGACTCTAATTTTTCTATAAGTGCGGTGCGTTCTTTGCCTTGGTATTTATACTTTATGACGTTGCTACTTCTAACCCATGTCCCATCCGAAAGTCCATAGCATAGATAGCCGTTAGTATCGACTGCCATAAATTCAACATAATCGGAAATTGAATTGTAGCCATCAATAACCTTCACGTAGTCGCCAACGTCAATGATTGAACTGGCATCCATAATAGGGCCATGCAAAGGCCGGTCATTAAACCATGATAGAAATTCGCCGAAAGTTTGTGAGCCATAGTTATCTGAACTGATATGCTCCTTATAGCAATCAATACCATTGGCATATAGGTATCCGACTATCTTAGGCCATACTATTTCGTCGGCTCTAAATTCTGCGAGGTAATCCTTAATCTCTTGAATGGTTTTCATATTCTTATCTATGCTAATACGGATTGCGTTTTAGGCACATCAAGCATCATGCAGGTAATGTTTATCACCTGAAAGCTATTGCGGCCCTTATATAATATTTCTTGGCTTACTTCGTACTTTTGGGGTAATAGTTGTATATACCTATTACGGAAGTTATCGCTAAATTCCAACTTCTGACCACCAATATAATCCCATAATGTTTCCGCTCGGCTAAGGGCATCTGCGGCGTAGAACAGCACGGATAACACGCATGTGTTATTTTCGTAAGCCAGTTCGGATGGTGCAGGGACATACACCCTTGCCTTTGATGATTCCGGGAAGTCCTCGGTATATATATTCTTTATCGTCCTGTCCTGCGACTTGGTGAGCGAACGGTATATGCAGCCAAAGGTAGACTCCATATCTACCTTGCTAAAAGTTGTTGAGCCTTGCGGATATTTTTGAATGTAGAATTTATAATTACCGGCCATCGTTTATTTATTTTCTACGACTACGCATGGTGCGGCGTCTGAGTTTTCTATCTTAGAATTGAAAAGGTGAACAACCGCACGACCTTTACCGACTAATTCCACATCGCAGTTAACAATGTAAAGTTCGCATATCCTATCGACTACGATTCTATGCGCTTGGCCGAATATGAGCGCGGTACTTGTCTTAATGTTTATATCACCTTGTGGATTGTAATACCAAGCAGAGGAATATCCGCCCATATCGGGCATATATCCTTCATTGATAAAGCGTGAGAACTCGTTGGCAATGAATGAAACATCCGGCGCCCATCCTTCGTGTATGGCATGGGCTATAAACTCGATGCCTTGTATTGACATCGCCAAATCCATTAGTTGCTTCTTTGATTGCGCCTTATCCCACATATTAGCCATAGAGCATATACCGTGGGCGTTTGCGCGTTCTCTAAATGCTTTTAATTCATCCATAATGCAAAGGTAGTTATTTTTCAATAAATTACAAAAAGAAAACGGCGTGTTTCACAACACACCGCAAACAAAACTAACAAAACTAAATAGTAACAGATTCTTTAAAAATAGGATTAACCAGTTACTTAACAATAACCATGAAATTTGAAACCTTCAATTCTCATGCAAAGTTAGTAAAAATATAGGACAAAAACAAAGGCCCTGCTTCACAACAGGGCTTTAATGTCAATTAAATGAAATCCAAAAATGCAAATGGTCGTGAATCACAAGTAAAAGGTCTTGAAAAACCGAAATAACAATCAATGTACCAATACTAATAGCTTTATAACACAGTGATTAACACATTTCCAATTATGTTGTAAACTTAACCATAACCATCAATGCAAAGGTATAACTTTTTTAATGAATATACAAACTTAAAAGGGGCATTCTTCTTCGCTTGTATTGAAAATATCGTTATCGGATTCATACGTCGGTAAGTCGCCAAAGGTTTGTTGTGTTCCTGTTTCCTGCCAATTATAGTTGATAACCTCGAATGGATCGCTTTTAAGTCTGTTGGATTCTATCTCAAACCACAATTTAATAAATTCGCCTACGGCTGCGCCCTTGTCGCGGCATTTGCATATTTCAATTACATTTGTGCATCCACTGGATAGAATGTCGTCGAGGGCAGCTTTACTGAGGAAGTCGCGCGCAGACGTTTCAAAATCGCGGTTGATGCGGTGTGCTATGAATATATTCTGCGCTAAGTCCGGCATATTACCGCTGCCCGAAATGCTGTTAGGCCGCAAGAATCCGAGGCTCTTATTTGGGTGCATCACAATATGGATATGACAATTCAACTTCTTAGCCAATTTCGTTAACCTGCGCACCATATCCTTTTGCACTTCGTATTTGTCGCCGTCGAGATCTGACAGGTCGAGCGTCATGAGATTGTCGAGAAAATATTGGTCGTGCGGGTCTTTAATGTGCAGTTCCTCTATATCATTTTCAATCTGCAAATAATTCTCGCCGTATTCCTGTTCGTATAGGTCAAAGTATTTATCAATCCACGGGTCGATTTTTTCGACAATGTTATTAGGGGTATAAAAGTAGTTGTTGAACTTGCTTGGCTTATTGTATGCTTTGCCTGCCGCTTGCAAATACATCCATGTCTTAACCTCCGAATCGTCCAACTCGCCAGTCCATAATGCGCTTTTAAAGCCTCGTTGAGCCGCATTGAGAATGAGCATATTTAGGATGGTGGATTTTGCCGAACCACGCAGGCCGCTCCAAATACTGATGTGCTTGCGCCTGAACCCACACATCACATTGTCAAGCGCAGGCATCCCCGACACAATGTAGTTTTCCATGGAAATCTCGGCCTTTCTTACCGAGCCGAGTTTTTTCCACTTTGGCCCCATGTTTGGCATCTCCGGGATAGGAATGAACTCCGGGCGTTGATATTGTCCGTAATAATTACGCTTATGTACATACTCGTTGTAGGTGAATCGGTCATAAGCGTGGGGGTCGTAATGCAGCCTGAAATCTCTGAATGTATAATGGCTACATGACGAATGTAGACATCGGAACGCTATGGCATTGTTAGGAAACACGAACAATGCCGCGTCGGGTGCTTTGTGATTGTTGTTGAACGGACATTCAGCCAATATCAGTTTCTCACATTGGCCGGTCTTGATTCGCTTTGCAATCTTTATGTCGTATTTCTCAATAAATGACTCGATGTCGAACTTATCTGAACTTTGGTAATGGTTGGCGCGTGACGGCGTTTCGGGCTGTGGCAGCAGACCAGCTATCTTTTCAATATAGACAACATCCGTTTCTTTAAGATTATCGGGAGCCTTGACTATATAAGCCATTCGATGCGGCCTTTCGGGCGTATTCGCACCCTTTCGATTCATAAAGTATGGCAGGCGACAAATACGACTGGGATTACCAACAACGCCGTCTATCTTTACATGCTCGTCCGAAAACAGCATACCAAGAGCATCGAGGAAATCTTTAACGAGCTTTTGCCGTTCGGGCGTATTTTGTAACTTAACCTTGTACAATAGGTGGATGCCCGAGCCGCTACATGTTACCAATGGCTCTGAAAAGTTTTCGTTACGCAGAAAAGCATAAACCGCGTTGGCCTTGCTTTTTGCATACGCCAATTCCTCGTCTGACGATGCAACCCCTGCGCTACGCTCGCAATCAAGGTCTATAAGTATGAAATAATAGCCCTCGATGTCGCGGTCGCTCGTCGACTCCTTCGGGTTAAGCACCATTTTATCGCGTTGCAGTCGCGAATAACAGGATTCGGCAATTTTGTTTAAAGTCCAATAGACATTATAGCTCTCAAACGGCGTGAGGGCTTCTATTATAGTGTTTATGTTAGTGAAATAACCTGAATATACCTTGCGGGAGTTCTGTGGGTCAAAGGCCCTAATCTCTACAAGTTCATGGTTATTTTTGCAAAGGTCATACCACAACCTCAAACCTCTGTCCTGTTCCGGTGTCATTGAAATTCGCTGTCTTTTATCTTATGAACGCCATCCATAATCTCGTCGTATGCTTGGCGTTCCAAGTATGTTTTGCAATAGCCTCCTTCAAGAATCTTGGCTATCTGTCCTTTGTTGTCGCGTACTATCCAGTCGTAATCTGCGCACCAAGTGCCATCTGTGCCGTGTTGAAGAAATCCTGTCACCGATACAATCTCAAATATCTTTATGAGGTCGGCTACCTCAATACCATTCTTTTGCAGACATGTGCGCGTCTTTAATTTGCGTTGTGGCGTCATCCTTGAAATTTGCGGCAATCCCGGGTTAATCTCGTTCCATTTGTTCATAATGAAATCGTAGTTGAGCGTCACGGATGGGTTGGCATCTTCCTCAAATGATCCCATTTCGTATGCAAACGAATAATCCTTATTATAAAGCATGGCCTTATAATATGTATTGCCGTCCTCGTCCTTTGTGGCAATTAACGCCTTACGATTGCGGAGGTCTTTTATAAGGCTGTTTAGCTCCTTCCTTGACAAGCCGAGGTGGGCCGCGAGCGTAGCCATCTTAACGATAGCGCCGCTATCCCCCTGCGGCATGGCGTCAATATAAATCAGCGCCCATTTGTGCAGGGGGAGTAGCTGCGTATTCTCAAAGAATGAGGTGGGAATGCTTATGTATTGCGTCCTTAGCTTCATACAGGTTGAGTACTCATTGGCATTATGAGCAGTGTGCGCTCCTTATTCTCGTCTTTAAGAAGGACAGCACTACTGGGGTCTTTAAGGCAGATTGTGACATCCTCGCTCTGCGTAGCGTTAAGCAGTGTGCGGAAGTATGAGTTGTGCATACCGAACACCATAGAGCATGTTGAGCCTACGGTCATTGATTCTGATGCGCTTGCCATTAGGTTATCCGCCTCGACCGACATGTTGTTGTTGTCAACGGTGAACTTAATCATTGATGATTCCGAGCAAGCAAGTGCAACGCGACCAATAACCGCATCGAGAGTGTTTTTGTTCACGACTACCTCGATGTTGTTTTCGGTGGGGATAATGCGTTTTACGTTAGGAAATTTGTAGTTATAGCCTGCCGAGAAGATGATCGTATCGGGTGTCTGAAACGAGTATTGTTCTTTTGAGATGTACACTGATACGGATTCGACTTTCCTTGCGGCTTTGGCGATAAGTGATGTAAGTGTCGGGTCGATAAAGAATGACACATCAGGGACATTGCCCTGCAATTCATGTGTCGAATGGTAGCACATATGTGTATCGGTGCCTGTCACCTCGATTGTGCCGTCTACAACGTTGATGTAGACATTCTTCATCATCGGCCTGTAATCATCATTACCGACAAACGATTGTGCGGTGCTTACGTCGTTAACGAATATGTTTTGAGGTATATCTACCCTGTCGCCCACACTTGGCACAAATGGCTCGGGGTAATCGTTTGCAGGGAGTGCGGCGAACTTCATTTTGCCGCTACCGTATTTAACCGTTACATGGCTATCCTCGACTTGAAACATGATTGTTTCACGGGATATTTTTGAGATAATGCCGATAAGGGCAGCGCAGTTCACGAGAAACGCGCCATCCTCGCTGCTGCTGTCCGCCGTGATGTATTTGCGGATAGCACGTGTACCGTCGGACGTTTGAAGTCTTACGTTATTGTCCTTGACAACAAACTTAACATTGTCGAGAATTGGCAGTTGCTTATTTTTGCCAGCAAAGGCACGGAGGTCTTGCAACGCGTCCGCCAAAGTTCTGCGATTAATTAGTAATTCCATTGCGTTTAAGAAACAAGTCGCAGCACATTTCCGTTACCAATGTGCTGCGGCTTGTGGTGTGTTATGAGCGGTATGGAAGTGTAACGGACTTCCGGGTGCAAAAGTATAAATTAATTTTGGACTTTCAAAATTTGATGCCGTCGATTTTTTGCGGCGTTTCTACGGGCTTTAGAGTATTTTCGATTGCCGTGTCATCGTTGTTTGAGGCTGTTTCAGACACCGTATATGTATATCCCTCAGTAGGCCATTCACGAAATAATCCCACACGAATATCGCCATTTTCTTTCTTAACAATAAGTTCGTGAGAATTTTTGAAGGCGTCGAGGACTGGCGTTTTTTTGAATGTCACTTTCACATACCGTTTACCGGTACGTGGTTCTTTGATTATATCGTCAGGGGCAATATCATCAAGACAAATAACACCTGTGGCTAAAAAGTCTGTCATATTATTTTCTGATGCGTTTTTTTTAATTTCGTCTGAATACAATCGGGCAAAGCCTGCATAAAGTTCGTGTCTGCACAATCTGACTTTTTTTTCAGGGTCACGAATCTGAAACACCAACTTATGCGTTTGTAGCGCAGCGTTAGGCTCAATCTCTATCATGCGGATGCCTAATAGCGGTTCGCCTTTTGCGCTACGCTTGACTTGTCCGGCATTGATGGGTATTACCACACATTGCTGCAACTCGCCATCTATCTCAACGCGCTTTTCGGTCACGTAAGGTAACTTGGTAAGGTTCAATGTGAGGTAATAGTTCATGCGTATAGGGTGGATTTAAATTCTCCGTTATCTGATACGTACATTGCGATAACCTGCGTATCAATATCGGGAATATTGTTTTCTGTAATCTGTTCGGCATTGTCGATAAAGATGGGCAATTTCACACCATAACGAGCCATAAAGGCCATTGCGATGTCGATGCCTGCGCGTAGCTTATTTGCCGAATTGGTTACGCTTACATCAACGCCATCAATAGAGATTGAGCATGTATCGCGAAGATTGCCCGACTTGTCGAAGTCGAGCATTTCAAGCTGACACAAATGCAAATTCTTATTGGCGCGTTCACGGACGATTGAGGCCCACTCTCGCTCGCGCTCAATGATCTTTTGCAGTTGACCCTCAAACAATGCCATGCGTTCTGCGGTAAGCTGCCTGTCGTATTTCAGTTTGTCGATGTTTGCAACGCCCCTTGCATAAATATCACGCAGGCCAAGTATTCTTGATTGTTCAGAAAGTTCCGCAAGTGCGGCGTCGCGTCGTGATTCAAGTTCCGTTGTGTCGCGGTGAGGAATCTCGGTCATATTAGCTTGAAGATTTTCTATTTCGCGCTTGAGGTCTTGCGCTTGCTGCGTTTGCTCAAATGGAACAATCATAGCCTTGGCGTTCTCGATAGCATCTTTGTACGGCTGTAAGTCAATAGGCTCACGTGGTACAATCTCGTTGAGCTGTTTTTGGTATTCTGCGAGGTCTTTTTCGCAAGCTTCCACCTTATCGCGGAGCGCCCATCCTCTTTTTGCAAGGTTTTCTCTATCTTGCTTTTGTTTGGCATCGAACTCTGCCTTTGCAGATTCTACCATGTCAGCCGGGAGCGTTTGCCCGCAATACTCGCATTTAGATTCAAACACCTTGTGCTTGACCGCCTCGCTGTCCTCTCGGAGTTGCGATAGCATCTCCTTTGCGAAAGCAATGTTGTCTTTACATGATGTGATAAGTTGTTCAATGCTCGATTTACGGCGTATAAGCGATTCGTTGTATCGGGCAATTTCTTCATTATCCATCTGCTTTTTGCGCAGATTGTGTTCAGCTTCGCGGACTTCGGTGCGTTGGCTTGCATCCCATGCCGATGCGGCTTTTGTAAGTTCAGTCTGCTTGCGCAGAATCTCAACTTGCTCTGCGGCGCGCTTTTCTGAATATGGCCGGATACGTTCGCTTTCGTCTAAGATTGATGCGTCTATTTGCCTGAGCGTTTCGTTTATCTCTTGGATGCGTTTCTCGGCTGATTCGACCGGCGTAAGGTTGGGGAGATTATTGGTGGAGGCTTTAATATCTGCCTCCAATTTGTCGGACTGCTCCTTTAACGGATTTATCTGTTGCCGCAGGTAGTCTTTTGCATTAGTGCTACCATATTTGCTTAGAATAGTTTCTATGGATGTGTAATCACCTTGCAGGTCTGCATCGGTGACTTTTTCAACAAGGTTTGCAAAGTGCGCACGCAACTTCTTCCAATCTTCGTCAATAAAGTATCTGACGTTCAGCATCAATGGAAGTTTATCGACCGGCCCGAAGTTTTCTGTAATGAAGTCCTTATATGCCGTAGCCGTAACTTCAAGTCCGTTAATGTAGAATTTGTATTCGTCCGAGGTATCTTTAACATACTCGGCCGAACCTCTCGGTCGTATCCACCTTTGCTTTGCGACCTTGCGAAGCGCAATATCCTCACCATTGAGGATGAATATGCCCTCGACTTCTGCCGGGGTCGCGTTTTCGTATTTCAGTTCCTTTCGGTCGTCGAATAGATTGTAATTGAATCTACCCTCAGAATCGAGGCCATAAATGAGCCATAGGAAAGCGTCTAAGACCGTTGATTTGCCCGAGCCGTTAGGCCCTTCAATCACGACCCTGCGCGAGAAGTCCAACTCCCGTGACTGAGCGCGGAAGTTGGACAACTTAAGGTGCTTTATCTGAATTGTATTCATGGGATGTATTTAGAAAGGAAGCGGGCCTCCGTTTGATGATACTCGTTCATATCCCTGTGGCGGCTGCTGTGCATAGGGCGTGGGCTGTGCGTATGGTGCAGGTGCGCTTGCGTCTTGTGGCTTATTGGAAACAATAGGTTTTGCGCTACCGATAAAGGGCGTGTTGCGGGCTGCTTCCGGGCCGAGTTGAGTGTATCGTTCTTTTGACAGCTTTTGTTTTACGCTGTGCGTTTTGCCATACTGGTCGGGGCTTCGCTTCTCCCACATACTGATTGTAAGATACGCTTTGCCGTTAGATACATAAATGTCGGCCACTTCTGAATCAATAATGATGCACTGATGGCCGGTTGTCGGCGACGTCTGCATCTGAACGCCGGGGAGTGCAGTCAGCTCCACACTGATTTGATAATTTGCCATATTATTGTTTATTGGTGTTTCCGTATAATGGGCTGCGCGGATTGTTCGCCATCATCTCGGTTGCAAAGTCGGCCGCGAGATTAATCGCGAGGCTCTGCGTTTGCCGATTATATGTATATTTGGGGCTATCGGCCTTATCTATGTAGTCGGCAATCCGATGCAGCAATTCATTGTTTTCTTTGAGCAACGCAAGCATCTCGTCGTTCATAGATTCAGCTTTGCTTTGAGGTGTTCGTTGGCGGCATCGTGGCACTTGTCGATGTATTCAGCATTGTCACACATCATATCTGTAAGTGTAGGCTGATTAGGAATGATAACGAGGGCAGCAAGATTACGCGACAATTTGCACATTGCTTCGATGTCCGCTCTGAAATGGAAGTCATCAAGTCCTATCTTTTTCAGTTCAGACTTAACGACTTCGGAACAATCATTTAGCAGGTCGGCCACAAGGCTACATTCAAGTAGGCATTTGTAGACCCTATCCTTAACATCTTGTCCGTATTGTTTTAGGGCTTCACTGAGTTGTATAGGCTCATATTGCTCTGCCTCTTTAATATCGTCATTGATTACCTTGAGCTTCTGCTCAATTCTAATCATTGTCACAAGGTCATTGCGGTGTAAGGCGTATGCCCTATCAGATTCGAGCCGTTGTCGAGTTTGCCGCAGTCTTTCGAGTTTTGTCATATTAGAGAATGGATCTAATGCCGATTATAAGAGATATAAGGCCAACGAGGCCGAGAACGATCATAATGATACAGCCGCGATTGCTGTATTCTTGCTCGCCAATAAGGGCGTCGGGCGCAGAATATACGATGCCACGATTGAAAGCATGGTATGTCGTTTCAATGGTATGGCCGGTATCTTCGCAATACACCGTAATATCGTCCTTATTTCGCCATCCTACAATCTTCATGGTTTGGCCGTATCGGTTGCAGCGTATCTCGCCGCAATGCTTCTTTGTGACGCGCTTTTTCATTCGATTGCAATAATGATTTTTTCGCCGTTGTTCGATGCTCTTTTCAGCATCGGGTATAGTTTATTTCGTAGTGTGTCCATGCTGTTTAGCACCTTACCGACAACCTTATTCTCGCCGACGAGGATGCAACCCGCCGAATCCTTTGCGGTATTGCCCGCGTGAATTAGTATGCCGTCGAAGTCAGACACGTTCAGTAATCGAGGCAGATAACCACCGCACCATGAGTATGCGGGCTTTTGAGAATATTTAGGCGACCTGACATTTAGGGTCACTTCGTATGTGCCGTAAGGGATGGCTGTTTCACCATATACCTTTTTCTCGCCATTGTCGAATCGTCCGTTTTTGTTGACATCGCGAACACAATCCTCAATGGTATCGCAGACATATTTGCCATCGACGTACAATTTGCCGATGGTATATGCAGGCCGCAGGGCTATTCGTTTAAGAAGCAATTTCATACTGCAAAGATAATGATTTTGTGGTTGATACGCAAAGAAAAAGTTCAAACATTTCTGCCGAACTTTCATGTTTGACATACTCCCACGGCTAAAGCGCGTGGGATTCTTGTGTGCAAGCGCGGGACGCCGTATCAGATACGGTCTTACTCCCGCTCCAC
>JBGUUQ010000040.1:0-5324 GCA_045133615.1 Muribaculaceae bacterium | reverse complement strand
AGAAACACGGGCGTTTAGCTCAGCTGGTTTAGAGCATCTGCCTTACAAGCAGAGGGTCGGCGGTTCGAATCCGTCAACGCCCACTCCTCCAAGAAGTCTTCCGATTCTCGGAAGACTTCTTCTTTTGTATATACCCCCTCCCTCACGCTATAGTAGTTTCAATACAAAAAAGGGCCACATCGATTGATGCGACCCTCGGTAGAGCGGAAGACGAGGCTCAAACTCGCGACCCATAGCTTGGAAGGCTATTGCTCTATCAACTGAGCTACTTCCGCAAATAATGTGGGCGAAGATGGATTCGAACCACCGAAGGCATAAGCCAGCAGATTTACAGTCTGCCCCATTTGGCCACTCTGGTATTCGCCCAAGCCTTGCAAAATTGCGTTGCAAAGGTAGATAAAATTATTTAATCTTGCAAACGAAATCATGCATTTTTATAGCAGCTTCAGCTGCTTCCGTTCCTTTGTTGCCAAGACAGCCACCGGCACGGTCAATCGCATCTTGCTCGCAGTCTACGGTAAGCACGCCGAATATTACGGGGATATCGCAATCTGCATTAAGAGCAGTAATGCCTTGCGTCACACTTTGGCATACATAGTCGAAATGAGGTGTACCTCCGCGTATTACGCATCCAAACACGATTATCGCATCGTAATCGCCTGTTTCAATAAGTTGAGACGCCGCAAATGTCAATTCCACAGCTCCGGGAACATGAAACACGTCTATATCACTATCCGAAAAGCCTTCGCGGCGAAATAGATCGAGTGCACCCTGAGTGAGTGCGCCTGTGATATGTCCGTTCCATTCGGCGGCAACAATAGCCACGCGAATATTTTCTATTTTGGGAAGAGGACCTGTCGGTGCGCTATGAGAAAGAGATGTTGACATATTGATTTTTTATTTTTGTTGTACGGTAATTATTTCAAAATTATGATATTGCGAGGCGAAGCGGCTGCTTCGGCAGCACGAGATTTCGCATTCGATAGAATTTCGCAACGAGAGGGACGGTCGAGACGTTCAAGCGAAGTTCGCAATAGCTGTCGGTTGATAATCGCTTCAGCCACACCGGCAATCGCGCCCGCATTCCATCCAAGAGAATTAGTCGACGGCGCAACATCGATTTCATCGGTCTCCGCACCGTTATACAGTATCATTTTTCGCCCGTCGAAATCCAAATTCAACATCGTGCGACAGTAAAAACTTATATGCTGATTGTACGCCACCGCCGAATCTTCGGTGTTGTAAATGTTTTTAAGATCACGACTGCGTGTAACGACCAAATCCGCGAGTTCGAAATTCTCAAGAATTGCCGGCATCACTTTGGTAATACGAGGCACTTCCGACTGCGAAAATCCCGGCACATAAATGATGATGGCTTTTCGCTCAGCCGCATAATTGAGAATTTCCAGCAGACGAGGACGAATACGCGAATCAAGAGCAAAGTACGAGCCGAATATCACAATATCATCGGCATCTATACGAGGCCACACCACATCGAAACCTTCGGCAGGATAGCGGTCGTAAGCGACAGTCGATGTGTGGCGACCTTCCGAACGGAATATCAGCGAGACCGGAGTCACACCCTCTGTGTATCGGTCGATCGAACGAGTATTGACTCCACACTCTTCGAGAAACGAGACAATAATATCGCCTACGCTGTCGCGGGCACATTCACCCACCATAGTGACATCCATTCCGAGCCGGCCCAACGATGCAGCAGCATTGAGAATGCGTCCGCCGGGAAATGACGCGACCGGAGTGTTGCCCTCCATGAGAATGTCGAGTCCGCACTTGCCTAATGCTATAATTTTTCTCATGCAGTAATTGCCTGATTATTTCTTTCGAGATTGTTCGCCGAGATAACCGCCGTGGTGGCGTTTGGCATAGTCGTTTCGCGTAAATTCGGTGAGACGCATCACATTTACCACAAGCACATCGCCGATTACAGTCATCATCGTAGTAGACGTGGTCGGAGTAAGTCCGAGAGGACACACTTCAGGCGAACCGCCCGTAAGAAGCGTCACATCGGCTATTGCAGCAAGTTCGCTATCGGCATTGCCGGTGATTACGATTAGCGGCAGTTGTTCGTAAAGATTACGCGCAAGTCGCACGAGATCTATGATTTCGCGCGTTTTGCCCGAATTGGAAATCAAAAGCATCACATCGTTGGGCTGCAACAATCCAAGATCGCCGTGTTGCGCCTCACTCGGATGAAGATTTACCGACGGTGTTCCGGTCGACGAAAATGTAGTGGCGATATTCAGAGCAATCTGCCCCGCTTTTCCCATTCCGGAAGTGACAAGTTTTCCGTGACGACGGTGTACATGCTCGATGATAAGTTCTACAGCCTTGTCATATTGGTCAGACACCGGGATGTTTTTGATGGCGCGGCTCTCGGCTTCGAGAATTTCCCGCATTGATTCTTGTATGGTCATAGCGTTATATTGATTTTTTATTTTTTCGGTTGATTATTATTAGTCACTCTCAAATCGCGACCTTCATGAGCACACAAAGCATCAATCCACTCTTGAGAGATAGGAATACCTCGCGTGGTGGCAGGATCGAATCCGGCCATTACCGTCGTGCCGATACATTTCACCTCTCCGGTGTTGGCATTGACCACACGTTGCTGCATTTTGAAACTGCGCTCTGAAATCGAAACCACTTGAGTCAGCACCACTATCGGTTCTGAAAGATATGTCGGAGCGAGAAAATCACAATTGATATTGACCACGACTATATTCACCCGCTTCCAGTCGATTCGGCTCGGCATGACATCGGTAAAATAGTGCGATTTGCCAAGGTCGAGAAGAGTGACATAGATGCTGTTGTTGAGATGCCCCAACATATCGAAATCATTGAAACGAAGTTGCGCCGGAGTTTCGTGTCGGAACGGGTATTCCGGTTCCGGCACTCTCGGATTAGTCGATTTGGGTATATCGGGAAGTTTCATAGCGGTCAGTGAATTACGATTTCGGATATAACGTCTTCGCCTACGGCTTGGTTGAGCGATTGACACAAACGCGCACGATGAAACGACAACTCATTTTTCAGCGGTCCCGATGATATATACACATGCAGCCGCCCCCCTTCGACAAAACGACGGGTCGTATAGCGATTAATCGACGGTCCCACGATTTCGGGCCAAAGATAACACACCCGCTGCTCCTGAATGGCATCGCGCATATCGCTCTGCTTGAGAGCGGTTTCGATAATCTGCTGTATGCTTTGGGCTTCTGTGCGCTTCATCGTCAATGATTTGGGGTAAATACTCCGTCGGCTACACGCCACATGCGATAATCACCCGACGTGCGCGACATGATTTCGTCCAAATGGTCGCGGTTGGTATCGGTGATGAATATCTGGCCGAACAAATCCCGGCCCACCACCTCCATGATGCGCTCCACACGCGTAGCGTCAAGTTTGTCAAATATGTCATCGAGCAACAACAGAGGCTTCATCGAGCACGACTCCTTAATAAAGTCATATTGCGCAAGACGCAAAGCAATGGTATATGTCTTGCACTGCCCTTGCGAACCTGTGCGACGCATCGGCATGTCGTCGAGCATCATCTCTATATCGTCGCGATGCGGACCCACGGTGGTGTGTCGCATCATCTCGTCGCGCAAGCGTGCCGAATCAAGCATCGATTGCATCGATGCCTCGTTCATTCCGCTGCGATACGACAACCCCACCCGCTCTCCATCGCCTGCAATAGCTGCATAATACGATGAAAATATTCCGGTAAGTTTCTCCACCCACGCCTTTCTGACAGTATGGATATACGATGCGGTAGCATCCATCATCATCTCCACTGCCATGTAAAGAGCCGGATCGACAGCTCCGTCGCGTAAAAGCTTGTTTCTCTGTTCAAGGCATCGGTTATAGCGTATCAATTCGTCAAGATAACGGCTGTCGCTTTGAGATATCACCATATCCATAAATCGGCGACGACCTTCGCTGTCGCCACGTATGAGGTCGATATCCTGAGGCGACACCATTACCAACGGAAACGCCCCGATATGAGCGCTAAGCCGCTGATATTCCTTACCTGAACGCTTGAATGTCTTTCGCTTCCCTTTTGACAGTCCGAGCGAAAGATCTTCCTCCGTCCCGCGACGAGAGTAATGAGCCTGCACCATCAGGAAGTCCTCCCCTCGACGAATAAGCATCGGATCGGTAACGCCCGAAAAACTCTTGCAGAAACTCATATAATATATAGCATCGAGCAGATTGCTTTTGCCCATACCATTATTTCCCAAGAAACAGTTGATTTTCGGCGAAAATTCGAGCTGCGCTTGAGTAATATTCTTAAAATTATGTATGGACAATCTGTCGAGAATCATATGGCAAAATTACTGCTTTTTCATCAACTTATCAAGCTAAAAGACCGATAAATAAAATCATCGTTTTTGTGATACCGAGAATTTTCCGGAAAATTCAAAACTCTAAGCGTAATCATTCCCTCCATTCGCTATATCAACCGGCAGTCCTCTTAATTCCTCGTGTGTTAACACAAATTAACGGGGGGGGGTAAAATTCAGGGAGAAAAAAGTTACCTTTGCGAAATAAGAACAGTAAATCTGATATCTAACAACAACCCGAATGATACTAAGAGCAATCCTCACAATACAATTGCTTATTATCTGTGCATCCACCATTCTTGCCCAATCCGATGAAGTCCCGTCGGTGGCCTACGAGTGGTATCCCCGCTACGTGACCTTCCTGCCGGAATCGAAATTGGACTCCGTACTGGTATATGCCAACACCGACCTTGTACCGGTCACCTACGAAATCTACCAAACCGAAATCGCATCCAACTCACAACTCGAAGATATAACCTCCACCATCGACGCCATCCTGTCCGACGAGCGCGTACAATTGGCATACGTATGGGTAGGAGGCAGCGCCTCCCCCGACGGTCCCGAAGCGACCAACCGCCGCCTTGCCGGCGAACGCGCCGCCGCCCTTGAGCAATATCTGTTGAGCCACAGCAGCGTCAGCGCCGACCGCCTACGCGTAGATAACCTCGGCGAAGACTGGTACTCCATCGAACGCGCCATACGCAGTTCCGAGATAAAGGATAAGAGCGCCGTCTTAAACATCATCACCACCGAGCACGACGCCGACCGTCGCGAACAACGCTTGAAACGCCTCTCCGGCGGCACCACCTGGCGCCAACTCTGCAGCGACATCTTCCCCCCATACCGCAACGCCCGCATGGTCATCGTCTGCCATGCCGAAGCCATCAAAGCAGAGCCGGCACCCGTCCCCGAGGAAGTTCCCATAGAGCCGGAGCCTGAACCCGAACCAATGCCCGAACC
>JBGUUQ010000039.1:0-28521 GCA_045133615.1 Muribaculaceae bacterium | reverse complement strand
CCCAGATTGTTTGGTAAAGGTTTACAGCTTCGTCCTCTTCGTTGCTGCATCCGGTCAATAAAGGCAGCAATGCCACCATCGCAAATAATACCTTTTTCATAACTGTAAATTTTAATAAGAATTATAATAAATTTTTTATAGATTGTGCTTTTAATAAATTATAAGCCCTTCTCTGTAATGTCAATATATCCGTTTCAGTTTTATAACCATTTTATACGGCTGATATGCTTGCAACGTAATCTCATCCCTTGAATGAGAAACTATATACCAATCTCCGTATACCGCCATACTGCCTCTGATTGATAATATAGACTCGGTTAATGTATAGCTAAACGGTTGTATAACATTAAGATCTTGTAATGCACACAAGCCTTCTGTTTCAGATAAAAATTCAAGGACAAACGTTTCTGTTACTTCAGAGTTTTCTTCGGAAGCATCGTATGCTATTAGCATTCCATCCCAAATAGTTTGATATAGATCGAGTGCGTTATCTTCGTCTTTGCTGCATCCGGTCAATAAATGCAGCAATGCCACCATTGCAAATATCATCTTTTTCATAAGTATAATTTTCTTTTATATACCAATTTACAATCGAAAGTGATTTGCTATTGTCCGCATTTTAGTGGACGGGGTGTGATTCAAATAATCTGCCATTTCAGTCGTACACGATGCCATAGCACACAGTATTATGGCACAAAGCGACACTTCTTTGTTCATAGTGATTTGAAATTAAATAGTTGTTATTGATATTGTTTATTAAAAGTGAATCAATTTATAATTAAAATATCTGTTTGCTTTATCTAAGCAAAATGTCAAAAAAAATACGCAACCAACAAGATTCAACGCCCTAAAAAACGGGTCCTTTTCGATACTGCATCCTGCCTGCATCGCAGGCATAAAATATATAATTGTGTATTTGAGAGATAGATGCTATATCAGCTCGATATCTGCGGCTTTACATTCGGCGATTTGTTCCTCGGGCCAAATGCTTGCTTGCACTTCTCCTACGTGTGCCTTTTGCAACAGGAACATACACAAGCGGCTTTGTCCGATACCACCGCCAATCGACAATGGCAACTCGCCGTTGACGAGCATTGTATGGAATTTGTATTTGAGACGATCTTCTGCATTTCGTTCTGCCAATTGCTTGCGAAGCGATTCGGCATCCACTCGGATGCCCATCGATGAAAGCTCAAACGGACATTCAAGGATTGGGTTCCAGAATATCATGTCGCCGTTGAGACCTACATATCCATCTGAGTTGGGGGTAATCCAATCGTCGTAGTCGGGCGCACGTCCGTCATGAGGCTCTCCGTTGCTCAATTTGGCGCCGATTCCGATAAGGAATATTGCTCCGTATTTTTTAGCGGCTTCGGCTTCGCGACTTTTGCTGTCGAGGTCGGGATACATTTGCAGCAACTCTTCGGAATGGATGAATGTGATTTTTTCCGGGAGTTGGGGGGTGATATGAGGGAATTGACGATAGATCATTTGCTCTACTTCTCGCACGGCTGCATATATTTTCTCAACAGTATCTTTTAGATATTGAAGGTTGCGGTCGGCCGAGGTTATGGTCTGCTCCCAGTCCCATTGGTCGACGTAAAGCGAGTGCAGATTGTCGAGGTCTTCCGATGTGCGGATGGCATTCATATCTGTGTATAGTCCGTAGCCGGGTGCGATGTCGTAGGCTCCGAGTTTGGTGCGTTTCCATTTTGCCAAAGAGTGAACTACTTCGGCAGGACGGTCGCCCATACATTTTATATTAAACGACACGGGATGTTCAACGCCGTTCAAATCGTCGTTGAGACCGGTACCCGACAACACAAAAAGCGGAGCGGTGACACGACGCAGGTTGAGAGCCGTGCCAAGCTTGTCTTGAAACGCTTCTTTGATGTCTTTAATTGCCACCTCGGTTGTTTCGGGGAGGAGTTTACGTTTATACTTTTTAGGTATGATTAGTGCCATATTACGTGTTCGCAAATCTAAATTCGGGAGCAAAGGTAATCAAATTTCCACAATATCACAAATTTTTCTTTCAATCTGCCATAATTTACTTCTAAAAACTATTTGTTTGGATTTTTAAAAGCGCCAAAATCCCTCACTGCGACACAATTTGCCTATGTCATCAGGTTTTCAATTGAAATCCTGATGAACCTAATGGTTTCAAAAAAAGAATTGTTGATTTACTTGTCGCGGTCGATGATGTAATCGAAGATGGAGATGAATGCTTGTCGTGTGGGGCTATCGGGGAAATAGCTGATAACGTCGACGGCTTCGGCTCGCAATTCGGTCATGCGGCGATATGCATAGTCGATGCCTCCGGCACGTTTGGCATAGTCGATAAGAGTCTCGATTTGGTCGGCAGACAGGTCGTCGTGGCGAGAAAGTTCGAGCATTGAATCTCGTTCGGGCATATCTTCACGCAAAAGGGCATGGATGAGCGGAAGGGTGATTTTGCCTTCGCGAAGATCGTTGCCGGTGGGTTTCCCGATGCGTCCTTCGTCGTAGTAATCGAAAATGTCGTCTTTTATCTGGAAGCAGAGACCGAGCAGACGTGCAAATTCACGCAAACGATTGAGGTCGTCGTCGGATGCCGATGCGGTGTATCCTCCCATTTCGATACAAGAAACGAAGAGGGATGCAGTCTTGCGATATATTGTCTGCATATAAGCTTGCTCGTCAAGTCGATGGTCGCGAGCGTTGCATATTTGGTCGACTTCTCCTACAGATAAGCATCGACCAAGTTCAGACAGGCATCGTATGACGCGCATATCTCCGGTCTGCACTCCTTGTTGTAGGGCGGTTGATGTGAAATAGTCGCCTACGAGCACTGCAATGTGATTGTCCCAAATGCTGTTGATAGTTGGCACGTCGCGACGTTTCTTCGACTCGTCAACCACATCATCGTGAATGAGCGATGCGTTGTGGAGCATCTCGATTGAAGCGGCGGCAGCAATGGAATTGTCGGATATTTCTCCAAAAAATTGTGCACTCAACAGTACCAAAATCGGACGAATCTGCTTACCTTTGGTCTTTAAATAGGTAGTGATGATTTCGTTCATTAAGGGATTTGACGACGAAAGAGACTCGGCGATTCGCTCGTTGAGTCGCTTTAATGGCTCTGAAATTGTCTGTTGGATAGTTTCAAGTGTCGTCATATCACAATTTTGTTCCGCAAAATTAGTAAAATATTACCAAGTGGCGAGAATTCTACCACAATTATTTCGCCCGACCGGTAAATTATCGCTATATTTATCGTCTTATTTTCAAATATAATAACATTTAACACCCAATTATGGATGCTCAAAAGCTATTTCTGCTTGATGCTTACGCTCTGATATATCGCGCATATTATGCACTGATCAAAGCTCCTCGTATCACTACCCAAGGATTTAACACTTCGGCAATTTTCGGATTTTGCAATACTCTCGATGAGATACTTCGCAAGGAGGCTCCGACACATATTGCCGTGTGTTTTGACCCTCACGGTCCGACGTTTCGACATGAAGCATATAAGGAGTATAAGGCAGAACGAGAGGCTATGCCGGAAGATATCAGAGCGTCAATACCTTATATAAAGGATATTATTGCGGCTCACGGCATTCCGGTAATTGAGGTGCCCGGATATGAAGCCGACGATGTAATAGGTACGTTGTCGCGCCATGCGGAAAATGCAGGTCTTATTACGTATATGATGACTCCCGACAAGGATTTCGGACAATTGGTCACCGACCATGTGTACATGTATCGTCCTGCACTCAGAGGTAACGATTTTGAAGTGCGAGGGGTGAAGGAGGTTTGCGAACGATATGGGTTGTCGTCGCCCCGACAGGTAATCGATTTGCTCGCTTTGCAGGGTGATGCGATCGACAATATTCCCGGATGTCCCGGTGTCGGAGAAAAAACAGCCGTGAAGCTTATCAATGAGTGGGGTTCGGTAGAAAATCTGCTCGACAATACCGAAAGCCTGAAAGGTGCATTGAAATTTAAAGTGACGGAAAATGCCGAACAGATACGTTTTTCCAAGTTCCTTGCCACAATCAAGACGGATGTCCCTGTTGACATGACAATCGATGATTTGCGACGAGGTGAAACGGACTATTCCCGACTTGCCGAAATATATACGCAACTTGAATTTAAGACGTTTATCAATCGTCTCCGTCCACATTTGACAAAAACGGATAAAAACGACAATATCCAACCTCAAATTCAATCTGTGCAGCCGTCGCTCTTCGACCAGCCCGATTTATTCTCTTATGCGGAACATGAGCCCGCAATGATACCGACAAAATCGGAAAGTTCATACCGAACGGCTCTCACTATCGATGAGGCTCGCGATATAATAAGCCGTGCATGCAGTGCTTCCGAAGTAGGAGTCTCGGTCTATGCCAAAGGCGCGGAAGCCATCACGGCTCGCCTGACGGGGGTGGCAATATCGACAGAGAAAGGGGATGCGACGTATATTCCGTTGTCACTTGGAGAGGAAGATGTAATTGCGGAATTGCGGCAATTGTTTTCATCGGCAGCGCTGCTCATAAGTCATGACGTGAAGCGTGACATTATCGTTTTACGCAACCGAGGCATTGATTTTACCGCTGCATATTATGACACATCGGTCGCTCATTACCTTCTTCAACCGGAGATAAAGCATAATCTTGCAGGCATAGCGGTGTCGTATCTGTGCCATTACACACGCGACTATGAAGAGGATTCCCGCTCAAAAAAAGTCATTGACCTTCCGGATGCGGAAATTGCGCTACGAGCGTGTGAGTCGGCGGATTTAGTGCTCCGCTTGCATCGTATATTCCAATCCGAACTTGAACATGCCGGATTGATTCCGTTGATGACCGATATAGAGTTGCCGTTTGTGAAAGTTCTTGCCGATATGGAATGGACCGGGGTGCGTATCGACGTCAATGTCCTTGCAGAGCAATCACGACGGTTGACGGCACAGCTTCATGAGATGGAGGCTCGAGCCTATGAACTTGCCGGCGGAGAATTTAATCTCAGCTCTCCGATGCAGGTCGGAGAAGTGCTTTTTGACAGATTGCAAATCGATCCCAAAGCTAAACGAACCAAAAAGGGCACATATTCCACGACGGAAGAGATTCTTGAAAAATATCGTTTGACTCATCCGTTGGTGGGGCTGATACTCGACATCAGAGGGCTTCGCAAACTTCTTGCTACATATATCAACGCGCTTCCCGAACTTATAAATCCTGTAACGGGTAGGATTCATACTTCATATAATCAGACGGTGACGGCTACCGGTAGAATTTCATCGAC
This sequence comes from Muribaculaceae bacterium, assembly GCA_045133615.1. Classification (GTDB taxonomy): domain Bacteria; phylum Bacteroidota; class Bacteroidia; order Bacteroidales; family Muribaculaceae; genus M3. Next base: position 23,235 of record JBGUUQ010000039.1, on the reverse strand, counting down.
CAACCCGAATCTTCAAAATATTCCAATACGCACAGATAACGGACGCGAAATCCGACGCGCTTTTATTCCCAATCCCGGCGATCTGTTTATGAGCGCCGACTATTCGCAGATAGAGTTGCGCCTGATTGCAGATTTGGCGAGTGATGAAAGCATGATTGAGGCATTCCTTTCCGGAGCAGACATCCACCGAGCCACAGCAGCCAAGATCTATCATATCCCGTTGGAAGAGGTCACGGAGGACCAACGCCGTCATGCGAAAACCGCCAATTTCGGTATTATTTACGGAATCTCGGCATTCGGGTTGTCGGAGCGTCTCGGTATTTCTCGCGGCGAGTCAAAAGCGCTTATACAAGGCTACTTTGAAAGCTTCCCCGGAATTAAGAAATATATGGAGGAGAGTATTCTTAATGCCAGAAAAGCCGGATATGTCACCACAATCTGCGGACGTAAGCGAATGTTGCCTGACATTACCAGCCACAATGCAGTTGTTCGCGGGTATGCCGAGCGCAATGCAATAAATGCTCCGATTCAAGGCAGTGCTGCCGACATTATCAAACGCGCAATGATCGATGTAGCTCGCGATTTTGAGCGCGAGGGGCTGAAATCGCGTATGATAATGCAGGTGCACGACGAATTGGTGTTTAACGTTGTCCCCGAAGAACTTGAACGTGTCCGTGAAATTGTGGAACGAGATATGCAGGCTGCTTATGCCGGTCGTGTGCCTCTTGAGGTGTCGGCAGGAGTTGGTAACAATTGGTTGGAGGCTCACTGATTGATTTTGAACCCTACGCGACGATGAGATTGGGTAGATGGTGCGAGACGTGCCACTGCTTCTGTCACGTCGGATACAGTAATGGTGCTGAGCGAGTCGGCATCTGTGGCTTCCGAGCGCATCACACGGCGTGACATCGCCGGGCGAATGCCGACATTGATCATCTGTTCCATCCAGCGAGCATTGCTCCATTTGTCATCTTTGTGAGTCATGGCATCGTCGGTGACTTTTCGCAGTGCATCGAGTGCGTTGTTGTCGAAACGATAGCCTTTCTTGGTGGCGAGGTTTACACCGATTTGTATAAGTTGCTCAGCCGTGTAGTCATCGAAATGAAACCGTTGAGGGAAACGTCCGGACATGCCTTGATTCATGCCCATCATCTTGTCGATGTCTTTGTCGTAGCCGGCAAGAATGACGAGCATATCGGAATCGGCTTTGGACAGATGCGGCAGCAGCACATTGAGCGCGTGGCGGCCGAAGTCGCGGGAGTCGGAAGCGTCGGTACACAATGCATAAGCCTCGTCGATAAAAAGGACGTTGCCTTTTGCTTCTTCGATGAGTTGGGTCATGTTGCGCTCCGATTGTCCGATAAATTCACCGACTATACGCGAGCGGTCGGCTCGTATCACTTCGCCTTTCGACAGCAGACCGAGCGAGTGATAGATTTTGCCGATATAGCCGGCGACTGTGGTTTTTCCGGTGCCGGGGTTGCCGGTGAAAATGATGTGGCTTGGTTGCTCTTTATCGACAGGTAGACCGGCGTCTTTGCGTAAGGCGTTGAAACGTACCATGTCGAAATATTCACTCAATCGCTCTTTCAAATTGTCGAGACCGACCATGTCCATAAGCGGTTGCATAGCATCGTTGAATGAAGATTTTACTTCAAATGACTGCTCCACATCGTCCGCCGTTACGCCAAACAGTTCCGAATACTCAAGCGTTTCGCCTTGCAGCACGCGGTCGGTTATACGACGTTCCGATGCTTCCAACATACGCGGTACGATATATTCCAACACTTGGCTTTCGCTGTTGCAATTGTGGCGTTCTTTTGCCAATTGCAACAGACGACAGGCAGCCGGCTTGGTGAGTATCATGCCTTTGTCGCGTAGCGAGCGAGAGACCATCGACACTACATCCAATGCCGATGGGCAGGTAAATTCAATCCGATGTTTCAGCGGAAAAAATTCCTCAAGTTCGGGTACGCGCTCAAACAATTCTTCCATCTCCGCGCGGTTGCAGTCGATGAATATCGGCGTGGTGATGTTGTTGCTTTTCAACTCTTTTACAAGATACCTTAACGCACCTTGTCCGTCGGCGGTAAACAGAGCCGAGATGCCTCTCAGCAATATCGGAGTTGAGTGGTCGAGCATATCATCGATTTTCTCATAAGGATAAGGGACATTAGGGAGGGGAAGCAATGTCGATGAGTGAATGACTTTTAAGATTCTCGACTCCGAAGAAAATCGAAACATTTGCGGGATTGCGGTTGCCAACATTTTTTTTGATTGTGGAGCATCGCCTAATAAGATGAAATGACGAACCGAAGATATTATCAGGGCATTTATTCTGCTACGTATGTCATAGAGCACCTGTTCACGCAATAGGGAGGCAAGTTTTCGTCGACCGGAGCCGAAACATTCCAATCGTTCGATATAATTGTTCCACCCTTTGAAATTCGCGGCACGATAAAGGATAAATGCCAATTCGTCGGCTGTATTGAGCGCGATTTTTTTTGACTTAAAGCCGCTATCGGCGGAAATCGACATTTTCAATCTTGCCATCGGTTGACCATTACCCTCGATAACCATGTGATAGTCGCCGTCATCCCATATTGTGTGGGGAGAGACAACGAATCGTAGGCGAGTTTTGCTGCCGCTCGATATGGAAACTTCTTGCAATCTGCTACTGCCTACAATGCGCAACGAACTGTCGTAGCAGCGTACGTTCATCGCTATCGAAAAACTATCGTCGGTGGCCGTCAATGATATATCGACAAGAATTTCGTCTCGTTTCATATCCGCTGCACATCGTGTCACTTTTATTGTGTCGTTAGGATTTTTGTCGGAGCGTTTGATTACGGTGTATTTGCGATAGAAATAAGGTCCGGACTTTTCAAAAATTCCTTCATTTTCTATCTCCGGCGACATTATGGCATTGGTAAACACAAGAAAATAGTTGCCCGGTTCGGTGAAATCGAATCTTATGCCCGGAAACTCGGCAAGGTCGTCGGAGAGTAGCGGTTTGGGATTACCCTCGCTAAATAAATAGAAGCGATATTCCATGTTACTGTCGTTTTCGTGATAGTCTACCCGGCAGTTGATTGCTGCTTTTTCGTCTCCGAGGAGTATGCACGACGACATATCGTCCACATCATCTATTTTCTGAACGAAATGACACAACGTCATCGGGACTTCAGACTCGCTTACCGCATCGATTTCGTACTTCATGCCGTCAAGCAAAATTGAGGCACGGCCTGTTTCGGAGTTCTCCTCTTTGCTTTCCGATATTTTAGCGTCGGCTATCTCTTTTTCGATAAATTGGTTGAGAAGTTCATCGAAATTGTCGATGTTATCTGATGTATTTATTTTTGCGTCTTTTTTATTCATAGCTTATTACGTTTTTTTAGTTAGTAAAATTGGGGTAATAGAGTCTCTGTTGTCGGTCGATTGACCGACAAGTTTTTTAGGATAATTACTTGATGTTTGGGAGAACCCCTGTTTTATTACAACATGTCAAAGAACTCTGCCGATGAGCTACCGCAAGGCGATAAAAGTCCTTGCCCGACCCAAAGGGTGAGCACATCGTTTTCGTGATGAATGAATGTTGACTTACAAAGACGAGCTAACGCCGTCGGTCGACATTCATGCCGTCAACGAAATTGCAAAAGTTCTTTCTGATTGTATTGGAGATAGTGAGATTCATAATAAGCTATCGACATCTCGCTCCTACGAGATGATACGGCAAAGGTATGGAATGTTTTTCAGCCCGCCAAATTAATCTTTGACTTTTTTGTGATTATAAAAATAAAAATTCCCCCGACAATGGCTGTCGATGATAAGAGGAGCCTTATCTGTGCAACAGTCATTATCGGGGGATGGATGAGAGTCTTTTTGTGGAGTGTGGATTGGTGTCACAACCAATGCGGAGTGATGCGTGGCAATGTGCCACCCTTTCGTATTAGGGCAATGGCGGCATCTATCGCTTCTGAAGAAAGTGTTTCGTAGCGATTTGCCAATTCTCCATCCACTCCGACATAGCAAATGTGGGTGGCTTGCATCGCGATGGCATGCTCTACGGCTTTACATAACGATAATCCCGCATTCGATGCAAATCCGTCGGGGACATATACGTCGAGAGTCAGAATTGTATCGTCTTCGACATTTTCAAGATTTTGGTCATCGAAATTTTTTATGTGATGAAGCATTTTTAATGCTGTGTGGGCGTAGGCATCCGCAATCACCGAATTTAATGCTTTACGATGGTTTCGAGTGAGCAATGGAACGATTTTATCTCGATCGTAACTGCCAAGAACCGACCTTAACGCCGAAGAGGCATATATCTCGCATGCAATAGATTCTATCGATAGATTGAGGGAAACAACAATAGACATAAGGATTTCTTTGATAATTAATGTGAATGATGGCGAAGGTGATTGTATTTGTTGCGACGGTTCTCGTGAATGATTTTTTGCATAAGGCGTATCGCATAGTTTGAGGATATGAAGAAGCGCGAAGCTTTGTCGAATGCCAATATACGCCCAAGAGCCGTATAATCACATAATGCAGGATTTTCTTTAATTAAAGCATCGGATTTGTCGGCAAGTTCTTTCCAAAGAGCAATTTTTAGGGGGTCGTAATCATCGGCAAAAGCCCCCTTGCGCCACCTGCGCAACATTCGGTAGGCATGTTCAAATGTGACGTAATAGCGTGGCGCCTCCGAGTTAATCACTTTTTCTACAATTTGACGCATCGTCTGAGTCTTTCCCGCCGGTGCGTCAAGAGTCATTCTTCGGCACCTTCGTATGAAATCATCGTTTCTTAACTTATATAATTGTAACATAGTATTTCTTTTATTTATATGAGAGATAACAGACCATAACGTATCGCAAATTTACGGCCGCGCATGTGCGATAACCATGCACTGCTATCCTTAAAAAAGATGAAATAGGGATGAGCGCATCAAAGTTGCGACTGCATTTTTCGGTCGCGCTCGCTTCTAAACATTTCAAATGAGGCGAACATGTCGGTAAGGGCTATTGCGGCATTTTGAGTCTGTTTTTCGTAAAGATTGGCACTCATGGTCGAGGGCATTTCTTTGCCTTGCAGTACGCTTCCGATTCCGGAGACATCTTCCATCATTTTCATCTCCAATGATAAGAGCTGATATGCTCCGACATCGGTCCCTTGGGAATATATTTGTTGGGGTGCAGTCGCGACACGGCGTGCCTCGTATGGGATGACAGTGCCGCTGCGCGACCATGCTTCAGCAACATCTTTCCACGACCATTCATCGGGAAGTTGTTCTCGCGGATAAAGTAAAACTCCTTTAGCGGCAGTGCCCATAATATGATCTATCATCGTAATCAGACGATTTACATATCGCTGTTGGTCGATTACGTCCTCTACAAACGGATGGATTTCGCCATCGGTAAGAGGATACATTTTGACTACAAACGGGTGGGTGGGGGCGGTGTATTCATCGACAAGCACTCCCGATGGGGTCATCCACCGACAATGCCATTCGGCTGCAATCTCCCATTTCGATTCTATTTCGGGCTTTTGGGCAATACGTCGACGACGGTTTTCTGCCATCAATTTTCGCTCTTGTGTCATCGGTATTGCATAGTATTCGCCTGTAGCGGTGTCGTGACATCGCAATCGTTCGCAACTGTCGAGAGTCCATATCTCAATGAGTCGGCATCGTCCGGCAGGGACTCTGAAAAAATCCACATCATCCATTATCGAACTGCCTAAAGCCGTTGCTGAATCGACGGCATCGGCAGAAGATTCCTCAACCATCAGTCGACTTATTGCGGCCGCTCTGCGGCGATCTCCATGACAGAATCGCATTATTGCTTCCGACAAATTCATATCGTGGAGCATTCCGACAAGTTCGATGTCCCAAGAGCGAGGGTCGATGATTGGATTTATGAAAAATTTTTCCGGATTCACGTTGTCAATCCATGTGCCGTCGCCTTGCAGACGATGTTCCGATACAATACGCTGTATGGCACATCCCGATATCAAAAATTCTTCTAATAGGCGACTGTCGAGTTCGGGCAGATAATTTTTGCTATATAGCGCAGCCAGTTTTGAGTCGGTAGTCTCATCCGGTATTTTGCATGTGGCACGGAATCGCCCCACGACAGTTTTTATAAGGCGGCGTAATAAATTGTTGGTCAGTGGATTTTTGCCGCATTTTATGATGAGTTCTCTTTCGGGAATCATATTCCCGTTTTCATCCGGCACAAGGTCGCTCCATTGGTCGCCGTAGGTATAAGCTTTGAGTCTGCGGCGACGGTCGCGTAGGTCGTGTCCTGTGCTCCATGCTTTGAATGCAGCGGCAAGAACTTCTGCGCTACATTCGTCACGTCGAGGGAGATTGGTGTTTATGTCGTTTTTCATAGTTTTGATTGTTGTTGTGTGTTACAAATCCGTAGGCTTGGGAATTAATGAGAATGCACGCTCATCAAGTACATACAGTCCCTCGTCAGGCTCGATAATGCATTTCAAAGATTCCAATCGCGGGGTTGTCACTCCATCGGGGATGCTGTAAAGTTGTAGAGTTCCCGTATCGTTGATAGCCACCGGTTCGGATTCATGTCCCATGGAATAAGGGTTTTGCTGCCAACTCACCACAGGAAGTTCCGCCGGGTCTACTATTCGAGCCGGTCGTTCCCAACCCGACAGTTTTACCTCCAATACACGTCGGCATCGTTCCGGCAAAGTCACCGAGGCGGAGCCGTCGGCGTTTGGACGAACAACAGTTTCATCGGCAATATCTGTCACTTTAAGCATTTCAATCGGAGCAGTGTCGAGCAAATCAAGATACCAATTACGCATCTCGCGTTGCAAATATTTGTCGAGGTCGATTCCATCTTGGCGTTCGACCACGCAGTCCTCCCTAAGCGGGAGGAGAGCGCGGTGCAAACGCCATACTTCCAGCATCTCGTCGGTCGTAAGGCTTACTTTCATAGCATTAGATTAAGTGTTAAGAGAATCAGTCGGCTGCAACAATTCGCAAGTGGGCATTAGGATAGCGGAGAACCAAGCAAGCGGCTTCGGTTAGTACTACGGCGTCGGTGTTGCGGATACCGCTCTTTTTCAAATCGAGTTTTTCGGCACGGAATGGTACGTGGCAATACTTTTGGATATATTCAGGGTCGATAATCATACCGTCGCCGGCATGTCCGCATTCATCGAAAATCTCGGAGTGAAGCACGTAGAGGGACCCGAATTTTGTGCGGATTTCATTGAAATCGATACCCCATTTAGTGACGGTCTCACCTGCGGTAACCACTCTGTTGTATTCAAGGTTGTTGATTTTTTCGATGAGGTCGCTGCCGCCTATAAGTATTTTGCGAGATGAACCGGCATTTTCGGTGAATGCGGCACGGGTGATTTTTACCATTACGTCATTTGAGAAACTTGCCGACGAACTGTACTCGAATGATCGCGGAGCCTGATTCCAAATTCCGCCGGTGAGCAATACCTCTTCGCCTTTCTCAGGGTCGGTGAATCGGTGTTGTTGGCCGAAAAGGAAATTCTTTTCCATGCCGAGACGCATGTCGATTATCGCCACTTCCTCCTGATCGGAGAAACTCCATCCGACTTCTTTGTCGGCAATCTTTTGGAATGTGGATTGCTCTACTTGTGCTTTGAAAATTTGGCAATAATTGGTCCCCTTCTTGGGCATCGCCGAGAACTGAGCAGTCTGTACGTCAAGTTCGGTGGCGGCTCGTCCCATTCTCACAATTTCGGCTCCGGCGGGAATTTCAGGCATTTCGCGTACTCCGTTACCGTCCTTTTTGCCGTTGATGGCAATAACGCGAAGCCCCGAATCGTCGCGCCCGATGACATACAATACCAACAATCCTTGTTCGGAACCATCATCGGCATAACCTTTCTGCGACGGTACAAGAAGCGTCTCTGACGGCTCAAAGATTTTATCGGAATCTGTATTCAGCAATTCCATGTAATGCTCTCCACTTGCTTTGGTGCTGTTGGGGATGAAATCATCGGACAATTTGGCGTGTGTTTCTTTTGTATCTACCGAGTAGTAATCCACAATCATACTTCCGCAATGGCGGCTGCCTCCCCAGCGGGATATTTGATCCAACGGAGTGGCCATGGGACGAATTTTGACAATGCGTTGGTCGATTTCGTTACGCAGCAGGGTGGGGGATGCTTCGTTGGAGAGTTGAGTGGTCACAGGTCCGTCGACGATATGGCTACCTCCGGTTGTCCCGCCCACGATAACTGCTGTGGCCATCACTATGTCGCTGTGCCCGCAGTAATAAATCAATGCCGCGATAGCAGCAATGGCAAGCATAATAAGTACCCCTCGTTCTGATGAGATGGTTTTGCATGCCTTGGTAAACACGAATTTCAACAGTTCTAAGATTTTGAATTTGTCCATGGTTTTAAATTGAGAGTTAATAAAAAAATGAGATGCTATTTATCCCAAACACTTCGCTTGATACGTGATAAAATCGAGGGAATCGACAGGTTCGGTCGGTCTTGTTCTGCCGGTTTTTCGTCGGAGTTCCATAGCGGACGCTCGTTCATTTCAAGCTTTACCGCCTCATTACGACCTCGAAGATAACCGCGCTGCTCGGCTTCGGCAAGTTGTGCTTCGAGTGTGGATTGCTCCGTTGCTTTTGGCGGAAAGTAAGTAGAGATGGATTCTTCGGCATTTTTCCCGGCTAATACATCGACAATCACATGAGCCAAACGAGTGTCGTGTTCGAGGAGTCGGAGCAATGTGTTTTCTTTTGATTCATCAGCCGTTTCTGTCGGCTGTCTGTCAGCGTCTGTTCCCTGTTCGGTCGGTACGTCCACCGATTCAAGGGTCTCGACTTTTTCATCGGAATCCCGGTTGTTTTTGACTTCGTTCTTTTTCATTGTTATAAAGGTTTTTTGTTATGAATACGATGCAAAATTACATACGGGATTATCTTTCAATTGTGTGATAATATCGGCTACGGCAATCAAAAATGACGAAAAGATTGTTATCACGAATAAAGATAAATTTATAATGCGGTTGCCTTACTATAATAAGACTGCAATCATCAAATGGTCTCATTTTGCAGTCCTTATCCTATCGATAATGCTCGTGATATTCATCTCGTATGATACTCTTGCCGGAACGTCATATGTTGATGATAGTGCGTATATGAGATTTCAGATGGCTGTGTGTGTGATATTCATGTGCGACTTTTTCATCGGATTGTTGTTTGCAGAACGGAAATGGCACTATATCGGACATCGGTGGCTGTTTTTCATAATATCCATGCCATATCTTAACATCATTGCGGCGATGCATTTTGATATATCTTCCGAGACGATGTATTTTATCAGATTTATGCCCCTTGCGCGTGGTGCATTGGCACTGTCGGTAGCTATCAGATATATCACTACCAATCGCCTTACCGGGTTGTTTTATTCATACATTATAATTCTCCTTGCAATCATCTATTTTGCAAGTTTGATTATGCTGCAATATGAGCAACCGGTCAATCCGCAAATACCGGATTATCGCACGGCTCTATGGTGGGCAAGCATGAATGCTACCACCATCGGGTCGTATATCAATCCGGTCACTGCGGTTGGTAAGGTTCTTGCGGTGATTCTTGCCGCAATGGGTATGATATTGTTTCCTTTGTTTACGGTCTATATTACTGCGCTTATCGGCAGATTGAAATCTCGCAGATAAAAGGATGATATCTATCGTTCGTCTTTGACTTTTTTCTCTAAAGCCCGCACTTGAGCTTTGATTTCGACAGATGCCGATACGGGCAATTGTATCTTCGACAATTTTCGGCAAAATGACACTGACGACTCGTCGATATCCGACAGCGATGCCGGGAGATGTATCTCTTCCAGATTGGGGCATCCAACGAATGCAAACCGATTGACCGTACGGATGCCTTCGGGCATTGTCACGCGACGAAGTGTAGCCACTTCGTGGAATGCATCTTCTCCGACTTGCGTTACTTCGGCAGGGAGGATATATTCCACAGCATTACCGAAATATGCTATCAACGTCCCGTCGGAGAGATCTATCAGTGCGTCATCGATAACCGTAAACCGGTCAGATAGAATTTTGACTGCTCTGATTCCTGTACGATAAAACGGGTTTCCGCCTATGATTTTTACTGAAGCAGGAATTGTGACTGATGTAAGGCGCGAACAGTTGGAAAACGCATTCTTGCCAATGGCGAGCAACCCTTCGGGGAGATTGATTTCGACAAGACGTTCGCAGCCGTCGAACGCCAATTCTCCAATTACTTTTAATGTATCTGGCAGTTCTATCGACGCGAATGCATCGCAGCCCTCAAAGGCATTGTCACAAATCACCGCTGTGCCATCGGCTATTGTATAATGCTTGAGTCGTTCGCCTATTTCTACCGGAAATTGGAGCAGTCGGCGTCCGTCGTCGGAATATGAGCATCCGAAGTCGTCGAACTCGCCACATTCAATCTCTTCGTCGGTCACTTGCGATGACAATGGGTGTCGTTGAGGGGGATTTTCGTATTGATTCATATCGGTCGGTTGTTTGTAATTTCTTATCTTGACAATTGTTTTACTACGCGATAACCAGGATTGTTGTTGAATGTTGTCGCCGCAAATAGTCCTGTCGCATCGCTCTTGTATTGAATATGATAACGTTCGGCTCCGAGGAAATCGAGGGCGAATACGGCGGTGTCGACTGTCTCTGTCGGGCGACGACCGAATACGATGCGTTCTTCTATCGTTATATCGGTCCCGATAACTGTTACAGCCAGGCTTATTGCGCCATCTTCCGTCACGTCAGGAATCCCGCGACGCACTAATCTCACGTTGTAGTCATTCATCGATTCCAATTCAACTTCCGCATCGTTGACATCGCAACGCAACAATGTTCCTGCAAGCAAATACTGTCGAGCTTCACCGCGAGCCGATGGTTTCATGGCGAATGCAACAATCACAGCAGCTACAAGCGTTGCTATCACATAAAATTCTACCGATTGAAAAAAGCTTGCGTCAATCATTTTTCAATCTCATTGATTTCTGTTACTTCTCGATATCTCCCATCACGGCCGACAGAGAAAAAGTAGCGATAAATTGTATCGCCTTGAGAGGTGGTGCAACGTCGTATTTTAATGTCGGCGGCTTGTCCGCGATTGGTATTTATCAATCGTGACAATATTTCTGCGATAGGAGACATTGCCGCTTCGGGTTTACCAAAAAACAATTCATAATTCATATCCGCAATGCTGTCGCGGGAATATAGAGCAGGCCATTCGCCTCTGAATCGATTGTTCCCGACCGGTCGCTCCCACTCATCGAACGGTACCCCATTAAATCGTGCCGGCGCAATAGTCAAAACGTTGTTGACATCGCAGTGAGAAAGACTTCTTGCCACATAGGTGTTGCCGGCAGCTTGGTAATCCCGATATTGACACGGGATTCCGAATACCCACCAAGGAATATCGTTATTGTCGGTCATGTCGAGATATACATCCGGAGCCTTTGTCTCTTCCAAACAATCAATAATATATTGCTGCTCATCACTGATTTTTATCTGCCATTTGATTAACTCGTACATAAATAAGCATATTGCAATCATCAAGGCTCCTGCAATGATAGTATGCGCTTTTCGGCACCATGCAAAATTGCGGTAAATGGTGGCAAATATCATTATTAAGACTGCCGCATGCATCGGCCACAGACTTCGTCCCGGAGGGGCTTGAAAAACAACAACGATGCATGTGTTTATGACGGCTGTCATAATCCAAAAAAGATTGGCTTTTAATTCTGAAATTACTTGTTTTTTACCTTTTGCCAAGTATATCACCAAAAGCAGAATAGTGTAGATGTATAATGGGTACAACTTGAAAATGAGCCCTTTGGCAAAGGTGGTAAAGTCTCCTGTATCCAAGGCGTCGACACGAGCAAATGTTCCGGGTGCGAATACACATATTGCGGTCCCCAGTATCAATGCTGCTATCATTGGCATCCTTATTTGCCGGCTCTTTTGGGGAATTACAAAAAGGTAGGCGATGCTTGCACATGCTATCGGGATGGAGAATCCTTCGTGCATCCAGCCGGCACAAAACGACAGAAGTAATATGGCTATCTGTTTATATCGGCTGTTTTTCTCTTTTATGGTCAGAAACAAGTATGAGTATCCCAACATGGCAGTACATGCCCATGGATAGTTGAGCATAAAAGCTGTTGACACCATGTTGTCGCTCCATGGGAACCATTTCCACATTACCAACGACGCTGTTGCAGCCATCCATGGCAATGGTTTAGCTCCGGAGCAAAGCAATATTAACCACAGCATTAATCCTACCATGATTCCGTGTACGATGTCGATTGTCCATGGCGGAAGTAATATGGTGAAAAACATTATTATGTTGGGAAGGCGACCGTTGACCCCCAAATAGTGATTGATAGCTGATGTCACGACATCTGAAACGGACTTGATTCTCTCTCCTGCAATTTCCCAAAAATCGGGGTCATTGGTGTTGATCATCTTATGTCGATATACGAAATCATCGGCATAGGGGACACAAGTATAGTGCCATATGGCTACTCCTATGGCTACGAGGATGATAATCAGAATCGATATTCGACGGTCGTTTTTCATTCTTAAATCAGTTGTCCAATAATCCCGGACGCAAACGCCGAGTTCGTTCTACGGCTTGCTCATGCTTCCATTCGTCGATTTTTGCTTGGTGTCCCGACAAAAGAATCGGCGGCACTTCCCATCCGTTGTAGACTGCCGGGCGGGTATATACCGGAGGTGCTAACAGATTGTCCTGAAACGAATCGCTCAAAGCGCTTTGTTCGTCACCGATTGCACCGGGGATAAGCCGAACGATGGAATCTGCGATTACTACTGCCGGAAGTTCTCCGCCGGTCAGCACGTAGTCGCCGATTGAAATCTCGCGAGTCACAAGATGCTCCCGTATGCGATAATCGATACCTTTATAGTGTCCGCATAGGATGATGATATTGTCGAGCATCGACATTCGGTTGGCCATCGGTTGCGATAGGATTTCACCGTCGGGCGATGTGTAGATTACTTCATCATAGGCTCGTTGGCTTTTGAGATGGGAGATAGCTCGATCCACCGGTTCGATTTGCATCACCATACCGGCTTCTCCTCCGAAAGGATAGTCATCGACTTTGCGATGCTTAGAGAGTGTGTAGTCACGCAAATTATGCACCACAATTTCCACAAGACCCTTGTCTTGTGCTCGTTTCAATATCGAACATCCGAGTGGCGACTCAAGCATTTCCGGTAGAACCGTCAATATATCTATACGCATAGCAGCTGCTGTTTATCAGTTTACTAATGCAAAGATAGCACCTTTTCCCCCGCCGCCCAAAATATGCTAGTGTTATTTTGACCTCTTCCGAGAGCAATATAAAATCAGACCCATAAGAAGAAGTGTAATTATCTCTGCTGTAGGCATCGCGCTCCATATCCCATTTGTCCCCATAAATTTAGGCAATAAGACAAAGCAAGGAATCAGCAGTGCAAAACCACGCAGAAATACATATATTGTTGAGATCCCTATTCGCTCTACACTTTGATAATAACCCGTAACAGCCACGTTGAGAATAAAGAAGATTACTCCTACGGCATATAAAGGGAATCCTTTTACTGCTAATTCGCCTGCCGTACTTGCCGTGTCAACAAACAAGCCCACTAAGATGTCGGGGGTAAAGACGAATAGCAGTGTCACAATGCTGCCACAAATGACTGATGTGCCCAATAGGAGATTACGGCTTTTCCGGATATGCTTCCATCGTTCAATCCCATAATTATAACTGATGATAGGCTGCGCTGATTGCGCTATGGCATTACCTACTGAAAAGAAGAACGGTGTATAGTAACAAGCAATCCCGAAAGCAGCTACTCCGTTATCTCCAAGATATTGCATGAACACTAAATTGCCTACATATATCAGAACGGCAAGTGTCATTTCTCCTAACATTGTAGATGAGCCGATTTTGCATTGATAGCCTATATTACGCAAGGCAAGCATCATGCTTTTCCGGCTTATTTTCAAATGAACAAGACTTAAATCTTTGGCAAAGAAAAGGAGATAAGATAACGCCATCAGTCCGCCGACAATGATACTGATTGAAGTCGCAATGGCGGCACCTTTTACTCCCATATTGAGGGGAAAAATGAAGAGCCAATCGAGTATTGCGTTTAATGTGGCGGGAATAATGTTACACCACATAGCATATTTAGGGGAGCCGTCCAAACGGATTATGAACAGTCCGATCATACTCCACATTTGGAAAAGGAAGCTCGGCATTATCCATTTTAAGTAATCGGTCACTTGAGGCAAAAGGGTGTCGGATGACCCTAACAAATAGGCAAATTGTATAGGAAATGCCAGCACAGCAAGAGTCATTAAAAACACCAACAAGGAGGTAAAAGCTATTGCCTGAGTGATGTTTATCCGTGCAATATCTTTCTTCTGTTGTGCTAAATGTATGGACGATACTACCGAGCACCCAGCGCCAATCATCAGGCCAAGCCCTGCCATTATTTGGTACATTGGCACAACTATATTCACGGCTGCAACTCCATTAGCCCCAACTCCGTGTCCTACAAATATGCCATCAATGGCTGTTACTGCCGACAATGCGAGTGTTCCAAGAAGAGTTGGAATCAACAATTTACGGAAGAGAAAAGAAACATTCCCGTTTTCAAAATCAATTGCATCTCTTTTCATAAAGTACTCTCTAATGTGGATTACAAAACTTCTCTCAAATTCAGCGTGCAAAGGTACGCAGAATGTTTTGCTCCAACAAAAGAATATTTATCACAGGCGACCACTCATCAGAGCATTCTGCAATTGTTAGCTGATAGACTCTATCGCCCCCTTCCCTCAAAAGCCTTCACGAGAATTTTTAGATACATAGTGTCCAATGCCATAATACAATGATAATTGCTCCTTATAGGCAGAAACGCTGTACGATACTGACTACGCAATATCGCCTCTTTGATAACTTTTATGGCTTAGGTGGATGTTTATATATCATTCATTTTTTCGTTATTACATTTTAAATTCTCTAAAAGAATCAACCATGTCAGCTACAAAACCCCATTGCCGTTTCATGTAACTATGCAAGTCTTTGGTAGATTCCTTGTAATTTGTATATATTCTGTCTAATTGACCAAAATATGAGATGATGGATTGGGCTATACAAAAGCCACTTTCAAGTCCGGCAGAAATTCCTTCTCCCATCGGATTTAGAAATCCTGCTATTTCTCCAGCAAAGAAAATGGAACCTACGCCATAATCAATCTTACAATGAGGTTGAATATGAGGCATTAACCATTTATCAATTTTCAATTGTTTATCAATACGCAATTGATGATTATTCTGCATATATGACAAGAAACGATTATAATAATAACCGATTTTTCTGTTGTCTTTTACTGCAACACCTAATACTAATTGGCCGTCTTTCACATTGAACCAAGCATCATATTCAGATAATTCGGGTTGTAGATATGCATAAAAATAATGATAATCCAAATCAATATATCCTTGATTGAAAGTTTGATATGTCGTAATATGTGGAGATGGGCCTCCTATTAACTTGCGTTTTAAACCCCCAGATACTCCTTCGCAATCTACGACATATTTGGCGTATTCAGTATATATTTTCTCTCCCTTTAAGGTTACGGCAACAAGTCCGTTTTCTTTTTTACAGGCAACTACAGAAGTGCAGTCCCTTATTTCAGAACCTGATTGAGCAGCTTTAACTGTAAGCCAATAATCAAAGGAACTTCGCCATATATTCAATCCACTTTGTTCAAAACAATATGATTTACCTTTGTCGTTGGTAAAAATCATGCCTTTATTTTCAATAGGAGTACACAAAACTGAATTTGGTATATTTTCTCCAAAATATTTTTCAACCAATTCTACAGACCTTCTAATTAACTGTCCCGAACATGATTTATAACGGGGCAGTTTGAATTTTTCAATCAATAAAACATCATATCCATTTTGGGATAGAATCTTAGCTACAGTACAACCTGCAGGACCTGCACCGACTACAATTATATCATACCAATTAGCCTTTTTCATAACAATTAATAATTTGTTGTAAAAATACTCAAAAATCGTAATAATAGACACTCTACGGACGAATTATTGCGACTTAGTGGCGTGTTTTATAACTTCAATCCTTATTTTCGGTTTCTGTTTGTTGGTAGACCCATCTTCTGTCTATCCTTTGCAAAGTGATATATCAATGAGTTTGGAAATCAATGTGAAGTGCGTTGAGAATGCATCCGGTGACATTTCAACCTCTTTTCTCGGTTGTTCCAAAGATTTTCCATAAATTTGTCTCAATAAAGCTAAATTGAAAATGCTCAACCACTTCAACGACGATACAATATGTGCAATCGCCACCGCTCAAGGCGGGGCTATCGGAACAATCCGCGTCAGCGGTTCTCACGCCATTGCCGCTACCTCATGCATCTTTCGACCGGTCAATCCGGCGCATACGCTCGACTCTCGACAGCCGTATACGCTTACGTTTGGTGCGATTGTCGATGGCGAAGAGATAGTCGATGAAGTTCTTGTGGCTCTTTTTCGTGCTCCGAAGTCTTATACCGGAGAGGACACTGTTGAAATCACCTGTCATGGTTCGCAATATATCCTTCAGCGAGTCATCCGAATGCTTATCGATAACGGATGTCGTTTGGCTAACCCTGGAGAATACACACAACGTGCATTTCTCAATGGCAAAATGGACTTGTCGCAAGCCGAGGCTGTGGCCGACCTTATCGCATCGACATCCGCAGCAACGCATCGACTTGCAATCAGCCAGATGAGAGGCGGATTTTCTCGACAACTGACCTCTCTTCGCAGTCGATTGCTCCACCTCACATCGTTGATGGAACTCGAACTCGATTTCGCCGATCACGAGGAATTGGAGTTTGCAGACCGGACCGAATTGCAGCAGATTGCCGATGAAATCGAATGTACGGTTTCTCGCCTTGTTGATTCGTTTACAGCCGGTAATGCTATCAAAAACGGCATTCCGGTAGCTATCATCGGAGAGACTAATGCCGGCAAATCAACCTTGCTCAACACTCTGCTCAATGAAGACAAAGCAATTGTTTCCGACATCCATGGTACTACGCGCGATGTGATAGAGGACACACTTGTCATTGCCGGAACCACTTTCCGCCTTATAGATACAGCCGGAATCCGCCAATCATCCGACACAGTGGAACGTATAGGAATCGAGCGGACTTTCGACCAAATTCGCAAGGCCGACATCATCCTTTGGGTCATTGATGCCACATGTGCCGAAGAGCAATATGCAACGCTCGCGCCACAAATACTTCCGCTTATCGACGACAGCAGCAAGCATTTGCTCATCTTACTAAACAAAAGCGACTTACACTCGGCGGAGTGCTCTCAATTCCACAATAATCCCGCACTCGGCATCAGTGCGAAAAACGGAGATGGTATAGTCGCCCTTACTTCTCGTCTCACTGCTCTTACTGCCGACATCCTGCATACCGAAAGCGATATTATTGTAACAAATGCTCGCCACTATCAGGCTCTTAGTCATGCACTTGAAGCCATACGTCGCGTCAGTGACGGCTTAAAAACATCGCTTTCCGGCGATTTCATCAGCCAAGACCTCCGCGAATGTCTCTTCCATCTCGCCGAAATTACCGGCGGCGAAATCACCACCGACGAAGTCCTCGGCAACATCTTTGCCCACTTCTGCATCGGAAAGTAAACATTTTTGTTATAATAAATTTTTTTTCGTCAGAGTTGTATAACATTAGTGGATATTTATGGAGCAAATTCCCCTATATTTGAATATTGCAGTTAGTATATTGAATAAATGTGCAACGGCTCTTAATAATAAAAAACATCGATATGCGTGTGTGTTACTTGACGAGTTTGACAATATAACACAGAAAAAATGCATACCACTAAGAATTTTGTTCCAACGTCTTATTTTGGCTGCTGAGTTGTCGTCTCGACTTGGACAAATTACGAAGTCTTTGGCTGAAATCGAAAATAATTTGGAGTTGTTTAATTCGTCTCCAGATTTGAAGTTTAAATTGCTGATCAAGGCTGGACGAATGGAAGCGTGTGTGGCTCGCAACAATATATCTGTAAAACACCTTTCGGAGGCATTGGGCCTAGCTGAATCGATAGAGAATAATAGTATGATAGCTGAAGCCTATTTTGCTATTGCCCATATGTTTTCTCCAAAATACGAAGGTTTGGCGTTCTATTTTCTCCGACACGCAGAGCTATTTTACGAAAATGCGAAAGATTGTCGCAATCTTTCAATTGTTAGGATACATAGAGCTTTGCTGAGTTGGGCGGTTTCAAGAAATTATTCCAATTTACGCAATGTAGATCGCTTTAGAAACGAAGCAGAAATATTAATTTCTAAAATTTCGACAGAGAATCTTAATCCACACGACCTGACTTATTTGAAATATGTAAAAGGGGTGATTTTGCGAGACGAAAAACTATTAGAAGAACTATTGCACGAAAATGTGGATGTTGATATGCTGCCGGATAAATGTAGGCATGGGGAAATGATTATTGGAATTTGCATTGAGAAAGGATTGTTTGAAAAAGCAGAACAGTTTCTTGTAAGCTATGAAAAAGATGCAAAAAAAGTACATGGGAATGGAATAGAAATTGAAAATCATGTTAGGCTACTGCGAGACTTAATTAACAGAAAAGAACGTTCAGTTTACATACCTTTTCGCATTGAAAGAGAGTCTATGGAATCGGCTAATCTTTTCGATATTTTGAATCACTATTCGTTATGTGATGAAATATGGGCATTAGACAATAGCGAGATGCGATGTCTATTTCCTACGTATAGACAAGAAGGACAATTTGAAGCAATCAGGATGCCAGATAACCGAACCATATTATATCCGTGTGCAATCGCTTTTAATGTCTTTTATAGAGGACAGTCAGAATACCATAAAATGGCACAACCATCCTTATATCGAAAAGGGATGTCTGAAGCTATGCAGTTTGTTGAGAGAGTAAGATATGAAGAGTTTAAACGTTGCGTTGAAAGTTCTCCGTTAACCAATATATTTCAGAACGGAATATATTTGACATATCCCAATGGCTGTCAGGAGAGATTAGAGCTTTCAGTTGATACATTAGCATTGGCACAACATTATGGTATCAAAACAGAGCTGATGGATTTAACTACAGATAAGTTTGTGGCGGCTTTTTTTTCAACGACAGACTGTAAAAATGGCATATATACTCCAATTGTAGATAATAGAAAAGAGCCGGGTGTATTTTACCGATATTGCGATACTCTAAGGCTCGGGAAGGACTATAGCTATAGATTAAGGGCCGTCGGGCTTCAACCTTTTTCGCGCCCTGGTGAGCAAAAAGGACTTGTATATGAGATGAGGCCAAATGAAAATTTTAATGACGCAGTGATGAGTAAGGACTTTTTTACACACGATTCTCAAATTGCATCATTTATTTTCAATTACATGAACAGAAGTCAAAAACTTTTTCCGAAAAGCCCATTGGAGGTTCATGCTGACGCAATATTAAATTCTTCAGAACTTTCAAGAGATGCCTTTGATGCCGCAAAGAGAGAGTTTTACCCTAATACTTCAGAAGATGTACTTATTTCATATTTAAAAGAGATGAAAATTGCTATTGTGGATGGAATACATTTTTCTTTTTCCGAAGTAGAAAAGCAACAATGTTTAGCGTCTTGGGAAATGAATAAAGATAAAATACTCAGTAAGATAATTGTTCGAATGTGTTATGGGTCTTAAATCTCTTTATTGATGATGTAAAACAACGAATATCCATGAAAAAGCATAACGGAACGAGGTATAATTCACGGTGGGATGTATCGACATGGGTGATTTTAGTATTTAGTATCGCTGCATGTATTTGGCCGCTGTTCATCGAATTTAATATAGCTCCGATTATTATCGGTGTCGGTATGTTGGCATTATTACTTGTACTTTTTCTTGGTTGTTATTACAAAGTTGACGGATATAATCTCGTAGTGTATCAATTCTTTCGCCCTACCATATTGCCCATTGACAAAATAAAGGAGATTAAACCGACCAAAACATGGTTAGCCGGTCCGGCAACATCACTGACTCACCGTATTGCTATAACGTTTGTCGACCGAAAAGTGCTGAAAAGTTCCGAGCCACTCATTATCTCACCGGTACGTCAAACAGAATTTATTCGCCAATTGCTTTCCATTAATCCCAATATTTTGGCTTAATTGTAAAAAAGTAGGGAGAAAAATGCAAAAGGAAGGGAGAAAATCGTTGCTCTTTTATCGGAAGATGGCAAGTTGAGCGCAGTGGCTCTTACCGAGAAGGAGTGAGCATCGCAGGCGAAGTTGGAGCGTGTGCTTAACTATGCCAAGCACACGATGGTTGCCTATATGGGTGAGGAGGCGCTAAGTCGCTTGTCCTGCTACATTGCAGAGTCCAGTTTGGGCGACATCCCAAAGATCTCGCCCGTATCGGTTGATTCAGAACTCAAGTGTATTGATTTGATGCACTTCGGCTGGAACATCGGTAAAGCATTCGGCAAAAAGCGTATCCACACCTCTACATTCATCAAAAATCTTTTTGCTCACGCCATGCGTGACATCAAGGTTTCAACCATTGAACACAAGATATCGCACACCGAATCCGAGTGGCGGATTATGCTGGATGGTAATATCATTTAATAGTCTCGCCAATCATCATCTATTGAGTCTTGCAATGAGGCGAAATCTACATCTTTAATTTCAACATATGGATCTTGTTCCATATCAAGGGTGTCTCTATGTAATGTAACATAGACTTTTACATATGATGACAATTCTATTGTTGATTTTATATATACTTCATGAAAGTAACATTTATCTTCTGAATCCCATATACTATCTTCTTCAGAAAAGTGTGAAACTTTTACAGTTCCATCAATTTTTGGAAAACATACAGCTGTTATCTCATCATCAGTGATTGAGATAATTTCCATGTCTTTTGCTGATATATCCAATTTAATATTTATGTCAGACACATTATCTATATCAACATAGCAGAATCTCTCATTATAAACTTTCTCATCAGAAAGGAAATCTGTTATACGAGCCTCAAGTTCTTTACTGAAGATTGGGTTAACAGACTGTATATATGAGAATAATTTATCTATGTCTTTAATTTGCTTCTCTTTGTTGGTACTAGGTAGTTTGTTTTTAAGAAAATCATTAAGATATGTTCCAATCTCTCTTACTGTGATTTTATCAGAAACATATTGTTTTATATCTTTATCACTTGAAAATACAACAATTTGGTCTATCGAATGTTTGATAGCGTATTTCTCTAAAGCAGCTAATACAAATGCATCTGGAAATTCTTTGCTTTTGCCATTATTTCCAAAAGGCTTTGTCTTTTGGAAATACTTATCAAATACGTCGGATAATGTATCAGAGAAAAACGAATAATCTATTACTTCAACTTTACCATTTGATATTTGTGTATCTATGCTATCCACAACAATATTTGCATAGGTGGAAGTTAATTTATCAAAGTCATCAACAAATTTCAAGACATTAGGCAAATTGCCCAACAATTGCAACTTTCGCTTTACATCATCGAACTTAAAATAAGTACATTCGGTTATATGCTTTATCCATTCTTGTTTTGTGATAATAGGCAGAAGTATTTTTATATACCCTTTACTAGCAAGATCAAATAATTGTGCAATACGGCTAGTACTTTTAAAGTACGATTCTTGCATCAATACCGATGTATCAATAAAAACATAATCGATAATTCTATCCATAAGCTCACAAATAAACAAACGCTCTACAAAAGTACTAATTATTCACAATAGCACCACCAACCAAAAGTTATTTTGCAGTTATGTTTTGGAGGGTGATTTCACCATTATAACATCGATTTCCTTTGCCTCTGAAACATTAGTTCGTATATGGCAAATGAAATTATCACATTTGATAAGCTGCCGCAGGCGGGAGGGTATCTTACAGAGTAGGTGGAGCGAATACACAAAATTGCGGTAGCATTGTAGCCACAAACAGCAATCGATAAGCATCACATTGTCTAAATTGCCGAGCTGCGCCTCAAGTCATCGCCAAGCGCAACTCGTTGGCGTTCTGGGACAATTTCGCCGAAATATTCGGTATGCCACTGCGCATCGCCAAGGTCAACGCTCGCGACCAAAAGGCCGTCGACGACGCCCATGAGATGCTACAACAGATGGGCCACAACTTCTCTGCCGTATTCGACGAAGGTACCGAAATTCAGCTCGTCGAAAATGCCAAGGGTGATGCCTTCAATGTCTACGACCTCCGTATCGACCGCGCCAACTCCGAGCTTTCAAAGCTCGTCATCGGACAGACGATGACCATCGAGGACGGCTCGTCGCTCTCCCAATCCGAAACCCACCTCAAGGTATTTCAAAATCTCGTAGAGAGCGACTGCGACATGGTGTGCGACATGGTCAACAACCAACTGCTCTCGCGTATGGTCGCCGACGGATTTCCCGTCAAGGGATTGCGCTTCGATTGGGATTACTCTATCGACTACACCCCCGAACAGCAAGTAGCAATCGAAACCATGATTGCCGACCGATACGACGTCGCCCCTGCATACTTCACCGAGAAATACGCTATACCCGTCGGTCCACGCCGGCAGAGCGGCTCGGCTCCCGTTTTAGTCAAAAAAAACAACATCCCCGACGCCTCGCCGATGTGCGCCTCGGCTTTTTTCGACTAAGCCCCGATGACTATGCGGGGCTGCACCAACGATATGCCAAACTGTTAGGAGTATCCGATATTCGGCTGTCAACTATAAACTCTCCCTTAGACAAAGAGAACGCCGAACGTGTCCGCGCTCTCTTCGAGCCGATGATGCGGGCGCTCTACAACGAGAAAGGCTCATCTTTTCGCATCGAGATATTGCAGGACAAACCGGTACAAGACTTCATCGAAGCCCACGCATCGGCTCTCGACTCCTCTTTCAAGCAGGTGAAGATGTCGGATGCCATGCGTCGATGCCTCCAACGTTCCGACTATATCTTCTCCGGATTCAAAACCTTTCACGAGCTTAACGAAGCATTTCCGTCGCTCATTGATGAGAACGGCAATCGAAAGCCGTTTGAACGCTTTTTGAACGACGTTAGAAAGATTGATGCCACCTACAAT
>JBGUUQ010000038.1:0-3814 GCA_045133615.1 Muribaculaceae bacterium | reverse complement strand
TTCGTGTACAATGCGGCGCTCATACCCTTCCATGCCCTTAGACGAAAAACCGCTGCGAGGCTCTATTTTCGCTTCGTAATTGCAGTTTGGAAGTTCTATCGCAAAGCCGAGTGGAATAACTTGCCGTCCTTTCTTCACAACTGTATATTCGGGCACGAATACATCGTAGGCAACCGCACCTTCGGTCGCTCTCTTGGGCAGAATCGTGGCTTCGGAAAGTCTCTTGATTTTCGGTATCAGCGTATTCATCACCAATTCCAGTTATCATTGTTAGAAGGAGCGGGAGCAGGCTGCGCAGGCTGTCCCTGCTGTGGCTGCTGTCCGTAGGGAAGTTTCTCTTTTGCGTTGCCGATGAACGGCTTCGCTTTGATAGCATCAACACCGAGGCGGTCGATTGTCGCCTTGCTGTATTTGAGTTTAAGGCTATGTGAATCACCATACTGCGAATTGTGACTCTCGTACATATTCATGCCGAGATACGCGGCGGTGTTGCTCTCGTTGATAAAGATGTCGGCCTCCTCAACGGGGATGACAATGGCGCGTTTACCTGTCGCGGGATTGGTCTGTAAACTCGCTCCGTCTATTTTGAGCAAGTTAATGTTTAATGAATAGTTTGCCATACTTGTGTGTAGTGGTTTATATATTATATATATTATATTATCACCGCAAAGTTACAAAATATTATTGAAATAATTGCAGACTTTTAGGCTAAATTTTTAGAAAATTTTATTTGTATTGATAATCAGTATTTTACAAAATCTCGTCAATGCGAATATAGCACATATCATCAGAGAGCTTTAAACCAGACATCAATATTATGCGCTCATTTCCGATTTGTCCGATTGTGCATACAGTTTTATGCACCGTTATAAAACACGATGCATAACGCGGCTCATCGTAGCCTTTGTCATTAATGCGGAGCAGTATCGGCTTGCCGTAGTCGTCCTTGCTAAGATATTTAATGCTTTTCC
This sequence comes from Muribaculaceae bacterium, assembly GCA_045133615.1. Taxonomy (GTDB): domain Bacteria; phylum Bacteroidota; class Bacteroidia; order Bacteroidales; family Muribaculaceae; genus M3. Next base: position 2,843 of record JBGUUQ010000038.1, on the reverse strand, counting down.
AATTCATGCCTATTGTTCGTAGAAGTTGGTTATGCCAATGATAAAAGAGGATTCTTGGGGGCAGTAATGCTCTGCCCTCGCCTTAACATAGTAGAATTCGCCCCATACAGGGTCGCAGTGGCTTTGCGGGTCTATATGAACACCCCATAACGGTTTGGCGGGTTTTAATGTTTTCCGTAGCTCGTCTATTCCGCTTATCTCTATATCGCCCTTCGGGACGCCGAGCATCTCAGGCCATTCTGCGTGGAAAATCTTCTTCATGCCTCTTCGCAAAAATTACACATTCCAATACATTGTCCGCTATATCCGTCAAAAATCGGCGACAACATAGCGACATCTGCCATTCCACTCTTCGGGAAGTCTGTCATCGGGCACCCGTGTACGGCAAATCACGACATCGCAAGCCAAAGGGAGTTTTTGGGCGAGTATCTGTTTCAGCTCGTATAATCCAATAACTTCAATCGTCGTCGCAAGGCTATCTGCAAGCGAACCGAGATGGTATCTGAACAGTCTTCTCATAGCGCGTCTAATTCGGATTGGAGTTTATTGATATGCTTCTCGACAGCGGGAATAGATACAGCGATATTGTCGCGCATCCATAGTCCTATTCTCATGCATTCGCCATTATACATTTCGGTCGAGCTAACGACTCTATCCTTCAATAGATATAGGCATTTATGCGCATCTTTTATTGCGGATGAGAGCTTAATAACTTTCTCTACTTCGTCTTGTGTCATATCATTTCAGTTTAAGTGTTCGCTTCAAATGCGCGTCGGCGTGGCGGTGGCATTGTTCTATGTAAGTGTCGTTGTCAACAATCATGTCGGTGAGGAGCTTCTGTCCGATTATCACGAAAGACGCTATCTTCTGCGACTGCTTACACATCTCCTCTACCTCGGCTCGGAGCGTGAAGTCGTTTACGTCAAGTTCTTTCAGCAGCGTTTTGGCTTCAAACGCACAGTCATTGACAAAATCCGCCGCAAGAGAAATCTTTATCAGCGCTTTGTAGACGCGGTTCTTTACGTCCTCACCCTTATTATCCAAAATGTCCTTGAGCCCCATGGGGGCGTATTTTTTCGCCTCCTCAATCTCTTTCTCTTTCGCGGCTATCTTCTCAGTCGCCCGCGACATGTTCATGAAGTCATTGTTCTTCATCGCCTCATTGCGCCACATTATCATCTTGTCGCGCTCGGCTTCAAGTCTTTCGAGTCTTGTCATTTGCCTTTTTTTTATTTATTATTCGTTATCTTCGTTAAAATCAAACAGCGTAGGCGGTTGTTCATCGGGTAGATAAAGACCGTTCACAGCTAATGTCTTTCTCAACGCCTCGCGGAACGTCACGCCGTTGTTGGTGTAGTTCATAACCATATCGAAACATTTGGGATATTCACGGAGGAGTATCTTAAACCTTTCGTCCTCGGCTCGGTAACAACCATACCCGCATCCAAAACAGCCTGTACGGTCAATTCCTTTACAATATATCTCCGCAATAGAAACATCGTATTTTCGTATATAATCCCAAATATCTTGCTCGTTCCATATTGCCAATGGGTGAGAATCGCTTTTGCCGCTGTCGCTGAACACGTTACACCCCCCCCTATTTATGTATGACCGCTCACGTTGAAGACTTTCACACGCCATAATCCCAAGGATGGGGCTTCGCCCGCTTTCTTGCTCAAACTTGTGGAACGGTTCTTTCTTCAACTTGGCGCAACATTGGTCAGAGGTTTCGTAAGGCTCCGACACTAAATAACGCCATCTTTTACTGATAGAAAAGAATCCATTACCCATATATTTGACTGAGCGAGCCGTATTTGGATTGACCCTTACGGCATGAACACGGTGAGACACTTGCTTGCTCACAAGCGGAAAACCATACTTCTCCCAAACTTCCCTCGGAGTTATATTCGGACGTATAATCTGAATGTTCGCGCCCTCCGATTTCATCTGCTTGACAAAGCGGATTATGTCGGGATATTCGTTGCCAGTATTGCAAAACACACCGAGTATGTTCGGATAAATCCTGCGGGCGAGATGAAAAAGCACCGTCGAATCCTTGCCGCCCGAAAACGACACATAGACTTTATCCTCACCACCCATGCGATTTGAAAAAGCCTCAATCGCTCCGAGCGAGTGGTCTATTTTCTGCTCCAACGTCCAAGATTGACGCTTGCGGAGTTCCGATAATGTCATTTGTCTAAAACAAAAGCGCTCCGCACAATGCCCCCACTACAAGACATCGCACGAAACGCAATAAAATATCTTAACTTCGGGAGGTAGTGGTCTCCCTTATTCTGTCGCAAAGTTACTGATTTTTGGCGACAATTGCAAGCGCTTAAATAGAAGGGTCGTTCATTTCGTCCATGTGAGAGGCGAAAGAAATGATATTTGCGGCAACCGCCAATGCGGCATCTTTGTTAAGGAGAATCATATTCTCGGCATCTTTGCCAATAGCTACTCTAACCACATTCCTATCGTCATCATCGGACACACCGTAACCGACTTCAAAAGGCACTTCGGATAAATCGGAATACCTTATCCGCAGGGACGGGTCAAACCCAATAGACGGGTCTGCATCGGTGTCGCGCACTATCTTTGCGACTTGATAAAACACATCTCCCTGTGCTTTGTTCAGTTTGATAAAACCTTCTTCCATATTTATATATGATTTTAGTTATTCTGCAAGCACATTACGAAGCCCATGCGAAAGCACATTGATGAAATAATTGGCTCCGTCCATAGTCACGCGTACCCTCGGCTTTATCAGTTTCTTTTGCCCTCCGCGCTTCTTTCGGTCGATAACGCACAATAATCCAAGCGCAATAGCCTTTTCCGTGGGATAA
>JBGUUQ010000037.1:0-68822 GCA_045133615.1 Muribaculaceae bacterium | reverse complement strand
CTCAGCGGTATGGACGGGACTCGAACCCGCGACCCCCTGCGTGACAGGCAGGTATTCTAACCAGCTGAACTACCACACCAAGGTTTTGCTTCCCGACAGCTCTCTGCCGTTTTGCGAGTGCAAAGTTAATGCAAAGTTTTTAATCTCGCAAATTTTCACGGCAAAATCTGCAAAATATTTTCTAAATGCATCTGGTAATGGTTTTTATCACTACTTTTACCGCCTCAATCGATAATATTTTTATTCAAAAGAGCGATTTCTTATGAAGAAAACATCTATTTTTGACAAAATGCAATGGTTTAATGAGCCGGAAGTATGGGAATACGACTGCGACAAGCTATCCATGGAGGTCACCCCTCAAAGCGACTATTGGCGCATAACTCAACATGGATTCACAGCCGACGACGCACCATTCATATATGCGTTACGGGGAGGAGAATTTGAAGTGAAGGCTAAAATCTGCGGAGATTATATAAGCCGGTTCGATCAAGCGGGACTCATGCTACGAATCGACAAAGACAACTATATAAAGGCAGGAATCGAATTCGTCGACGGAAAATACAACTTAAGCGTCGTTGTCACTCATCACACAAGCGATTGGAGCGTCATCGAACTTGAAAAACCGGTCGATTTCGTCTGGATAAAAGCCACCCGACGTCTTGACGCCGTCGAAATACTCTACTCATTCGACGACGAGCACTATAAAATGATGCGCACCTGCTGGTTTCAAGACAACACACCCGTCATGGTCGGACTTATGGCTGCAAGTCCGGACGGCGAAGGCTTCAAAGCCTCATTTGAAAACTTTGCAATAAAGCACCTACCCGACTTGCGCAGATTGCAATGGCTCGAAAAGAACAAATAAGCTAACGATTACTGCCACGTATAATTTCGCGAATCTCGCCGTCTTGCGCGAAGCCTATACGCCACATTCACAAACGGACGCACCAAAATCATCATAGGCAACGTCAATAGCAACCGACGAGAACAAAGCACTCGCAGAGTCCTCCGCCAAGCCATCAACACAGGCACCCACAGCGCCACTCCGAGCAGCAACACCGCGCCCGCCACAGGCAGGTTGCCCCATGCCGACGCCACCGCGCCACACGACGCCGCAAGCCACACCCACATCATCAGCGAGCACATGCCGAGCGTCATCTGCGGAGCACCCTTTATAAAACGATACGTAAACGCATATCTCCTGCGCATCTCACGATAGTATCGCCGCGGACTATCCGTCACCACTGTCACATGGCTATCCTTCGACAGCTCCACCACCGTATCATATCTCCTTGCCACCTCATCTACAAACAAGTCATCATCGCCATATTGCAGATTAAGCGAACGCGAAAATCCCTTATTATCGAAAAACACCTCTCGTCTATAAGCCATATTATAGCCCGTACCGCGATACGCACGCCCACCTATCGCCGACGACAGATAATCCACAGCCTCCGCCGCATTCGCAAACGCACGTCCGCGACATCCTACCTCTCTGTCAGCCTTCACATCAGGCGACGCATAGCCTATCACCACATCCTTCCCCTCCGCAAAATGGCGAGCCATCGACGCAAGCCAACGCGACGAATCGATTCGCGCATCCCCGCAGGTAAGCACCACCACCTCACTCCTCGCAGCCTTAATACCGATTGTCAACGCCAACTTCCTCCGCGAAAGATTCCGCATATCATCCGGCGTAAACGAAAGATACAGATTCGGGTGCAAAGCCTCAAGACCCTCCACCACCTGACGAGTCACACTACTCGACCCATCATTTATCACTATCACCTCATATCCCGCCGGATACTCCTGACCGAGCACCTGCTCAAGCATATTCCTCAGACACGACGCCTCCACATCCACATCGGCATACACCACCACCGACACACGCGGAAGCCCCGACGCCTCAGCCGCCGAATTGCACTCCGCCGCACGTCGAGCCACACTCGCCACACGTCGGCGATACACCGTCAGCAGAAACATCACTGCAACAAACACTACGGAGAGAAGGGAGATTGTCGGAATTGAAAAATCTAATGAAAACATTCTTTAGCTTATATTTGACTGCAAAATTAATAAAACCTCCCGTAATTAACGACCCCACACTCATCCGAAATCAAAATTCCTGAAAAATTCGTAACTTTGAGAAAAATCAATCCACAATGAGCACCACCATCCCCCACACCCACATCGTCACAGGAGCCACCGGAAGCATCGGCACAGCCATCATCCGCACACTCATCGCCCGACAAGTCCCCCACATCACCCTCGCATGCCGCAACCTCGACCGCGCAAACACCCTCATCGACACCCTCCGGCAGCAAATCCCCTCACCCACCATCCTCACCCCCCTGCACCTCGACCTCACATCATTCGACTCCGTCGACCACTTCACCAGCCAATTCCTCCAAATGGACATCCCCCTCAAAGCACTCTTCAACAACGCCGGCACCATGCCACCCGGCATCCACATCACCCCCGACCACCACGAAGAAGCCACCCAGACCAACTGCCTCGCCACCCTTCGCCTCACCCACAGCCTCATCCCCGCCATGCCACGCGACTCAGCCATCATCTTCACCACCTCACTCACCCGACGCTTCGTCCGTCCACGCCCCGACTGGCTCCAATACGCCCGCACATCCCGACACCCCCTCCGACGATTCACCGTCTACGGCCGCTCCAAACTCATGCTCACCCTCTACGCCCGACACCTCGCCTGCGCCCTCTCACCCCGCCATATCCGCGTCAACTGCTCCGACCCCGGCATCGTCGACACCCCCATCATCACCATCGACAACCCACTCATCGAGCGTCTCTCCCTCCACCTCTTCCGACCCCTCATCAACACACCCGACCAAGGAGCCGAACCCGCCATACGAGCACTCGACACCCCACTCACCGCCACCATCTTCACCCGTCGCCATTCCACCCCCATCCCAGCCGTCGACCCCTCCATCCTCGCCGACATAATTCCACACGACTTATAACAAAATCGTTACATTCCTTGCATATCGTGCAAAAAAGCATTAACTTTGGGCCAATTAATAAGTCATATCCTACAACATTAATCATACATCAACAAATCAGTTCATAGTAACACTGTAAGAAATACAAGCATTAAATAGTTGTTTTATAGATAATTGTGTATTTGAGACAAAGGAGCATCCGAGAGGACGCTCCTTTGCCGTATCTTCACCCCACTTTTTCCCGTTCCATCCCCCGTTTTCAAAAAAAATTAACTAACTTTAGTCCCGCATACCAACCCACCACTGCGACATGGAACGACTCATGCAATACATCTGGCAGCACCGTCTTTGGACCCCTCCACACTCGGCCACAGTCGGAGAGACCGACCTCTACGACGTCGACACCTCCGACACATCACTGTTTGAGACCGAATGGGTCAGAGACTACGACGGACCATACGTTTATTTCATGAACGACTTGGAGCGAGTATTGACCCCAACCGGGAATTACTTGCCATACAAAGGATTTCAACACTTCATCAAAAACCATAATGGCGATATCGTCGATATCGTGCCAAACACCGACGATACATATTGGGAAACATATTATCCATTCGGCGGAATGTTCTATTTTGGCGAAGCAAATGCACGCTACAGATTCTCCGGAAAAGAATTCGACTACATGAACGGACTCAATTGGTACGACTTCCACGCTCGCCACTACGACCCGGTAACCGCTCGATTCCCCACACAAGACCCACTCGCCGAAAAATACTACAGCTACTCCCCTTACTCCTTCTGCGCCGGGAACCCCATCAACTTCATTGATCCGACCGGACTCGCATGGCGTCCAATATCAGAAACAGATAAAAATGGGAATATAACATATTTAGGGTATGAATGGATTGAACCCGATAAATCTTATGGTAGTAATGGCGTTCTAATCGATGGGTTGTATGAACAGGCTATATTTTTTACTGATAATGAAACATTCGATAGCTCATCTAAATATAATATGGGGTCATCAACGGCTATCGTATATAAATCGGATGGCACTACAGAAGAATTTGATGCTACAACACGTCCGTCAGACATAGACAAATTTGCAACTATACCGGCAGGTATTTACCACGCAAAAGTAGGATTGCATAAAGGACAATATACAGCATTGCGAATGAGTGATACAGATAATTCGGGGCGAATAAATTTGGGAATGCCAAATCCGTCAAATCCAAAAATCAATTATGCTCAGGGAATAAATATACACAAACCCGGGTTGAATAACCTCACCGGAATCGACAGTAAAAACCGAGCGATTTCTCAAGGATGTTTACTGATTGATCGAACGAAATGGAGTCAATTTATATCAATATTTAATACTCCTTCGCAAAAAATAAACACAATCAGTGTTATTGTTCAACGCAAATAGATGTAGTATGAAAAAGAGAATTCTATTTCTAATTATGATTGGAATAATCCAATGTTCAATGAAAATGTTTTGTACACCACCACCGCCATACGATGTTCAGCCATTTGTCATATATGATAAAAAAGACATTGTCGCAATTATTACACTTACTCAAGAGGGGCTTTTTGAGGGTGTATATGATAGCGGAATAATTCAAAAATTCCCATATAAAAGTTTTGTTGTATGTTTTAATCGCCAAGACAGTATATTGAGTGTTTCATTCGGATATTTGTTGTGGAATGAAGAAAATGGTCCTGAATCTGATTCTGCATTAGAAATAGGGGACTGGCAAACAATTCATCAACAAATAAAAAAAAGACATCAATGATAGTGTTCATTAATCTTTAGGTTAGTATCCATGGAGGATTACATTAATGGATATAATATAATAACCGATGATTAAGCTGTTGTGTCATATAATATTGTTCATAACACTGATTGTAATTTCTGTCGGCGTTTCCGTAAATTCGACGGTGACGGCTCGAATGATTGCCGACAATTGTGTGGAGATACCGGTGCAGATAGAGCATATTGAATACGACGAGTTGATAGCGACTGCAGTTACAAATAGTTTGATTAACGCTGGAATTGATATTCGGGTGCCTCAAATAACAGTGCCACCAAGAGTAACCGGTTTTTCAATTAAAAGCCAAGGAAATAGAGTAATAGGATTATTTATCCTTATCTCTCCAATAATATTGTTATTCGCAATTTTATATGCTATATATGCAAAAAGAAGGACAGCCATTTAAATCTGCTTCAGCGAGTGGAATTTGCCTGCCAATAATAATTGGTATTGACGTTTCCGCCATTGCGTTATTAATGGCATCATTTTACACCTCTGAATTGAATGATTTTTTATTGTGGTATATTATCTTTGGCTGTGGTATAGGTTACCACTATCTTATAAATTATATAAACAACAAACTAAATAATTATATGGAGAAACGAATATTGGCATGGTTGATTGATTACGGTCTGATTTTATTAATCACGGCTGTTTTAGAAAATATTTTATGTAGATTATTTCCAAAAATTGGTGCCGGATTATTGATTTTGGCATTATGTATCTTTTTATGTAAAGATGGTTTCGGTAGGCAAAGTTTAGGCAGGCGAATTATGGATATCAAAATCGTTCACTCCAATTCGACAATAAAACCAATTAGAGCTCTATGTCGAAATCTTTTTTTTGCCATTTTACCTATAGAAATGTTTTTGGTCGTTTTGAATAAAAAACGTATAGGAGATATCATTTGTAAAACAGATGTTATTATCAACCACTCATCTCAAATACAATGTTCTTATATATGGCAAAATATATTTCTAATAATCATAATATCCACTCCATTATTAATAGTCTATTACCTGCTAAATAATATCAATTCGCTGCTGAATATGATGTACAGCATATCGAATTTAATCAATTATTGAACCAAACACTATACAAACGATTCCAATTGGATACGAACACTCTATAACAACAGTCATAAAATTATTACGACAATGAAAATTATATCTGATACATTGTTTCAATATTCCATAACATTAGGCAGTTTATTGCTGCAAATAATCTTGTTTCCATACTATTATATTGCCGCAGGAGGTCGAAACTCTGAATCAATGCTGGATGTTATGAATTGGTTCTTTATTCTTGGAGGTTATTTTATTATATACCCCGTTTGGTGTTGTTTTTGTCGCATTATCAGTACTTATTTTTTTAGAAATCAGAATGAGTATTTTTTGCGAACTATATGCCCTATAATTGTTTCTTCGTATATTGTCTTTACATCGACGACCATTGCGTATTTAATATATGGAATTACTTACATCATATCAGGAGCTCTGTCATTATGCCTTAGTTTAAGTAATGACAAAATAAAGATGACAAATCATATCACGCAAGCTAAAATAACATTCGATATACTGTGTCAAATCCCGATTGCTATCATAGGGATCGTTATTGTAACTCTAATAATCGGGCTTCAACTTCATGACATTGAACCTTTTCGATTGTGTTTGGTATCAATAGCATTTATCTTTATTTATCCGGGATGGTGTGTCTGTTGGAATATTATAGTCAAAAACTCGGATATAGAGTATATTATGCGTTTTATATGTCCAATGATCTTTTCAATTCTATCTGTTAAATATTCAGTTATCAATGCTATTTCGTTTGCGATATCAGGAATCTTAACATATGCCGTATGCATATTAGCACAAAAAAAACAGCCATTGCACCGACTACATTGAAACAAGACCTAAAAATCACATAGACATTCAAAAATTCAATCTGACATCCCCGCATCAAATATAACCCCGTTCCATCCCCCGTTTTCAAAAAAAATTAACTAACTTTAGTCCCGCATACCAACCCTCCACCGCGACATGGAACGACTCATGCAATACATCTGGCAGCACCGACTCTGGACACCTCCCCACATCACCACCGTCAACGGACAGCGCCTGCAAATCATCGACCCCGGCCGACTCAACACCGATGCCGGGCCCGACTTCTTCAACGCCAAAATCAAAATCGACGGAAGCACCTGGGTTGGAAACATCGAAATCCACCATCGGGCAAGCGACTGGTTTCGCCATCGCCACCACCTCGATCCCGCCTACGACTCCGTCATCCTCCACGTCGTCGACCTCGACGACACACCCATCCACCGCGCCGACGGACAAATCATCCCACAGCTCCGCATGCCATGCTCACCCCACTTCCGGCAGCGCTACCAACACCTCGTCGACAACTCCGCCGCCACCCTCCCCTGCGCACACGAAATCGCCCAGACCCCACCCATCTACCTCATCGACTGGCTCGACAGCCTCGCCCTCATGCGGCTCCACGACAAAGTCGACCGCATCGACTCCCACCTCACCCGCCTTGCAGGCGACTGGCAAGAGACATGCTACATCACCGTCGCACGAAGCCTCGGATTCGGCATCAACAGCGACCCCTTCGAGCGACTCGCACGAAGCCTCCCACTCCGATTCCTCAGCCACCACACCGACTCCCTCCTATCCATCGAAGCCCTCCTCTTCGGACAAGCCGGACTCCTCAACCAAGACACCGACAGCCCCGAAAACCCCTACCTCCACACCCTCCGCGACGAATACCGATTCCTCGCCCACAAATTCAACCTCTCCCCACTCCAATCCCCCGGCTGGAAAATGGCACGCATGCGCCCCGCCAACTTCCCACATCGGCGCATAGCACTCCTCGCCACCCTCATCCACGGCGGATTCCGCATGATGAGCCAAATCCTCGAAGCCGCCACCATCGACGACGCACGCCGACTCTTCTCACCCACCCTCACAGGCTACTGGGCCGACCACTACACATTCTGCCCCGTCACATCATCACCCTCACCCGCCATCAGCCGACAGTCCGTCGACATCCTCATCATCAACGCCCTCATACCGCTCATCTACGCCTACTCCATCCGCCACAACCAGCCTCAGCTCCGACAGCGGGCACTCACCCTCCTCCACGCCCTGCCATCCGAAGCCAACTCCATAGTCACCCTCTTCAACTCCGCCGGCATCGCATCGCCCGACGCATTCACATCCCAGGCACTCATACAGCTCCGTCGGCAATTCTGCGAACCTCGCAAATGCCTCTACTGCCGCATCGGACACCGAATGCTCGCCCGCGAAGCACGCCGACAATAGCCCTCTTTGCATATATTAATATTCAGATACTTTTATTAGTATGAAAAGTACAAATATTGCACTATCTTTGTACTCGGAACATAAAACACCTCACATGAAATTGCTCCGCATAGCGCTCACATTCTTGCTAATGCTCCTCCTCCACCCGCAATCCCACTCTCAAGAGATTGAGGTCGGAGCCGCACGCACATCCCTATACGTACCCCTCCTACGAGGCAAAAAAATCGCACTCCTCTCCAATCACACCGGACTCGTAGGCACCCGCCACACCCTCGACATCCTCCTCGACAGCGGCCTCCACGTCACCACCATCTTCTCACCCGAACACGGATTCCGTGGCACAGCCGACGCCGGACAACACGTCCGCTCATCCGTCGACCCCGTCACAGGCATCCCCATAGCCTCACTCTACGACGGACACACCCGCTACCCCGCCAAAGCCGTCATGGACTCCATCGACATCATCGTAGTCGACATCCAAGACGTCGGACTCCGATTCTACACATATTATATAACCATGATCGACCTCATGAACGCCGCCATCATCCACGACAAGCAATTCATGATACTCGACCGCCCCAACCCCAACGGAATGACCGTCGACGGTCCCATCCTCGACATGAAATACGCCTCCGGAGTCGGACGCCTGCCCATCCCCGTACTCCACGGCATGACCCTCGGCGAACTCGCCAACATGGCCAACGGAGAAGGATGGCTCCACGACCACCGCAAAGTCCCCCTCACCGTCATCCGATGCGCCGGCTACACCCACCCCTCACGCTACATCCTCCCCGCCCCCCCCTCTCCCAACCTCCCCACCATGCTCTCCGTCTACCTCTACCCATCCCTCTGCTACTTCGAAGCCACCGACGTAAGCATCGGACGCGGCACCGACGCCCCCTTCACCATCTACGGACACCCCTCATTCACCGGCTGCACATTCTCCTTCACCCCCCGCAGCCTACCCGGGGCAAAGCGCCCGCCACAGCTCGGTCGGCTATGCCACGGCATCGACCTCCGTCACCTCGACCAAGAGCAAGTCATCGCCAAAGGCATCGACCTCTCCTACCTCATCGACGCCTACAACCGCATCGGCACCGGCAATCCCCGCTTCCTCTCCCCATTCTTCGAAAAACTCATCGGCAACGACACCATACGCACCCTCATAAGCCGAGGACTGCCCGCCGACTCCATCAAAGCCACATGGCGCCACGACGTAGAGCAATTCAAAGCCCTCCGACGCCCCTACCTCCTCTACCCCGAATAATCCCCTATGTAAATTTGCAATGACACCACTCATCATCATAGCCACCATCGCCGCCTACTTCATCCTGCTGTTTGGAGTATCCTGCTTCGCATCGCGCAACAGCAGCAACGCCGCATTCTTCACCGCCGGACGCCACACAGCATGGCCCATCGTCGCCATCGCCACCATCGGAGCAGCCATCTCCGGAGTCACATTCATCTCCGTCCCCGGAATGGTACAAGCCAAAAGCTACTCCTACCTCCAGATGGCGCTCGGATTCATCGTCGGCTACATCCTCATAGCCCACCTCCTCCTACCGCTGTTCTACAAGCGCAACCTCCTATCCATCTACGGCTACCTTGAGCAACGTTTCGGAGCAGCCACCTACCGCACCGGAGCATGGTTCTTCTTCATCTCCAAAATGCTCGGGGCCGCCGTCCGCTTCTACGTCGTCTGCATCGTCCTGCAAGAACTCGTCTGCCGACCCCTCGGCATCCCATTCTGCATCAACGTCACAGTCACCATCGCCGGAGTTTGGCTCTACACCTTCCGTGGCGGACTCAAATCAGTCATCTGGACCGACCTCCTCAAAAGCACATGCCTCATCCTATCGGTCCTCCTCTCCATCATATTCATTGCCGACAACCTCGGATTCACACCCGCCACCATGCTCTCCGCTATCGACGCCCACCCCACCTCTCGCATATTCTTCTTCGACAACCCCACACAAGCCACCTACTTCTGGAAGCAATTCCTTGCAGGTATATTCATGGTCATCGCCATGACCGGACTCGACCAAGACATGATGCAGCGCAACCTCGCTTGCGCCGACCACCGCAAATCACGCAAAAACATGATGGTCGCCACCCTCATGCAGACCCTCGTCATCCTCCTATTCCTCATCCTCGGCACACTCATGCTCATCTACATCGAGCGCACACCCTCCCTCTCCGTTCCCGACAACTCCGACGAAATCTTCGGACTCGTCGCCACACACCCCTCCATGCCACTCATCGTCGGCATCCTCTTCATTCTCGGACTCATATCCTCATCCTACTCCGCCGCCGGCTCCGCACTTACGGCCCTCACCACATCATTCACCGTCGACATCCTCCACGGCACAAAGCTTCCCGATGCTCGACTCACTCGCCTGCGCCGACGCGTCCACGCAGCCATGGCCATCATCATGGCACTCGTCATCATCCTCTTCTACCTCATCAACGAAGACGACGCCATCAGCGCCGTCTACACCCTCGCATCCTACACCTACGGTCCCATCCTCGGGCTATTCGCCTTCGGCATCTCTTCACGCCGTGCCGTCCGCGACCGTTGGGTGCCACTCATCTGCCTCCTCGCGCCATGCCTCTGCTGGGGCATACGCACCCTTCTCCTCACCCGGTTCCAATACCACATGAGCTTCGAACTCCTCATCCTCAACGCAGCCCTCACCTACATAGGTCTGTGGCTCCTCACCGACAAGAATACAAATATTAATAACGAATAAATACATTATCACATGTCAAAAGACCTATTCAGCCGCTACATCTGGCTCATCGACACTATCAAACGCTACGGGCACATTACCCGCGAAGAGCTCAACGACCTCTGGAAAAAGTCACCCTATTCCAACGGCGAATCCCTTCCGCGACGCACATTCTACAACTACCGCATCGCCATCGAAGACATCTTCAAAATCAACATCGAATGTAACAACTCCACATTCGAATACTTCATCGCCGACGAAGACTCCCACAACGAAAGCGTCACCAACTGGCTCCTCAACTCCGCCGCCATGAGCGACATGCTTAGCGACTGTCGAGAAATCTCCGACCGCGTATTCCTCGAAAACGTACCCTCCGCACGCGAATTTCTCCCCATCGTCATCCGGGCGCTCAAAGAGTTCCACCCCATATCATTCACCTATCAGCCCTACACTCGCATCAGCGCCACCCCCGACGTCCTCATCGAGCCCTACTTCCTCAAGATATTCCGCCAGCGTTGGTACGTCACCGGTCGCAACATCAAAGAAGACTGCATCAAAACCTACGCTCTCGACCGCATGTCCGAAGTCTTAATCCTCCCCGAAGACTACGAAATCCCCGAATCATTCGACGCCGAGACCTACTTCCGCGACAGCTTCGGAATCGTATTCACACAAGGCGAAGTCAAGTCCGTTGCCATCAAAGTCGACGTCCGACAGGCCAAATACTTCCGTGCTCTCCCCCTCCACCACTCCCAGCACGAGACCATCCACGACCAATACTCCGTATTCTACTACCGCCTGCGCATCACCCCCGACTTCGTCGAAGAACTCCTCAGCCACGGACCCACACTCACCGTGCTCGATCCCCCCGAACTTCGCGCCATGATGATTACCAGCCTGCAAGAATCTCTTGCCAACTACGACAAAAATCCCGCACCCGTAGTCACCCAATCATCCGTCCTCAAATAATTCCATATTATATTCCCCACCCATCATTAAAACTCACCGCCATGACTCGTCGTCTGCTTATTCCAATCCTCATCCTCGGTGCCGCCTCTCTCCACGCCGCCGAACCCACCGGCTACTACTCCTCTTGCGAAGGACTCTACGGACAATCACTCCTCGAAGCCCTCGAAGACGTAATCGGACCCCACACCACCGTCAGCTACAGCGGACTATGGTCCCTCTACAAAAAGTCCGACGTGCGCGAAAACGGCACCATTTGGGACATATACTCCACCAAAGAATGGACTCCCGGCGACGAGCAATGCGGAAGCTACTCCGCCGTTGGCGACTGCTACAATCGCGAACACTCATTCCCAAAAAGCTGGTTCAACGAAGCCTCCCCGATGTATAGCGACGCATTCCACATCTACCCCACCGACGGAAAAGTCAACGGACAGCGAAGCAACTACCCCTACGGAGAATGTGCCTCCGGCACCACCCTCGCATCTTCCGGCGGTGTAAAAGCGCTCGGACGACTCGGCACATCCACATTCTCCGGCTATACCGGCAAAGTCTTCGAGCCCGACGACGAATACAAAGGCGACCTCGCTCGCTCCTACTTCTACATGGCAGCGTGCTACAACAGCCTCATCGAAGACTGGGACAGCCCGATGCTCGCATCCAACAGCTACCCCGCCTACACCACTTGGGCTGTCAACCTCCTCCTGAAGTGGCACCGACAAGACCCCGTTAGCCAAAAAGAACTCGACCGCAACGAAGTCATCTACAACCATCAGGAAAATCGAAACCCATTCATCGACCATCCCGAACTCGCCGAATACATCTGGGGCGACAAGATTGGACAACCATGGAGCCTCGACATCTCCGGCGAACCCGCCATCAACACCCCCGTCGACGGCACCTCAATCGACCTCGGCATCACCGCCGTCGACATTCCGCGCACCGCCACACTCAACGTCAAAGGCAGCTACCTCACCGACGACATCACCCTCACCATCTCCGGTGAAGGATTCTCCGCAAGCGCCACCTCCATCTCCGCCTCACAAGCCTGTGGCGAAAACGGCTGCGACGTCACCATCACCTACCTGTCATCTGTTCCGGCCACAGCATCAGCCACACTCACCATCGCCTCCGGAACCGCCCGCGCCACCGTCACCCTCACCGCCACAGCCGTCGACGGACTCCCCGCACAGCCCGCCACCGACATCACCGAAACCTCATTCATCGCCCGTTGGACCAACATCGACCAAGACCCCGCCGCACGCTACACCATCAGCGTATGCAACCTCGACGGCACACTCATCTCCGACGAATACCCCCTCACCGTACTCGCCTCCGACGAGCAATTTGAAGTCCTCGACCTAACCCCCGCCACCACCTACACCTACACCATCTCATCTTCCACACTCACATCCAACGTCATCACAGTCACCACAGCCACACCCATACCCGCCATACAGCTCGACTGCGACCCGCTCCTCACCTTCACAGCCCTGCCACAGCAAGCATCCGACTACGTTGAGATAGCAATCTGGATAGAAAACATCACCGACCCCGTCACCATAGCCGTCGACGCCCCATTCGCCGTTAGCACCGACCTCTCATCATGGGCAACCACCATCGCCATATCCCCCGACGACGACCACTTCTACCTCCGATTGCAACCCACATCCGAAGGCACCTACACAGCCCGACTCACAGCACAATCAGCCGACTGTCAGTCCGAAAGCATCGACCTCACAGCCACCGTAACCGATGCCACCGACTTCATCGAAGACTTCGAAGCCGACGCCACAGGAATGAGTTCCTACAACCCCACCATCGACTACATCGGCACAGCAGCCACATGGCACTTCTCCGATGCCGGAATCTACACCTCCGACACCTCCATCGACTCACAGTCCGCACGCTTCGGCAAAACCTCCGCAAGCTACATACAGACCACCGACGCCATCGCCACAGGCATAGGCACCGTCACCCTCCACGCACTCAAATGGAGCAACGACGCCGATGCAACACTCGCCGTGCAGACATCCACCGACGGCGGCAACTCATGGACCACCGCAGGCACCGTCACCATCACCGACAATAGCACATACGTCGAATTCACCGTCACCGCCAACGTCCCCGGACCCGCCTACCTACGCCTCCAACAGACCGCCGGCAAACGATTCAACATCGACAACATCACCGTCACCCCCTGCGTATCACATACCCCCGGCTCCCCGCCGACCGATGGACAGCCTATAGCCGCGACCACCGACTCATCATCGAATCCGACGGCACCCGCCCCGTCACCGTCTACTCCATCGACGGCATCACCCGCTACGCCGGCACCCCCAACTCACCCCGACTCACCCTCACCCTCCCCGCCGGCCACTACATCATCCTCCGCGACAACGACACCCGCCGCGTCCTCCTCCCCTAATCCCCCCCGATTGCGAAGCAATCTTTAACCAATAGCCAGTCGATCGTCCGCGGCGACTCGCCGCTCACCACCGGTTAACTGGCAACCCGCCACCGAATCTAAAAGATTCGTTAATCCATTTGCCGCGCCCACCTAAAAAATTGGCTGCCGCCCTCTCGGCCGGCGACCCGCCGCTCACCACCGGAAAGCGAAACCACCCCACCCGAATCTGAAAGATTCGTTACCCAATTTTCAACTTTCAATTCTCTCATTTCCCTTTTTACAATTAAGCCATATTTATGGCTCAACTTTAGCCTCATTCAAGCGTTTTATAATAAAATAATTGAAAATAAAGATTCCAAAATTTGCGATATAACGAAAAAGTTGTAACTTTGTGATATAAACCAATAAAGTAGACAAATATGACTCGAAACATCACCATCAAAAATCCCTCTCAGAAGATGATTCAAGTCTTTGAGTCTTTGAGAGAAAAGAAGCAACAGCAAACTAAAAAGTTAGCTGAGAAAGAACAATGTACCTTTACCATCGTTGTGTAAATGGATATATCCTTTGATATAAGAAATACAGAGGGCGATCAAATAAAGGTCGCCCTTTCATATTATGATTCAGAATCAATACAACTCTTTTCAGAAGACCCTCTGACGTTGACTTTAGTATTTTACGATGTCACATTAGTGCGCGAATCCGGAGATGGATATGTCGGTTATCCTATTTTATCAGTTATATCAGATACACTCGCCAAATTTCTAAGAGACAATGAAGATGCTGTACTTTGTTTCTATTGTGACACACAGTCAGAAGTAAAAAGAAGTCACTTAAACATTTCCCCTCAAGAATACAGAAGTCTGCTATTCTCCAGAATGTATGATAAATATACAAACGCTCATCATCTGACCGACTTTATAAATCATCGAGTCAAAATGGACATTGATGGAGATCCAATGAAATCCCAATTTGCACATTTTATTTGCCGGAAAGAACATGAACCCGCCGTTAGGGCAATTGGAAAACTACTTATGGAAATAGATAAATAACACTGACGACATGTGATTCTTTCCGATATCGCCGGTGTTATCATCTCACCGCATTATAGTAATCCTTCCCGATTGACACACATCAAGATTGCTCCACAATCTCTCTCCATTCTCAACTTCCCATTTCAAGCTAGACCGAGGAGTGTGTTTATCCCGATTGCGAAGCAATCATTAAAAGTAGCCGGTGGTAGCCGAGCGCAGCGAGGTCACCACCGGTAACCCGGCAACCACGCCACCGAATCTAAAAAATTCGTTAATCTCTCCCGTCAGCGGTGGCTCACCGCCCTCCCTGTGCCCACCTAAAATTTGGCTGCCGAGCCCCCTCTTGTCCGTGGCGACTCGCCACCCCATAAACATTTTAAATTATTATCCCATAATTTTGTCAGATAAAAAAAAGAGTATTATATTCGCAGTTGCGAAACCGCTGTTTCCGGAACCGCCGTTTCGCAACTAAACCATAATCGTATGAAATTTTTTGACAGGACAGAAGAAATAGCGACACTCAAAGACATTCTTGAACACTCAAAGAGCAATGCACAGTTCACGGTAGTGACCGGTCGTCGTCGTATCGGCAAGACATCACTTGTGTGGAAAGCATACGAGAACGAGCCGATACTCTATTTCTTTGTAGCGCGCAAAGCCGAGAGCGACTTGTGCACCGATTATATCCAAGAGATAGAAAACAAGTTAGGCATCCCCACAATGGGCAGAGCCGAGCGATTTCCCGAGATCTTCGAATACCTGATGAAACTCTCAATCGAGCGTCCCATTACACTGTTCATCGACGAATTCCAAGAATTTTTCAAGGTAAACAAGTCAGTATATAGCGACATGCAGCGCATCTGGGACATGTATCACACCAAAGCCCATATCAACCTTATTGTGTGTGGTTCCATCTTCTCGATGATGACCAAAATTTTCAAAGACAAGAAAGAACCACTCTATAATCGCCAGACACGTTTCATGTCGATTAAGCCATTCACACCTGCCGTTTTAAAAGAGATAATGGCTGAATATAATCCCGGCTACACCGCCGAAGACCTGTTAGCGTTATACTCATTTACCGGCGGCGTGGCAAAATACGTCCAATTACTCGTTGATGCAGGAGCTACAACCAAGACAAAGATGCTCAATCACATCATCAAGGCCGACTCCGTATTCATCGGCGAAGGCAAAGCAATACTCATCGAAGAATTTGGCAAAGACTACGGAGTCTACTTCTCTATACTCTCGGCCATTGCACGAGGCAAAACATTGCGCTCAGAGATAGAGCAGATTGTTGGCAGAGAGATCGGAGGTTACCTTACAAAATTAGAGAAAGAGTACGAAGTAATCACTAAAAAACAACCAATATTCGAGACGAGCTCAACAAAGAACGTTCGCTACACGATTGAAGACAACTTTTTCACCTTCTGGTTCCGATTCATCTACAAATACAACTATATGCTTGAGATAGAGAACTACGATGCCGTAAAGACCATCATCAACCGCGACTATGAGACATTCAGCGGGAAAATGCTCGAACGCTACTTCAAGCGCGTACTTATAGAGAGTAAAGCCTACACACGCATCGGCAGTTGGTGGGACCGAAAAGGCGAGAATGAGATCGACATTGTTGCCGAAAACGAATTGAACGACGAAGCCATATTCATCGAAGTAAAGAGAAAAGAAGAGAACTTCGACCCGGACCTCCTCCGCGCGAAAGTCGATGCGTTCACTCGAGCCACAGGCAAATTCAACGGCTACACCCTGTCACAAAAACCACTCACAATGACCAACATGTAGCACAGCCACCACCACCCAACTAAGCACAACATCATACAAATCAGCGCGTTAGTAGCTGCTCTCCTAAGTTCGGGGAGCTGTCACAACGTGACTGAGGAGTGTGTTCCCCTTTTGGCCGCCGAGCCTCTCGGCCGGCGACTCGCCGCCCGATTGCGGAGCAATCTTTAACTAATAGCCGGTGGTAGCCGAGCGAAGCGAGGTCACCACCGGTAAACCAGCCGTCCCGCCTCGAATCTGAAAGATTCGTTAATCAAACCACCACATCCAAACTGACAATATCAAATGTAACATCATACAAATCAGCGCGTTAGCAGCTGCTCTCCTAAGTTCGGGGAGCTATCACAACGTGACTGAGGAGTGTGTTCCCCTTTTGGCCGCCGAACCCCTCCTGTCAGCGGCGACCCGCCGCCCGATTGCGAAGCAATCATTAACTAATAGCCGGTGGTAGCCGAGCGCAGTGAGGTCACCACCGGAAAGCAAAACCACCCCACCCGAATCTGAAAGATTCGTTATTTCCTTAACGCGTGATATGTCTAAATTTTTGGCCGCCGAGCCTCTCGGCTGTCAGTGGCGACTCGCCACCAGCTGCTCCCCTAAACTCGGCCGTCGAGCCTCTCGACAGCTGTCACGAAGTGACTGAGGAGTGTGTCCCTCTACCCACCTAAAATTTGGCTGCCGAGCCCCTCCTGTCAGCGGTGACTCACCGCCGTTGTCGCCAATGCTCCACCACATCATCTATTGACACACCCAGCATATCCATCTGTTCAAACACATCACGGAGCGTCGTGTCGTAAAACTCCTTCTGCTTCACCGACATCACCTTCACACAGGCATCCGGTTCAAGGAAAAAGCCAAGCCCACGGCGAGGAACGATAATCTCCTCAGCCTGAAGATACTCATAAGCCTTCAGCACCGTATGAGAATTTACCGCAAGTTGTATCGACAATTCACGCACCGACGGCACGCGATTTCCGACAGGCCATTTACCCGCCAGAATATTTCCGAAGCAGAAATCTATAATCTGCTGATATATCGGTTTATTAGTTTTAAAATCCATGTTTTTCTTTAGATTTGAAAGTTCTTTATTTCTTTATATATCAAGTAAGCCATCACAATCGAAGCCGCCATTGCCACATAGCCCGACACATTGAACACCGCCAGCATCGACTCCGTCATCTCATGCACAAACGCCTTTTCCGACGCAGCAGGAGCCAAGCCCGCCACACCATCATCAAACCCACGTTTGAAAGCAAGAAGCATGCCGCCCACACCGGCAGCCACCGATGTAGCCAAATACACACCGCACGACGTCAAGAGAGCCTTCAGCGTCCTATTCTGGCGATAGTAAGTCACACCCCACAAGCATAGCATAGTAGGCAAAATCGACAAAAACGCCGACGACAACATAAACAGGCCCTTCCTCTCGATTTCGATTTCCAGCGCATCATACTGAGCAAACGCCCGGTCCAAAAACGCCATCTCAGGCACCGTAAAATGCAGCAATCCCGCATACGCATATTCCACACCGAAAAGCAGCAACGGTATCACCACAAAGAAATATACCATCAGTACCACCATCTTCTCTGCGGCCGTGACCGGCAGCAGAGTCGTCGTTAGACGACTCTCATAGCGGCACAGCACCACCGGAGCAAAATAAAACATAAACGACATCGCCCCGAGCAATCCCATCGACGAATTTGCCACAGTATCGCCAAACAATTGCAACAGACTCACTATCAAGCACAAGCCCGCCGCAACAGCCGGATACCATATCATCTGTTTACGAAGAGTAGGATAGTAGTATTTCACTACCATCCCTACTCGTCTCCATGAAAAGCCACTTTTGTACAATTCCATATACCTATTCATCATTAACCGATCAATTCTGATAACTCTTCACCCGGCGATAGCTGAGCCATATCATCACCGCAGCATACACCACAGCAACCACACCTATGCCTATCAAAAACGGCTCCATATGATTAGCCATATGCATAGCAAGATTATCCGAAATCTGCTCCTCCTTGATTGCAACACCGGCAGCTTGAGCATCGATCACCTCCTTAGCCACATAGATAATGCCATAGACAGCGCCAAGCACACCCAATGCAATCAGAGAACCGCCCGCAACAAGTATCGATTTCAGAGTACGATTCTCCTTAAAATAGATTATACCCCAGAAACATGTCACCGCCGGAATCAGTTCATCCAATTGGCTGAACATAAACAGCCCGCTCAAATCCTTACCGACAGCATTGTATGCAGCCATAATAAAGTTATACTCCGGAATCACCAACTCAGTGATACCCACCAGCGCATACTCCACGCCGAAGATAAGCACCGGCACCACAACGAAGAAATACACCGCCAATACCGCCATCTTCTCCGCAGCTGTAGCCGGAAGCATCGTCGTCACCAATCGGCAATCACGACGGGCAAGTATTATCGGAGCAAAATAAAACATAAACGAAAACGGGCCCGTCAACGCCACCCCTACCGGAGCAAGCCAATCCACCGTTTGGCATAGCAAAGCCAATCCGTAGAGCAACGC
This sequence comes from Muribaculaceae bacterium, assembly GCA_045133615.1. GTDB lineage: Bacteria > Bacteroidota > Bacteroidia > Bacteroidales > Muribaculaceae > M3. Next base: position 49,217 of record JBGUUQ010000037.1, on the reverse strand, counting down.
CACCACTATCGGATACCATATCATCTGCGGCTTGATTACCGGATAATAGTAAGCAGCCACCATCTTCACCCTCTCCCACGAGAAGCCATTATTATATTGAGTCATAGTCATTTCCATAATTTTCAATTTCCAATTTTAGGCATTTAATTTCTCAAGTATTTTAGCACCCGACTCACTGCGAAGAGCCGTATAGAGAAGCGTAAAATTCACATTCGACTCCACACCTCCGTCATTCTCCACGATAGCATGATAGCCCGCCACATCTTGTTCTCGATAGAGCGCATTGTCAGGGCACACAGCATCGTCTACAAATGCGATACGCTCCGTTATCTGCCACATAGGCATCGCGAGAACAAGATTTGAGCTATGGAGCACGATTACCCCCTCAAACAGATTTTGAAGATCCCACACCGTATGAGTTGATATAATCACCGTCTGCTCCTCCGACACACAGCGAGCCAAGATCGTCTGAAGCGACTTTTTAGAATCGATATCCAAGCCATTTGCCGGCTCATCAAGAAGAAGCACCGACGTTTGAAGAGCAAGAGCATACGCAATGTTAGTCTTCTTTCTGTTGCCCAGCGACAGCGACTTCAAAGGCTCATTCCCCGTCAACCCGAAATCCTTCAGATTCTCGGCAAGCATCGCTGCGTCAAACGTCGGATAAAACGGAGCATGAAACTTCGCAAAATCATTTATCGTCTTCGCACCAAACTGCATATCCTCCGGAAGGAAAAACACACTTGCCATCGCACGAGGAGCACGTTGCGACATCACCTCACCATCGATTGTACAAACACCGCTTTGAGGAGTCAGCAACCCCGCCATTACATGCAGCAGCGTCGTCTTCCCGGCACCATTTTCACCCAAAAGCAAATGAATACCCTTGTCCACTTGAGCCGACACCTGCGTCAAAGCCTCCTTCAGACCCTTCTTATAGCTATATGTAACATTATCTAACGTAATCATCTCCAATCTTTTTTAAGTAAATCATCTCTTTTCGGTCATCCGCAGGAGAGGCACATAGTCCCGCGCCTCCCCGCTTCGACCTGCTTACTAAAACTGTTTCTATTCTAATCTAATTCTATTCTGTTTCTATCCTGATTTTCTATTTCCCTACATAGCCTCCACAGTGTAGCCCTCATTGCGAAGTAACTCTATCAGACCTTTTTCACCCGGAAGGTGACCTGCGCCGACACATACAAACACCGACTGTTCAGGCATCAACTCCTTGAGCGACTTCACCCAATTCGCATTGCGATCGAAAATCATACGGTCAAGCTCATTCATATCCTCTGCATCCTCAACCATCAAAGCCAAAAGCTCATCGAGATTCTGACAGCGGTAAGCATCTGCCAACTTATGAGCCAACTCAAGACTCTTGTCATCCTTTTGCGCCATCTCAAGCAAATCCTTAGCCTGCTTCGTCAGCGGACTGCCGAAAAGCATATTCAACTGAAAGTCCACCGTCTCAAAACCGCAAAGAGGCTTACCCAACTCCGCACCGCGAGACTGCACATACATGTCCAACTGCTGCGAAGGGTCAAAACCCGGGAACGCAATCATCGACTGCATCACCGAAAGCTGGCTCATCACAATCGCCGGTTTCAGTTGAGCCATCTGCTCCAACCCGGCCATACCCTGAGTGTACTTCTTCACGACAGCATCCACCGTCGCAAACTCCTCAGCCGAGTAAAGCACATTCATCGTACTGTCAGCCGGAGCCATCGCCATCGCCATAATCTTCTGTTGAGCCTCCTGACCCTGCATGTCACTCTTCTTCACCTCACCGTATATCGCGTCACACCCATTCAGAGCAGACTCAAATCCCGCGATAGAGTCAAGGATCGACACCGGAGCCACATGATGAGTACCCATAATATAAGAATCCTTTTCAAGACCATTGCCCGACACCTTCCAAAGAAGTTGAGCATTACCTGCAATCGCTACCAAGATAGCCGCCAATGAGAAAACAATCTTTTTCATATTCATATTATTTAAGTTAGTTGTTAATATTCCTAATTTTTTGTTTCTGTGATTTAGTCATGTGGTGTTGTAGTTGACTAACACACTACAAAGGTAAGACAACTTTTTCCAATCCACCAAATTTTTCCCCAACTTTTTTTCAAAAAAACTTTTTGGGGTGCGCGGTTGTTGTTTATGCATGACACATAAAGTTCTAATTTCCACGTTGTTGGCAATCGTCATTGCCACTCCGGCCAACCTTGCAGCCGACGACCTGCAAAGCCTTTTGGAGCGATTGGAATCGCGCCCATACAGCGAAATAACAGTCCGCTACACCCTCTCCATGCCCCTGCTCGACGATGATGTAAACTACACATTACTGTTACGCCCCGATTCAATCACAGCCACACCCACCAACGGGCAACCGCCTCGCACTCAATGCGTTACCGCTTCGCAGTTTTCATATTTTCTCCCCGGCTCCATTACCGCACAGATCCGACGAGCCACCACAACGCCCAATCACACAGTCACTTACACTCCTTCCGACAGCACAAGCGTGGTCACAGTCACCTACGCCGTAGATTCCATCGTCGGCTCCCTGACGACTTACATCTTCGCCGAAAATGCCATCATTTCCATCACCAAAATTAATAATCCATCGACACTCACCGAGCAGACAATCACAGTCCGATATACCGCTTTAAGCAACTGACGGTCAGACTATTCCACACAACTACGCAACACGATGAACTATTTTACCAATGTATGTGTTATAAAAAAGAATTACTTTTGTAGAAAAGATAAAATACTTACATCATGAACATTGTATATTTCAAAGGCGTTCCATGCCACACTTGCGGTCAACTTCCCGAAATAGGCTCAAAAGCTCCGGGATTCAACCTTCTGTCGAGCGACATGAAAGAGGTCGACGACCGCACATTTCGCAATAAACGCGTGATTCTCAACATCTTTCCGAGTCTTGACACCGACGTATGCGCAACTTCCGTGCGACGATTCAATGCCGAAGCTGCATCGTTGCCAAACACGCAAGTAATCTGTATATCAATGGATTTGCCTTTTGCAGCAAAACGATTCTGCACAACCGATGGTATCGACAACCTAATCGTCGCGTCCGCATTTCGTTCCCCCATGTTCTCACAAAAGTATGGTGTAGGAATTGTCGACGGCCCTCTCGCCGGACTTCTCGCACGCGCCGTCCTCGTTATGGACGAAGGATTTCATGTGCGTTACGTCGAATTAGTCAATGAAATCACTCACGAACCGAATTACGTCGCTGCTTTCGACGCATTAAGAGCAAAATAATCATGTATCATATTGCAAAAAGGCACTTCGACATTCAAGGATGTCGAGGTGTTTTTTGTGTTTTACGCGCGGATTGTGTAAATTTGCAGACACTTAACAGGTTGGAACAGAAACAAAACAAACAATGATACTTAACGAACGGGATTCCCGACACGAACATATATTGTCAGTAGCCCGACAGATGATGACCGCCGCACGCACCGCCCCAAAAGGGAAAGGCGTCGACATCATTGAAACCGCTACAATATGCGGACAAGAGGAGCTGAAAACATTATCCGATATGATGATAACCATCAGCGGAGAGACCGGAATGAAGTTTTTTCTCCGTGATGCCGACAACATCCTCAATAGCGAGTGCGTAGTCATAATAGGGACTCACAGCCAAACGCAAGGGCTTAATTGCGCACACTGCGGATATTCATTATGCGCCGACAAGCCGGCAGATGTACCTTGTGCCATAAACACAATCGACGTAGGTATTGCCATCGGTTCGGCCTGTGCCACAGCTGCCGATTTGCGCGTAGATACCCGCGTGATGTTTTCGGCCGGGCTTGCAGCACAGCGACTTAACTGGCTCGACGGATGTCGACAGGTATTCGCAATCGCCGTTTCAGCAAGTTCAAAAAGTCCATACTTCGATCGCAAACCCAAAGAATCGAAGTAGCGTATTTCAAAATTTACGGTTATGAAAATTTTCACTAACGAAGAAATCAAGTCGATAGATCGCAATACGATAGAAAGCGAAGGTATAACTTCGCTTGAATTGGTGGAACGCGCAGCGACATCAATCACTTGCGAAATCATTTCGCGGTGGAGAGCCAACAAGCGCGTTGCCGTATTCGCCGGTCCCGGCAACAATGGTGCCGACGCACTTGCCGTAGCCCGCATGCTCATAGAGCAAGGATACAAACCTGAGATATTTTTGTTTAACATCGGAGAGAACCGGCTGAGTCCCGAATGTGCTGCCAATCGCGACAGACTGAAAGCCATTGGAGATGTTGATTTCACCGAAGTGACAAGCAATTTTTCCCCACCTTATTTATCCCCCAATGACTTGGTAATCGACGGTCTTTTCGGCTCCGGACTACGCGAGCCGTTGACCGGAGGATTCAAAGCACTCGTGCAATACATCAACGAATCAAACGCGACGGTGGTATCAATCGATGTTCCGTCCGGATTGTTCGGAGAATGGAATACCAATAACATCTCTCGCAACATTGTACATGCCGACCTTACCCTCTCAATCCAATTTCCCCGCCTGTCATTTTTCATTGCTGACAATGCACCTCTCATCGGCGAATGGAAAGTGCTTGACATTGAGCTAAGTGCAGATGAAATACGCAATACACCGGCACAATACTATTTGGTAGAACGCACTGACGTGCATCGCGTGTTGCGCCAGCGCAAAGAGTTTGCATCAAAAGCCGATTTCGGCTCTGCCATGCTTGTAGCCGGCAGTTACGGGATGATGGGGGCGGCTGTGCTTGCCGCTCGCGGAGCACTCCGCGCCGGCGCAGGTAAAGTAAGCATTCATACGGCACGATGCGGGTTCAACATAATACAATCGTCGGTTCCCGAAGCACTATTCGATGCCGACCGACATGACATAGCTATTACCGACATCAACCTGAAACATGAGTACAATGCCGTAGCCGTAGGTCCCGGAATCGGGACAAATGATGTGACGGTCAATGCTGTCGAGATGTTTTTAAAGCAAGCCAAAGGTCCGGTGATACTCGATGCCGATGCCCTTAATTGCGTGGCAAAACGTCCGACAATGCTCAATCATATTCCGGTACTGTCGATAATCACACCTCATGCAGGCGAATTCGACCGAATTTTCGGAGCACAACCCAGCGCAGAGGCCAGATTGCTCAAAGCGGTCGAAATGGCTCATTATTACAATATTATAATAGTTCTGAAAGGACACTATACGGCAATGGTGCGCCCTGACGGCAAAATATATTTCAATTCATCGGGCAATCCAGCAATGGCTACTGCCGGAAGCGGAGATGTGCTTACGGGCGTAATATGCGCTTTGATGGCACAAGGATACAAACCGGAAATCAGTGCCATCATCGGTACATACATCCACGGCGTGGCAGGCGATATTGCTGCTGAGGAACATGGACAGTATGGAGTAACGGCAGGAGACATTGCCGACAATATCGGTCGTGCAATCCGCGACATAATGGCTTAATCAGATAAAACGGAAAAATCATGAGACGACTTTTCATTTATGCAATAACAGCAACTCTTGGGTTAGGCGTATCGGCACAATCCACCCAAAAACTGACGGCAACAAAAGCCAATGAATACGGCATAATCTACTCGCTCCCTTCGACAGTGGTAGATATTTCGATTGAAGCCGAACATGTGGTGAAAGAGCCGGGAGAATTTTATAAATACGCTAAAAAATACCTCAACGCCGACCCTATCACAGAATCATCGGAAAGTTGGACAGTAAAAAGCATAACAGTCAATTCGCGTGGCGTTGCAAATCAGGAAGAGCAATACCTGATGCAATTCAAAAGCGGCTCGACGCCGTATCTACTTCTAAGCGAGGACAATATACCTCTTGCCATCAACGCCGATGCCGCTACGGAGACGACAGCAACAATACTACCGCAAGCTATGGAAGCAACCCCCACCCCGTTACAGACGATGGCAGCACGACAAGTAATCACGGAGGAGATGATGCAAAGCCAATCTACGGCAAAACGAGCCGAACTCGCAGCAGCACAAATATTTGCGCTACGCCAAAGTCGCACAGACCTCATCACCGGACAAGCAGACCAAATGCCGCCTGACGGCGCCGCAATGAAGATTGTAATGGATAATATCGATGCTCAGGAAGCCGCATTGACTGCAATGTTTCTCGGTACAGTACAACATTCCACCTCTGTAAAAACCATCACCTACACTCCGGCAGAGGAAACATCAAAGCATGTCATTGCCCGCATCTCCGCAACCGAGGGCATAGTGCCGGCAGATGACCTATCGGGCGACCCGATATATCTGTCACTCACAGTTACCGAGCGCGGCGAACTTCCGGTCAATGAAAAGGGGGAAGTCAAGAAATACCCCAAAGGAGGCGTTGCGTACCGTATTCCGGGCAAGGCTCGCATAGATATTGCTTTCGATGGTAAAATGATGTCGTCATCCACGTTTGACATTGCCCAATACGGAGTGGTATTCGGTTTGGATCCGAGCATGTTTACCGACAAAAAAGCTCCGGCATACCTGCAATTTTCACCATCTACAGGTGCAATCGTCGAACTCGGAGCTAATTAACCGAGAATCGACAGACTATCGTCAGTCGACTTAGAACTGATAGTATATCGGCACGCAGCGAAGCAGATAGTCGCGAGCGACATCCCAGCGCGTATATACATCAGAGCTATCAGGAAGAAGCGAAACAGGCACTTCGTTAAGGTCGACACGCAAATAGTATCGACCGGAGTCAGCTTGAAACAGAATCATTTGTAAATTGGACGCCATAGGCACGATTCGGAAATCCTGCCAATTTTTGGCAACCGTATCAAAATAATTGGTCATATAATAACACCCGTCGAGATGCATCAGTGAAAGGAGCGGCATCAAGGTCTCTGCATGCCCGAAACGAAGCATTACTGTAGCAGCGGCTTTACCTTCGGCAGCGGCATCAATCGTCTCCACAAGGTTCAGCAGCAATGGAGATGCCGAATCAGACGGAACGGTGGATATTGTTGTAGAGGAATAATCAAGGTAGTGACGCATATTTGAACAAGCCCAAAGAAGATTAATCTCATCGATGGTGAAATATTGCGACAAGTCACATTCGATACCGGCTGCAGCCATCGAGGCAGCGACACGATATTCGATATATGCCAGTCGAGACATGCTTTCATCGTCGCCATAAGGATACGAAGCACCAAGTACGCGCTTTAGAGAGGAATAGACGGCTGTTGAGGCAAAAAATGCATTGTAAGTGTCGTCGGTAAACTTGCTCTGCCGAAAATCGACAAACTCTTTGTCTGTGTCGAAATAGCGCATCAACGGAGAGTTTTGGCGACCGGCCGATGTGTATATTTCCACTTTATTGTTAAGGCGGTCGAGTTGATGAGTAAACTCGTACATGCTCATCAGACAACGGGGAGAATATGAGGACACAGCCCTAACGATTCCATCGCGAAACAGCGAAGGATAATTCACAAACATACGCGACGCGATGCCTCGCTGCTCCGCCATGCCGAGCGAATCAAGAGCGCCCCAACGTCCGTTGCCTTGCGACAAAAGGTGCTGCGACAATGCCAATAGTTGACGGCCTGCCGGAGTGATTGAACCAATGGAATCCGCCCTATTCAGTGCACCGATAAGAGTCAGCACATCTTTGGCTGATGATGGAAATCGCGAACCATGACGACCGACATGATTGACAAAAACCGGCTTTAACGAATCGGGGTAATCGAAAGCTTCTCGCGGCACCGGATACGGCTTGTAAGAGCCTTGACAATCAGCATACGAAAATCTTGTCGCTGTGGGGTCGGCTGCATAAGATACTACACTTATCACAGCCATAACTATTGAAAACAAAAAGAGTCTGCGCATAATCGTAAGATTTATTCCGATTTCAAAGATACACAATTTCGCCATTCAAGCCAACAAAAAACGCGGAAATGCATCACTGCATCTCCGCGTTCACAAATACATGAGAACTTATTACTTATTTCGAGTATTTTGCCCAATCGACTTTGCTCATATCGCCTGATTCCGCAAACTCGGTGTGGAATGCAAACGCAGCGTTGAGTGAGTGGGGAGTCTGACCGCCCTTGCCCATGCGGAGATAATCCCAAAGGAGCTCTTTGTACATGGGGTTGACGCAGTTTTCGATGATGGTCTCTGCGCGTTGAACAGGGTCTTTGCCGCGGAGGTCGGCAACACCTTGATCTGTGATAAGCACATCGACAGAGTGTTCGCTGTGATCTAAGTGAGATACCATCGGAACAATGGTAGAAATCAAGCCACCTTTTTGGATTGAGGGGCATGAGAAGATAGAAAGGTAGGCGTTGCGAGTGAAATCGCCCGATCCGCCAATACCGTTCATCATCTTCGTACCAACTACGTGTGTAGAGTTGATGTTACCGAAGATGTCGGCTTCAAGAGCGGTGTTCATTGTGATAAGACCGAGTCGGCGAATGATTTCGGGGCTATTGGAAATTTCACCGGGACGAATCACAAATTTATCGTGGAAGAAGTCCATATTAGAGAAGACTTCGTGCATCTTATCGTCGGAAAGTGTCAACGAGCATGTACTACCAAAACGGCATTTGCCCTTTTCCATCAAATCGACTACAGCATCCTGAATTACTTCGGTGTACATTTCAAACACGGGGAACTCTTTGCTTTCTCCTATGCCGAAAAGCACTGCATTGGCAATATTGCCGACACCGCTCTGCATGGGGAGGAATTCCTTGGGGAGAGCACCTGCGTGAAGTTGTGAAAGGATGAAGTTGCACACGTTTGCACCAATCTGCATTGTGGTCTCATCAAGAGCGGCAAATCCTTTAACGCCGTCGGTAGAGTTTGACTTAACTATACCAGCAACTTTCTTGGGGTCAACTTTGAGGACGGTAGAACCGATGCGATCGCTCGGCTTATAGATAGGAATTTCACGACGATAAGGGGGATCGAGAGGCATATAAACGTCGTGTAATCCGCGGATAGATGCCGGGATGGCTTCATTGAGTTCGACGATAATTGTATCGGCCATCTTCGCAATGGTGGGAGCGATACCCATACCTGTGCCGAGGAGGATTTCGCCATCGTCGGTGATGTCGGCAGCTTCAATAATAGCCACATTTATTTTGCCAAATGTGCCATAACGCATCTTTTGAGCAAGTTCCGAGAGGTGAAGGTCGAAGTAATGAGCATCGTGAGCGTTAAGACGCTTACGCAAATCGGGACTGCTCTGATAAGGGGTACGGATATTAATCGCATTTGCACGAGCCAATGCGCCGTCAACATGGTCGTTGGTCGATGCTCCCGTGAAGATATTGATTTTGAACGGGCGACCGGCCTCATGTTCTTTCACTGCTTTTTCAGCGAGGGCTTCGGTCACTACCTTGGGGGTACCGGAGGCGGTAAAACCGGAAAATCCTACGTTGTCTCCATTCTTTATAAGCTCGGCTGCTTGTTGTGCCGAAATAAAAGGAAAAGCCATTGTAGTAATACGTTTTTTGATGAATTATTTAGAATTTTGTTTTAAGAATTTCGGAATCAATAATCGCCCGTCGCCAACGCTCGACATCCACAGCCGGCTCTTCGGCTGCATCCGACGGGACCGGGGGCAAATCCACTGTAGCCCGCACACCCTCTTCGGGAATGGGAGGCACTACTGGGCGGAAATTGTCGTGCGACAACGGTTCATATTCATCAGCCGTCCAATCAGACGCTTCCTCGACAGCCGACTCCATCGCCTGTCGACGCAGTCTCTCAGCCATCTTTCGCTGCTTGGCCCGACGCTCGGCAATCTGTGACCAAATCACAAGTATGCCTACCACAAATCCAACAAGAATTTTTAGATATTCCATTGCAAATTTGTAATTTTGCACAAAATTACGGATTTATCGTTATTATCGCAAGAAATTAGACGATTAACACCTGAAGGAAAGGTAAAATTTTTGACATGACTGACTTGAACAAGACCGATATAACCAATGCTGACAAGCGTCTGAATATTGAAACATACGGATGCCAAATGAACGTGGCCGATAGTGAAGTTGTAGCCTCTGTGATGAAAATGGCGGGCTACACAACCGTAGATAATGTGGAGGATGCCGATGCTGTATTGCTTAACACTTGCTCTATTCGCGACAACGCAGAGCAAAAAATCATTTCGCGCCTGCAATATCTCACTTCACTGCGTCGCAAACGCCGTGGCGGGAAATTAATCATCGGTGTTATCGGCTGTATGGCTGAACGTGTCAAAGACGACCTCATCAACAATCTCGGAGTCGACCTCGTGGCCGGACCGGACTCATATCTCGACCTTCCCAACCTCATCGGAGCTGTCGAAGCGGGAGAGAAAGCTATCAACATAGAATTAAGCACAACGGAGACTTACCGCGACATTATTCCGATGCGCATCACCGGCAATATAGTGTCGGGATTCATCAGTATCATGCGCGGGTGCAACAACTTCTGCTCTTACTGCATAGTTCCTTACACTCGCGGACGCGAACGTTCGCGCGAGCCTCGCAGCATCCTCAACGAACTTGCCGATTTGCGGGCAAAAGGGTTTAAGGAAGCTACATTACTCGGACAAAACGTCAATTCTTTCCGCTATCAGAATCCCGATGGAAGCGTAGTTGGATTTGCCGAATTGCTTTCGATGGTAGCAGAAGCCGCTCCGGATATGCGCATACGCTTCACCACATCGCATCCGAAAGACATGAATGACGACATAATCAATGTCATAGCCAAATATCCAAACGTGTGCAACCATATTCATCTCCCCGTACAATCCGGCTCAAATTCGGTGTTAAAGGCGATGAATCGTCACTACACACGCGAATGGTATCTCGACCGCATTGCCGCTATCCGACGCACCATACCCGATTGCGGAATCTCTACAGATATGTTTACCGGATTTCACAATGAATCGGAGGAGGATTTCCAAGAGACGCTCAGTCTCATGCGTGAGGTAGGTTTTGACTCGGCATTTATGTTTAAATACTCAGAACGTCCCGGCACATTGGCCTCCAAACATATGCCCGACAACGTAGCGGAAGAGGTGAAAATCGACCGTCTCAATCGCATGATTGCCCTCCAAAACGAGTTGTCAGCCGAATCAAACCGAAAAGATGTGGGACGGACATTTGATGTGCTTGTCGAAGGCATCTCAAAACGTTCTCGCGACCAATTCGTAGGACGCACGCAGCAAAACAAGACTGTAGTGTTCCCTCGCGGCAACTATCGCGTAGGCGACATCGTCAGTGTCACCATCGACGAATCCTCCTCCGCCACCCTCATCGGGCACCTCGCCAAATAACAGCCAACTTATTACTATACTTTTATTGGGATATTCGATTCTTTTTGTTACATTTGCATTCCGGATTTTGATTAAAAATCCGAAGTCACACTCCTGATTTTACAATAAAATTCGCCAACAAATGTACGACAGAATCATTCCCATAGAAAACAAATTAGACGAAGCGATATTTCTCTTCGGAGCTCGTCAAACAGGCAAATCTACGTTATTAAAAGAGCGTTTTGCGGATGCCATTATATTCGACTTACTCAATAACGACGTTCAAAAACGTTTCCGACGCAATCCCGAACTTTTGAGAGAAATACTTTCTTCAAAGCCGGAAAACACACTCGTAATCATTGACGAAATTCAGAAAATTCCTGAATTATTGGATGAAGTACATTGGCTGATGACCAATAAAAATCTACGATTCATCCTCTGCGGCTCCAGCGCTCGCAAATTGAAACGCAATTCCGTCAATACATTAGGCGGACGAGCAATTCCCGTATATTTTTATCCGTTAGTGAGTGCCGAAATTCCGGATTTCAACATATTCAAAGCCATACAAAATGGCATGTTGCCGCGTCACTATACGGCAAATAATGCCACCCAACGTCTGAAAGGCTACGTAGATGTATATCTCAAGGAAGAAATTCAACAAGAAGCATTAGTGCGAGAACTTGATGCTTTCAGCCGATTTCTTGAAATAGCAGCAATCACCGACGGTGAAATCATAAACTACGAAAACATTGCATCCGACTGCGGAGTAAGCGCAAAGACAGTAAAAGAATATTTCAAAATATTGTACGACACCTTGATCGGATATGAAATTCCGGCATATACAAAAGTAAAAAAACGGAGACTTGTTCAAGCTCCACGATTCTACTATTTTGATGTCGGTATCGCCAATCATTTAATGGGTCGCCACACTCTCAAAGCAGGCACCGAGGAATTCGGTCACGCATTCGAGCATTTCATCATACAAGAAATAAAAGCATATTTAAGCTATTCCGATTCTCCGGAAAACATATCATATTGGCGAACATACACCGGACTTGAAGTAGATGTAATATTAGGCGATGCAAAAGTTGCCATCGAGATTAAATCGGCGACAGAAGTCTCATCCCGTCACAAAAAAGGGTTGCGGGAATTCAGCCAAGAGCATCCCGAAGCACGCTTGGTATTAGTATCATTAGACAACCTGACTCGCATATCCAATGGAGTCGAATGCCTATACGTCTATGACTTCTTAAAAATGCTCTGGAATGGCGAAATAATATAACGCAAAAGGGATAAAATGAGACTGGCTAAGGCCTTACGAGTGCCTTAGCCAGTCTCATTTTTTGATTATTTTTGGGAGTCGAGGTCGCGGAGGAGGGTTTCGACTGCTACACGGAGTTGGGTGTCTTCGCCGGCGACAAGAGTTTCTGGGGTGTTGGCAACCTTGATGTCCGGTTCGAGTTGGCTGTTTTCAAGATATGAACCATCGGGGAGTCGATAACCGATAACGGGGATACCGAACACGAGTGAACTATCCTGAAGACGTTCCCACGATACGCTGGTCATGGTTCCGGGCACAGGCATTCCGACCAATTTACCGAGTTGGCGGAAATTGTAGACCCACGGAGTGCCATGAGCGTTACTATAATTGGCCTCACACTGCACCATTATGCTCGGTTTATTCCAACGGCGGCTGGGCATGGGACATGCTTCGCGTCCACGAACCACTTGAGTGAAATATTGCTTACCGCTGAAGAGCACTTCTATATCTTCGTGCAAACGGCCACCGCCATTGAATCGAGTATCAATCACAATGCCTTCACAATGGTTGTATTTGCCCAAAATATCGGAATAAACGGTACGGAACGATTCATCGTTCATCGATTCGATGTGAACGTAACCCAAACGACCACCCGACCAACGCTTTACATCTTCGGCACGCTGTTTCACCCAACGCTGATAGCGCAACGCGCTTTCCTTGCTTGAGGAAATGGGAAGAACCACCTCATCCCAACGCTCACCGCTTTCAGGGCTGTAAAGCGAGACGAGAGTTTTCTTTCCACGAAGGTCGTTGAGCAATATCTGATAGTCTTCTCCGGCTTTAATTTCCTTGCCATTGATTTTTTCAACGATGTCGCCGGCACGAAGTTTGGTATTTTTGTTGCTGAATGGTCCTTTTTCGAGTATTTCTGCCACCTTAAGACCATCGCCGGAATAAGCAAGGTCGTAAAGGAGTCCGAGAGATGCAGTAGCGTCGCCAGAACTTCCGGGACGGTAACGTCCACCGGTGTGCGATACGTTCAACTCACCAAGCCATTCGCTAAGCAACTCGGCAAAATCGTAATTATTGTCGATATGCGGGAGGAATTTACGGTAAGCTGCCGACATTGCGTCCCAGTTAACTCCATGCATATTAAGATTGTAGAATCGCTTTTGTTGCTGCTTATAAACATGATCGAACATATATTCGCGTTCAGCAGCCAAGTCCATTTTCACTTCCGCACGATAGGATATCGCAGTCGGTTTGGTTCCTGACGACGACATTTTTTTCATTGCACTTCCACCAAGCAAGAACATGGATTTGCCATCTTTGCTCAACTGAAGCGAGCCGGCACCGATGCCGTCGGAAACGATTTTTGCATCACGCTTGCGCAAATCAACACCCCAAAGGTCGAACCCATTTCCGGTATTGGCTATATAATAAAGATTTTCGCCATCCTTATCTATAATTGCGGAGTATATATCGGAAGAGAAGCCGGTCACGCGCACGATGCGGTCCTCGATACCATCAAGTTCCACAACGATTTCCTTAACCTTTTCTTCATCCTTTTTGTCGTCCTTCTTTTTGTCATCTTTTTTCTTGTCACCATCGGCGGCATCATCTTTTTTAGCATTCTTTTTATGCTGCTTTTCGAGTTCTTTCAACAGTTCATAGTCTTCTTTGCTGAGGCGATAGCGGTCGTAGGCATCTTGATTGACAAACACAAGCATCACATCGCTCAGACTACCCCATGAGGCATGGCTGCGCATACCGTAGCGGTCGGTCAAAAACAAAATGGCATTTCCGTCAAGCACCCATATAGGGTCGTTGCTGAAATATCCGCTACCGGTGAGATTTACTGTTTTTTCTCCACCTTTGGCCGAAACGATTGCGACATCGGAATATGGGTCGTGTCCGTTCCCGATAATTTCAAGAGCGAACCATTTGCCGTCGGGCGACCATGTATAGTTAAAACCACCGGCAGTGCTAAACCACTGAGAGCCATCGGTAATCTGGCGTACTTTCTTTGACTCGATATCAACTACCATCAATTTATTACGGTCCTCGATAAACGCGAGTTCCTTACCGTCAGGAGAGAATTGCGGATATGTCCGTTCGACCTTGTCGGACGGAAGAAGTACTTCTTCCGAAATCAATGTTGCGTTCGGGAAATTAAGGTCGTCCTCACGAGCAATTTTAGCAATATACAACTGACTGTTTCCACTACGTTCGCTTGCATAAGCGATAGTGCGATTATCGGCACCCCAAGTGATTCCATGCTCTGCAGCAGGGGTATCCGTAATTTTTTTAGTCGTCGGGTACTCCACAGATGTCACAAACACCTCTCCACGAGCGATAAACGCCACTTGCTTGCCGTCAGGCGAAACGACCGCAGAGCCGGCACCACGCGACATCGAAATATCAGCTATGTCGGGAGCATCATCGCGAGTGACATTTATAGCCACTTTCTTCGGAGATACACCTACGCGAGAGGTATATATTTCACCGTCATAAGCATAACAGAGAGTCCCGTTTGCAGCCATAGAGAGGAATCTGACCGGATGCGTTTTGAACTTGGTTTCAGCCTTAACTTGCGATGGGTTGTCGAGAGGGAATGAATATACATTCATCGAGCCACCATTGCGTTCGCTAAGGAAATAAACAGTCTTTCCGTCGGGCGACAAAACAGGATTACGGTCTTCACCGGCACGATCGGTAAGATTGGTGTGATGACCGGACTTGATATCATAACACCATATATCGCGGGTAATCGACGATGTGTGATGCTTACGCCATTCATCCTCAAAGCCTTTGCGGTCCTGATATAGGAAGAATTGTCCGTTTTTATCCCAATTCACCATCTCTGCCGGGGTTGCAATGATTTGCTCAGTACGTCCTCCGCCAACCGGCACTTTATAAAGTTCGGGTAATGCCGATGTAGGGAATTGGGCACTCGTTGCCGGATCTTGAATCGTTGCCGAAAATACCACGTATTTTCCGTCGGGAGTAAACGATGACGGCGTTTCAGACACCGACACCGTGGTAAGCCGACGTGCAGCACCACCATCGGCATTCATGATATAGACATCGAAATTGCCGTTACGATCGGATGCGAATGCAATCTGCTTGCCATCGGGCGACCATACAGGGAAACATTCATAGGAATCTTGAGTGGTGAGTTGCTTGGCTTCGCCACCGGAAGCTGCAACTTTATAAACATCTCCCTTATAGCAGAAAGCGATTTCATCTCCCGAAGGAGAAATAACAACATCGCGCAACCATAACGGAGTTACCGCCGAAGCCGACGTAACGGTCAGTCCGACCGCCATACATAGCATTAACTTTTTCATATAGTATTGAATTATTATTCTCGTGATGACAAATTTACAAATTTAATGGCAAAAACCTTGTAATATAACATATTTTTTGAAGCCAATCTATTGACAACGGGGTTGAAATGTAGTAACTTTGCACGATATTTGGGTTATATCGGCTTACCGCCAATCCGTTATGAATAAAAAACATCGCTCAGGCATACCGACATTCAGTGCGCAAATCACCGCGACCATCAGCGTGGCTCTCGTGCTGCTATTGCTCGGCATTATCGCAATGTTGGGCATCGCCGCACATTCGATAACAACCTCCATCAAAGAGAATATGGGATTTGACGTGGTACTGAAGGAAGAAACACCGGACGCCACCGTCAACCGTCTCAAACAACAATGGACATCGGCTCACTA
Organism: Muribaculaceae bacterium; assembly: GCA_045133615.1. GTDB lineage: Bacteria > Bacteroidota > Bacteroidia > Bacteroidales > Muribaculaceae > M3. The sequence goes on along the minus strand of JBGUUQ010000037.1, from coordinate 32,917 downwards.
TGTAGCAAGCATAAAGTATTTCTCGCAAGACGACGCTCTCAATAAATGGCAAGAGGAGACGGGAGAAAATCTCATCGAAATGCTTGGCGTGAATCCGTTTTGCGCAGAATTTGAGATAAAAGTGAAGTCCGACTACGCCGATGTCGACTCAATCGAAAAGATTGTGGCACCACTTCGCACAAACGATGCGATATCCGAAATCAATGTGCATACCGAAATGGTGGAAACCATAAATTCAAATATTCGCAGCATGGCTCTTATTCTCACTATCGTAGTCGCTGCATTGATGCTCATATCGTTTGTACTGATAAACAACACCGTGCGCCTGACGGTCTATGCCCGTCGCTTTATCATCCACACGATGAAACTCGTGGGCGCAACTCCGGGCTTCATACGCCGACCGTTTATCATCAACAATATCATCAACGGCATCATCGCTTCGATTGTGGCTATAGGCATCCTTGCAGGGATTCTATATTACAGCTCGACACTCGATGTATCGATAACAAAAGCCGTCACTTGGGAGCAAGCATCATGGGTGTTCGTCGGAATGTTGGCATTAGGCATCGCCCTCTGTGCGCTCGCGGCATTTTTCGCGACAAATAAATATATTCGATTAGATTACGACAGCATGTTCAAATAACGAACAACAAATTACAGGAATATGGAACTCAACAACAATATCAAATCACCATTCAACGGTGTAGAAACGGAAAATGAGGCTCGTTTTCCGCTCACAAAGGCCAATTTCATTCTTATGGCAATTGCAGGAGCCATCATCATCATCGGCTTTTTACTCATGCTCGGTGGCAGCACAACCGAAACGGAGTTTAATCCCGACATTTTCAGCACCCGACGCATCGTAGTAGGACCGACAGTGGCCTTTCTCGGCTTTATTTTCATGGTCTATGGCATAATGTATAAACACAATAAAAAATCAGAGAATAAATAATAACCGTCATGACTTGGATTGAAGCATTGATTTTAGGTCTATTGCAAGGGCTTACCGAATATCTTCCTGTGAGCAGCAGCGGACATTTGGCAATCGGTTCGGCATTGTTTGGCATCGATGGGGAGAGCAACCTTACATTCACTATTGTTGTGCATATAGCCACAATTATGAGCTCCATTGTAATCTTATGGAAAGAGATTGCATGGTTGTTTCGCGGAATTTTCAAATGGAAGATTAACGACGAAACCAAATACCTTTTCAACATCCTGATTTCGATGATACCCATCGGCATTGTAGGACTGTTTTTCAAGGATGAAGTAGAAGCACTATTCGGTTCCGGACTTTTCATAGTCGCCTGCGGTCTTCTATTGACAGCACTATTGCTCACCTTCTCTTACTATGCCAAGCCCCGGTTGAAGCAAAATATCAGCGCTCGTGATGCATTCATCATCGGATTGGCTCAAGCATGCGCCGCGATATTGCCCGGTTTATCCCGTTCAGGCAGCACTATCGCAACAGGGCTATTGCTTGGCGACAACAAAGCCTCTTTGGCTCAATTTTCATTTTTAATGGTAATCCCCCCGATATTGGGAGAGGCTCTGCTCGATGGCATGGATATTGTAAACGCATCAGCCACAGGAGCATCTGAAATTTCGCTCCTCGCACTTATCGTAGGATTCCTTGCCGCATTTATTTCAGGATGCATCGCTTGCAAATGGATGGTCAATCTTGTCAAAAGAGGTAAACTCATCTACTTTGCCATCTATTGCGCCATCGTGGGTATCTTCACTCTCATCACCTCACTTATGTAAGAATGGATTTTATCACAGGCGAAATACTATATATCGACAAACCGCTTGAATGGACTTCGTTTAATGTGGTGAAGCGCGTGCGCTCCACTATGTTGCGACGCATGAAATTGCGCAAAATGAAGGTCGGACATGCCGGTACACTCGACCCATTGGCAACAGGTGTAATGATTATTTGCACCGGTCGCGCCACGAAGCGTATAGATGAACTGCAAGCCCACACGAAGGAATATATTGCGACTATCGGTTTAGGGGCGACTACTCCGTCGTACGACCTTGAAACGGCAATTGATGCCACCTACCCCACAGAGCATATCACTCGCGAAATGGTGGAAAACACGTTGAAAAAATTTACCGGAGCAATCGAACAGATACCACCGGCGTTTTCAGCGTGCAAAGTAGACGGCAAACGCGCATACAAAATGGCTCGAAAAGGGCATGAAGTGGAACTGAAACCCAAATTGCTGGTAATCGATGAGATAGAGTTGCTTGAATATTCGCAACAGAGCATCACGATAAGAGTCGTATGTAGCAAAGGAACTTATATCCGTGCTCTTGCCCGCGACATCGGCGCCGCCTTACAATCGGGCGGGCACCTCACGGCTCTACGCCGCACCCGCGTGGGCGATGTCAAAGTGGAGGATTGCCTGACCGTAGACCAAGCTGTGGAACTGATAGAGCGAGTTGAAATCACATTCCCGGACAATTTCAACCCCGACAATCAAGAATAAAAAAACATCGAAATAATTAGATATATGAAACTTTCACAATTCAAATTCAAGCTCCCCGAAGAGCTAATCGCTCAGCGTCCCGCACCGATGCGCGACGAATCACGCCTAATGGTCATAAACCGCAAAACCGGCGAAATAGAGCACCATCTGTTTAAGGAGATAATCAATTATTTCGCTGACGGCGATATGTTCATATTCAATGACACCATGGTGTTTCCCGCCAGACTATACGGCAACAAGGAAAAAACCGGCGCAAAAATCGAAGTTTTTCTGCTTCGTGAGCTCAACGAAGAACATAAGTTGTGGGATGTGCTTGTAGAACCGGCACGCAAAATCCGAATCGGCAACAAACTCTATTTCGGAGAGGACGAATCGATGGTGGCTGAAGTAATCGACAATACGACATCGCGAGGCCGTACACTCCGATTCCTTTACGACGGCAGTCATGAGGAATTTAAAGAAGCTCTATATAAGCTTGGACAAACTCCGCTGCCCGACTATATCAAACGTGAGCCAGATGAAGATGATGCAGAACGCTACCAATGTATTTTCGCAAAAAAAGAAGGTGCAGTAGTGGCACCCGCAGCAGGTTTGCATTTCAGCCGCGAATTGCTCAAGCGTATGGAAATAAAAGGAATCAAATCGGGATTTCTAACCGTACATTCCGGACTTGGCAATTACCGTGAAATCGATGTGGAAGATCTAACCAAGCATCGCATGGACTCGGAACAAATGGATGCGTCACCGGAATTGGTAGAGGCAGTAAACCGCGTCAAAGATGAGGACCGCCAGGTATGTGCCGTAGGAACATCGGTGCTTCGCGGTATCGAAAGTGCAGTTTCGATGGGCGGACACATGAAGACCTATACCGGCTGGACCAATCGCTTTATCTTCCCGCCTTATGACTTTACCGTCGCCACTTCATTTGTGTCGAACTTCCATTTGCCATACTCAACTATGCTTATGATGGTGGCTGCATTCGGAGGATACGACATAGTGATGAATGCTTACGACATCGCAGTAAAAGAGGGCTATCGTTTCGGTGCTTACGGAGACGCAATGCTCATCATCTAAATCAATCGACACAAAACCATATAATCAGCGGCTGCCCGAAAGGACAGCCGCTTTTCGTTGTACATTACAAGATCTCACGATTGTAGTGTGACTCCATCTATATCAGTCAACCGTGCGGCAAGCGCATCGGCACGGTCGGAGCGAATAGAAACCCTCATCGAGCAGGAATTATCGAACTGCTGGTCGAGAATCTTCACTTCCGGGTCTTTAACCACCCGCATCACATTGTTAATCGACATATATGGAAATGTGACCGCTATCTCGCTCATTTCGTGACACTCTATGATTTCACCGGCTGAAATGGCTTCGCGAGCGGCTTCACGATAAGCGACAATCAATCCGCTTGTGCCAAGTTTTATTCCTCCGAAATATCTCACAACAATGATGACTATATTGGTCAGATTGAATGAATTTATCTGACCGAGTATCGGTTTGCCGGCAGTACCCGACGGCTCTCCATTGTCGTTGCTGTAAAATTCCGTTCGCGCCGCGCCTATCATATAAGCATAGCACACATGGCGTGCATCAAAATATTTTTTCTGATACGCCGCAACTTGCGCCTTTGCCTCATCCGCACTCTCCACGGGGATGGCAAAAGCGAGAAACTTGCTCATTTTTTCTTTATAAATGCCCTCGGCAGGCGCAGAAAGCGTGTAGAACGTATCTCCCATTATCTTGATTTTTCGCAAAGGTAGCTAAATTAGTCGAATCGGTCAACTTGTGTGCTCCAGGGACAAAAACATTTTTTAATAATTGTTCTTACTTGCATCGGCGCATTTAGTCCCCTTTTTGTTGTACTTTTGTATCTCACTTTGTTAAATCTAAAAAACTGACACAAATAATATGGCAAACTGGTTTGAATGCAAAGTCCGCTACGATAAGATGATGGAAAACGGACTTCAAAAGAAAGTCAATGAACCTTACTTGGTAGATGCACTTTCGTTTACCGAAGCGGAAGCACGTATCATCGAAGAGGTGACTCCATACATTTCAGGCGACTTTTCCGTATCGGCGGTGAAACGCACCAAAATTTCCGAAATCTTTTGGGATGATTCGGCCGACAAATGGTATCTCGTGAAAGTGGCATTCATCACAATCGATGAAAAAACTGCGGTAGAAAAAAAGACTACCACTCTTATCCTTGTAGCAGCAACGGATTTCCGTGGCGCACTCGACGCATTCATGGAAGGAATGAAGGGAACAATGGCAGACTTTGAAGTTGTATCAATTACCGAAACTCCGCTGATGGATGTCTACAAAGCAAATCTTCAGTCCAAGTCGGAAGAAGCATAACCATGATGGAATCCATCAAACAAAATATCACAGCTATCCGCTCGTCGCTGCCTGACGGTGTCGAGTTGGTAGCTGTTTCCAAATTTCACCCCGCAGAGGCGTTGCAAGCGGCATACGATGCAGGACAACGAGTGTTTGGCGAGAGCCGTGCCGCCGAATTGGAGAGCAAAGCTGCATCGCTTCCGGCCGACATCAAATGGCATTTTATCGGTCACTTGCAGACAAACAAGGTGCGCCAAGTAGTGCCTCACGTATCACTCATCCATAGTATCGACTCTGAGCGACTGCTTCGCGCAGTCAACAATGAAGCGACTAAAATCGGTAGGACTATCGATGTGTTGCTCCAATTGCACGTAGCACAAGAGGAAACCAAATATGGCTTTACCCCTGATGAATTGGTTGCTCTTGCAGACAGTAGTATTCTCAATGATATGACGTCGGTGAGAGTGGTCGGCATAATGGGAATGGCCACCAATACGGATGATAAGGTGCGAATTGCCGCCGATTTTGACGCGATACGAACCACATACGAGCGATTAAAAGCCGGAGCGATGTCGGGGCATCCGGAATTTACCATCATCTCAATGGGCATGAGCGACGATTATAATCTTGCAATTGCTCATGGCAGCAACATGGTGCGTATAGGAACATCAATCTTCGGAACAAGAGAATATTAAAAAACGCCGTTCGTCGATTTTTATCCATAAAATCGGCTCTGATATTCTCATATTCAAAAAAAACTCGTAACTTTACGTGCGCTTTTATACTTAGCGAGTAATCTAACCAAAACATTTATAACTTTCTAAACCTAACCATCAAAATGGAAAATGTCCAGAAAAAGAACTACACATTACCTATTATCGTAATGTTCTTCCTGTTCGCGATGATTTCGTTCGTAACAGGCTTCCAAAACCCATTCGGAGTCATTCTTAAAGAGCAATTGACTCTTTCCAATCTTGAATCTCAAATCGGTAACGCAGCCAACTTTATTGCATATGCCTTCATGGGTATCCCGGCAGGTATGATGCTCCAAAAGAAGGGCTACAAATTCTCGGCAATCGCTGCTGTAGTCGTTGGGTTCATCGGCGTAGCATTGATGTTCCTTTCAAGCACGCTCTCTGAAGGCATCTTCGCTGTATATCTCATCGGAGCTTTCGTTGCCGGGTTCTCAATGTGTATGCTCAACACCGTAGTAAACCCGATGCTCAACACACTCGGTGGCGGTGGCAAGAAAGGCAACCAACTTCTCCAATTCGGTGGTTCGACCAACTCTTTGGCTGCAACCATCTGCCCCGTACTCGTAGGTTATCTCATGGGCGACAATCTCAAAGGTCTCTCTCTTGTCGATGCCCGTCCGGCTCTCTATATTGCAATGGGCATTTTTGCTCTTGCCTTCGTTGTACTTGTTCTTTCTAATCTCCCCGAACCAATCCTCGACGAGCTTAAGAAAGGCGGTAAGAAAGAAGCACAACCCGCACTTTCCGGCGCATTCAAATTCAATCATTTCGTAGGCGGTGTTATCGCAATCTTCATCTATGTAGGTGTTGAAGTAGGTATCCCCAATATGGCAAACCTTTATATGACCAACGACCTCGGCATATCAGCAGCTGTTGCCGGCTCATTGATCGGTATGTATTGGTTCTTAATGCTTTGTGGTCGTCTTCTCGGTGGCGTTGTTGCATCAAAAATGTCAAGTAAAATGATGTTGACCACTGTATCGGGCGTAGCATTGGCATTGCTCCTTGGCGCTATACTTTTGGATCCCGCAACCAAGGTATCGATGCCCGGTGTAACTTCTCAACTCTCATTTGCCATGAATGAAGTGCCCATCAACATTCTTCTCCTCGTACTTTGCGGTCTTTGCACTTCAGTGATGTGGGGCGGCATCTTCAATCTCGCAGTTGAAGGTCTCGGCAAGTTCACTGCCGTAGCATCTGGTTTCTTCATGGTGATGGTATGCGGTGGCGGTATTCTCCCGCTTATCCAAGGTGCAGTAGCCGATGGTCTCGGTTATCTTGCAAGCTATTGGGTACTCTTCATCGGAGTATGCTATTTGCTCTACTACGCATTGATTGGCAGCCGCGTAACTCGTCGCGACGATTCAGCAAAATAAGCACTCATTTTAAGACTTTATATCTTACTCACCGTTGCCTTGTGTAGCGGTGAGTTTTTTTATTATTGATAATATCAATATGTTGCGGAGATTTCGGAATTTTGTGTTATCTTTGTGTATATTCAATGTGTAACTGATGGAAAACTACCTTGTATCGGCACGAAAGTATCGCCCGTCGACTTTTAAAAGCGTAGTGGGACAAAAGGCGTTGACGGCTACGCTGAAAAATTCGATTGCGACCGACCGCCTTGCCCATGCGTACCTCTTCTGCGGTTCGCGCGGTGTGGGCAAAACTTCATGTGCCAGAATTTTTGCGAAAACCATTAATTGCGAACATCGCACTGCCGATGGCGACGCGTGCAATGAATGTCCGTCGTGTCGAGCATTTAACGAGGGGCGTTCGCTCAATATTGTGGAACTCGATGCTGCTTCCAACAACGGTGTGGACGACATCCGCTCACTTGTGGACCAAGTGCAAGTACCACCCACACAGGGACGCTATCGAGTGTTTATCATCGATGAGGTTCACATGCTGTCGACTGCGGCATTCAACGCATTTTTGAAAACGCTTGAAGAGCCGCCAAGCTATGTGATATTTATCCTTGCCACAACAGAGAAGCACAAAATCATACCTACCATCCTGTCGAGATGCCAGATATATGACTTCAACCGCATCACGATTCAGGACATGATAGACCACTTGGGGTATGTGGCTTCGCAAGAGGGAATATCGGCCGAGCCGGCTGCGCTCAACATCATAGCCCGCAAAGCTGACGGCGCAATGCGCGACGCATTGTCGATATTCGACCAAGTAGCAGCCTCGTCGATGGGCAATATCACATATCAGTCTACGATTGAGAATCTCAATGTACTCGACCATGAATATTACAATCGCTTGCTCGACTCATTCCTGACAACGAATGTGCCGCAAGCATTGCTCATCTACAAAGAGATACGCGAGAAGGGTTTTGATTCGCAATTTTTCATCACGGGATTGGCTTCGTATTTCCGCGACCTTATGGTGGCTTACGATCCGACGACCGTGTGTCTGCTCGAAGCGAGCGATGATGTGCGCAAATCGTATGTGGAACTTGCGCGTCGCTGTACGCCCGACTTCCTTTATGCGGCAATGAATCTTTGCAACAAAACCGACCTAAACTATCGTGTGGCAAGCAATAAACAATTCCTTGTGGAGCTTACGCTCATCCAGCTATGCCAATTACTAAGCCCCTCCCCCAATAACAGTGGCGAAGGAGAGGGGCAATTAAAGAAAATAGAACCGGCCACTCCCGGCACAACTTCAGTGCCAACGCCAACAACGCCCGCGGCGACGCCCTCGCAGAGCGCCAAATCAGCAGCACCCGCACCACCGACGCGACCGGCCCCTACGGTCACGGCAGAACCGCGTGTGACATATTCCGCTCCGCCACCAAGGCCTACTGCTCCGGCGCAAAAGCCAGCCTCTGGCAGGGTGATAAATCTGCGCGCTCCGCAAGTATCGCTAAAGGGGGGCATAGAGTCTGACAACAAAGCTAACGCAACCGTGACCCATACGGCAGCTACGCACCGCAATGGTGCATATACCGATGAGCAGGTTGTAAAGGCATGGAATGATTTTATTGCTACGCACCCCACCGAACATGTGCTTATCAACACGATGCGTGCAGGACAACCAACAAGGCAAAACGGCGACACATTTGAAGTCATCGTTGAAAATCCGGGACAAGTGGAGACGATGCAACAAGCGATGCCCGACATATTGCGAGCATTACGCAATGCGACATCGAACGACAGCATATCCATCGCTCTAAAAATCAACGAAGGCGACTCTCCGGCATATACATGGAACGAACGTGAGGTATTAAACCACATGGTGGAAACTATGCCCAAACTTAGAGCTTTTATAGACGATTTCAAACTAACACTGAACTAATCGGATGGCAACAATCGACACTCTCATATTTGATTTTGACGGAACTTTGGCAGATACCGGAAATGCTATCACCGATGCTCTCGAAAAAACGCTCCGCGACAACAATCTGCCGGTCCCCGACCGAAAAAAGCTGCGTTCATACATCGGGTTGTATCTGCGCGACATTATGGCAAAGGCTTTGGGGAGCAATGACGCAACGCTAATCGACTCTATGTGTGACCAATATCGAACGAATTTCGGCGACATAGCACAACATAAAATCGAATTGTTTCCGGGGGTGAAAGCCACACTCGAAGAGTTTCACGAAGCCGGCTATCGAATCGGGATAGCGACAAGCCGCAGTCATTCGTCGCTCGATGGTCTTATAGACAGACTCGGCATAGGCGAATATATCGATGTCGCTTTTGCAGAGGAGGATGTGGAAAACAAAAAGCCGGCTCCCGACTTGGCTATGCGAACAATGGCACATCTGAGTACAAAGCCTGAAAACACACTGGTGGTGGGCGACACCTCATACGACATCCGCATGGGACAGATGGCAGGATGCCACACATGTGCCGTCACCTACGGAAATCAGTCGGAGAGGGAACTCGAAGCCACCCTCCCCGACTATATCATCGACAGTTTCCCCACCCTATTGAGCATCCTCGCCGAGTGAAACGAGAAGTACCTGTTTTTTGGTCGAAAAACATCTTATTTTATGCCTGTCACCGCCGGCTAAAATATATTTTAACAACACTATCTATAATTCTCTCGGTAACGGCTCAAGCGACCGACCATTCTAAATCACGCATTGAGTTAATAGCTTTGGGAGATACATTGACGAGTTCTGAATACACCGTATCTTCGGGCGGATATGGGAAATCATCGTTATTTAATATAGATCTACAGCGAGGAACTCCTATTTCAGTTTCATTAAAAGCGCCCAATGCCTACGGGAAATATTCTTTTCGTCTCAATCAAACCGATTACATGCATCTTGAGATGAATAAGGGCTATAATTTGGTACTTCCTATTGATATATCCTCTTTAGGGTATTTTGCGGCGTTCGATGATTTTAAGGGAAATTACGAACCTACTTCATTTGAAATTATTATCAAAAACCCCATCGCTACTCAAGAGCAATCAAATTTATGTTATAGTGATAATGGTTTTTATTTCAGCCACTATGTTTGTGTTGCCAACACAGGGAATGATGCTAATCCGGGGACTCAATCTCTTCCACTAAAAACGATAACCCGAGCAATAGAAGTGACCGCCGACGGAGATGGCATTTTACTAAAGCGAGGAGACATCTTTCATGAAAGCATCAATGTCAATAATCGTGTAATTGCAGGATATGGCATTGGAAATCGTCCTATTTTAAGTGGGTATTTTACCCCCGTTGAGCAATGGAATCAATACAACGACAGCATTTGGGTTTTAGATCTTTCTAATAAAAAAACAGGATATCAAGCATCCGGCAAAGAACTGAATATCGGACATATTCGCAATAAAAATACCGGAATCATATATATGCATAAATGCCGTTTTTTGATAGACGGGAAGGATGAACACAACGCATCAAAAAGATTTGACGAAGCATCAAGTTGCACTCGCTACGATTTTAATTTAGAAAATAAACACAATTCAAGTTTAACCATAGAAGATTACCGGAATCACTATGGTCGTCGATACGAATATTACGGATATCCCATTTCAAACTTCGATTTTTACCAATGCCAATATTATCCGGGGCAGAAACACCTCAACGATTCTATCATTTCAGAGTCAACATGCCTTAAAATGATGGAGTCGTTATATATGCAATCCAACATTGACCCATCAAATTTACCATTAGAAATGGCCGCAGGAAACCATGGAATAAGAGGAGACAATCTAAACATTGATGGCATTGAAATAACCGGATTCGGAATGCATGGGATATGCGGCAGTTTCATAAACGTTATAGATTGTTACGTTCACGACATAGGAGGTTCCCAACAGTTACAATCGGCGTCCCGTTGGGTAAGATATGGGAACGGCATCGAAACTTGGAATATGAATGGCAACATCATACGCCGTAACATCATCCGGCGATGCTATGAAGAAGCACTTACCCTTCAAAACAACACCATTGTAACTATAGCGAACTCAACACTTTGCGAAAATAAAATCGAGTCAAATATAGGCATATCATCTTGGGTTAAGAGAGGCAGCAAGATAATAAATTCGTCGTTCAAGGACAATATAATAAAAGTTTTCTCTACCGACATTCTTAACACATATCGTGGTTATCAAACAATGGCAAAAGCGCTTTGCATTGCACCCGATACAGATGGAAGCCAAATGCAATACATCTCTTTACCATACATAAACAACATGTTTATCGGTGGGCCTTTTATTTCTGCAGCAATCGGGCTATCCGAAGAATCTATTTATAACTATTTCCCTACAATGATTGGAAACAGAGTGTTCCTTGACAATGAAGATTACATCGTAAGGCACGCAATAGGAGCACCATCTGATTTCTTAGATTTACAATACGATTCTTCCGAGAGTTCAATAAAAAGGTATCAACAAGCGACAGGCGATACTTCCACTACATTTACCACTACCGATTGTGATGAAATTACAATTTTCTAATTTGTAATTATCAACCAAGCTACAACAAGAAAATGATTTATTATCGTGTGAATTAACAGCAATTTTCGTAGCTTATTCATAATTTCGGAGAATTTGTGTACTTTTGCAGTCAGAAAATAATCTATAATTTACTCATTCGATGAATTTTATTGAAGAACTTACCTGGCGCGGTATGATTCATACCATGATGCCGGGCACAGAAGAACAATTGCAAAAGGAAATGACGACCGCTTACCTCGGCATCGACCCGACAGCGGACTCACTGCATATAGGTCACTTGGTGGGCGTGATGATGCTCAAGCACTTCCAACGCGCAGGTCATAAGCCTATCGCTCTTGTGGGTGGTGCGACCGGCATGATCGGCGACCCTTCGATGAAGAGCCAAGAGCGCAAACTGCTTGATGAAGAAACTCTTCGCCACAATCAGGAGGCCATCAAGAAGCAACTTGCCCACTTCCTTGACTTTGAGAGCGATGCCCCCAACCGCGCAGAACTCGTCAACAATTACGATTGGATGAAGCCGTTCTCATTCCTCGATTTCATCCGCGATGTAGGCAAGCACATCACCGTCAACTATATGATGGCTAAGGACTCGGTAAAAAAACGTCTTTCGGGCGAATCGCAACAAGGAATGTCGTTTACCGAATTTTCATACCAACTCGTACAAGGCTACGACTTCCTTACGCTTTATCGCGACAAGAATTGCAAGTTGCAACTCGGCGGTTCGGACCAATGGGGTAACATCACTACCGGTACCGAACTCATCCGCCGTACTCTCGGTGGCGAAGCATACGCCCTGACTTGTCCGCTCATCACTAAAGCCGATGGCGGGAAGTTTGGCAAAACCGAAAGCGGCAATGTTTGGCTCGACCGTCGCTATACATCGCCCTACAAGTTCTACCAATTCTGGCTCAACGTATCGGATGCCGATGCCGAAAAATATATCAAAATCTTCACCGAACTCAGCCGTGAGGAGATTACTGCTCTCATCGCCGAACAAGAGCAAGATCCCGGTCAACGCCCCTTGCAAAAACGTCTTGCCAAGGAGATTACCACAATGGTACACTCTGCCGAGGACTACGAAGCTGCAGTGGAAGCTTCGCAAATTTTCTTCAGCAACAAGGCTGTAGACATCCTTCACCGTATTGACGAAGACACTCTTCTCGCCGTGTGCGAAGGCGTTCCCCAATTTGAAATCGCCAAAGCCGATATCGAAGCGGGAGTGAAACTCATCGACCTCCTCACCGAAAAAGCCGCAGTGTTCCCTTCAAAAGGAGAATGTCGCAAGATGGCTCAAGGTGGCGGCGTGGCAATCAACAAAGAGAAAGTTGCCGACATCAATGCTGAAGTTTCGACCGATATGTTGCTCAATGGCAAATATATCCTCGCGCAACGCGGCAAGAAAAATTACTTTTTGCTCATTGCAAAATAAAAAAAATTGCGAAAAAGTTTGCACAGTAAAAATAAAGTGCGTACCTTTGCAACGCTTTAGGCGATAAGCTTGGGCATTAGGATTGTCTTATGGTGTAATGGTAGCACTGCAGTTTTTGGTTCTGCCTGTCTTGGTTCGAATCCAGGTAAGACAACCACTCAAAGCGAGAGATTCCATGAATCTCTCGCTTTTTCTTTTGTAGGCACAAAAACCTTTTCTGGCTGGCAGGGCATTTGTGAATGGGTCAACAACAAAATTTAACCAAACTGGATTAATCCTTTCTAAAAATTCTTCGTCTTTATTTCATAATTTTGTGTCTAACTAAATCAATTATTAATTGAACCACATTATCTACAAAACGGCATTTATGAAATTCCTGAGCCAATTTCTGTTTATGATGCTATGCGCATCTGTATTTACGTCGTGTAATGATGACGAATTATCACCCAATCCGCCGAATGGGGAGACCGATCAGTTTGTAGGAGAAATGAGAACGTTAACACTCCGAGAAGAAACTGAAGGGTTTAAATTGGGGAAAGCAGTATGTCATATGATTGCGCCCAACGGAAGTGAGATATCGCGAAATTGTGTGCATCAACGTACCGACGGCGTATCAAGCATACACTTTTCTCCGGGATTGTCCGACGGAGAATATCGTTTGCTATATTTTGAATACGAGTTATCTACTCCGATAGGTAAAGACGGAGAAATTACCTCCGGACAGTTTGGATTGGGCAGTCGAATCAATGTCGAAAATAACACAGCAACCGTAATCGACTCGTTCGACAAAGAGATGATGATGGCAGGAACAGGCACGGAAGATGACCCGTTTATCGTAACCTGTGGACCTCATCTTTACAATCTCACTCTTGAAGCCACAAAATTTTCCACTTATGATAAATATATCGGAGCATATTTCAAGCAAGTTGCCGACATATCGCTTCACGATGCATCTTACTATTGCGACCATACATACGGTTGGACTCCGATAGGCAATGACCCAAACTATCCGTTTACCGGATTTTATGACGGAGGCGGACATAAAATCTCAGGGATGTATTCAAATAGAGACGATTCGTATGGGGTAGGATTATTTGGCTATATCAACAATGCTTCAATCGAAAATCTCAATATTGTTAATGCCAGCATGACAGGCAACCATGCCGTCGGGGGCATCGTAGGTTATATAATGTCGAAAAGCGGTGAAAGCAATTCATCGTCCATCATAAATTGTACAGTAAGCAACAGTACTATTGCCGGAAAAAATAACAGTGTCGGTGTCGGCGGTATTCTTGGAGCCATAGACATGTACACTTCAGGGAATATATCCGGATGCCAGTCTGCCAACAACGACATCAGTGCAGATTATAATGCGGGCGGAATCGTAGGCGGAGCATCAGTCTATTCCACCACCCTAATCAATCTCTGCAAAAATTCATCGACAGTATCGACCAAATATGCAGGATGTGGAGGAATAATAGGCGTTGCCGATACTCTCAGCGTGACCACCAGTGAGAATTCCGGTCAGATTGTAGGAGCAACAGCATACACCACATCGGGAAATAGCGTAGGCAGAGGAGTAGGCGGTATATGCGGAGGTGCCGGCATTTCATACTTCAGCGGATGTCAAAACATGCAAAATGTTCGCGGATATGAGGGTGTTGGCGGAATTATTGGTTCTACTCGTCTTGCCGGAGGTGATAATTCTTCGCTAATATACAATTCCACGCTCTTACGATACTGCAAAAATTCCGGAAATATCACCGGGGAAGGCTCCTATGTAGGAGGTATGTGCGGAGAGTCTCAATTCGGAGGATACGGTCTGATAAACACCGGCAACATAAAAGGAGCAGACCACGTGGCGGGTATTATAGGCAATACCGGGGTTGCTGTGTTACACAATACAGTTAATACCGGAAACGTCTCCGGACAATCATACATCTCCGGTATCTCCGGACAATCGAGCATGGGCATCTATGCTTTATGTCAAAACTACGGTGCCATCTCCGGTTCAGGGTCACATAGCGCAGGTGTGGTAGGACTTTCTGGCAATAATACTTTAATACATTATTGCAGCAACCATGGCTCAATAAGCGGAGCGTCTACACCGATAGGAGGAATCGTAGGAGAAATCGGCGATCCAAGAGAGTGGGCGGCAATGAATTACGTGGAATGTGTGTTTGGTTCTATCGAAGTTGTAGCTTCATTCATCGGTCCGGTATTCGCTGTTGTAGAGCACTTTGCCGAAGGAGCAAAAACCGTATTGAAAGTTACTGAAATTGTTTCAGAAACGATTCTCAAATCGACATCAGCGGCATTACTCGCTCATTCCAAACATCTGTTGGAACATCCGGAGAAATTGGATACAATAAATGCTGAAATAGAATCAGGAATGAACCAACAAGCACAGTTCATTATGGATGAAATCAACAATTCCAGAACCAATGAAAAATATACAATCCCATCCGATTTTTCCACATCTACAATGGATGAGTATGCCTCTGCATTAACATCTCTATCGAATTATATCACAACTTCAAATGAAGAAAACTCAAACAACACCCATTTCAACGAGAAACTTAACGAAACGATGGAAGAACGGGCAGAGCGGGTAGAAGAATTAAACGAGAGCAAAGAACTTCTGTTTCAGGTTGTAGGGGCAATAACCCTTATGACATCAACCGCATGCGCAATCATTGCAACAGCTGCGACAGGCGGAGCTGCCGCACCTCTGCTTATCGGAACTTTTGCCGGAGTTGTCGGCGGAATAAATTCCATATCAAAAGGAGCATCGGATTTTACCGACAATGTTATCATTCTTTCACAATGCGTCAACACCGGTGAAATTTCGTGCAGCAACGCCTCAAATACGAGTAATGCCATAGGCGGATTAGGCGGCATAATTTATGATCGCGGATGGGTACATGATTGTCTCAATGCAGGTGACGGACCGAGTAAAGGCGGTGCATTTGTCGGCAAATTCGGAGCTGAACACAATATCACCAACTGCCTGTCTATAGCTAACGAGGCTACATGGAACGGAATCATAGGAGACAACAGCGCAAGTATCTCGGAAGAAAGCGGACTATATTATTATAGCGACTCCGATTGTCTTACCAAAGACGAAATAGCATCAAGCAGCAGTTACAAAGGCTGGGACTTCAATTCGTCTAACGGACTATGGAAAATTCCGACACTCAATTCCGGAATATCATTCCCGGTACCATTTACATCCGAAATGACTAAATAATCACAATAATCAGATAAAACAATGAAACGAATTTTTAATTACGTAACAATTGTAATCCTTTCGATTTTTGCTGTAGCTTGTTCAGACGACGAGCCTATCCCCGGAAAGTACGATTCGTCCATCGAGGATAACGGCATGGGAGGTAAAACAAGTATTTTCCATCTGACTTATTCTGAAGAGGCTCCGACAGTAACTAACGAAGATACCAATGTCCACTTGATTCAAGTAGGCGGAAACTATATCAATACATTTGATGCCGTAGCCACAATATCAGGTTCCAACAGTATAATATCAGTAAAAGCAGATATACCTAACGGTCAAAATATTCCGGACGGAGAGTATGTATTAAAATTGGGTGAAAATGTCAGTACCAATCGTTATGTCGTGGATATAAGCGGCATGAAAATTTCTGAGAAAAAAATTGATAACGGCAATTATGCATCAAGCCTTGCTTCAATCCTAAACTCCGGCAATGGCACGGAAACAAAACCATTTAAAATCAATGAAGCGGATAAATTCAACAAATTTGTTAAATGCCTGATGGAAGACGCTTATCATGGAGCCGGCTTTTATTTCACGCAAACAAAAACATTTGAATGGGAACAAGATGAAAGCACCGTAGGTACAGGATATACTCCACAAACATTTGCCGGAGTGTACGATGGAGGGAACTATTCCATCAAAAATATTACAGCCAACGGAGCTGATGATATCGGTCTGTTTTCAAAATTGACCAACGGTGCTACTGTAAAAAATCTCAAGATAGAAAATATCTCCATTACCAATGCTTCATCAACGGTAGGAGCTATAGCCGGCTCAAGTGAGTATACTGTAGCAATTGAAAATATAAGTACAACCGGTAATATTTCAGGAAGCACCAATATCGGTGGTATTATCGGTCACGCATCAGGGGTCCTGTCTATTAAAAATATTTCACTAAATACAACAATATCCGGCACATACAATATGGGCGGACTTATAGGACTTGCCGACAATAGCGCATCTATTACAATCGACAATGTTTCAACCGGTAACACATTCAGTGTGGACAATAACAACGCCAGTAATGCCGTCAACGTCGGAGGCGCTATCGGACTCGTAAACAGTGCTTCATTCAACATTTCAAACTTTCAATTAGACCATTCCATTATCAAAGAGGAAGCCTCCAAAGCAAAAATAATCAATGGAAAATCTTATGTAGGTGGCGTAATCGGCTGCATATCATCACTGAGTGCAGCCGCTTCGATAGAAAATTCGAGTATTATAGCTCCAATTAATGCCGCCGACCATTGCGGCGGATATATCGGCTCAGCAGAATTAAACAATTCGTTCTCAATTTCAAACTGTATTTTTAGCGGAGACATATTAAATGCAGATTATGCCGGAGGTTTTATCGGAGCTTTGAAAAATTGCAGTAATTTCAAATTTTCCGACAATAAATATGTCGATGACAGCAACGGCGATTCTTACATATCTGCAAGGAGCTATGTAGGTGGATATTTCGGTCAACTAAGCGAAGGCACTCTTTCGCTGTCTGGATCCAACTATCTGATGGTGACCATCAATGGGTCCTCTATAGTCGGAGGCATCGCAGGATATATCGAGAACGTAGACCTTAATGTTGGAATCCCATTATATTCAAGCCAATCGGCTGCAGATGCCAGTGGAATAGAAATCACAGGAACCGAATATTTAGGCGGACTTGTAGGAAAAATGTTGTCGTCCTCATTGTCGGGTCCTCAAAATCTCAATCCCACGTCATCAATACCATCGTTCGACAATAATAACACTGTGTTTATCGGTAATATTACCGGCAATGGCACATGCATAGGCGGTGCCGTAGGACGAGCCGACAAGTCATCGGTAAAAGGAATCTCGGTAAGAGCAACAATAACCAATAACAGTGGAAATTACACCGGAGGCATCGTAGGATATTTCAATGAAGGAAATAAAGCCATATCAAGTTGCTCTTTTTCAGGACCAATATCCGGAAAAAATTACACCGGAGGCATTGTAGGAGAAATCAATACGCTCGCCCAAGTCACTCAGTGCATTAACTACGGATCTATCACAGGAGAGAATCCCACCGGAGGGATTGTGGGCAAAGCTAACAATAAGACTGACGAACCGTGGATAAACGAATGTGTCAACGTGGGCAAAGTCAAAGGTTCTCAGCATGTAGGAGGTATAGTAGGTCTCATCTCTGCCGATGGAGATGAAGCTCACGATTGGACAAAAGTTGCCCGTTGCGGCAACTTTGGAGCCATCACGGCGTCAAGCAGTGGCAATGGATGCGTTGGAGGCATCGTGGGCAAATGCGACTCCGATAAAATCAGAGTAAACGACTGTGCGAACAACGACAGCGTCACCGGTTACGGGTCGTTTAAAGGCATTGGCGGTATCGCCGGCTCACTCGGCAAAGATGGAATACTCAACGAGCTTGACAATGTAGATGTATACAACTGCGCCAATACAGGGAAAATCATATCCGATAAGAATGGAGAAAGCCACATGGGAGGTATCGTAGGCTATCTTGAAGAAGGGGATGAAGGCTCTAATGATACCAACTCCCAAGTCCATCTATGCTACAATTGCGGTGAAGTCGGACCGGCTAAAAGCGCAACACACGGCGGCATCATCGGTCACGCCGACTACTACGTATCGCTGCGCTACTGCATCAACTACGGAAAAACCGGTACGGATGGCGAAGCTATGATAGGTACTGTCGTGACAGGAGGCATCGTTCACGATACAGCACTATATCACCTCAAAGGCACCGGTGACAATTCGGGAAGAAATTGGTCATCGACAGAGTTTACTGAAAGTCAAATGAATTCGTTATCCACATTTAAGGGTTTTAGCAGTAGTGATTGGAAAGTAGGCAAACAAATAAATATGAGCGGAAGCGGAGAAAACAACAAAGATCGGGTAATTCTTGTCAGCTGCCCGTTCCAAAATATGACTGCGCCAAAATAATATTAAGGCGACGATAGTCAAACAACAATCCCCTCTGCTATGGCTTATGGCAGAGGGGATTATTTTAAACAAGGACACAATGCCATACCCGTTGAGACTTTCGATTTTCAGATAGTCCCAAGACAGAGAGGGACTGGCTATTTGTTATTTTTTGATTTAAATGAGGCGATGCAGTCCCAAACAGCAAGTATGAGTGCAACAGCTCCGGCGCCAAGCGTACCATAACTCCCATGGCCACAAAACCATGCTACAATCAGAGCCAATCCGCCTGCCATTTGGAATGCCATAAGAATTTTTCTTGAAGGTTTCATAGGGTTATACTATTAACATAAATGCGAGAGAATAAGCAAGCATCAGGCATGCGGTCATGCCGAGCATAGGATTGAGTGTTGCTCCAAGATGGGTGGTGATGCGATGCCACAATATCGTGTGCAGAATCAAATATATCGCCGGAATTGCCCATGACATCCATCCGAGCGACATCCACACGGCAAGCATTAATGCAACTGCGATATAACCGTTGAAAAGATAGAGAGAACCGACAGCACGACGACCAAGCAACACGGCAAGAGTGTGCTTTCCGACTTCGCGGTCATCATCGGCATCACGATAGTTATTGACAATAAGCACATTAGCACCCATAAGTCCGACCGACACTGATGCAAGAGCCACTATAGGGTCAAATACTCCGGATTGCACATAGTAAGTCAGGTTAACCGGTATTATGCCGAAGAAGAACACCACGGCCACTTCCCCAAGTCCATGATGCGACAAAGGATATGGACCTGTACTATAAGCAACTACTCCGAGTGCAATCAGAATCCCGATGGGGATAAGCCACCATCCGGCTACGCAGGCTATCGACAGCCCGATTATACAGGCAGCAGCCAATGTGCCATATGTGGCCCATTTCATCGCTTTAGGAGTAATATCTCCCTCAGTAACACCTCGGCGCGGACCTTCACGTCCTTTTCGGTCAAGACCGGCCTTGAAATCATAATATTCATTGGCAAAATTGGATGCCACTTGAGCCAACACAGCAAATGCCAAGCACAGAGCCGCTTGCCACCAACAGAACGTATCGGCCCAGAGATTAAACCCTACGGCGGTGAAAACACCCGCGACAGAAACAGGAAGCGTGCGCAGTCGCATCGCTTCTATCCATGCTTTTATCTTCATTTTATATCGTCGTCAAAATTTTCAATTCCAAAACATCTCTTTATCGCTCTACGCACACGCTCTGCATCACGACCATTTTCTTTCAATATATTCAGTACAGCCTTGATATACTCATCTTTGCCACCTCTGACTCCGCAAAGAGAAGCCACATTGCTCGTCACTATCATTGACTTTTGATTATAGACACGCAGCACGGATTGGTAGTCGTTTTTATCGACATAGCCATGAAACTCACGACAGAACGACTCATATAATCCGCGCGGATTAATCTCGTTAACCAAATCGACCATGTGGTCTTCAAGCATGTTTATATTGGAAAAACGTCCGTCAATACGATATTCCATAGTGCGCTTTACCCGATGACGAGTATGAAGCAATGCCTGCTGACGCAAATCTCCTTTAAATTGAGCTATTACGGCAGCCTTTACACGTCGTGCAACATCGTTTTCGTTCATTCCGTGTCGATGAGCCACCGTGCGCACCACCTCTTCAAGCATCAATATATTTTCTATTTCTGCTACATTAGGAACGAAAATTTTCTTATCACGCAAATACTTCACCTCTTTTTCATCCCGGCGGTCGCGATCGACGATGCCATGACTGTCAAGGTGATGAAAAGTATTCAAATCATTGAACGTGCGTGTGGCCTCAATCACCTTGTTGCAGCTTCCAAGCGACTTCACCGTATAGTCGGTGAAAATAAGAGGATAGAGTTTGGCATCTATCGAGTGAGTGCTGTCACCTTCGATAAAGAGAACCGGTTTGCGAGCACCGATTATCGCCATATATATATCATCGGAAATTCCGCTATTGGCCGGCAACAAATCGTAATCCCATGTATTGGTCGTAGCATCGAAATGTCGAACCCATACAATCCGATTGGCTGTACGGGTAGATGCGAAATCGAGGTCGTGGGTCGTGTAGATGAATGTACAATCGGGACGCATCTCTTCAATCACATCCCATAAAGAATGAATAATCGACGGATGCAGAAAGATTCCGGGATTTTCCACAAAAATCACGGCTTCGGGCATTGCATACAATACGGCTCCCAGATAATAAAACACCGTCTTCTCTCCATCGGAGAGTTTCATCTGCGAATAAGTGTCGTCGCCGGTATCATCGCGACCAAAAAGGAGCCGACCACCTTCGCGAAGCACATAGTTTCCGGGAAATATCTGCTGCCATTGAGCAATCACACAATCAAGCTTCGTTCTTTCAGGCACAGCTCCTTGCTCCTTTGCCGCCTTCATTTTATAGGCTACAAGATTGGCAATCTCTTCATTGAGAAGAAGCGCAAAAAGACGCTCAAACGTCGACGATGCTTCATTGTGCAAAAAAGCCGGAGATGCCGAAGCCTCGGCATACAACGAATCAATCGAGCCGGGAAGTGCGTCAGGTTGACGCTTGCCATAAAGAGCTGAAAGCGCGGAAATGCGAAAGGCCTTACCGGATAGCGTATCCACCAAATTGTCGGTAAATCGTGTTTTCCCCGACCCATTGGCTCCGATTATCGTCAACTGACGTGCCGAAGCAGGCATTTTCACCCGCTTACCATCATGCTGAGGCGGTAGCAATATTTCCATAGTCGCGAGGTATTGGTTTTATGTAAAATTACACTAAATTCTCCAAACATGCAAACACTACACCCCGTTTTGCCATAGAATCCTACTTCAAGAAGACTTTTGCACGTTATATTTCTTAATTATCTCACAAGGATGGTATGAGAGTTTGGCTCGGCGCAATCCATCGTCGCCGAGATCCTCCTCGCGATTGATATATACAGGAGCATATCGCTCAACCATCGCTTCAGCAAACAGTTTGTTGATTGTTTCCCCCGCTCCCGTGATATTATGATTCATCTTCTCCACATGCACATATAGTGTATCATCCACCACCTCTCCGAACGTAAACGCCACAACACGGCCATTTACCGAAAGTACAGCACCATCAAGCCCATAGCACTCGTAGTCCCGCAATACCCGTTTTATCATTCCGGTCTCATACTTCGCCATTGCCGAGAATTCTTTTCCTCGACATATCTCATCGAAAAATGCAGCCACGTCTCTGACATTTTCCGCCGAAAGAGGTTCAAATCGAAAATCGGGATTATCAGCCATAAAGCGGTTCACTTTATTACGTTTTTTGTTCATCGACCGTCCCGACAATGTAGACAATTTTCCTGCCTCATACAGATAGTCGCCCCAACCTTCAAGTTCTTCAACCACAAAGTCATCGATAGCCATAAGCTCATGCGCCCTATCTTCGGGAATCGCCGTAAATTTCATCGTCGCCCCTCTCTCTCGGCAATAATCGGCAATCAGCGCCACAGAGTCGCTTAAAGGCAAACGTCCTACCGGTAGCATGAAAGCCATCCCGTCGCGCTCGCCCTCCGGCACTCCTTTTATCAGCAAAGTGTCGTCGACCACACAATATTCATACCCGAAATACTCAGCCCAAAGCAACAGACATCCCGGAGTGTAATCACACACTCTGCTCATTCCTTGCCTTAGCAGAGAGCCTATGACAGGCATATCGTCAAACCCAATCGGCTTAAAGTTCAACCGTCTTTTCATATCGCTCGCAAATTTACAAAAAAAACGCCCTACGACGGCTTTTTGTTGGGCTCATATTTATTTCGATTTTGCCATAAGCAGATTTTTGAGTAACTTGCACGCAAAATCTACAAAAGTTATCTATAAGATGAGAAATTTCATTACAGTCAACGACATCGGCAATATTCGCGATGCCGTAAAAGAGGCTCTCGAAGTGAAAGCCAACCGCTATGCTTACAAACATTTGGGCGAAAACAAAACCCTCCTCATGATATTTTTCAATTCTTCGCTCCGTACACGTCTGAGCACGCAAAAGGCCGCGATGAATCTCGGCATGAACGTCATCGTGCTTGATGTGAATCAGGGTGCTTGGAAACTCGAAACCGAGCGCGGTGTCATCATGGATGGAGACAAGCCTGAACACTTGCTTGAGGCAATCCCGGTGATGGGATGCTATTGCGACGTAATCGGTGTTCGTTCGTTTGCACGCTTCGAGTCAAAGCAGGATGACTACGAGGAGAAAATTCTTAATCAGTTTATCCGCTATTCCGGTCGTCCGGTATTCTCAATGGAGGCAGCAACACGCCACCCGCTTCAATCGTTTGCCGACCTCATCACAATCGAAGAATACAAGACTGTGGAACGTCCCAAGGTGGTCATGACATGGGCTCCTCACCCCAAAGCGTTGCCACAAGCCGTGCCTAACTCATTTGCCGAGTGGATGAATGCCGCCGGCTACGATTTCGTCATCACACATCCCGAAGGCTATGAACTCGACCCCGCATTCGTAGGGAATGCCCGTGTGGAATATGACCAAAACAAGGCTCTTGAAGGCGCAGACTTTGTGTATGCAAAAAACTGGAGTGCATACCGCGACCCACACTACGGACAAGTGCTCAATCTTGATCGTTCATGGACTGTAACGACCGAAAAGATGGCTCTTACCAACAATGCTTATTTTATGCACTGCCTTCCGGTGCGACGCAATATGATTGTATCCGACGATGTAATCGAATCTCCCCGCTCAATCGTAATTCCGGAAGCAGCCAACCGTGAAATATCGGCAACAGTGGTGCTGAAACGAATCCTTGAAGGTCTACAATAATCATTTTGCAGATGGGAGTAAAAACGCCACGCGAAGTAATAGAAGCCTCATTAGCCGTTGCGGAACGAAAAGTAGCTCTAAGCAACGGCAAATTCAAGCATTTGCTCGTATTGTCGATACTTGCGGGAGCATATATTGCCCTCGGAGGGGTATTGTCATTGATTGTAGGCTATGGCTTTCCGGGAATAACAGCAGAAAATCCGTCGCTTCAACGCCTGTTGAGCGGTTGTATGTTCCCTATCGGGTTGATTCTCGTCGTCGTACTCGGAGCCGAACTATTCACCGGCAATAACGCTTTGCTCATTCCCGCCTGCATGAGTAGGCGAATATCGCTGTCAGACGTGGTCAAAAACTGGGCCCTCGTCTATATCGGCAATTTCATAGGAGCCATTGCAATCGCATATCTATTGGTATATTCATGCGGACTGACAACTTCCGACCCGTATCATTCGGCCATAAGAGGCATTGCGGAAGCAAAAGTATCGATGCCGTGGCTTACGGTGATGCTTAAAGGAATCGGAGCCAACTGGTGCGTATGTCTGGCCGTGTGGCTTGCCATGTCGGGAACAAATCTCATAGGCAAAATGGCCGGATGCTGGTTGCCTGTGATGGCTTTCGTGGCTCTTGGTTATGAGCACTCTATCGCCAACATGTTTTTCATTCCCACCGGCATGTTGGAGGGAGCCAACGTGACACCGTGGCAAATGATTTGTGACAACCTCATTCCGGCAACCATAGGTAATATCATAGGTGGAGCGCTCTTTGTGGGTTGCGCGTACGGATATATAAATCTCTCCAAAGAAGACAAACTATCAAAATGAAATTCAGTCACATCGCTATAGCAATGCTCTGCATCGGCACAATTTCATGCGGAGCAAAAAACGGGGCAAATGAAGCCACCTCATCTGTCGACTCAACATCCGTCTCAACGACTAAGTTGACCGATGTAGTATTCAATGCCGATAGCGCTTATTCATATGTGAAAGCACAAGTGGATTGCGGGCCACGCATTCCGGGAACAAAAGGACATGACAAATGCCAACGTTACCTCATAGACCAACTTCGACGCTTCGGTGCCGACTCCATAATCGAACAGCGCACAAACGTCACGACATATCGCAATGACGTGTATCACATCTGCAACATCATGGGATGCTACAATACATCGGCGACCAAACGAGTGCTTCTCCTTGCACATTGGGACACTCGCCCGTGGGCAGATAACGATTCTCGCGAGAACCGCGACAAACCGGTGCCGGGAGCTAACGACGGCGGTAGCGGTGTAGGCGTATTGCTGGAAGTGGCACGCCAACTTGGCATGAAATCACCACAAATCGGAGTGGATATTCTTTTTGTTGACGCAGAAGATTCCGGACACAGCTCAGGCTGGGGCGACGGAGGTGATTCTTGGGCATTGGGCACTCAATATTGGGCACAAAACATGCCATATACCTCCGCCAATCGACCGGTCTATGGAATATTGCTTGATATGGTGGGCGGGCAGGATGCAAAATTCCACCGCGAATACTACTCAAACGAATATGCGCCTCAAATACTCGACAAAGTTTGGTCAATCGCCGCACGTTCCGGCTATGAGGAGCGATTCCGCAATGTAGCCTCCGGAGCGGTCATGGACGACCATTACTACGTCAACCAAGCCGGTATCCCGTGTATCGACATTATCGAATGTGACAATCCTATCACCAAAAATTTCCACCCGTCGTGGCATACAATCAATGACGACATGAGCGTAATCGACCGCCAGTCGCTACGTGAAGTGGGACAAACCGTAATCAACACTATTTACACAGAGCCTATAAATTAAACAACCATCAGACTATGACTATCAACGAAATACAAGACGAAATTATCGAAGAATTCAGCGATTTCGACGATTGGATGGATCGCTACGCCTATATCATCGACCTCGGTAATGCTCTACCGGCAATCGACGAGCAATACAAAACTCCCTCTCACCTTATTGAAGGGTGCCAAAGCCGGGTATGGGTCAACGCCGAACTCATCGATGGAAAAGTGCACTATACGGCAGATTCGGATGCAATCATCGTGAAAGGAATCATATCAATGCTCGTAAAAGTGCTCAATAATCAGACTCCCGACGACATTCTTGCCGCCGATCTATATTTCATCGACCGCGTAGGATTGTCGGAACATCTGTCGCCTACCCGCTCCAACGGACTTGCAGCCATGGTGAAACAAATGCGACTCTACGCCCTCGCATTCCAAACGAAACTCCGCTCAGGGATGGCAGAATAAGTATTCTCCCAAAATATTAGTTCGATAAAAATTAGCGAATTACGAAAAAAGATAGTATATTCGCACTCATAACCATGCCATTGAGAAATATAATAATCCTAAATACAACTAAAATCTATTATGTTTAAGAATCATCCCAAAGGGCTAATCCCCGCAGCACTTGCCAACATGGGTGAACGCTTCGGCTTTTACATCATGATGGCGATTTTGACTCTGTTTTTGATGTCGAAATTCAATCTCGACGGCGAACAAGCCGGCTATCTTTATTCGATTTTCTATTGTGCCATCTATATTTTGGCTCTCGTCGGCGGTTTTATTGCCGACCGCACAAAAAACTATAAGGGTACAATTATCGCCGGATTGTTGGTGATGACACTCGGCTATGCATTCCTTGCCATACCGTCTCTTATCACATCTACCGGAATCGCTCTTACAGCACTGCTCGTTATCGCTTTCGGTAACGGTCTTTTCAAAGGCAATCTTCAGGCTGTGGTAGGTCAGCTCTACGACAATCCTCAATATAGCGCACGCCGCGACGCCGGATTCCAAATTTTCTATATGTTTATCAACATCGGCGCCTGCATCGCTCCGTTCATTGCCGTACAGGTGCGCAATGCATTTGTCAGAGCACAAGGATTTGCCTACAATGCCGACCTTCCCGCACTTTGCCACAATTTTATCGATGGCAAATTGACCGACACCACTCAATTCTCTCAACTTGCCCAAGAAGTATCGGGGGGGGCAGCAGTGACCGACCTTGCAGCATTTGCCAACAACTATCTCGATGCATTCAATACCGGTTTCCATTACGCATTCTCGGCTGCAATAGTAGCTATGCTCATCTCTTTGGTCATCTTCTTGGCTTGCAAAAAACGTCTACCCAATCCGGCTGCCAAATCCACAGAAAAAGCAGCTGTTTCTAAAGAGGAAATTCGTCAGGATGCAAAAGAAATCAAGCAACGCATTCTCGCTCTCTTTGCTGTGTTTGGCGTTGTGATTTTCTTCTGGTTCTCATTCCACCAGAATGGATTGACACTGACCATGTTTGCCAAAGACTACACATTGCTTAAAATAGGGTCGCTACACATCAGTGCCGAAATATTCCAATCAATCAACCCGTTCATTGTGGTATTCCTCACTCCGGTGATTATGTGGATATTCGGAGCTATGGCAAAGAAAGGTAAAGAACCTTCCACTCCGCGTAAAATCGGTATCGGTATGGGTATCGCAGCACTTGCATACGTAGTGATGGCGGTTGCATCTCTCGACCTCCCGCTATTCGCCGAAATCAAAAATGCGCCGCTTGCCGAAGCCGACCGCGTACGTCCGCTCGTACTCTTCACCGTTTACTTCATCCTTACAGTAGCCGAATTGTTCATCTCTCCGCTTGGACTTTCGTTCGTATCAAAAGTGGCTCCCGCACACTTGCAAGGACTCATGCAAGGATGTTGGCTCGGAGCTACCGCAGTGGGCAATGGATGTCTCTTCCTCGGTGCGGTAATGTATGAAAACATCTCTCTCGTCGCTACTTGGAGTGTATTTGCAATAGTATGCTTCATCTCGATGACCGTAATGTTCTGCATGGTCAAGTGGCTTGAACGAGTTGCCAAATAGCAAATCATCTTTTTTTCATAATTCATAAATATGGGCGATAGCGACGATATTAATAGTCGCTATCGCTTTTTTAGTGTACTAAAATATATTTTAAAGCAATTTGACCAATAAATTCCGTAACTTTGTAAAATCAACCGAGCGGCACGATCACCCGCTCTATTAGTGCACTAAGGTAATGAACAAAAAAATCATTCTTTCGACTGCCATAGCGGCAGCCATAACCGGCGGACACGCCAACGCGCAACTCAATTCACCATCGGCCGACGGATACCTGTCGCGTGGAATCGAGATGTATCTTGACAAAAACTATATCGGATGTATCGACCAGATGACTCAGGCGATAGAACTCGACGGAGCATCAGAAACAGCCGAAGCATATATGGCACTTGCCGCCGTAGCTCAAGGGCAGTCCGACGCTCTGCAATTGCTCACCAATTTTATCGACCGGTATCCCGAATCAACGATGTGTCCGCGCATACAAGCCGCCATCGGTGATTACTATTTCTCGCACGACAGATTTGGCGAAGCCCTTGTCCAATATTTCAAAGTTTCTAAAAACGCCCTTACCGGAAAAGATGACGAAGACCTGCGCTATCGAATGGCGTTCAGCAATCTTAAAATAGGCGAATATGACGAAGCCGAACGCGGGTTCCGCTCGCTCGAATCATCGCGTTACTACGCCAATGACGCTCGTTTCTATCAAGGATATATAGCATACTGCCGGAAAGATTACAAGCGCGCATTGGAATTGTTTGATAATGTTGACAAAACAAATGCTCCCGGCAATCGTGCCGATTATTACATTGCACAAATTCGATTTATCAACAAAGACTATTCCGGTGCATTGTCTCTTTCCCGAAAGATGCTTGCGAGCAATACCGATGCAGATTTCCGTCCCGAAATGCTCCGAATCGCCGGTGAGTCACTTTATAATATGGGCGATGACAGTCAAGCAGTAGAATATCTTCGCCAATACGCATCCACTACCGAAAATCCGCTTCCATCCACCTTATATATACTTGGTATAAGCGAATACAACGAGGGTAATTATGCCGCAGCAATCGAAAGTCTTGGAAAAGTGACAGAAGTGGATGATAAGATTGCTCAAAGCGCATATCTGTATATCGGTCAGGCGGCGCTCAAGCAGGGCAATACCGACACGGCGTTGATGGCACTCGACCGTGCATACAGAATGGACTACGACTCCTCTCTCAAAGAAACGGCCCTCTACAATTATGCCGTTGCCAAAACTCATGGCGGACGTGTACCGTTCGGAAGCTCGGTAACGGTATTTGAGGATTTCATCTCACGCTATCCCGACTCTCGATATGCAGCTTCCGTACAGGAATATATCGTCACCGGATATATGACTGACAATAACTACGAAAGCGCACTACGCAGCATCGAAAAAATCAAAAATCCATCATCATCAATCTTAAAAGCGAAACAACGAGTGCTCTACACTCTCGGTTCTCGCGACCTTGCATCAGGCAATCCGACTCTTGCGCTCGAACGATTCAAAGGAGCAAAAGACCTTGCTTCACAAGACAAGGATATTGCACGCGAATGCGACATTTGGATTGGAGATTGTTATTACCGACTTGGCAAATACGCTCAAGCATCGTCGTCGTACTCATCATATATCTCATCGACCAAATCGTCTGCGGACAATCGCCCATTGGCATACTACGATCTCGGTTACAGCCGATTCGGAGAGAAAAAATATGATGACGCTCTGTCGGCATTTGACAAAGCGATCAAGACACCCGGCAATCTTTCAAATGCGACTATAGCCGATGCATACAACCGAGTGGGAGACTGCTACTACTACACAAATAAATTCTCAAATGCAGCCGCCAACTACGACAAAGCCTACGAACTGAATCCCTCGGCAGGCGATTACGCTCTTTTCCAAAAAGGGATGATGCGAGGTCTTGCCCGCGACTACAAAGGAAAAATTTCCATTATCGACCAAATGATGGATAGCTATCCATCATCGGGACTCGTACCGTCAGCGTTGCTTGAAAAGGCGGAAAGTTATGTGGCTCTTGATAAAACGTCGGAGGCCATCAATGTCTACGAACAACTTGTAAGCGAATATCCGTCCACCTCACAAGGGCGCAACGGCTATCTTCAACTTGCCATCACAAACCTCAGCATAGGGAATAAGAAAGCTGCCATCGCCAACTATCGCCAAGTCATATCGTCATACCCCACAAGCGAAGAGGCTCGTGTGGCTTCCGACGACTTGAAACGCATCTATGCCGACGACGGCAATCTTGACGAATACGCTCGATTTATTGCATCGGTTCCGAATGCTCCGCGTTTGGAAGTATCGGAAATGGATAATCTCACTTTTGAAGCAGCCGAAAAAGCATATTTGGCAGAAAAGGGAGCAGATAAACTCAAAAAGTATATCGAAAAATATCCTAACGGAGCCAATGAAGCCCAAGCGCTATACTATCTTGCCTCCGACGCTGCCAAGCATGACAATGACGATGATGCTCTGCGATTCGCATCGCGTCTTGTCGAGAAATACCCCGATGCGGAAGCTGCGGAAGATATTCTTGCCATCAAAGGTGACGTAGAGTTCCGCCAAGGCAAGGGAGAAGAAGCATTAGCCACATTCCGCCAACTCGAAAAGCGAGCATCGGCTACTGCCAATATCCATGCCGCACGTCTCGGTATATTGCGAGTGTCGCGCGACCTCGGACAACACTCTCAAGTCGTTGCCGCTGCCGACCGATTACTTGCCTCGACAGCCTCATCAAGTGCTGAAAATAGTGAAATCCGCTACTCCCGCGCTTATGCCCTGCATGCACTCGGCAAAACCGACGAAGCTATCAGCGAATGGAGCGACCTTGCCAAGAATACCGATGATATATATGGTGCAAAATCGGCATATTACCTGTCGCAACACTATTACGACACAAAGCAATATAAAAAAGCAGAGAAAACGGTCAACGCCTTTATCGATGCCAACACACCGCACCAATATTGGCTCGCTCGCGGATTTATACTCTTAAGCGACATTTATGCCGCCCAAGGCAAAGATTACGAAGCTCGCGAATATCTCAAGAGCCTACAATCAAACTATCCGGGCAAAGAGACAGATATTCAAGAGATGATCAACCAACGACTCAACTAACAGACAATCGAACGCTATATGAAACTACATATTTTCAGCACGGTAATCGCCCTCTCTATAGGAGCATCGCTATCGGCACAGGACCTGTCGAAAGAAATAGTAATCGAAAAAGATATTGTGCCGCAAGAACGACAGGCCAGTCGTCACAATGTCACCCCAACGATGTCGCTTTCGCCAATCTCCGTCAAACCACTATCACTAAGTGAAGGTGCAGCCGGAGTGCAAGTACCTGGATTTCTCACCACACTTGAACCGGCACAAGGAGAATGCCTTATCGGCAAATCGCCATATCGCGGCTATGCCAACATCGGGTATTTTCCCCTCCTGAATTTCGGAGCATCAGCCGGCTACAGAATCATTGCATCGGAAGCCACAACTCTTGACGTGTGGGATCAATATAATTTCAACAGCTATGACTTCGACACTCGTTGTGCCGACGATATTAACAACCGAAAATCGGCATTGACGTTAGGCACATTCATCAATCATCACATCAATAAATACACTTCAGTCAACGCCGGAATCGATTACAGCATCTACAATTTCAATGTACCGCAACTGAATCATGACGGGTATAACCAACGGGTAAATAGTCTCGGATTTAACGTAGGAGTAGACTCAAAAGCCGGAAATCTCGACTACAACGTCGGAGTAAAATACGGATATTTCGGATTTGCTCACGTTGACCCATACAACACTTTCCAACCGGAAAATGCCGAAGGGAATAACGAGAACCGAATTTCTATCCTCGGAGGCGTAAGCCTTCCCACCGGAGATGACTCCAAAGCGGGAATCGATGTCGATGCGACATTTCTCCGCTACAATACCGATGCCAAATGGACCGGATATGCCCATCCAACCACGTTAAAAGTAACGATGATGGAAACAGCAATCGATGGATACACTCGCGGTGCTGTATCTCTGACTCCATACTATAGCATCAAAAACAAGGCTTTCGATGCACGAATAGGAGCAGACGTAAGCATTGCCATCAAATCGGGAAAAACCTTGCATATATCCCCCGATGTGCATTTCGCATGGAAACCGACAGCATCTTTCGGTGTATGGGGTAAAGCCACGGGAGGGCAAGAGTTGAACTCACTCAGTTCATTATTCCAAGATTGTTGGTATATGAGTCCGCTTATGGCACACTGCAATTCCGACATCAAATATGACCTTCAGCTTGGCATCTCATTTAATCCGTTCCGCGGATTTACCGGCAAACTCTACGGAAACTATACAACAACGGAGGATTGGCTTATGCAATCTATATTAGACGGAAATCAACCCGTAGAATATTTCAATCACATCTACACAGCTGTTGACCTCAAAGGTTGGCTCCTCGGCGCATCGCTTGCTTACGATTATAACGGTATTGCCGTAATCGAAGTGGCATACGAAACGGCTCCGTCCAAATACGACAAGGGTTATTATGCATGGCGCGACAGAGCTAAAAGCGTTCTTTCAGCCAAATTATCAGTCAAGCCAATCGATAATTTGAATATCGCTTTAGGCTACAATCTTCGTAAGGATCGTGCCACATATGCTTTAGAAACATATTCAATCGGTTCGTTGACGGCATTCGAGCCCTATCGCGTAGACCTTGGTGATGCCAATTCACTCAACCTTTCCGCCACATATTCCGTAACCCCGCAATTAAGCGTATTTGCGGAAATCAACAACCTCCTCGGAGAGGAGTGGGATGACTGCTACGGAATATCCGCCGCTCCAGCCAATGGTCTTATCGGAGTAAGCTACAAATTCTGGTAATGTTGCCAAAAACAGTTGGTAAATTAGAATAGGAAATGGGGCTTTAAAGCCCCATTTTTTTATTATGAAAAACACCTCGGG
>JBGUUQ010000036.1:0-3091 GCA_045133615.1 Muribaculaceae bacterium | reverse complement strand
GAAGTCCACAGGCGAAGTCCTCGGTATTGCATACACCTATGAAGAAGCCCTCATCAAGGCATTTACAGGCACAGGCATCCGTCTGCCACGCACAAAGAAGATTGCAATTACCGTCAAGGATATGGACAAAGAAGAAGTCGTTCCGATCGCAAAGGATTTCCAGGAGCTTGGCTATGAAATCTACTGCACAGAGGGTACAGGCAAATATCTCGCTGACAAGGGCATCAAGAACAACATTGTCAAGAGAATTGAGGAAGGCTCACCGAATTACATTGATATGATAATCAATAACGAGCTTGACCTCATCATCAACACCCCGACAATGGGCATGGAAACCAACCGCGACGGCTATCTTATCAGAAGAAATGCTGTTGAGTGCGGTGTACACTGTTTCACATCTCTCGACACAGCTAAGGCTCTCGTTACTTGCCTCAAGAATGCAGGCAACACAGACCTTTCTGTAATCGACATCGCAAAGATCTAATTTAAGCATGTATTTATAAATGTAAAAGGGCGAATTACGATAAAAATATCGTTGATTTGCCCTTTTAATATTTTGTTATATACAAATAAAAAATTATGCGGTATAATTAAAATAATGATTGGGAACGGAGGGGATTTTTTGATGAAAGATTCCGATTTGGAAAAGCAGGTCTTGAAAGGGCAGAGGAAAAAGGCTCACGGTGAAGTATGGATATTATTAGTAGTATTGGTTGTCGCACTGGCGGCGGCGGGAGGGATATTTTATCTTAAAGGCGGAGTGAAATGGCTCTATGACGTGACGCATCCTTACATATATGTGGGCGGTCAGGCTTACGACAGGAATATAACTGAGATCACACTGAGCGGTGAAGTGCTGGAGGATTACTCTCCGCTGGCTGAATTTGAAAATTTGCAGAAGTTGGACCTGCGCGGGCAGGAAATTTCGGCAGAGCAGTTCGAGCAAATATCAGAAATGCTGAGCGGCGTGGAGATTTTGTGGAGCGTACCGGTAAACAACGCAAGATACGACAGCAACATTGAGAGCTTTACCATTACACCGGACATGCCGACAGAATGCTTTAAAATGATAAAATATTTCACCTCGCTCAAATTTATCAACTCGGAATATTACCCGCTTTGTGATGAATTGTATGCGGTGAAACAGAGCATTCCCGAGGACTCGGAGTGCGTATTTAATTGCAAAGCGAGGATTTACGACATCGAAGTGGATGACTCCACCACCGAGCTGATATTGAATAATATGAAGATATCCGACCTCAGCGAGCTGCACAGCGCGATAAAATTCTTCCCGAATATAACCAAGATCGAGATGTGCGACTGCGGCTTCAGCAATGAGGAGATGGGGACACTTCGCGAGCAGTATCCGCAGGTTCAGTTTGTGTGGAAGATAAAATTTCTGCATTACACCGTGCGCACAGACGTGCAGGTATTTTCCACATTGGTGGATGTGGGGGATTCGTTTGTCGGAAATCAGAATGATTTCTCACCGCTCTTCAAATATTGCACCGAATTGCGGGCGCTGGATTTAGGACATCACTATATCACCGACATCAGCGAGATAGTCAATCTCAAAAAGCTGCAAGTGCTGATTCTGGCGGACAATCGAATTACAGATATATCCCCGCTTGCGGAGCTGACCGAGTTGAATTATGTCGAGCTTTTCTTTAACAGATTCACCGATCTGACCCCGCTCACCAAGCTGCCAAATCTGGAGGATGTCAACATCTGTTTCAACAGACGGGTGACGAATCCGACCGTTATGACCGAGTGCAAGAATTTAAAGCGGCTGTATATTTCGGGGTGTGCTTTGGATAAAAATGAAATTGCCACACTCAAAGCAGGCTTGCCAGAGGGGTGTGAGCTGAATACATGGACCGACAATGCGGTAAATACAGGCTGGCGCAATAACAAGAAAAACGCGGCGCTCCGCAAGGCCTTTTACAGGTGGAAAAAGGTCGAAAGCTTCGAGGATTGGGAGCATATCACATACAAATAAGCTGAATTTCAGCGTACAA
Organism: Muribaculaceae bacterium; assembly: GCA_045133615.1. Classification (GTDB taxonomy): domain Bacteria; phylum Bacteroidota; class Bacteroidia; order Bacteroidales; family Muribaculaceae; genus M3. The sequence continues at coordinate 1,073 of JBGUUQ010000036.1, read as the reverse complement.
AAAGACATCCGATGAAAGTCGGGTGTCTTTTTGTGTGTTTAGTGAAAATATATAGCTGTATTACTGGATTATTATGCAATTCAACGAATATTTATATTAAAATTCGTTGAATATAACGTCTGTCACTTTTTGGAAATCAGGAGTATAATATTGTCGTATGAAAAAACATTGCGTTTTTTAACAGCTATGAAAGGACTGATTTATATGATCAAAATGCATAGTCGAATCGCGGCTGCGTTCCTTGTTATGGCAATGCTGTTTGCCATGCTGCCTGCGAATGCGTTCGCGGCGAGTGACTCGGCAAATCAGACGGGCGAGACTACCGCGCAGGTTTCCAATGATGAGTTGGAAATATCGGGTACGAACTCGTTCGGTGAATTGGTGGCGAGCACTATCGAGGACTATAACGACGGCGAGTACAGCGACGATGCCGCGACCCGAGAATATTCGGTGACCGACATCGAGATGAACGGCACCACGGCGACAGTCGAATACGGCGCACAGCGTGATTGCACGCTTGTCGTGGCGATTTACGATGAGGACGGCATTAAGATGCTCGGCTCGGGCAAGACAGACGTTACGGCGGATGCACAGCTCGCGGAGGTCGAGGTCAGCATAAGCGAGATGCCGCAGTATTACCTCGTCAAGGCGTTTTTGCTGAATTCCGCTACAAATGCCCCGCTGAGCAAGGTATACACCTGCGAACTTTACACCGAGGCGATTCAGAATATCAAGAATGCCACGATGGACGACTTCGCCGACAGGGGAATTCTTAACCTCGACGATAGCACCGAGACAAACTTCGCTGTTTATGGGGAGGATGTCATAGTTATAACCCAAGATGAGGGTGGAGATGACGGCTATGGAAATTATATACCTAGCTTTAATGTTTATGATGAAGCTCAGTCTGATTCAAGTGCTGGTAAGTATGTGTTTCATAATGGAGATTTGCGATTTGCTTATTTGAATAAAGGTGATGTGATTTCTTATGAGCGAGATGAAGATGTAATAATTCTCAAGGTTGATTCTGTAAAGGTAATAGCGGAATCGGATGGAACAAATACTTACATAAT
>JBGUUQ010000035.1:0-28635 GCA_045133615.1 Muribaculaceae bacterium | reverse complement strand
CATCGAAATCTACGCCGTTGACGGCCGTCTCGTGAAGACCGTCGAAGTAGACGACACCCACGCTGCCCTTGAAGTAAGCGACCTCGTAAAAGGCACTTACATCATCCGTGCAGCAGGAGCTTCACAGCGCATGATAAAGAAATAATAAAACAGATAAATTATTTGTAAATTAATAGTCAATTGGGACCGGGGTGGTGCGTGAGCATCGCCCCGGTTTTTTTATATGAGTGCGTGGATGGCCCAAGTGGATGGGAGGAGGGAGGATAGGGCGTACCACAGTGGCGACATGGCGTAGCGAGGCCAAGTGAGTCCCGACAGGAACAGGACGATGGGGGAGGTGAAGACGATGAGTAGAAACGGGTCTTCGCGACAGCGCATGAATCGGCCGAGGAGCATGCCTATCAGGGTGGTGGCTATGAGCATGGGGATGATGACTATGATGGTGTCGGGCAGTGGCGGCACGGGGAGTCGGAAGATGCGCGGGATGAGCTGCAATCCGAACAGCGACAGGGGTATGTAGAGCGAGAGGCAGCAGATGAGTGTGGCGAGGGGTGAGCGGAAGGTTGGCGCTTGAGAATCGAGGCGGATGCGGCGTTCGTTGCGTGTGGCGGCGAGCATGGTTATGCCGAGGAGGAGTGACTGCTGCAAGATGATGATGAGTATGCCCGGGATGATGAAGGAGGCGAACCCTTGGGTGACATCGCCGAGGAAGAAGGCTTGGGAGGGAATGGGGGATGCTTCGGCATCGGTGAATGCTATGGTGACATCGGTCAGTGCCGAGGCGAAGCTGCGGTAGCGCAGGAGGCGCGATGTGTCGGCGTAGAAGGATGCGACGGCCGGCCGGTCGAGCGCGAGACGGTCGGCATAGTCGTCGGGGATGAGCAGAATGCCGTAGACTTCGTGTTCTGCCATAAGCTGTCGGGCATGTGGCATGTCGGTGACGCAGGCGGCGACGGCAATCTCTTCGGTGGCATCGACCATGCGGATGAGTTGCCGGCTTTCGGGGGTGTGGGAGAGGTCGACGACGGCGACGGGGATGTCGGTGATGACTTCGGGATTGTAGATGAGTGTATAGACTATGGGGTAGGCAGTGGGCAGAAGGAGGAAGAATACCATCACGCCTGCATCGGTGAAGATGGCGCGGTATTCTTGTCTCAAAGAGGTGAGAAATCGGGAAATGAGCGAGGGTTTCATCGGACTAAGGGATATATCGGGGATGGAGAGATGCGTTGCGCAATCGCCACAGCAAAGGCATGGGGGCGAGGAGGAAGAGGAGCAGTGCGGCGAATCGGAGTCGGGCAAAATAGAGGGAGTAGCCGTTGAGGGCTATGTCGGAATAGATGAGGAAGAAGTGGCGCACGGGGAGCAGTCGGCTGAAAATGCCGACTGCGGGGTACATATCGGAGACGGGGAAGGAGAACCCTGCGATGGAGAATGCGAGGATGCCGAGCAGGGATAGGATGGAGAGGGAGAGCCGGAGGTTGGGGACGATGCAGACGATGAGGAGGGCGAAGGCCTGACATGCCGCCACGTAGAGTGCCATGGCTGCAAACATGGCGAAGAGACTGCCGTTGAGGGGGAAGTCGAGGAAGAGATACATGACGGTCTGCATCAACAGTCCCACCGATGCGAAGATGAGCCATTGGGGTAGCAGTTTGCCGATGAGAGCAATGAGGATGGATCCTCGTGCCACGGCAAGCCATCGGCGGGATGTGGCACGCTTGATTTCGTCGCAAATGGAGTAGGCGGTGGTGAGGAGGATGATGAGGCCGAGCAGTGCCGGGAGGAAGGATGAGGAGAGGTAGTAGGAGTAGTTGAGCCATGGATTGCCGACAGGGTGCAGGTCGATGATTACGGGGCGGATGAGCGCGGAGGCTTCCGCTTCGTCGATGCCGACTGCTTCAAGGGTAGTCTCGACAAGGGTGCCGGAGGCGGTCACAGCGATGGTTTTAAAGCCTTTGTAGGCGAATGTGGCGGGGACATAGTATGCCATGTTGCAATAGTAGGTGAGGGTGGGCCGGCGGCCGGCAAGCGCATCCTGCTCGAATCGGGAGGGTATCATGAAAAATCCGTAGATGTCGCCACTGCGGACGAGTCGCATGGCTTCGGTGTATGAAACGGGGAGGCGGGTGACTGCTACGGACTCCATGGCATCGAGCGAACGGATTATGCCGCGCGACATTACCGTACAGTCGAGGTCGACGACGGCTGTAGGGACGCGTCGCGGTATTCCGGGGGAGAGAAGCGACAGGAAGAAGCAGGTGCAGCCGAGCGGAATGACGATGAGCATCATCGTGTAGATGCGTCGCGAGACGATCCGGGCTACGGAGTAGCGCAAGGAGGCGGCGAGTGCCGAGAGCAGGGATTTCATCGGATAGGGGGTGTATAGATTACCGACATGCCCGGACGTAGGGTGGCTATGGAGTCGAGCGGTCGGACTTTGACTTCAAATGTGCGCGAATCGTATTCGCCGGTGGCTTTGGTGGCACGCCATACGGCATAGGAGCCGAGGTCGGCAGTGAAGAAGACTTCGGCGGGTATTACGGTGTCGCGGAGGGCAGGTATTTTCACGTCGATAATCTTGCCGATGGGGAGATCGGCGAGCTTCTGCTCGCGAATGTTGAACGTAATCCATTTGTCTTGCATTTTGAGCAGATTCATCACCGGTGCGCCTATGGCTATGAGTTCACCTTCGTGCGGGTAGATTTTCCCTATTTCCCCGTCGCACGGTGCAGTGAGGTATTGGTCTTCGAGGATAGCCTCTACCTCCATCACGCCAGCGCGGGCTGCATCGACCATGGAGCGGGCGCTCTCACGGTCTTCACGCTGTGCGCCCGCTACGGCAAGGTCGTATTGGCTGCGAGCGGCCCGCTCGCCGGCATCGGCCGCTTCAAAGGCGGCCTGCGCCTCGTCGCGCTTCTGCTCGGAGACGACACCTTTGTCGTAGAGCGATTGGAGACGGTCGCGTGTCTTCAGTGCGATGGTGCGTGCCGCCACGGCTTGCTGCCATACGTCGTAGGCGCTTTGGATGATCTGGGAACGTGTGCCGGCATCGATTTTGGCATTTTGTGCGGCAGCGGCACTCTCCATCGCTTGAGCCTGATAGAGGCGTGCTTCGGCGAGTGAGGAGCGGATGCGCACAAGGGTGTCGCCTGCATGTACGCGGCTCCCCTCGGCTACGTAGAATTGCTCTATGCGTCCGGGTAGCTTGCCGGAGATGCGCACGGATGTGGCTTCGGCCTGTCCCTCGATGATTTCGGGTGGCGGTGACAGAAGAAAGAATCCGGCGAGTGCAATGAACGGGGTGAGGACTATGATGGCTGCCAGTCCTGTAAGAAGCGATTTTTCTTGCTTTGTCATAGGGGTAGGGTGTGTTTGTGTGTAAATCGGTTAATAGGATAGAGTGCCAAGGGCTTTGGCAAGATATACGCGACAGAGGCGTAGATCGATTTCGGCATCGATGGCTTCAGAGCGGGCTTTGAGCCAAGCGGTCTGTGCTTCCATCACATTGTCGATGGTGAGAACGCCTTCGCTGAAACCGATTTGAGCCTGACGGAGGTTTTCGTCGGCACTGTCGAGGTTGGAGAGTGTGGCAGAGTAGGTTTTGGATGCTTCCGCGACTTTGAATCGTGCCTGACTGACTTGGAGAGAGACTCGTTCGCGGGCATCGTCCAACTCAAGGCGTGAGACGGTGATGTCGGTGAGTGCGGCACGATAGCGGTTGTAGTTGCCTCCCCAGTGCCAAATAGGGATGGTGAGGGTGGCTCCGATGGAGAATGAACCGGAAAAGCGTTGTCGGAATCCGTCGTAGAAATTTGGGTTGGAGAATGAGTATGCACCGATGAGGGCAATATGAGGCAGCATTTCGGCTCGTGCGGCAACGGCTTTCTGCTCGGCTACTTTGATGGCGAGCTGCAGGGCGCGGATGTCGGGTCGGGAAGATGGATCGAATGTGGTGTCGCAGGCAGTGGCGGGAGGAATTTCCCGGTCGGATTGTTCGTCGGCGAGTGTGAGCGGGGTGTCGACGGGCAGTCCGCATATCTGTGCGAGCGCCATGCGGGAGAGGGCGAGGGCATTGTCGACTTTTGTCAGGTCGACGTTGGCCTCGTTGAGACGGACGGTAACGCTGAGCAGGTCGGAGCGTGTGGCAATCCCCTCGTCGAGCATGGCTTCAACGTTGCGGTGAAGGGTGTCGAGCAATGACAGGTAGCTTGCGGCGAGCTGTTGCTTGGCTCGGAGAGAGACGACTTGCCAATAGGCGGCATCGACGGCACAGATGATGTCTTGTGCTTCGACGTCGTGCAGCTCCCGCGCTATCTCTTCGGCGTAGCCTGTAATGCGGTTTATGGCGAGTATTTTACCACCCATGTAGATGGGTTGGGTGATGGTGACGGCTCCGAAAAAGAGATTGCGGATGTCGTAGGTCATCGCTTCTTTGGGGATGAGTGCGACGGAGGCGGGGTCGAGTTTGCCGTCGGTGATGACGGGGAGATATTGATTGTCGGAGAATACGGATATTTGCTTCTGATTGCGGGTGTAGCCTCCTGCAAAGTCGATGGCGGGAAGCATGGCCGAGCGTGCTTCGCGATGGCGGTAGGCGGCAGCGCGGATGTTCTCGGTACGGATGCGCAGTTGTTTATTGTCTGATAGAGCCATCGCCCGGCAAGAGTCGAGAGAAACGGTTTCGTGAGCCGATGCCCGGAGTGAGAAGATGAGGATAATGAGTGTGAGTTTCAGATGCATACGTTAAGCGTTTTCGGTTAATAGATAAACCGAAAAGAGGCTGAAAAGTTCGAATGTGGAAGGGGGTGTGTTATTCTTCGTTGATGGAGTAGTCGAGGAAGCGGATGAGGGGGCGGAGGAGACGGAAGCGGTCGGCGGTCTTTTCTACCCAGTCGCCTTCGGTGAAAAATGCTTCGGGGCATTGGCAGAAGCGTCCGTATTCTTTGAGACGGAGGAGATCGGCCTGCGGGTGGTTGCGGTCCCAGCCTTTGGGTATGGTTTTGAGCCGTTCGCCGTACCATTCGGGGAATGTGGCGGCAAATTGTGGGTCGGAGATGATGTCGGAAAATTCTTCGATGTTATCGACTATGGCGTGGCGGAGTTTGCGCAGCATTGCCGAGTCGGGGCACCAGATGCCGCCATAAAGCCCTGATTGGTTGTCGAGTCCAATATGAAGGTAATAGCAGGCGCGAGTGGTCTTGCGTCCGTATGGGCTTATAGCAGCGGAGAAATAGGTTTTGAGAGGGGATTTGTCGAGGGAGAAGCGTGTGTCGCGATAGATGCGGAAAGCGGATGAGGCGGCTGTCTGTCCGGCAAGTTCGGGAGCCCATTCCGCCATGAAGCGGATGAGGCGGTCGAGGTCGGCAAGCCAGAGTGCACGCAACTCGTTGTAGCGCTCTTTATTGGCGTGAAACCACGGGCGATTGTTGTTGGCATCGATTTCGCGCAGGAATCGGAAGAGGGAGGGGATATACATGGCTGTAGGGGTTATTTGATTTCTTCCCATTCGGCATCGGAAATCTGCGGCTCGACGGCGGGGCTGTCGTGACGCTGCGATGCTGTGCCGGAGGGGGTGGCTGTTGCGGAGATTTCTTCAAAGTCGACGTATTCACCTTCGTCGCTTGAGAAGAACTTTTTGCGCTGTTTTGGCTGCGATTGAGCCTGTTGGCGGTATTGCTGTTGGTATTGGTCGGTAAAGGCCTTTCGAGCGCGTCGTGAGGCGCTAAAAAGGGCTATGGCGATGCGAATTATCGGCCATAGGATGAATATTATCAGTGCGAGGATAAAGAGTGATCCCATTTTGTTTTCAGATAGTTGTTTTTATTTGTGTAATAACAAATATCGCGCCAAATTATTTCTCGCGGGTGGGGGCTACGATGGAGATGGCGATGTAGAGCAGAATGGTCCATGCCAATCCTGAAACTCCGCAGAGGGCTACAAGCAGAATGGCTGCGATGATAATGATGTAGCGTTTGAGGTTTTCGCGCAGGCGGAAGTTGGCAAATTTGAGGGAGAACATTTTCAGTCGGCTGACCATTGAGAATGACATCAGAATGGCGAGTGCGAGCATCATCCATGTGCAGTAGATGCCTGTGGCGTGTACCCATGAGCAGAAGCCAATCCAGAAAATGGCGTTGGCGGGGATGGGGAGCCCGATGAATGATGTGGCTTGGCGATCGTCGATGTTGAATTTGGCAAGGCGCAAGGCACCGCATACGGCAAGTATGAGTGCGCCGTAGCAAAGTGATGATGCCGGCTCGAATTCTTTCATCGTGTTGAATACCAACAGTGCGGGCGCAAGGCCGAAGCTGATGAGGTCGCTCAGCGAGTCGAGCTCTTTGCCGAGGCGTGAATATGCGTGGAGAAGGCGTGCCGCTGCACCGTCGCAGAAGTCGAACACGGCTGCTGCCGCGATGAAAATAAACACGAGTTCGTAGCCGTGTAGGGAGCCGAACAGTTCGGTGGAGCGGAAAGAGAAGATACAAGCCAAACTACCTGCAAGCAGATTAAGGCAGGTGATGGTGTTTGGTATATTAGCTTTTATCGTCTTAATCATTGGTTTGGAGTCTTGAGGCGGGCAATTTCGGTGATGCCACCGGTTGTCTTATCGCCTATTTTTACAAGAATTTCAGTTCCAAGAGGGAGGTAAACGTCGACACGGGAGCCGAATTTGATGAATCCCATGTGGTCTTCGATCGAGGCTTGGTCGCCGGGTTCGGCGTAGGTGACGATGCGTCGTGCGATGGCTCCGGCAATCTGTCGCATGAGGATGTCGTGGCCGTCGGCGGTGCGAATCACCACGGTGGAGCGCTCGTTTTCGGTGGATGATTTTGGCAGATAGGCTGCAAGGAATCGTCCGGCATGATGCTTGGAGAATAGTACTTTACCGTCGACGGGGTACCAGTTGGCATGGACGTTGAAAACGGTCATGAATATTGATACCTGAATCACGCGGCGGTGGAGATATTCGCTTTCGTAGGTCTCTTCGCAGGCTACTACTTTACCGTCGGCAGAAGCGACGACAACGTTGTCGCGATTGCCTTTGAAGCGGCGTCGCGGAGACCGGAAGAAGTTGAGTACCAGCAAATAAATGATTGCTGAGATGGATACGAAAACGATGGGAATTGCTATCGGGCGAATGAATAGCCATGCGGGCACGTTGATGACAATCAACATGAGTAGCAAAATTATCAATATGTTAGTGCCTTCGCGGTGTATTTTGACTTTCATCTCGGTTATGCTATGATACCGCCTACAAAGGTAGTGATTTTTGATAATAAGCAATGCAGAAAAGATAAAAATAATTGAAAACGGAGCGTTTCGAGCGGATTCTGCCGGTGTGGGAAAATGGGAAGGGGCATTGAAATGTCGTGGGAAAGTGATATTTTTGCGATATGAAAAGGACAGAACGAGTATATGAAGTGGAGCAGACGGCCGATGGGTCGGCTACGATTTTTATCCCTGACATGGATGAGCATTATCATTCGATAAAGGGGGCTTTGACGGAGTCGGAGCATATATATCGCGATTGTGCGTTGATGTATCGCGGAGATAAGGATGCGTTGCGAGTGCTTGAGGTGGGATTTGGCACGGGGCTGAATGCGACTGTGACAGCAATGGCGGCCTCGACAGGCCGAAAGGTGCATTATATCGGACTTGAAAAATATCCGGTCGATTCCGACTTGTTGGAGCGACTCGGCTATGATAAGATTGTGGATGGCGGATTGTTTTCGGCAATCCATGCCGCGCCGTGGAATGTGGCAACGGATATTACTACAGATTTTACTCTCGAGAAATTGCAGATGGATTATGTGGCGGATGAGTTGCCAAGGGATATAGATGTGGTGTATTTTGATGCATTTGCCCCGGAAAAGCAGCCGGAGATGTGGACGGAGGAGGCTTTTCGCCGTCTCTATTCGGCGATGGCTTCCGGCGGGGTGATGACGACTTATTGCGCAAAGGGGGCGATAAGACGATTGCTTGAAACTGTGGGGTTTGTCGTAGAACGTCTTGCCGGTCCTGCCGGGGGTAAGCGTGAAATACTGCGTGCAAGTAAGAAATAAAAAAGGCTTCCGAATGGAAGCCTTGGTGGAGTATAGCGGACTCGAACCGCTCACCTCGACACTGCCAGTGTCGCGCTCTAGCCAGATGAGCTAATACCCCTATTCGGGTACAAAGGTAGTGGATGTTTTGGAATTGTGCAATAGTTTGACGGAAAACTTGCTGTCGAGGTGCCGGCGGAAAACTGAATAGAATTTTGTGCTGAAGTAATCACTTTTGATTAGTGCGGGGTCAGTTTTGGTGGAAATATACTTAATTTTGGGTATTTTACGTGACAAAATGTCGTGGTAATTTTGCGCCGAGGAAAAAATAAGTAAATAAATTAAAATAAAGGTTTATGAAAAAGTTTTTACTTTCATTGGCGGTTGTCGTCTCGACAACGGCATCGGCACAAGATTTCGATTATCAATGGAATCAGCTACTCGGTGGTTCAGCAAGCGAGGCTGCTACGGCAGTGGTCGGTACGAAAAATAATTCCACCACTAAGTTTGTGGCACTGAATACCGTAGGCTCTGACGATGCGTTTCTCGGCTCTACTTCACTTGGTATTACGGCTTACAGCGGAGTTACAACACCTTCGTATATGGCAATTACGGGTATGGATTCGGACGGTAATGTGACTTGGAATGTGACATCGACTTCGGGCTACATCAGTGCGTCGAATGCGAGTTCGCTTGCGTCGACACAGGATGGAGGCGTGGTGGCGGTGTTCCGTTCACGCACCGATGGCGACAATTCTGTGGCTGTAGAGTTGACCGACAATGCAGGAAACAAGTTGAGCGTTGCCAACCCATTCGCTGAAATGTCGTGCAGCGCTTATGTTGGAGTTGTAGTAAAGATTAAGGCTGACGGTACTATCGACTGGGTTGCATCGATTACTCCGGAGACTCCGTGGGTGAGAGAGAATGGCTCGTATGCCACCGATTTGTTTACTCTCAACGGAGTGGCAGAGGATGGCGATGGCAATATATTTGTGGGCGGTCACATGGTTGGCGAACTTACGTTTGCCAAGGCTGACGGCTCGATATCCATTGCTCCGCTTAACAAGGGGGAATGGAACGGTGATTCACAGAACTATACCAGCTATGGCGACTTGTTTATGGCAAGGTTTGACGCTGAGGGTAATTGCGCTGATGTGTTGACCGTGGATGCCGCGGCTTCTTATGCTGTGTCGGCTCAGATTGTGGCGCTTACCGAGTGTGACGGCAAGGTGTATTTTGCCGGAATGGTTCGCAATAATGAAGATGATTTCAAACTTGGCGGAGCTAATGTGGCTGCCAAAGGGGAGTTGCAAAACATCATCGTAGGTTCGCTTAACTCCGATTTGTCGGTCAACTGGGTAAACAATATCGAAGCTACTGCGTTTACCGATGGTAAGCATACGACTCAATTGAAGGCACTTGACGTGTATGGCTCGAATGTGTATGTATCGGGCTTGGTGAAAGGTGGATTCAACGATGACAACGGCACTGAAGTGATTGCGTCGAGCAAGTCGTCGCTTGAGGGTTATATAATTGGCTTGGATGCCACTACCGGAGCTTATCTGCGCTCTGCGATTTACGGTTCCGGAATATCGGGATATTTCGGTGTGCTTGAAAATGCCGACAACAATTCTCTCTGGGCTTACGGGTATCAGATGTCGGGCGGAAAAGTGATGCTTGTGAAATATGCTCTCGACTCGATGGAGAAGCAGGATGAACTTGATATGCTGAAAGCATCGAATATGCCTACTGCGTGGGATTTTGCTTACGATGAGGCAGAGCAGCAACTTGTGCTTGCTGCCCGTGGCAAAGCTACAATGTCGTTTTACGGCACAGACGAGACTGTGGAGCCGACAAAGAATGCTTCCGGAGCAGCAACTTTCGACGGAGTGTTTATGTCGTATAAGTCATCGAGTCCGATGGTTTCGGAAATAGAAGATATTGCTGTCGAGGTGTCGGATGATGAGGTGGAATATTTCAACCTCCAAGGTATGAAAGTGGCAAATCCTGAAAATGGTATTTATATTCGCAAGCAAGGCTCTAAAACGAGCAAGGTGTTTGTGTATTGAGAAGAGGACGCTAAAATAGAATAGATATGGAGCCGCGGTAAGTCATCGTGGCTCTGTTTTTTATTGATGGCGTAAGATGTAGAGCATTGAGGAGTCGAGGCGGGGGAGTGCGACGAGTTGAAGCATTGCTTGGCGATCGGATGGGGTGTCGCAACCGGTGCCGATGGTGATGTTGTGGTCGGTGAGTGTGTTTGTGACGGTCTCAAGCGCCCGCTCGGGTGTGTTGTTTTCGTTGCTGAGATGGCATAGAAACACGTATTTAAGTTCCGAGGTGTAGCAGTCGGCAAGGAATTGCGCTGTGACAGCGTTGTCCAAATGTCCGTTGCGGTCGGCAATGCGTGCTTTCAGATATTCGGGGTAAGAGCTGTCGGCAAGCATTTTGGCATCATAGTTGGCTTCAAGTACCATATAATTGGCTTGACGCAAATAGTATTCGGCTCGCTCGGATATGCATCCGAGGTCGGTGGCAACGACGAATGTCCCCGCTCGGTGCGAGATATGGAATCCGGCGTTATCGGTGCCGTCGTGCATCACTTCAAATGCTGTGATGGTGAAGTTACCGATAGTGAAAGGAATTTCTTTATATATTGGATGATGGTAGTCTTTGATGCGGCGCGAGGTGTTGTGTCGGCGCAGAAGTCCGTTAAGAGCACGCAATGTGCAAAATATGGGGATATTGCGGTGCTTACGAGCAAATGCGTAGGCGTAGTGGGTGTGGTCGCGATGGTCGTGGGTGAGGCAGATGCCGTGTATGGCGCTCATAGGGATGTTGTTGCGCTTCAACTCGGCGACAACTTTTTCATAGTCTACGCCGGCATCGATAAGAAACCCGCCGTCGGAGTCTCCGATGTAGGCACAATTGCCGCTGCTGCCGCTTCCGAAACTGATGAACATGATTTTGTCGTGTTCGGATGTGGCGACGGGCGAGGCTATGTCGGATGCTTGGTTTTCTTCTTTTTTCTCTCCTCCGGAAAGGCTTACGCGTTCGGCATGGCGTGCGATGGAGGGGTGAATGGGGAGGTCGGCAAACGACTTTTCAAAGTCGAGGTCGTCGAACAGTCCGGGGTAGTTCAGAGATATGTTTTTATTGCGTCGAGACATGGCAGATTATCGGTAGAGAAGGAATATGGTGGGTATTTTATCGTAGTCGTATTTGGCTTGTGCCCATTGCGATAGCGGACGGGTGATGATGGTTTGCCGAGAGCAGGTAATGTCGGAGGCGACACAGAGGAGAAGGTTGCCGGGGAGCGATTTTACCAACTCTGCTATGAGGCGATTGTTGCGGTAGGGGGTCTCGATAAATATCTGTGTCTGGCTTTCGCGGGTGATGCGTCGCTCCATCTCACGAAGCCGTGAGGTGCGTGCCGATGCGTCGATGGGAAGGTAGCCGAGGAAGGCAAAACTCTGTCCGTTGAAGCCGGACCCCATGAGCGAAAGCAGGATGCTGGAGGGTCCCACAAGCGGCTCTACGCGATAGCCTCGGCGTTGAGCAATGGCGACAATGTCGGCTCCGGGGTCGGCAATGGCGGGGCATCCGGCTTCGGATATGATGCCGATAGAGTGTCCTTGTTCCATCGGTTCGAGCATAGCGGGAAGTTCTCGCGGGTCGGTGTGCTCGTTGAGCGTGAAGAATGTACAAGCATTTATGTCGATAGCCTTGTCCATTTGTTTCAGTGCGCGACGAGCTGAACGGACATTTTCGACAATGAAGTGACGGAGCGAACGAACGATGTCGATGTTGTAGGTCGGCAGTACGCGCTCTACGGGAGAATCGCCCATCGGAACGGGAATGAGGTAAAGTGAGGGTTGCTCTGTCATGTCGAATAAATGGTTTTGAATTACAAAGATAAGACTTTTTTGGGTGAAAGAGAATCGATGACTGTTGAAAGATGTCGGTCGACGGGAAAAAATAAAGGGGAGCGGACGCTCCCCTTTATTTGGTGTATTTGGAATCGGGATTATTCGCTGAAGAATTTGAGGAGGTCGGTCTTAACTTCGGTACCATTGCGAAGGATGTCGACAACCTTTTGCATTACGGCTTGTGAGCCGAGCTGAGATGCATAGTTGTTGGCGCTTTCGTCGAAGTTGTAGGGACGTCCTGATTTGTCAACGCTGTTGACTTGGTAAACGATGATTCCGTTGTTGGTTTGAACGGGACCAACTACGGTGTTGAGCGGAGCTGCTGCAACTTGACCGAGAAGAACTGATTCGCCAAATCCGATACCGGCAACATAGGGCTGACCGAATGTAACATCGGCAGTTGCGATGGCTGCACTATCTTCGGGGGCAATAAGTTTGGCGTAACCTTGAAGGTCGGTTGCCTTGCCTTGGTATTGTGCAATGAGGTCGGCAGCCTTTTTGTCGTTGCGAACACGATTGGTCATGTATTGTTTAACGTGAGGAGTTGAAGCGGGGAGATAACCCGGTTCAATCACGTCGGTAAGAGCGACTACGAGGAGACGATCGTTGTTTTGACCAACTTCAAATATGGGAGAAACCTGTCCTTTCTTGGCATCGAGGAGCCACTTAATTGCAGCGCGGCTTGAAGGAATGCTTGCCACTTGAGCTGCGGTGGAAGTGGTGGTTGATGACAAGAGGGTATAGCCGGCAGCTGCTGCATTTTCGGCAGTCATGGCTTCGGCATTGTTGTTTTCTACGAGGAATGCGTCGATTTTGGTGTTGATGTCGTCGATTGTCTTATCGGAGGGTTCAACTTTATACGAGAGCACTGCGTAGTCGTAGACGGTAACAGGAGCTTTCTTTTGGTTGACGCGGTATATCATAGCTTGTGAGCCTACGCTGTCGCCGATGAAGTAGTTGGCGGGAGCGTTGAGGAGGCGAGCCTTGATAGAGTCGTTGTTGAGCGCAAGAAGAGAAACCCACATGTCGGCTTGTCCGCCTTGGACACCGGTCATGTTGAGAACATCATCAACGGTCTTGCCTGAATTGAGAGCAGTAACGACAGAGTCGCGAGCTGCTGCATCACCGCTGAATGCCACCATGTTGATGTTGATTGAGTCTACTTCGTTCTTGTTGCCGAATGCTTTTGCGATGGTGTATTCGTTGTTGAGGAATGAGATGAGTTTCACAGCTCCGGGTTCGGTAGTGGTGATAAATTCCTTAACTTTTGCATTTGAAATGCGTGAAGCAACGTTTTTCTGACGATCTACGCCGAAGTTTACATTGCCTGCTACACCTTCGAGGTCGGGTTGCTCGGTGAGGGCTGTTATAGCGTTTTCAACAGCTTGCTGACCGGCTACGAGGTCTTCTTGCGACGGAGCGATGTTGACAACGATATAGTTGAAGTTGCGAACTTCTTCGTCGGTCTTGAACATACTCTTGTCTTTAGCGTATTGAGCTTTGAGGTCGTCGTCGGTTACGGGATATTTGTCGTCTTCAAGAGAAGAGAACAATTTCTTCACGTAGCTGATGTGTGCAGTCGATGCGTTATTGTCGTAAACGGCTTGTGCATCGAGGTTGTTGGCTACGAGAGCACCAGAGATGAGGTTGGAGAATTTCATCTGCTTGAGACCACGCTCCATATTTGATTCTTGCTCATTCCAAATGTTGCGGAGTTGAGCGGCTTGTTCTTCCGGAAGCTGATACTTGGCAGGGTTGTTTACCATGTCGAGCATTTGCTCGGGAGTTTCAAACCCATATTGTTGAGCAAATTGGGTCATAATCGGAAGCGCGTTAGCTCCAATCATGGCGTTGGTAAGTTCGGTGTCGGTCACAGTGATGCCGAGAGCTTCGATTTCGTCTTCGATAAGTTGCTCTTGAATCATCTGATCGAGAACGTATTTTTGAACGACAGCCGGATCTTGCTTAGAACCTTGTTGTTGGAGTTGCTGATTGACTTGTTCGTAGCGACGTTGGAATTCGGTCACGTCGATTTTGTGGTCACCAACTTTGGCAATCATGGTGGGGTTGCCAAAAAGCGTACGACCTGAAGTGAGACCGTCGCCGATGATAAATGCGAGGAGCGCAACACCGATAACGATGATAAGGAGCGCGCCTTTGCTACGGATTTTTTCTAATGTTGCCATTGATATTTAATGATTATTATTTTTGTTTCTGTGCATGTCGCCATGGTAATAGGGCTTGCAGCGTGCAAAGATACATCTTTTTCAACATGAAACAAAAAAAGCGGGGCATAAAATTGCCATAAATTGCTCTCTGTGTATCTTTTGAGCCACTATTGTGCGGGTGTTACAAGCCGAATTTTTCGCGAATGATGTCGACGAAGTCGAGTTTTTCCCAAGTGAAGAGTTCGACCTTTACTGTCTTGCGTCCTTCGTATTTGGATTGGAATGTTTTTGTAACGACTTTCGGCTCACGTCCCATGTGTCCGTAGCTTGCGGTCTCTTGGTAGATGGGATGACGGAGTTTGAGGCGTTCTTCGATAGCGTAGGGTCGCATGTCGAAGATGTCTTTGACGATGGCAGAGATTTCGGCATCGGTCTTGTCGACAAGCGCTGTGCCACGAGTGTTGACGTAGAGGCTGACGGGCTGAGCGACACCGATGGCATAGGCCACTTGTACGAGGGCTTCGCGTGCAACTCCGGCGGCTACAAGGTTTTTGGCTATGTGGCGGGCTGCATAAGCTGCCGAACGGTCGACTTTGGAGGGGTCTTTGCCGGAGAATGCGCCTCCGCCGTGTGCTCCGCGACCTCCGTAGGTGTCAACGATGATTTTGCGACCGGTCAGACCTGTGTCGCCATGAGGTCCACCGATTACGAATTTGCCGGTGGGGTTGACGTGAAGGATGATGTTGTCGTCGAAAAGTGCCTGAATCTTGGCGGGAAGTTGGGCTTTGACACGCGGGATGAGGATATTTTTGACATCTTTGTAGATAATGGCAAGCATGCGACCGTCGGCTTCATCTTGCGATATGCCGTCGGCGGCGATAAATTCATCGTGTTGAGTAGAGATTACGATGGTGTGGATGCGTTGAGCTATGCCGTTTTCGTCGTATTCGACAGTGACTTGGCTTTTTGAGTCGGGGCGCAGATAGGATACACATTGCCCGGCAGCGTTGGTATAGGTCATGGCCGACAGGTCGCGACGTATCTGTGACAGTTCGCGAAGGAGGAGATGGCTTAGATCGAGAGTGAGAGGCATATAGCTATCGGTCTCGTCGCAGGCGTAGCCGAACATCATGCCTTGGTCGCCTGCTCCCTGGTCGATATTTACCGCGCGTTCCACACCGCGATTGATGTCGGCACTTTGTTCGTGCAAAGCCGAAAATACGCCACAGGCTTCGGCATCGAATTTCAACTCGCTACGGTTGTAGCCGATACCTGAAATTACACGACGTGTCACGTCCATCAAATCTATGTATGCGTTGCTTTTTACTTCTCCGGCTACTACGACCTGACCGGTGGTGACCAGTGTTTCGCACGCAACTTTCGATTGCGGGTCGTAGGCGAGAAATTCGTCGAGAATGGCATCGGAAATTTGGTCGGCAACTTTGTCGGGATGTCCTTCCGATACGGATTCGCTTGTGAAGAGATAATTCATCGTTGTAGAGTATTAATCGTTAATTTATAATCTGATAAGATGAAATAAACGTATTGACCGCAGAGTTTCGGCGGACAAAAATGCGAATCCACAAGACCGTTGAATGGGGAGTGCGGTTTTAGCATTTTTTTTGGTGGTTGCAAGCAGCCAAATTTGTCCACCGCGACACATACGTCAAAGTCGGTCGCTATTTCGGATGCAAAGGTAATACATATTCATGAATTATCGAGATATATGGGTGGGATTTTTGCATGATTATGGAATAAAGGGTGAGAAAATGGGAATTTTTCAGTGGTGGAGCAAACAATTTTGTCGGAATTTCGTTTTAAGGGTACATAGCAAAATTACTTTTTCCATTGCAAGAATTGTGATAATGATTGGTTTATTTAACAGAGCGGGAGGATGCCGTGATGGCATCCTCCCGCTTGCCTTTTGGGAATGGAAATATCTGTTATTTTACCATAGATGCGAAATTGGCCGGAATCGGTGTCGTAAAGTTCATCTCTTTTCGAGTGATGGGATGAACGAATCGCAGCGTTTGAGCATGTAGGGCGAGGCGGTGGATGGGGCTTGTCTTTGCGCCGTATTTCCGGTCGCCGGCAATGGGGTGTCCGAGGTCTTTGCAATGGACGCGGATCTGGTTTTTTCGGCCGGTGTCGAGCTCTACTTCAAGAAGAGTGTAGCCGTTGCGACAACGGAGTGTCTTGTAGCGAGTGATTGCGAGTTGTCCCTCTTCGGGATTTTCGGTGGAGTAGACTTCAAACTGCGACGTTTCGGCAAGGTAGCTGCGTATAGTGCCTTCCGGTTCTTCGACTTTGCCTTCCACGACGGCGAGATATTTGCGGTTGAGCACCATGTTGTTCCAATTGTGCTGCATGGCTTCTTTGGCTTCGATGGTTTTGGCAAACATCATCAGTCCGGAGGTGTGTTGGTCGAGTCGATGTACGATGAAAATTTTGTTGCGAGGATCTTTCCATTTAAGATAGTCGCGCATGATAGAGTAGGCGGTGCCTTCCTTTACTCGGTCGGTTCCCATCGACAGCAGACCGTAGCCTTTGTTGACAACAAGGATATCGTCGTCTTCGTAGACGAGTTGGATGCGGCGATTGTAGAATACGCGAAATTCGCGGGTGAAGTTGACCTTGACCGTGTCGCCCGGATGCAATTCGGTGTCGAATTGCGAAGTAGGCACTTCATTGACGGCAATTTGCTTGTGCTTCAGCATTTCTTTGATTGTGGTGCGCTTATGGTCGGGCATCACTTCAATAAGAAATGGGAGCAGAGTGGTGTCGATGGCAGGTTGAAATGCCTTTATTATATCGGGACGATAACGACGAGCTTCGTCGGCGTTTTTGGGCTTGCGATGATTCATTGGTGATTATTTTTTGCGGACAACGCGGCGAGTCGTTTTTTTAGGCTTTGCATCTTGTTCTTTGATGATTTCCATGCACTCTTCAAGCGAGAGTGATGCCGGCTCGGTTACGGTCTTAGGTATTTTATAGTTTGATTTTTTATAAGATATATATATGCCGTAACGTCCGTTGAGAATGCTTAGTTCCGGCTCTTCATCGAATGTTTTGATTACTTTTTTTGTTTCGGCATCGCGTTTCGAAACGATGAGCTCGATTGCTTCGTCGAGGCTTATAGCAGCCGGAGCGATATCTTTTGGAATGGACACAAATTTGCCGGCATGTTTCACGTAGGGTCCGAAACGTCCGATGGCAACGGTGATTTCCTCTCCTTCGTATTCTCCAAGGGTGCGAGGGAATTCAAACAGCTTGAGGGCCTCTTCGAGGGTGATTGTCGAAACCGATTGTCCTTTGAGGAGGGATGCGAATTGCGGTTTTTCATCACCTTCGCCGTCTCCGATTTGGACGAGCGGTCCGAAACGTCCGATTTTTACCGATACACGTTTTCCTGTGGTCGGGTCGGTGCCGAGGATGCGCTCGCCTACCTTGTGTTCGAGACGCATATTGAGGGCTTTGTCGACATCGGGGTGGAAAATATCGTAGAAACTGCGGATTTCGTTGACCCATGCAATTTTGCCTTCTGCGATGTCGTCGAAGCGTTCTTCGACGTTTGCGGTGAAGTTGTAATCAAGAATTGCGGGGAAATATGAGGTGAGAAATTCGTTTACGATTGTACCTGTATCGGTGGGTATGAGTTTCCCTTTTTCGGCGCCGGTGGTCTCTGATTTGGACTTTGATGAAATTTTGCCGTTTTTCAGAGTGAGGGTGGTGTATTGGCGTTTGGCGCCTTCTTTTTCTCCTTTTTCGACATATTCGCGTTGTTGGATGGTCGATATGGTCGGGGCGTAGGTGGACGGACGGCCGATGCCGAGTTCTTCCATCTTCTTTACGAGTGATGCTTCTGTGTATCGAGGCGGTTGCTGAGTGAAGCGTTCGGTTGCGGTGATGTCGGATGCCGACAGAGAATCTCCGATACTGATAGGAGGGAGAAGTTCTGCCGAATCATCGGCGGAGTCATCGTCGTGCCCTTCGATATATACGCGGAGAAATCCGTCGAATTTGATTACTTCACCTGTGGCGATAAAGTGTTCGGCTCGCGTGGAGGGTTGGATTTCGACGGTGGTCTTTTCCATTACGGCATCAGCCATTTGAGATGCTATGGTACGTTTCCAAATCAGGTTGTAGAGTTTCTTTTCCTGAGCGGAGCCTTCGATGGTGTGGTTGCTGATATATGTTGGGCGGATGGCTTCGTGGGCCTCTTGTGCGCCTTTCGACGAAGTGTGGTAGTGTCGCACTTTAAGGTATTCGGAGCCAATCTGCGATTTAATCTCTTCGGAGATGGTGCCGATAGCAAGTGAAGAGAGGTTTACGGAGTCGGTACGCATATATGTAATGTGTCCGGCTTCGTAGAGACGTTGGGCTACCATCATAGTCTGTGATACCGTAAATCCGAGTTTACGCGATGCTTCTTGTTGGAGTGTAGATGTGGTAAAGGGGGGAGCCGGAGATTTTTTTACCGGTTTTACCGATACATCAGATACTTTATAGGTGGCTCCTATGCATCCTTCGAGAAGTGTGCGCGCTGCTTTTTCGTCGGAGAGACGTTTTGATAATTCGGCTTTTACGATATGATTGTCGGAGGAGAGGAATGTGCCGGTAACGCGGTAGTAGTTTTCGCTGACGAAATTCTTGATTTCGTTTTCGCGCTCCACAATGAGGCGTACGGCTACGGATTGTACGCGACCGGCCGACAATGCCGGTTTGATTTTTTTCCAAAGGACGGGCGACAATTCAAATCCTACGATTCGGTCGAGCACGCGACGGGCCTGTTGGGCATCGACGCGATTGATGTCGATGGAACGCGGGTTTTCAATCGCATTTAGAATCGCACTTTTGGTGATTTCGTGGAATACGATGCGCTTTGTGTTGTCGGGCTTAAGTTCGAGCACTTCATAAAGGTGCCATGCGATAGCCTCTCCCTCGCGGTCTTCATCGGAAGCAAGCCATACCGTTTCGGCAGTCTTGGCAGCTTTTTTCAACTCTTTTACAAGTTCTTTTTTGTCATCCGGAATCTCGTAAATGGGAGCGAAATCGTGCTCTATATCGATACTGAAATTTTTCTTGCGAAGGTCGCGAATATGCCCATAGCTCGACATGACTTTATAGTCTTTTCCGAGGAATTTTTCTATCGTTTTTGCCTTGGCGGGAGACTCTACTATGACAAGATTTTTCAGCATGACAATTTTCAATTAATTAATTTCGAGCGACAAAGGTACGAAATTCTCGTGGGATTTATGAAATCGAAAGTTGAAAATTGAAAATTGAGGCTTGCGTCGGCTTGATTTTGATTCTCAATTTTCGGATTTTCCATATTGTATAGTCTTGCGATATTGTTACGATAAAATATAACAAAAATGGAGGCGCTACATTTTCGCGCCTCCATGAATCGGTTTATTTGGAGAGTGAGCGGACGATACGCTCGTTGGCTGCTTTGACGCGGGCTGCATCGAGTTTAATGACTTTACGGTCGTAGGTGATGAGTCCGTTGACTTCGATTTCCACGTCGGTGGTTTGTGTGTAGACCGCTCCTGTGAAACCGCGGGGAATGAGGTTGTAGAGAATATCGGCATATTTGACGTATTCATCGGTAGCCTCTTTTGATGTGGCATATTGCACATATCCCCAATTTCGGTCGGGTTCCCAAAGATGCTCTTTGACTACATAACCGATTCCTCCGTATTCACCGAGTACATTGGCGCGTTGGGCGTCGTACAGGTACATTTCGGGAGCGGGATAATTATGAAGGTCGAGCATGTCGCCACAGGTGTAGTGGTTTCCGCCACTGGCGGGATTTACCAAGCGAGACGGGTCGTATAGCTTTGTCCACTCGACGATTTCTTGTGTTTTAAATTGTCCCCAACGTTCATTGAATGGTACCCATATACCGATACATGGGTAGGAATAAAGATAGTCGATAATTTCTTTCCACTCTTTTCGATATGTGGCTTCTGATTGGGGAGTTCGCTTCAATTCGGTGCCGTCGAAATATTTTTTGTTTTGCCACGACGGACTTTTGTCGCCACTTGGCATGTCTTGCCATACGATGATGCCGAGTCGGTCGCAATGTGTGTACCAACGAGCCGGTTCGACTTTGATGTGCTTACGAATCATGTTGAATCCGAGGTCTTTGGTCTTTTGGATGTCGTAGACAAGGGCTTCGTCGGACGGTGCGGTATATAAGCCGTCGGGCCACCAACCTTGGTCAAGAGGTCCGAATTGGAATAGAGGCTCGTTGTTGAGTTCCAAACGGACGATTCCGTCGGAGTCGCGACGAGTAGAGTATTTGCGCATTGCAGCATAGCTGTCGACGGTGTCGAGTGTTTTGCCTGCATTTTTGAGTGACACTTTGAGAGAGTAGAGGTTTGGAGAATCGGGACTCCAAAGTTTTACATCGACTGGCATTGCTATTTCTACAGGTTCTCCGTTGATGCTCTTTCCTGATGCAATAATCCGACCGTTATCGTAGACGTTGACTTCAACGATGTCGTTTGCCGACGGGGCATTCAAGATGGCATCAATAGTGAGTGTGTTGAGGTCGATGTCGGGGGTGATGCGGAGGTCGGATATGTGTTTTTGTACGACAGGTTCGAGCCATACTGTTTGCCAGATGCCGCTTACCGGAGTGTACCAGATGCTGTTTGGTTTGCTAACTTGCTTGCCGCGAGGTTGTGCCCCTTTATCGGTAGGGTCCCAAACTTTTACGGTAAGGGTGTTGTTGCCTTTTGCGTTGAGCGCGGGGGTAATGTCGAACGAAAACGGGGTGTAGCCTCCTGTGTGACTCCCGACTTTGACATCGTTTACCCAAACGTCGGCTTTCCAATCTACTGCACCGAAATGAAGGAGAATTTGCTGTCCTTTCCATGCGGTCGGAATAGAGAATGAGCGATGGTAGACAATCTCTTTTGTCTCATCAATGCGTTGTCCGACGCCGGATAATGCCGATTCGATAGCAAACGGGACGAGGATTTCGCCATCATATGATTGTGGAATATGTGCCCCTTTGTCGACTACGGCATATTGCCATAGCCCGTTGAGATTTTGCCACTCGGAGCGTTTCATAATCGGACGAGGGTATTCGGGCAATACGTTTTGTGGGTCGAGGTTTTCTCCCCACGGGGTCATGATTTTGTCGCCGGCCGGCTGCCAAGCCGATGCGCAAATGGCAGTCAGCATCAATGTAAACGATGTGATGAATTTCAGATTCATAATGAGGATAGTAATAAATATATGTTAGAATTAAGTAAAATGCCGATGTTTTTCGAGTTCAAAGTTAACGAAATTAGTCGAAACGGTCAAATTTGAATATGGAAGTGCGATATTATGGCGTAATGAGTCGGTCTTTCTGACGTAGTTTTGCGGGAAATTCCAAAAACAATAGACTATGAAGTATTTTACTATTGATGAGATGACAAGGAGTGCGACTGCCCGCCGTCGCGGAATTGACAATGTGCCCAGCGGAGATGTTACGGCAAATTTAATTCGGCTTGTTGAGAATGTGCTTGACCCCGCCCGTGAACGACTCGGAATGCCGATACGGGTAAATAGTGGCTATAGAAGCGTGGTTTTGAATCGGGCAGTCGGCGGTGCAAACAAATCTTATCATTTGCAAGGACGAGCGGCTGACATTACGACGGGGTACCGGGACAAAAACCGAGAATTGTTTAAAATCTTATCGACGCTGCCTCATACGGAGTTGATATGGGAGCAGGGCGGCATATGGATTCATGTGGCGCTGTGAGCTTCGATATGCTGATTCAGCAATTCTTGGAGTGATTGCTCTTCTTCGGCTATGACAAGGAGTGTGTCGCCGAGATGTAATCGGGTGTTGCCGGTTGGCACGAGATATTGTCCGTCGCGTTTTACGAGAATTACAAGGGTGTTGGCCGGCAGATGGATTTCGCGAAGTGATTCGCCATCGCGAAGGAGTTGCGATGTGACCGGCATCTCTTGCATTGCAGCGGATATTTCATCCGGGAGATTGATGTTGAATTCCTTTTCTTTATACGGGGCACGCAGACCGAGCCATCCTGCCATGGAGTTGACTGTGGTGCCTTGGACAATAAGCGATAGGATGGTGATGATGAATACTATGTTGAACATGAAACGTGCGTGCTCGACCTCTGGCGACATGAGCGCATAGGTGGCAAAGATAATAGGCACAGCTCCGCGAAGTCCGACCCATGAAATGTAGAGACGGGCTTTTGTGGTGAATCGTCTGAACGGAAGGAGCGAAATAAATACGGCAATCGGTCGGGCAAACACAATCATGAAGATTCCGAGCATTATGCCGGGAATGATGATTTTGACTAATTCATGCGGGTTGACAAGCAATCCGAGTGAAAGGAACATGATGATTTGCACGAGCCAAGTGAATCCACCGAAAAATGTGGTGATGGTGTGCTTGAGCGATAATTTGCAGTTGCCGACAACCAATCCTGCAATATAAACAGCGAGGTAGCTGTTGCCTCCGATTGCCTCCGTAAGCGTGAATGCGAAGAATACGCATGCTATTACCATTACGGGGTAAAGGAACTCGTTGGATACTCGCATGTGGTTTATAACCCATACTGAAGCATAGCCAATGGCGACACCACCGATTACGCCGAGTACGAGTTGCTGACAAAGAAGACCGGCAGAATGAAACCATAATGAAGAGTCCATTGCTCCTCCGCTCTCAATGATATCGATGAGAATGATGACAAGGAGATAAGCCATCGGGTCGTTACTACCGCTCTCAAGCTCAAGTGTGGGCTTGAGATTTTGTTTTAATCCGGTCTTGGATGTATTGAGAATGGAGAAAACCGAAGCAGAATCGGTAGAGGACATGATAGCAGCAAGCAGAAGCGATTCAGTCCAACCGAAGGCGTGTTCGGGAATCAGCCATTGCATTATGTAGTAGATAAATGCTCCTGTGATACCGGTAGTGAGCAACACTCCGACTGTGGCGAGCATTACCCCCGGTCCTATAATCGGTCGGATATCGCTGAATTTAGTATCGACACCACCGGAAAACAAGATGATACTTAACGATATCATACCGATGAATTGGGCAATGGCGGCGTTGTCGAACTGTAGTCCGAAACCATCGATGCCGGCAATCATTCCGACACCCAAAAACAACAAAAGTGCGGGCATACCGAGTCGGCCACCGGCTTTTCCTACCAATACGCTCAAAAACAGTAGCACGGCCACTATGAGCATTATGTTGCTTGCTGTAATTTCCATCTTTTTGTAGATTTAGAGAGTCTTTGACATCAAATTTAGAAATAATAATTGAGATGTGCAAAAAACAGATTAAGATAAAGGCGGTGGAAGTCTCACTTGAATTCTTATTTTGATGGAATATGCTGCTGAGCCGAGCTATACTGTTTTGAATTGATAGATTATTGTCCGGTCGTATTTTTCTCCGGGGAGGAGGATTTGAGAAGGAAAGTTCGGGTGGTTAGGCGCATCGGTAAATCCCTGACATTCAAGCGCCACTCCGTCGTGATTGTTGTAGCTGCGCCCGCTGTGGCTTTTGGGACTGTCGTTAAGCCATCCGCCGGTGTAAATCTGTATTCCCCGTTGAGTGGTGTAGACTTCGAGCAAGCGACCGCTTTTTTCGGAGAAAAGTTCAGCCCCTTTTTTTAATTCGCCGGTGTAATCTCCGTCGAGAATCCAAAAATGATTATACCCACGACCGATTTTTACCGCGTCAAAATCGGCGTTGATGTCGTGCCCTATTTTCTTTGGGGTGGAAAAATCCATCGGAGTGCCACAGGTGGGGGCTATTTCGCCGGTCGGGATGTGGCAAGAATCGACAGGCAGATAGGATGACGCATATAGATGCAGCGTATGGTCGAATATGCTGCCGGAATCCTCGCCGTTGAGGTTGAAATATGCGTGGTTGGTAAGATTGATGATTGTCGGACTATCAGTAACGGCATTAAACGTTATTATCAATCGGCAATCGTCGGTCCACTCGTATGTAACGGTTACTTTCAATTGGCCCGGATAACCCTCTTCTCCATCGGCAGATGTGTAGCTGAATATAACCTTGGCGTCGGAGGTTTCGACGTCCCATATTCGGTTCATGAATCCGTTTATCCCACCATGCAGTGAGTTTGCTCCGTCGTTTTGTGGCAGCCGGTAGGTATTGCCATTGAGGATGAATCGGGCATTTGATATGCGATTGGCGTAGCGACCGAGGGTTTTGCCGGCACACGGACCGTCGTTTATGTAGTCAGCGGGATTGGCATATCCGAGGACTACATCGTCGAGATGTCCGTTGCGGTCAGGCACTTTTATGCCGACGATTCCCGCTCCGAGGCTTGATAATGTGACAGAAGCTCCGGGCCGATTGGTCAAAGAAATAAGAGTTATGTCGCCGATTGGCGACATAACTCTTGAACACAAGGATTTCATACTCGATTATATGTTGATAGGCTATCTAACGATTGCGCTCCCTGATGGTTGATGTCGAGAGATTTGACCTCTTCGAGGTATTCGTGGGATTTCTTGATGTTTCCTAATCCGGCATTGCCGAGAGAAAGCATGTAAAGACAATGAATACGATTGCGAAGTTGGAGGTCGTCTTCCCAAATCAGCAAGTCGGGGAGAGAAACTGCGAAATAGTCCATTTTGACAACATCGTGTAGGTGCTGTTTGCCATAATCGACAAGGCGATTGAAATAGCTGCGGGCTTTGTTCTCATCGCCGAGTGCACGGAATGCGAGACCAGCGTAGAAAATCTTGTCGGGCTTGGCATCGTTGTAGTAGAGAGCTGCTGCCGGTTCTGTCGGACCAATGGTGGCTAGCTCATAACATTCACGGGCTTTGTCGGCATTGCCGAGGGCTTCGTAGGCTTGCCCGAGGAAATAGTAGAAGTCGTTTTCTTGCGCTCCATAGAGTTTTCCCTCGCCAAGGTGGTGGGGATATTCGAGACACTCTTCAAGGAGTGATATGGCATCGGTGTATCTACCTTCGGCAATGGCAATCTTTGCAAGTTCAACTCGTGCGGTCTGATACTGCATTGGCACTTTGCCTTCGCCGCCTTCCCACGGGTGGAAGATATGAGAGTCGAGGATGGCTTTGGCTTCTTCATGTTGGCCGAGTTGGTTGAGGAGGGTAATCTCTTCGAGTACGAGGTCGTCGCGCTGTTCGACCAATTCGTGATGCGTGCGGAGCAATGCGAGGCGGTCGGCATGCGGACGACGCAGACGCTTGTAGAGTTGGTCAAGTTCCATCAGGATGCGGTGATCGGTAATATCGAGGGTGAATGCTTTTTCCATGTAAGCAACGGCGTTCTCTTCCTCGTTGCGTTTGTTGAAACATCCTAAGGCGAGATTACGCCATACGGTCGGGAATTCCGGATTGAGTTCTGCCGATTTAGTCCACGCATCGATAGCGATGTCGTATTGACGCTTATCGTAGTAGAGGTTGCCGAGATAGTAAAGTGCGCGGTGGTCGTCGGGATTGACGGAGAGGGCGGCATTGAGTGCAACAACGGCATCAAGACGATTCGGGAAACAGAAGTCGGGACATTGTTGTGCCGCAAGAGAGAATGTGGATTCTGCGGCATCGATATTGCCAGCGCAGAGTCGGCACCAACCGAGATAGTAGAATGTCATCGGGGTGGTGGCTTTGCAATCGATTGCGATTTGCCATAATGAATCGGCAATATCCCAAAATCCGGCAGCACAGAAGTCGAGAGCAATCTCATCGTAATTATGAGCATCGTCGCGCATCAAGCTAATCAAGCGAGTGAGGACCGTTTCGTCTTTGGTGATGAGATACTTGATGTAGAGAGCACCGTAATTGAAACGGTCAATGGCGAGAGATTCGTCGATGAATGTCGATGCATCGTCGATGCGCCCCATTTGGTAGAGTATAGCGGCTTTTAGCGCGCGGGCTTTGTGGTTGTGCCAATTGCGTATCAAAGAACGGTCGGCCTCGTAAAGAGCATCGTCGTTGCGTCCTTGCATGGTCGAGATTTGTGCACATGCGAGATAGCCGGCATCTTGCCATGCTCCGTTCCATGTGGATTTATAGAAACGAGCGTAGGCTTCGTCGATGCGTCCTTGATATTTGAGTGCGACGCCAAGATTATAAATGGGTTCGCCGTTGTATGGATTCGGATTACGTTTTTGCAATACTTTCACCGCAGTGGTGAGGTATTTTTCGGCTACATCGAAACGCCCCTTCCGGATATACCATAATCCGAGAGCATTGTTACACTGTACGTCGAGCGGGTCGCGGCGAAGGGCTTCTTCGTAGTAGTCTACGGGGCTATATGTTGCGTGGCGATACTGCTCAAGATGAAGACCGGTGAGGAACAGTTGTTCGTTGGTTTTTGTGTCTTCCGGCGACAATGCTGCTTCTGCGGCATCGGGAATTGGACGTATTTCGTCGGGTTCGGCATGCCACGAAAGAACAGTACGTCCTGATTTTTCGATATCGAGAGTGATGGCATCGAAAGGAGTGCCTTCAACATCGATGGTCTCTTCGAGGATTTTTTCAGGACTTACCGAAAATTGTCCGTTGAAATAGATTCGTCCGTCGTCTCCGCGAAGAATAACATTGATTTCTTGTGCCGAAGTGGCGAAAATTTTGAGGTGAACTTTTCCGCCATCTACGGGGTCGATGTTGAGGAGTAGGTCTTTGTTGGCATTTTTCACCACACCGAGTTCTCGGTAGGGGAGGAAGTATTGGGTGAATTCCTTCTCTTCGTAAGGCTGAAGCCAAGAGAAGTCGGGTTGGTTTTCGGTATATACACCGGCCATCAATTCGATATATGGACCGTCTTCATCGGTGAGATTCCTATCCCATGCGCGTCCGAAATCGCCGTTACCCCAAGTCCATTGCTTTTTGCCGGGAGATACGTGGTGACTTGCTACATGGAGCATGCCTGCTTGGGTGTCGAATTCATAACCGCCTTCAAAGTCGTATTTTGAATTTACTCCCATATATGAGGTGGGGACGAAAATGTTTTTGTAGTTGGCGATATCGACACCGGCAGAATAGTCCATTTTGTAGTATGTGCCGGTGGCAATGGGGAATGAGCTTACGGCACGTTTCCCATGGTCGAATACGGCGTTGATGTCGGGTGGGAATACCGAGCGGTAGTGGTCGTTGACGGCAACGGCTGGATTTGCCCACCAAAGGAATGTTTGAGGCACATCGGTGCGGTTGTAGAGTACACCCTTGATTTCGAGATATGCACAACCGGGGCGGAGTGTGAAGCCTGCCATTCCTTTTTGGTGGAACATGCGCTCCATTTCACTGACCCATACGGTCACTGAGCCGTCTTCATGCTCTTCGATGTCGCAATCGACAGGCATGAATGTCGAGGGGCGGTGGTGTTGCGGCCAGTTGAATTCGATACCTCCGGAAATCCACGGACCGGCAAGCCCTACAAGAGCGGGCTTGATGACGTGGTTGTAGTAGACGAAATGGCGTTGTTTGATTTTGTCGTACGCCATCTGCACGCGACCGCCAAGTTCGGGAAGTACCATTACTTTGATATATTCGTTTTCGATGAAAACGGCGTTGTACTCTTTGTCGGTCTTTTCGTTGGCGATGGATTCGATTACCGGATAGGGGTAAACGACACCGCTTGAACCTTGATACACGCGCTTTTCAAGGAAGATAGGGTTCTTTTCGGGTTTCCCCACTTCATAGGTGGGGATAACCACTTTTTCTTTCCATGCTTTTACCATAGATGTTTGTTCGGTTTGTTTGATTCTTATTTCTTAATGAGTTCTTTTTCCAATTGTTCGAGGCTCTTGCCTTTGGTCTCAGGGAGACGACGAATGAAATAGATAAGGCTTAGAGCGCATATTCCGGCATAAATCCAGAAAGTGCCGTAGCTACCCAATGCATTGTTAAGCAACGGGAATGTGTAGGTGAGGGAGAAGCTGCCTACCCAGAGGGCAAATGTGCAAGTGGCAACAGCTACCGAACGTACGCGATTGGGGAATATTTCGGCGATAAGTACCCATGCTATCGGTCCGAGAGTCATTGCATAGCAGGCGATGGCTGCCACGACGAGGATTACCATAAAGAATCCTGTCACGTTGAGGTAGTAGCATGTACCGAGTATAGCGTAGATAACGGCGAGTCCACCGGCTCCGATGAGCATGAGTTTGCGTCGTCCGAGTTTGTCGACTGTGTATATGGCTACGAAAGTGAAAACGACGTTGGTGATGCCTGTGAGCACGATATTAAATAACATCTCGCCGAGGTCGTAACCGGCGTTGGCAAAGATTTCTTGAGCGTAGTTGAATATCACGTTGGTGCCGCTCCATTGCTGGAATACAGCGATGATGATACCGAGCACCAATACGGTTGCAAACGGACGGCTGAACAGTAATTTCAATCCACCCTGATTCTTGTCGGCTTGACGAGATGTAGATAGTAATCGAAAAGTATACCACTATAATAATTGAAAAGTATACCACTTAATTAACGTTTTCTTCGTTATTTCGACCTTCA